>DATFSM010000085.1:0-12517 GCA_035262625.1 Bryobacteraceae bacterium
GTTGAAGCTGATGGCAGGGACGGCCGCGGTGATCGGATCCGCGTTTTTTCTTTACCGGCGCCAAGTTCCGGTGTAAGAAACGCCGGCGCGCGGCGACTATCCGGGCGTGAGCGCACTCCGCAGTTAGCTTCAGGGGCGGCGTCTCCGGTAGAAAGACAAAATCAGTACAGCCAGGACGACAGCGCTGAGCCAACCGATTCTTCCATAATGCAGTTGCATACTCGCAGTTTGATTAGGGGAGCTTTGTGAGAAAGGCGTTCATCTCGCGGAGCACGTCATCCTCGTTTGAGAGGAAGACAAAGTGATTCGCGTGCGGCAATCGAACGACCTTGGCGAATGGCACGCCGCTCTCAAATGCCCTTGCCTGCGAGTTGACCAGCGCTTCATCTCGCGCGTCGGCGGCGGCACGCTCACCCTCATCCTTAACAGGCAGTCCGGTTGTATGGGGGGCGGCATAGATCGCGAGCGCGGGGACCCGTATTTCCGTATACCTCTGTATTCCCTTCATGATTGCCGCGGTAATCGGAGAAGGCTGAGCAGATGGCGGCGTGCCCAGCGCACCATCAGTTATATTCTTTTGCGCTTCTTTCAAATCGCGTTCGAACGCGGGCAGGGTGGTGTCCAGCAGGTCCTCTATCAGTTGCCTTCGATTTGCCGAGTTTTTCCCCGGCTCCATCTGCTCCAATTTCCTCTGGAGGTCCGATAGATCGATGCCAAAATCACCGCGCGCACGGTCGTAATAGGCGTATGAATACGCGGCCTCAAGGTAAATCAGCGCTGCGACTCTTTCGGGGCGCCGTGAGCCAACGGAACTCAGTTCTTCGCCGGCAAGTGAGTGGCCAGCCAGCACCGGGCGATTGAGCTTCAGTGCGGTCAGGACTGCCAAGACATCGTCGCCGAGACGGTCGGCCGAATAGGCGCCATTCTCGGACGGAGAAGGAGAGCCAGAAGCGCCGAACCCGCGGCGCGTGATGCCATACACGTGGTAAGCCGGAGTCAGTTTCGGCGCAAACTTATCGAATACGTGCGCCGTATTGCCAAGCCCTGCGAGTAGTACCAGTGGCCTTCCAGAGCCGCCCCAGTCGAGAACTTCCAGACTGACATTCTTCTCGACAGGTATGAACACGACGTGATGCGGGGACGGATCGGTCCAAGCGGTATCTTTCGTAGGGCGCCGGAACTCGAGAGGCAGCGATCGGAGCTGCGTCCAGGTTCCCGTAATACTTGATCCGTCACCGCTAAGTTGTCCCTCGTAACTGCCTTGTACAAGACCGATAGCGAACTTGACATGGGAGCCGTCCAACGAGAATGAAGTCGCCGCCATCCCGGCGCCGCGATCCGGACTTTGGTCAATGTTCAGCAGGGTCGCGGTCCATGCCCCGTTCTCGCCCCTAATGACTTGTAAGATAACCCTTAGCTCCTGCGTGCCTGCTTTCAGAGAGCCTTGCCATTCGCCGGAAATGTCCTGGGCAAAGAGATGCAATGCCGTAAATGCGGCAATTGCCATCGACCGCTTAACTTGCTTCATATGTTGTGGCTTCCTTCGGATCTTCGACACTAATTGCGGCGGTTATTCGTCTCGACATCGTTCAATTCATCGATCTCGCGCTGGAGTCCGCGCTGTTCGCGCAACCGGATCACGAACCATGCGACGACCCAGACAACGACAAGAGTCAGGAAAGGAAGCCCGTTCGGGAATATGCCTCGTTCTCTCGTCGAGACCATCACCAGCGCCACAACGAAAGTGGCGATGGCCAGCATTATGGGACCGAACGACCACACCAGAACCCGGCGCACAAGGTCGCGATGGCGCCCAATCTCCCGCCGGCAAAACTCCAGGCCCGTACTGAGACCCATGTCTCCAGAGATCGCCGCTGGCCACATTCCCCGGTTCAAGAAATACACTCCGGCCAGGCTCCAGGCGACGGCGCAGGCAAATGGCACTTGCAGTGCTAATCCCAGCCCGGCGAACTCTTTCAGGCCATATGCGCAGAACATGCCGGCAACGAATGGTCCGGCGAAACTGCCGATCAACTTTTTGCGGGTCTTCGCGCGGAGTTCGCGCAACCTCTGTTCGATCAATTTCGATGTCATTTTGGACGCCTCCGTCGGCTGATTCAGCCACATGGCTCTTAGCTCCGTTTCGGGCAAGTCATCCTGCATCGATGTCTCCCTCGTGTCGTTTTTCGTGGAACTGCTTCGCGAGTATGTTCTTGATTCGATGAATCTTCATGGCCACGTTTGCGGGCGATAGGCCTGTAATCTCTCCAATCGATGCCGCATCCATGTCTTCGAGATAGGAAATAATGACCTGACGATCCAGCGGTTTAAGTCGCTGGATCAGTGCTGATAACCGGTTCAGATCCATTCGCTGATTCGCGGCGGCTTGCGCATCCGCTTTGTCCGGCGTAGCTTCGAGTTCCTCGAGGCCCACAAGGTTCGAAAAGGTCCGGCGTTCACGGACGACATGCGAGACCGCGACATGGTGAGCGACGCGATAGACCCATGTTCGGAGGGAACAGCGGGAATCGTAACGCTGGAAACTCCGCCAGAGTTGAAAATGAATGTCCTGGCTCAGATCGCGGCGGTTCTCCGAATCAGCCTCGTAGGCCCTTGCGACGCGTTCGAGTGCAGGGCCAAAGTGGTTAGCGGCCTCCCTGTAGAGGGCATCCTGATTTGCTTGTCCAGCCGGAATCGATTCTGTTCCCCCCACATTCAAGGTAGTCGCGGGCCGCCAGGATTTCTAACAGGCTCGAACAGAAAATATTTCGTAGGGCCGGTTGCTCCGCTCGTTTTTTAGCTCCGGCCGCCCGGTCTAATCCCACCGCCTTTGAGGCGGTCCGCTTTCAGCAGTTTGGTTCCACGCCCACCAGAGTGAGGGGATGGCGGAATACAGGCATAGCGCGCACGCGGTTTTCGACTGAAGTATCACGTGATCTGGTGCACGAAGTATCGCTACAAGGTACTGCGGGGTCGCGCCGGAGCGTGCGCGCGACCTGATCCGCCAGATCTGCGAGGCACGGGAGGTGGTGATTGTACGGGGAGCAGTTTCCGCGGACCATATACATCTGTTGTTGTCGGCGCGTCCGGCCTTGTTACCGGCGAAGCTGGTGCAATACATCAAAGGGCGCTCCAGCCGTCATCTTCAGGCCGAGTTTCCGGAGTTAAGGACCGGTACCGGGACAACCCATGTGGGCGCGAGGGTACTTCTGCGCGACCGTGGGCGCGGTGGACGAAGCAACGATCAAAGCCTATATTGAAAGCCAGAAGTGGGACGAAGACGATCAGGGGTTTAAGATCACAGCGCCCACCGAGCCTTGAGCCGGCGCTGAGCCGGTCTGGGCCTTGTCGCAAGGATGCGCTGCCGCGATTGTGCTGATCTAAGTGGATTGATCAGTTTCGTTCGGGTGCCACGGCGGCCTCGCTGGCTCGGGTAACGAAACAGCCTGCGCCTCCTTGGACAGGTGTTCGATCGGGAGATCCAGTCGCTTGACGGCGAGCTACGTGGGGCGTAGAACCGATTCGACTTTCGCGGCGAGCTGATTGTAGGGGATGTTGCCGGGATTGTAGAGCCGCACGATGCCTTGGGAATCGATCAGCACGATTGTGGGGGTCGTGCTGACGCCGTAGTTCGCGAAATTCTCCTCACTGAGCGGGATCTCGATATCTCCCAGACCGGCGTAATACTGCTGGTAGACGGCCTTGATGTAGGGCGTTTCGATGGCGGGTGACGCGTCTTGCCCGCCGGCTACATAGCCGTAGTGCTGGGTAGGCGCGATCATCTGCAGTCCGCGCTTGCCGTAGACCTGTTCGACTCGTGTGATGATCGGTATCTCGTTTTTGCAGTCGCTGCACCAGTGGGCCCAGAAGAAGAGCAGAATCGGATGGCCGCGATGCTGGGCGAGCGTTTGGAGCTTGTGCGGCGTGAGCGCGTGGGTGACGTCGAGCGGCGGCGCGGGCTTTCCCTCGAGAGTCAGTAGATTGAGGTTCTTCTGGATGCGCGCGCGGATGGACGTGGCGTACCAGCGCTTCAGTTCGGTACGGAGAAACGCGACGGCCTGGTCGCGCCGGCCTTGTTCCACCGCGACCTGCGTCTGAATCTCGATGGATGCGCTGAGCGCCATGGGCAGAGCGGGTTCAGCATCGAGTTTGCGATGTGCGAGTTGGTCGAGGCAGAGCTTGCGTACTTCTTCGGCGTTGCTCTCGGCTTCGGCGTAATTGCGGGCGTTGAGGGCGCCACGGCCAATCCAGGATAGGGCTTCGATATAGGCCGGAACCGTGCCCGCGGCTTTACGAACCTCGTCGAGCAGTTGCCGCGCCGATCCCGTGTTGCCCGCCAGAACCAGGTTGCGTACCTGGAGTGCGAGCATCGTGGTCTGACCTGATGCCGCGAAGCAGAGCAGAGTGGCAGTGATGGCGAGCTTTCTATCCGATCTCGGACTCATGGAAAGTCTTTCCCGCCTCCCCAAGCTTCTTCAGAAGCGGAGCAGGCTCCCAGAGGTCGGGACCATGCGCTCGCTCGAAATCCTGAATCCTGTGAAGGACATTCTTTAGTCCCATGGTATCGGCATAAAACATCGGGCCGCCGCGCCACGCCGGAAAGCCATAGCCGTTGAGATAGACGATATCGATGTCGACCGGGCGCAGCGCGATACCGTCTTCTACGATGCGCGCGCCTTCGTTCACTAATGCATAGATGCAGCGCTCGATGATTTCGTCGCGGCCGATGCTTCGGCGGTGGATGCTGTTTTCGCGCGCGATTTGTTCTGCGATTGCAGTGACTTCGGGATCGGGCGAGGGCTTTCGGTCGGGTCCGTAGAGCGAGAAGCCGCGGCCTGTTTTCTGGCCGTAGCGGCCCATTTCAGCGAGGCGGTCGGAGATTAACGGACGGCGAACGCCGGGTTTTTCGAGATGTCGGAATTCCTGACGGATGCGCCATCCCACATCGATTCCGGCGAGGTCGGACATCGCGAGCGGCCCCATGGCCATGCCGAAGTCGGTGAGCGCTCCGTTGATTTCCTCGACGGACGCGCCCTCCTCCAGGAGGAATTGGGCTTCGCGGAGATAAACGTGAATCATGCGGTTGCCGATGAAGCCGCGGCAGTTTCCGGCGAGCACGGCGACTTTCTTCAGGCGCTTGCCGAGCGCCATGGAGGTGGCGAGGACTTCCTTCGTGGTGGCTTTGCCGCGCACGACTTCGAGCAGGCGCATAACATTTGCAGGGCTGAAGAAGTGATGGCCGACGACCATGCCTGGCCTTGACGTGGCGGACGCGATGTCGTCGATATCGAGTGTGGACGTGTTGGTCGCGAGAATACAATCGGGTTTCACGACACGGTCGAGTTCGGCAAATACGGTCTTTTTGAGCGCCATGTTCTCGAATACGGCTTCGATTACGATGTCCGCAGTTTCGAAGCCTTGATAAACGAGTTGCGGATTGATTCGGGCCAGGCGCTCGTCCATCGCCTTTTGTGGGGAACGGCCCTTCTTCACCGAATTGGCGTAGTTATTGCGGATCACGGCCATACCGCGTTCCAGAGCCTCCGCGCTGGTTTCTTTGAGGATCACAGGTATTCCCGCGTTCGCATAGGTCATGGCGATGCCGCCACCCATCGTGCCCGCGCCAATCACGGCGGCGCGGGAGATCGGATAGGTTGGCGTGTCTTTGGGGATGTCGGGAATTTTTGAGACCGCGCGTTCGCCGAAGAAGGCGTGGATCAGGGCCTTCGATTCGGTGGAATGCAGACAGCGATCGAAGAGTTCGCGTTCGACCTCGCGGCCGTTGGCGAAGTCCAGATGGGCTGAGGCCAGCACGGCGACGGCGGCGGCGTGACCGGCGTCGCGGAGTTTCCAGAGCTTTTCGCTGCGATCGCGTGTTTTGCGGAATGGCTTACCGGCGATTTCCGTTGCGAATGCTGTTGCTCCCTGGAGCAAGTCGCCCTCGATGATGCGGTCGACAATTCCGCATTGCAGCGCTTCGGCGGCGTTGATCGGTTCGCCGAAAGCGCACATCTCGATCGCCTTCGGGATGCCTGCGAGCCGTGGAAGGCGTTGCGTCCCCGCTGCGCCGGGGATGAGGCCGATCTTTACTTCGGGCTGGCCGACCTGCCCGGTGGGAGCGATGACGCGGTAGTGTCCGGCCATCGCGATCTCCAGGCCGCCGCCGAACGCCGTGCCGTGGAGAGCCATCACGACCGGCTTCGGCAGGTCTTCAATCTGCAGAATGATTTCCGCGAGATTGACTGGCGGCTTTTGGCCGGAGGCGATCTTTCCGAACTCCTTGATATCGGCGCCCGCGATGAAGGTGCTGCCTGCGCCGATGATCACGATGGCGGCGACAGCGGGATCATCGGCCGCGGTGCGCGCGTGTTCCAGAATTCCTTCCGCCACGCCGGGACTGAGCGCATTGACAGGCGGATTGTCGATGGTCACGACAGCGATAACATCGCGCTTTGCGAGACGAACCTTTTCGTTCACATGTGCCATAGTATGCTGCCGAGAGTGACCGGGGCCGAGAGTCTTCTTCGCACGCTGGCGGCGAATGGCGTCGACACGTGCTTCATGAATCCCGGCACGTCGGAAATGCATTTCGTGGCGGCGCTGGAGCGCGTGCCGAGCGTGCGGGGTTTTCTGTGTCTGTTCGAGGGCGTCTGTTCGGGCGCGGCGGATGGGTATGCGCGTGTGACGGGAAACCCTGCAGCGACGCTTCTGCACCTGGGACCGGGACTCGCGAACGGTCTGGCGAATTTTCATAATGCGCGAAAGGCGCGGTCGCCTATCGTGAGCATTGTGGGAGAGCACGCGACGCAGCATCTGAAGGTTGAGGCGCCGTTGACATCCGATATTGCGGCATTTGCGCGAACCGTTTCGGATGCCGTACGAGTTGCTTCAGGTACGGATGACGTGGGCCCGGCTGCCTCGGCGACTGTTGAATCGGCCTGGGGACCTCCCGGGCAGGTCGCCACGCTGATCATTCCGGCGGACTATTCGTGGTCGCAGACCGATGTTGTGGGTTGGGCGGCGCAGCGGCGGCAGCGGTGTGTTCCGAGTGGATGCACGATAGACCGTGCCCGGCGCGCGATTCGGGAGGGAGGCGCAGCGATCCTGTTGGGCGGCACGGCTGTGAATCCGCGCGGCCTGTCGGCCGCGGGTCGCACCGGGGCGCGCGTCGTCACAGCGCGCAATGTGGGAAAGATCGCCTGGGGGCGCGACCGGTTTCCGGCGGCGCAGGTTCCGTACTTTCCCGAATCGGCGATGCCTTTTCTGCAGGATGTGCGGAGCCTGATTCTGGTGGAGACAGAACCGCCGGTTTCGTTCTTCGCGTATCCCGACACTCCGAGCGAGATGGCTCCAGCCGATTGCGAGAAGATCGTGCTCGCCACGCGCGAACAGGACGGAACAGCGGCTCTCGATGCGCTCGCCGACGGAATGCCGCCGATTGCGATTCCGACTGTCGAGCCCGTCACGGCGTTGCGCGATGACGCGGCGTTGACTGTTGACTCCGTCGGCGTGAGTATTGCCGCACTGGTTCCTCTGAACGCGCTTGTTGCCGATGAGATGGTTTCTTCCGCCGCCAAGGTGCTGGGTCACTTGGCAGCGGCTGCGCCGCATGAATTCATGCCGGTGACGGGTGGCGCAATCGGTCAGGGGTTGCCGGTCGCTCTCGGCGCCGCCGTCGCCGCGCCGGACCGGAAAGTGATTGCGCTGGAGGCGGACGGGAGCGGGATGTACACGCTACAGGCGCTATGGACGATGGCGCGGCATCGGCTCGACGTGACTGTCGTGATTTTCGCGAATCGGCGCTACCGCATCCTCGATATCGAGATGAAGCGCACTGGCGCGAATGCCATTGGAGATGCCGTGAATAATGCGATTGATATCGGGAGGCCGCGCTTGGACTGGGTTAAGCTGTCGGAAGCTTGCGGCGTTGAAGCCACACGAGCCGCGACCAATCGAGAGTTCGCCATGCAGTTCGAAGACGCCATGAAGCGGCCGGGACCGCGGCTGATCGAGGCGGTGCTCCCTTGAGCCGCTTACGCGACAAGGTCGCTATCGTCACTGGCGCAAGCCGGGGAATCGGTCGCGCCATTGCCGAGGCATTCGTTCGCGAAGGCGCCACGGTCGTGATCTGCGGGCGGAAGCAGGACACGCTTGAAGCCGTCGCACGTGAGATTGGTTCTTCAATCATTCCGATCGTCTGCCATGTGGGGCGGGCCGAAGACATCTCGAAGCTGGTTGAAACATCCACTTTGCGGTTTGGCCGCATCGACATTCTCGTAAACAATGCCGCTACGAATGTCGCCCAGGCTCCCTGCCTCGACGTGGACGAAGCGCAGTTCGATAAGATGATCGAGATCAATCTGAAGAGCGCGTTCCGGTTGATCGGCGCGATCGCGCCTGGCATGGTTCAGCGGGGATCGGGGTCGGTGATCAATATCGCTTCGATTTCCGGCCTTCGGCCTCAGCGGGACGGGCTGCTCTACAGCATGACGAAGGCGGCTCTGATCATGATGACCCAGTCCTATGCGCTCGAACTCGGGCCGATGGGCGTGCGTGTGAACGCGATTGCGCCGGGTCTCATTCAGACGAAGCTGAGCGAATATTACTGGAAAGACGAGCGGCGCGGAGTGGCGCAGATCGAGCGGCAGCCGATCCGGCATCTGGGACAGCCGGCTGAAATCGCCGAAGCGGCTGTGATGCTGGCAAGCGACGAATCGTCTTTCATGACAGGTCAGACGCTGGTTATCGACGGCGGATACACTTTGGGAGCGGTATGAAGCTTTTCGCAACTTTTCTTTTGTTTACCGGCCTTTCCACGGGTCAGACGCACTGGATCGCCACCTGGGGGGCAGCCCCTACGCCAGGCGGGGAAACGACCGCTTTCAATAATCAGACGCTACGCGAAGTCGTTCACGCGAGTCTCGGCGGCGATACGATTCGCGTCCGCCTTTCAAACGCATTTTCTACGCAGGCAGTGGTGATCGGCGCGGCGCATATCGCGTTGCCTGGCGAGGGTTCGGAGATTGCGGCAGGCTCGGATCGCCCTCTCACGTTCAGCGGGCGGGCGTCTGCGCAGATTCCTCCCGGCGCGGTAATGCTAAGCGATCCCGTGCGGCTCACGGTCCCCAAGGGCGCCGAACTCGCGATCAGCCTCTACATCCCCGGCGCGGCGGTTGCTGGCGGGTTGCATGCCTCGTCGCACGAGACTGCATTCCTCGACGAAGGCAATTCGACTGCGGCGGCTTCGATGCCGAATGCGAAGAAGCAGGTGATGTGGGCGTTCGCGACAGGAGTTGACGTACTCGCGCCGGATCAGGCCAGCACGATCGTGGCATTCGGAGATTCGATCACCGACGGTAGCGGATCGACTACCGACGCAAACCATCGATGGCCGGATTTTTTGGCAGCGCGTCTGCTCGCGCGCTCGGGTGGGCCTCCACTGGCGGTCGTGGACATGGGGATCGGCGGGAATCGCGTGCTGAGTGACGGAGCCGCTCGCTCCGGCGTGAACGCTTTGGCGCGTTTCGATGAGGACGTGCTCTCCGTGCCGGGCGGGAAGTTTCTCCTAGTCCTCGAGGGGATTAACGATATCGGACACCTGGGGCCGAACATTAGGCCGCAGGAAAAGGTCAGCGCGGCCGATATCATCGCCGGGCACAAACAGTTGATCGAGCGGGCGCACGAGCATGGCTTTAAAGTGATCGGCGCCACGCTGACTCCGTTCAACAGCGAGGCGCAGAGCTCTCGCAATTATTTTTCGCCCGAAAAGGAACCAATTCGGGTGGCTGTGAATGAGTGGATTCGCAGCGGCAAGGGATACGACGCTTACGTCGATTTTGATAAGGCGGTGCGCGATCCTAAGAACCCGGAGAAACTGCTGGCCGCCTACGACAGTGGCGACGGGCTGCATCCGAGCGATGCCGGCTACAAAGTTATGGCGGAGGCGATCGATCTGGCCGTGTTCCGGATCGCGCCGCCTGCGACCACATGGATTGCTTCCTGGGCAGCGAGTCCCTCTCTTCCCATTGCCGACGCCGGGCAGATGCGAACTCGCAACCTGGAGTTTCTGAATCAGACGGTGCGTGAAATCGTTCACGCGAGCGTCGGCGGAGATTTGGCGCGGGTGAAGATCTCGAATGTATTCGGCAAAGAAGCGCTGAAGATCGGCGCTGCGCATATCGCGCTCAGCGCGGGCGGCGCCGCGATTCACCCCGGCTCGGACCATGCGTTGACGTTCAGCGGATTACCCTCTATATGGATTCCGGCCGGTGGCGTCGTGCTGAGCGATCCTGTTCCGGTCAAGGTGCCCGCTTTCGCGAATGTTGCGATCAGCTTGTTTCTGCCGGATTCGGCGATTGCTTCAACCGTTCACTACGCCGCGCAGCAGAAGAACTACGCGGTGGTGGGCGATCTAACCGGCGCGACCAATCTGTCCGATGCCGCTGAGCTTGTTTCCTGGCCTTATCTTTCTTCGCTTGATGTCCAGGCTCCCAAGGCAGCGGGGACGATCGTGACGTTCGGGGATTCGATCACCGACGGCGCGAAGTCGACTGTCGACGCCAACAGCCGTTGGCCCGACACCCTCGCATCGCGCGCGACTCGGTTCGGTGTCGTGAACACCGGCATCGGGGGCAACCGCATTCTGCACGATGCCGCCAGCAACATTACTTACGGGCCGAGCGCTCTCTCGCGCCTCGATCGTGACGTGCTCACGCAGGCCGGGATCAGGTACATCGTCATGCTGGAGGGGATCAACGATATCAACCATCCTGGCGGCGCGGCGCCCATATCGGAGGCTGTTACCGCGGAAGATCTAATCACCGGGTACAAACAGGTAATCGAACGGGCGCACGAGCGCGGAGTGAAGGTGATCGGCGCGACGATCACGCCGTTCAACGGCAGCGGGGAAAAGGAAGCCAAGCGTGTTGCCGTCAACGAGTGGATCCGCACGGGTGGCGCGTTCGACGGTTTTGTCGACTTCGATAAGGCCGTGCAGAAACCAGACAACCCGGTTCAGATGCGGGCTGACTACGACAGCGGCGACCACCTGCATCCAGGAGATGTGGGTTACAAGGCGATGGGCGAGGCGGTGGATCTAAAGCTGTTTAAGTAGAGACCTTCTCGGCGATCGACTTAGCCTGAAGGAACAGCAGGAGATAATCCGGTCCGCCGGCTTTCGAGTCCGTTCCAGACATATTGAATCCGCCGAACGGATGCGCGCCGACCATCGCGCCCGTGCACTTGCGGTTGATGTACATATTGCCGACGAAGAATTCGTCGCGGGCACGCTGGACGTGGTCCGGATTGGTCGAATAAATGGCGCCAGTGAGCCCGTATTCGGAATCGTTCGCCATCGAAAGGGCGTGGTCGAAGTCGCGCGCTCGGGTCACCGCCAGGACGGGTCCGAAAATCTCTTCCTGGAAGATGCGGGCCTTCGCGTCCACATCGACGATTACTGTGGGCTGGATGAAATAGCCGCCTGAAGGACCGGCTGCGCCGCCCGTAAGCAGGCGGCCCTCTGTCTTACCAGTTTCGATGTATTGGAGAATCGATTTTTCTGCGGCGGGGCCGATTACGGGCCCCATGTAGTTGGCGGGATCATCCGGAACTCCGACCTTGATCTTCCCGACCCGTTCCCGCAGCTTCGAAACGAACGAATCGTAAACCTTGTCGTCAACGATAGCGCGCGAACAGGCGGAGCATTTCTGGCCCTGATACCCGAACGCGGAAACAGCGACTCCTTCCACGGCCGCCTCCAGATCACATTCGCCGTCGATGATAATTGCGTCCTTGCCGCCCATTTCCGCGACTACGCGCTTAATCCAGACCTGGCCCTTCTGATGCTTCGCGGCGAGTTCGTTGATGTGAAGTCCCACATCCCGTGATCCGGTGAACGAGATGAATCGCGTCTTCGGATGGGCCACGAGCCGGTCACCGATGGCGCCGCCGCTGCCCGTGACAAAACAGAACGAACCCACGGGAAAGCCGGCTTCGAGGAGCGTCTCCGCGAATACGGCTGCAATGGTCGGCGTCTCGCTCGAAGGCTTGATGACCACCGTGTTTCCCGCGACCAATGCGGCGACCGTCATGCCGCAAAGGATCGCGAGGGCGAAGTTCCACGGAGGAATTACGATACCGACGCCAAGCGGCAAGTAGCGCATCTCGTCGCGCTCGCCCGGCATCTGCACGACCTCGTGAGATCCCGAAAGGCGCGCCATCTCCCGGGCGTAGTATTCACAGAAATCGATCGCTTCGGAGACCTCAGCCTCGGCTTCCGGCCACGTTTTGCCAGCCTCGAAGACCAACCACGCGTTGAATTCGAACTTCCGCGCGCGAATCAGTTCGGCGGTCCGAATGGTCATGCGGATGCGCTCTTCCGCCGGCGTCCGGCTCCACACAGCGAAATTTTTGAAGGCGGTTTCAACCGCGCGATCCGCCAGTTCGGGAGTGGCCTTCTGATGGATTCCGACGACGTCCTGCACGCGCGCCGGGTTGATGGATTTCAGTTTGTCAACGG
>DATFSM010000086.1:0-7486 GCA_035262625.1 Bryobacteraceae bacterium
GGTCGTGTCGACTATAACTGCCCGCGCCCGGTCTGCTGGACCCGATTGTGCTATAAAACGCCGCACCTGACTCGGCTCTGTCGGAGTTTCTGTCCATATGGGCCCGCCACCGGGTTGACGCTTCAGTCGCGTTAAGCCGGCATTCCGCCGGATCACATCACACCGAAGCAGTTCGTTTTGTTCCAAGCAGGGAGCTGAATCCCCCGCCGCCCCGGCGAACAGGGCCGGGCGATAAAAGCGCCCAATCCCCGTAGGTTGTGAGCCTTACGCCTCGTGTATTATAATCAGAGTTTTGGCGTCGGCCCGCCCGCTCTTTGTGCGTGCGAGCTTCCCATCAGCGAATCCGCTGACACGGCGAAAACCAGCGAAAGCACAGAGAAACAAAGAGGTTTCAGAAATTCCATGCACGCAATTATCGAAACGGGCGGAAAGCAGTTCCGCGTCGCGCCGGGCGACGTGGTGCGCGTTCCAAAACTGAGCGGCGACCCCGGAGCCGAGATCGCTCTCGGCAAAGTTCTGGCGGTTTTTAAAGACGGCGAAGCCGGCGAACTGCTCACGGGCGATGGCGCTGCGAACGCCCGCGTGAACGCCACGATTTCCTCCCACGACAAGGCCGACAAGATCCTCGTCTTTAAGTTCAAGCGCAAGAAGCAGTACAAGCGCACCCAGGGCCACCGGCAGGATTATACGGAGGTCCGCATCCGCGATATCGTTGCATAACGATCGCAAGCGAAGAGTTTTGTTATGGCGCATAAAAAAGGTTTAGGCAGTTCCAAAAACGGGCGCGACTCCAACGCGCAGCGTCTGGGCGTTAAAGTTTTCGGCGGTCAGCTCGTTCCGGGCGGTTCTATCATCGTTCGCCAGCGCGGTACTCGCATCAAGCCGGGCGAGAACGTGGGCTGGGGCAAAGACGACACGCTGTTCGCCACCATCACTGGCACAGTTGAGTTCCGCGATCGCGGCCGCATGGGCAAGTTCGTCAGCGTCAAAGCCGCCAGCTAAGACGCTTTCCAGGCTGTTTCCAAAAGGGAGTACCGCCGCTGGCTCAACACAGCCAGCGGCTTTTTCATGTTTGTCGACGAAGTAAGGATCACAATCAAGGCAGGTGACGGCGGTAACGGCTGCCTCGCGTTCCGTCGCGAGAAGTACGTCCCCCGTGGCGGTCCGAGCGGCGGGGACGGCGGACACGGCGGCGATATCGCCATGACCGCAACCATCCACCGCAACACACTGCTGCATTTCCGCTTTAATCCCGAATACACGGCGCAACGCGGGCGCCACGGCGAAGGCAGCAACAAGACCGGTCAGGATGGTAACTCCATTACCGTCCAGGTTCCCGTCGGGACCACGGTCTACGACGACGAGACGGGCGACAAACTCTACGATTTCACGCACGACGGCGAGACTTGGCTGGCCGCAAAAGGCGGCCGCGGCGGGCGCGGCAACGCGCGCTTTGCAACGTCCACCCATCAGGCGCCGACGGAACATGAGCCCGGCAGGCCCGGCCAGTTCCGCAAGCTTCGCCTCGAACTGCGGCTGCTCGCGGATGCGGGGTTGGTCGGATATCCGAACGCAGGTAAATCAACGCTGATCTCGCGCATCTCAGCCGCGCGGCCGAAGATCGCCGATTATCCTTTCACGACGCTCGAGCCGAATCTCGGAGTCGTTCAGATGCCGGACCTGCGCTCGTTTGTAGTGGCCGACATCCCGGGCATTATCGAAGGCGCTCACGAGGGGCGCGGGCTGGGCATTCAGTTCCTGAAGCATGTGGAGCGCACCCGGCTGCTCGTTCACCTGGTCGACGTCTCCGAGACCGGGCGCGATCCTGCGCACGACTTCACAACGTTGATGAACGAGCTTTCCAGCTTCAGTCAGGAACTGAGCGAAAAGCCCATGCTCGTGGTCGCCAGCAAAATGGACGCGGCGCAGGACCCCTCGAGAGTCGAGGCTGTTCGCACCGCTGCCGCCGAACGCGGTCTTCCTTTTCTCGAAATATCGAGCGCGACCGGGCAGGGCATTGACGCACTGAAGTTCGCCCTGGCTGACCGGATTCTGAATCCGGCTTCCGTCGGCTAAACCGTCGCGTGAGTCGCGCTGACGGATTTCACGAGCGCATCCACGAGCGATCCGATGTTCTCAGGCGTAAACTCAGACGGATTTCCGGCTCGCTCAGCCAGCAGTTGATCCCGCAATGCGCCCTCGGTCAGACCGATCAGCGCGGAACGGATCGCCTGCGGATTCAGATCCTCGCGGAGTTCGCCGGCGCTGCGCATGTCCGCGAGCGTCGCGTCTACAAGCTTCACGAATCCCAGGAAGCCGTCCGTTAAAGTCGCGAGGCGGCCCTCCTTGCGAATGCGGCGTCCTTCGAGCAGCAGCAACTGCCGCAATTCGGGATCGCGCTGCAGAGCCTCAAACATCAGGCGTGGTATCGTTCGCAGCCGTTCCGTGGGACTCATGGTGGGCGGCAGCTGTTGTTGCAGCCACGTGGTCAGCGTATTCCAGCCATCCGCGAAAATTGCGTCCAGAAGACTGGCTTTGCCGCCGAAATGCTTGATGAGTTGTGACTCGCTCGTACCCGCCATGCGGGCGATGGATGCCGTACTGGTGCTCTCGTACCCGTTTTCCGCGAACAGCTTTCGGGCCGATAAGAGCAGGCGCGTGCGGGAGGGAACGTCGTTAGTTGGCATGATGTTGCCAGCGCAGCCCGTAAACTAGTAGCGCTGTTAACTCACATCTTAGTTTGATTACGCGGCCCGTGCGAGGCTGAAGGTGTGAATATCGTTTTGAAACACCCCGAAGTACGGGTATTGGCCTCTTTGATTGAGAAGGAAAATACAACACCGGAATATTATCCGCTCACTTTGAACGCATTAGTCGCCGCGTGCAATCAAAAATCCAATCGTTTTCCGGCCACGGATTTTGACGATTCGACCGTTCTGGACGCGCTCGCAGGGTTGCGGGGGCACGGCTTTGCCGCTGAAATCATCAGTGGAGGCAGGGTTCCCAAGTACGCTCAGCGTTTTACTGAAAAACTCAATCTGGGCCGGCGCGAGACGGCGATTCTCTGCGTCCTGATGCTCCGCGGGCCGCAGACGCTCGGCGAGATCAAAGGCCGTACCGAACGCCTCTACGCGTTCGCGGACCTCGACGAGGTCGAGACGGTCGTGCGCAAGCTGATCAATCGTCCCGAAGGCGCGCTCGTCCAGGAGTTCGCGCCGGCGCCGGGGATGAAGGAGCCACGATTCGGTCAAACCCTGGGCGGCATATCAGACCAGCCCCTGATGGTGACGCCGGTGTCGGTGGTGTCGTCTGCGAATGACCGCCTGTCCGCGCTGGAAACGGAAGTTTCGAAACTTCGAGAGGAAGTCAATGAACTGCGGCGCAGACTCGAGGAGGTTCTCTGATCCGCCGGCGCTCATGGCAGAATTCGTGCTAGCCGAATCAGTGATGCGCTACGCGCGGCTCGCAGTCCTTATCTTCACTTCCCCTGTCTTCATCTTTTCCCAGCAGAACGAACCCGAAGCGGTCTTCACATCTGATGCGAAACTAGTCGAGCTTCATGCGACCGTGAGCGCTCCTGACGGCACTTTGCTGACCAACATCCCGGAATCGGCTTTCCGCGTTTTCGAGGACGACGTGCGTCAGGAAATCAAGGTATTCCGTCATGAAGACGCCCCGGTTTCTTTGGGTCTCGTCGTGGACCAGAGCGCCAGCATGTCCGACAAACATGCGCGGGTGTCCGCGGCGCTTATGACTCTCGTCGCCGCCTCGAACCCCGGCGATGAAGAGTTCGTCATCACGTTCAACGAAACGGCGCGCCTTGCTCTCGATTTCACTCAGAACAAGGGAAAGCTGGAGTCCGCTCTGCGCAAGATCGAGGCGAACGGTCAAACGGCCCTGCGCGACGCCCTGTCGCTGGGCATCGCCCATTTGACGCGCAACGCGAAGAACGACCGCAAAGTTCTTTTGATCGTCACCGACGGCGAGGACAACAGCAGCGTAGTCGATCTCGACCGGCTCAAGCGCGAGGCGAGGCAAAGCGGGGTTTTGATTTATGCCATCGGCTTGCTGAACGCCGGAACAGAGCGGGAGGCGGCGCGCGCCAAAAAAGATCTGGACACCATGACATTCGAAACGGGCGGCGAAGCTTTCTATCCCGCGGTTCTCGGCGAAGTGGATGGCATCGCGCGCCACGTGGCTCACGACCTTCGGAATCAGTACACGATCGCGTATAGCCCGACCAATACCCGCCAGGACGGAACGTTCCGCCGGATCAAGCTGGAGGTAACATCCCCAGCCGACGCGATTGTGAAAACCCGTACCGGATATTACGCCGCATCTCGATCCGACGGCGGAGATTCGTTCTGAAGCGCGTCTGATAGAATCGCGCAGACATGATGCGAACCAGAGCTGTGCTTCTGCTGCCGGCGGCGGCGTTTCTGCTGTTCTCGGAAGAGACCGTCAAGACTCCCATCAATAACGACGACGTCCGTGTTCTCGACGTCATCGTGCAGCCTCACGAGAAGACCTCCCTGCACGAGCACAAGTTCAACCGCGTGATGATCTACCGTACGGCCGGTTCGCAGGATTTTCAGTACGAGAGCGGCAAGCGGAATACGCTCACGTTCGCGGAAAACGAGGTTAAGTGGAGCCCGATTGAAGGCAAGCACATCGCCGCGGTCGCAACCGAGAAGCCGGTCAATATTGTTGAAATCGAACTCAAAAAGCCTGGCGCGGGTAAGGCCGTCACGACCGCGATCGACCCGTTGAAGGTCGATAAGAAGCATTATCATCTCGAGTTCGAGAACGATCAGGTACGCGTGTTTCGAGTGAAAATAGGGCCTGGCGAATCGACGCCGATGCACGAGCATCAGCTCAAGCGCATCAACGTGTACCTTACGGACGCCAAGGTTCGGGTAACGAACGCCGACGGCAAGGTAGACATGACTCCCCACAAAGCTGGCGAAATTCTCGAAGGGGGACCGGCGAAACACAGTGAGCAGAACACTGGTGACAAGCCAGTCGAAGTTCTGGTCACAGAGCTGAAATATTAATAAATAAGCGGCCAAACAAGCGCCGCTGCTAAACTGGAATCACACCCCTCTTCGAAGTTTTCACTGTGATTTCAGTCAATAACGTCAGCATGCGCTACGGCGCGAAGATTCTGTTCGAAGACGTCGCGACCGTCTTTCAGCCGGGGCGGCGTTACGGACTCACCGGCCCTAACGGGTCGGGGAAGTCTACCTTCATGAAGATTCTGACGGGCGAACTCGAACCGCAAAAAGGCGCGGTTGTTCGGCCGAAACGCGTGGGTGTGCTCAGCCAGGATCAGTTCGCTTTTGACGCTTATCGCGTGGTCGATACCGTCATTATGGGCAACAAGGCGCTCTGGGCTGCGCTGGAGGAGCGCGACGCGCTCTATTCGAAAGCCGATCTCACCGACGAAGACGGAATGAGGCTGGGCGAACTGGAAGGGATTGTCGCCGAGAACGACGGGTATTCGGCCGAGAGTGACGCGGCGATTCTGCTGGATGGTCTCGATATCCGCGAGAGTCTGCATGAGCGCCCGATGAGCGAACTTCAGGGGGGCCAGAAGGTTCGTGTGCTCCTTGCGCAGGCGCTCTTCGGTTCGCCCGCCGCGCTGCTGCTGGACGAGCCCACCAACCACCTCGACCTCGAATCGATCCACTGGCTGCAGGACTTCCTGAACCGCTACCAGGGAACGCTGATCGTGATTTCGCACGATCGTCACTTTCTCAACAGCGTCACGACCCATACAGCCGATATCGACTATCAGACGATCATCACCTACACCGGCGGATACGACGACATGGTGTTGGCGAAGACTCAGATCCGCTCGCGCCTGGAAGCCGAAAACGCGCAGCGCGAGAAGAAGATCGCGCAGCTGAACGAGTTCATCGCGCGCTTCTCCGCCGGCACGCGGTCGAGCCAGGTGATGTCGCGCAAAAAAGAAGTCGAGCGCCTCCAGACGAGCGACCTTGCCAGATCCAACATTCAACGGCCATTCATCCGATTCGAGATGAAACGGCCTTCGGGGCGCCATGCGCTGGAAGTCAAAGGGCTCTCGAAGTCCTGGGGCGACCTGAATGTGGTCGATCGATTCACCGCCAGTGTTTCACGCGGCGAGAAGGTCGGAATTTTGGGGCGCAACGGGGCGGGGAAAACCACTCTGCTTCGTTCGCTGATCGCGAACGGACCGGGCGCGGGAGACGAGCCATTCGTCGTCGATGGCGGAACGACCGAGTGGGGGCACGAGGTCTCGATAGGATATTTCGCGCAGGACCACCGCAACACCATTCAGCCGGGGATGACGATTCTCGACTGGCTGCAGCAGTTCGATCCGATGGCAGGCAACGAGGAACTGCGCGGACTCCTCGGGCAGATGCTCTTCGCCCGCGACGAGGTGATGAAGCCAACGGAGGCGTTGTCAGGAGGCGAGGCCGCGCGTTTGATCTTCTGCCGTCTGATGCTGCAGAAACCGAACGTGCTCGTGCTGGATGAGCCGACCAATCACCTCGATCTGGAATCCATCAACGCGTTGAATATCGCGCTGCAGCGGTACGAAGGCACGCTGTTTCTCGTAACTCATGACCACGACCTTGTGGAAGAAACCGCGACCCGCATCTGGCACATGGGACCGAACGGCCTTGTGGACTTCCGCGGCGCTTATGAGGAATATCAGGCGGCGGTGGCCGCTTAGTCAGAAGCGCCAGAATTTCCGCCGGCGGGACCGACTCCATTTCGCTTCGCGCGCCAGCGATTGCCCACGTCGGGGGAATGGAGATGCTCGATGCTCGTTTCCCCAAGCGCGGCGATCCGGAATCGTGGACGAATCGCCTCGATCCTGAAACCGTCCCGGAGCCCCTCGAAACTGAAGAGCAAGCGAGCGGGCTTGAACGACCACCGGTCCGAGTTAAGATCATTCCAGATGGCCCTGACCAACGAAGACAAAGAGTGGATCTCGATGCAGCTTGAGCGTTTCGAAACGAAGCTTCTGACAGCATTTCATGATTGGGCCAGCCCGGTGGACATGCGCGCACGAAGCCATAGCGCCGCGCTTCGTGCCTTGGATATTGAAGTTGAATCACTCGCCGATCGCGTGACCAAACTGGAGAAACCGCCGCAATGACGGTGGACGAGCGATCGGGATTGAACTGGAGCGGGTGACGGGAGTCGAACCCGTGTGGGTAGCTTGGAAGGCTACAGCCCGACCGCTAGGCCACACCCGCCTGTGAACGGCTAAGAAACAATTGTAGCAACCGCACTCAAAAGATCAGCGGTTACACAACGCGGACTTCGAGCCGTTCGCGCGGTTTTCGGCCAGACTAGTACATCGTACAGTTAATCCTTTTTAGTATTTCGGGCTGCCCGCCGTTTTGGCTGTTTCGGGTGGGCGGCCTGGTATTCTTTGGTTGCTTCGATGATTCGCTGCAGTTGATCGGGTCCTTTGGTCCAGGTGAACGGG
>DATFSM010000087.1:0-8856 GCA_035262625.1 Bryobacteraceae bacterium
GTACTCCGGCGCCACGAGCCGCAGTTTACGAGCGCCATCGTAGTAGGTATAAGGCCAGCCAAAGTTGGTGTCCTTTGTGATGCGGTGCATCTCGTCAGCGATGTTATTGTCGTCTTCCGCGCTCACCAGATTCGGGAACATCCGGTTCGTGGTATCGCGGCCATGCATAATCCCGTAAAGGTGTCCATCGGCCGCCGACCAGGCGAGCGAGCTGATATCCCGGATTCCGGTGGCCAACTGCTCGCCATCGGCCGGGAATCTCTGGCCGGTCTTTCTCGCATTGAAGCGCCACACGCCCGCGCGTCGGCCCAGGTCCGGACAGGGCTTCAATCCGACCGGCGGCGCGCCCTGCTCCACCTTCGGATCTGTGCAGAGATTGGCCGAGGCTTCGAGCGCGACATAGAGATGATCCTGATCATCGAACGCCAGCGCCACGTTGGCCCGCGCGAAGCCGGGATGCTCGGCGGGCATTCCATCCACGATAATGTCCGGATCTTTCCCTGGTAACAGCGCGTCGTTGTTTGCGAAGGTAAAACGGTAGACCGCGGTGGCGGAAGCGGCGTAGAGCGAGCCCTTATAAAAGCGAATTCCGGTCCCACCGGTCACGCCGCCGAAATGCTCCACATGATCGGCTTTGTGGTTTGCGTCCAGATGCACAGCGATGATTCCGTCGCCTTTGTTTTGCCGGTCGACGGGCGTGGATATGTACAAGTCGCCATTCGGCCGGACAGCAAGATGACGGATGGGGCCCAGACCTTCAGACACCACGATCGCGTGGAACCCTGGGGGCAGAATCAAGCCGTCCGGCTCGCCCGCGAAGGCGAACCCGGCAGCCAGGACGAACACCAGCTTTTTCATGGACTTTATTCTATTGTTCTTCTCCGCAATTGCGTCCAGCCCCGAAGACCGCGTCCCGGAATCTTTACCCGACAGCCCCCGTCAAGTCGTTATGGCGATCGAAAAGAACGAACTCTGTCCGATGTGGAAACGCCGTGATCGAGTGGCGCGTGATCCGCCGGGAATCCCGTCACCTTGGTTTAGGCAGGTTTAGACGACGCCTCAAATCTGTGAAACGGGGATCGGTGCGCAAATTGTCGAGCCGCGCATCGGTGGCAAAGTAAGTTGGAAGGTAATAGGAACGCTGCTCGAAAGCGCGCTCCAGCCAGGCGAAGGACTGCGAGGCGTCGCCGAGTCCCGCGTATACCACCGCAACGTTGTAAGGCGCAACATAGCTGAGAACTCCCGGGGGTCTGCAATTTCCCGAGAATTTTGCGAGCTTCCGCCGTATTGCCCGAGACGCCGTAAACGTGTCCAAGCGCCGACCAGATTTCAGCGTGATCCTGATCGATCTTAAGCGCTTGCTCGAAAGCTGCAATCGCATCCGGGAAATCGTGTTTTTGTTCATAGGCCCGGCCGAGAAAAACGTGATCCAGCCAGTACGTGGCGTCCAGATCAACAGCCGCGCGCAATTGCCCGACGGCGCGGTCCCACTGCCGGGTGAAAACGGAGATCGAGCCCGGGGTGAAGTTGCCGATCTGCGACAACGGATCCAGATGCTGCGCCTCGCCAGAGATGCGCTCAGCCTCGTCTTTCCGTCCCAGCGGGACCAACAGCCAGGAGTAAAGACACGCCGCATCCGGCGACTTCGGGTTGAGGGCGATGGCTCGTTGATACTCCTGCTCCGAAGCCGTCCAATTTCGCTCGTACCAATGCAGTTCCATGGCCAGCGCAAGGTGGGCTTCGGCGTTGGCCTCGTCAATTTCCAGGGCTTTCATCGCTGCTGTCTTGGCCTTTGTGGCCGATTCGTCCGGTGACAGATACCAATCGTCCTGAAGGATGTAGTAATAAGCCAAACCGCTATATGCAAGCCCGTAGTGGGGATCTTTGGCGAGCGCCTACGCCGCGGCGCGGAATTCGGCACGCGTTCCAGCGCTTCCCGCAACTCCGAGGCCGACTGAAAACGAGCCTCGGGCGACTTCGCGAGGCACTTGCGGACGATGAGGCCAAGCGCGCGGGGCGCGTTCAACGGCTCGGGATCCTGATGCAGGATGGCGCCCAGTAATGCGACGGTGGAATTCCCCGAAAATGCTCGCTTTCCGGCAAGAATTTCATAGAGGATACAGCCGAAGGAAAAAATGTCGGAGCGCGCGTCGGCTTCTTTGCCCTCGGCCTGCTCGGGCGACATGTAGGCGGGCGTACCCATGATCATGCCGGCTTGGGTGAGCGTGAGGGATTCCGTCTCCTCGCGCGGGACGTCCGGCCTATCCTGCTTCGCCAGACCGAAGTCGAGCAACTTCAGAGCGGAATTCGCGACCAAAATGTTGGCCGGTTTCAGGTCGCGATGAATCACACCCTTGGCGTGCGCGGCTTCAAGCGCAGAAGCGATTTGCAGGGCCAGACGCAATGCGTGGTCAACGGGTAGGGGGCCTTTGGGTGGGGGCTCGCCATTTACCAGTTCCATCACAATGTAGTTCGGACCGACATCGTAGATCTGGCAGATGTTGGGATGGTTCAGGGCGGCTATGGTTTTGGCTTCGCGCGCAAATCGATCGCTGAACCGGGCGATCGTGGTTTTGATCGCGACATCGCGATTGAGGCGCGGATCTCGGGCGCGGTAGACCTCGCCCATACCGCCCCTGCCGAGCAGGCCAAGGATCTCGTACGGACCGAGACGGTCACCTGCGGAAAGAGGCATGCCCGGATTGAGTTCGAGTGTACCCCATCACAGTGCGGAATTGCGACCAGGTGGTTTAGAACTGCCGACTTCACAAAGTCCAGGTCAGGCAGCCGCAGCACTGCCTTGGGAACGCGGGGGTTGCCCTTTGCCGCCGGCTTTTTCGGCCTCTGTCCCGGCCCTTCTCGACCGCAAACCGATGCTGACGTCGTAAACGA
This sequence comes from Bryobacteraceae bacterium, assembly GCA_035262625.1. Taxonomy (GTDB): domain Bacteria; phylum Acidobacteriota; class Terriglobia; order Bryobacterales; family Bryobacteraceae; genus BOG-234. Next base: position 2,893 of record DATFSM010000087.1, read on the forward strand.
CAAGCCCGATCTAAGTAATCGCGCGATGCTTCCGGTTGTCGCGCCGATTTTGGCTCTCTATTATCGCGGCGCTAACAGAACGCAAGGCTTTCGGCTGCATCAGCTCAGGCGAACCAAGGACACGCGGCTTCAGTCGTGTCCACCTACTCCCTGAGTATTCATGGCCATGCCAAGAAAAGACTCCGATTTTGAGAGACAATGTTCCTGATCTAGAGGGGCGCGCAGGCGCCAGAAACGGCTGGAGAAATGAAAGCTCGATTGCTCGCCACCCTTGCCTTCGCGGTCCTGCTGGTGACCGCATTCTTCGTCACTCAAAGCGGCGCACAGCCGAATTCGGTGAAGAAGATCGCCGACGGCGTCTGGTTTCGCGAAGGCGACATGAGCCAGGGACACAGCAACAACGCCATCATCGAAATGAAGGACTACCTCATCGTGGTGGACGCCAACTTCCCCAGCGGAGCACGCCTCGCCTTAGCCGACGCGAGGAAGCTGTCGCCCAAGCCCGTGAAGTACGTGTTCATCACCCACCACCATGGCGATCACGACTACGGCAGCGCTGTCTGGACCGCAGAAGGCGCGACCACCTTCGCTTATAAAGCCGTTGTCGACGAACTGAATCGCTACGAACCCGCGCGATGGCTCTCCACCGCACAAACCCGCGACGATGTGAAATCTCTGAATCTCAACGGTCCCGAGTATCCGAAACAGACCTTCGACAAATCTCCCTATGTTCTAAAGGACTCGACGCGCGAAGTTCAGTTCCTCTTCTTCGGATGGGCCCACACGCGCGGCGACGGCTTCGCATGGCTTCCGAAAGAACGGATACTCGCTACGGGCGACGCATCCACCAACGGTCCGTTCAACAACACGAACGATGCGAACCTTGAGAACTGGCCGAAAGTGCTTACGTCCGCGGCAGAGTTGAAGCCACTCCATGTCCTGCCCGGACACGGGCCGGCTGGTGGCCCCGAAATCCTTACCGGTCAGGCTGCGTTTATGACGGAATTGCGCAAAGCTGCTGCCCAGGCTGTAAAGAGCGGCAAGAAGCTTGAGGACATCGTGACGCTCAAAGATGGCAAGGCCGTTGCGACCTCACTGACGCTGCCGAAGAGCGTCCAGCATTGGGTCAGCAACTCTCTGGCGGGTCACGTTCAGAACGCATACAACGAAGTTGCGAACGGCCAGCCAGTAGGCGCGCAGCCCCACCCCTGACGAATTACTGAAGTGCGGTGAGTCATTACCTGTGCGCAAATCAGGATTTATGCCTGAAGACCAAACTCTGCGCGATCTGAACCTAGCTGAGGAGGCATCACATGCGTTGGATTCTTCTTATTCTGCCGCTCGCCGGGGTACTCCTGCGCGCGCAGCCCCAAACCCAATTCCGGCCGAAAGCGAAAGGATTGGTTTTGGCTGATGTGGAGACCAGTGAGTTTCACTCGCGTTTCACTGGTTACGAATATCGCATCTACGTATCTCTGCCTAAAAGCTACGCTGCAAGCGACAAGCGTTATCCGGTCCTCTACGTGCCAGACGCCGATTTCGTATTCGATGCCGCCCGGACCGCGTATGAAACCATCAGCATCGGACCTTCTCTCCGCCTGGGCCCGCCCATCGACGAGTTGATCATCGTGGGTGTGCCGCTCAAAGTCGACAACACCCTGGATTGGGCCCGAAAACGGTTCTACGACCTCACCCCTACGGTCGACGAGGAAGCGACTGCAGCTTTTGCCAAACAGTTCGAAGGCGAAGTGCGCAGCGGCGGGGCTGCCGTGTTCCTCCGCGCGTTACAGCAGGAAGTGATTCCCTACATCGACGCCAACTACCGCACGACCACCGACCGTGGGCTGGCCGGATACTCACTTGGTGGCCTCTTCACCTTTTGGGTGATGCTGCAGGACCAAACCACCTTCTCCCGGTACATGGTCGGCAGCCCATCCCTCTGGTGGGACAGCGCCGCGATCCTCAAATCCGAAACCGCATTCGCCGAAGCCGGCAAAAAGCTCCGCGGAAAAGCATATTTCTCCGTGGGCTCCGGCGAAGGGAAGATGATGCTTGACCCATTCAGACAGCTCCTCGCTAATCTCACCACTCCTGATAACCCCGATTTCCGATACGACTCGCGCATTTTCGAAGGCTCAGACCACCTCTCCGGCGTCGCCGGAGCGTTCAGCGCCGCAATGAAGTACCTTTACGCCCTTCAGCCCGCCAAACGGTAGCTGGTGTCTATTCGTAGATCTGTTTAGGGAAAGTTCCCATTCTCCTGATCCGTACCGAAGACGGCAAAGCCCGATCATCCCGGCAACGCCAGAAAACACCGCTTCTACGCCGAGCGCAACTACATCCTGCCTGGCGAGGAAGCCGAATTCGCCCAACAGCAAACGCCCACTCCTCCCCTCAGGGGAGTCTGGTAAGCGATCGAGATCTGCGGATCACTCGTATTGCGGGGCTTCCAGCCGTTCGAGTCGGGTTGCGCGGCGCGAGTGGTGTCGTGGGCTCACACGCCCACGAGCGGGTGTGAAGTAATAATCTTGAGAGCGGCCCTTAACAGCGGACGCGGAATTTGAGGTTGCCTTTATAACCGACTTGACTTCAATGGCGCCGCCAATTGCCTCGCGGAAACTGGATATCCGTCTCGCGGTCGCGTTGCTGTTGCTGGCGCCCACCATTTTCTTTACGTGGAATGTTTGGAAAGAACTCGGCGCCCGCCGCCTGTTGCGCGCCGATCGTGCCGAACTGAGTCATATCCGCTATGGCCTGTTCAGCGCGGACCGTTGGGTGGAACAGATCCTGCCCATCCTGAACCGGCAAATCGACGCGCTCGACCTGGTTGGCAGCAATCGGGCCAGCCTGAGGCCGATGGCGGAACGCGCGCTTTACCGTCTGCTCGATCAGGTAAAGGAGCAACTCGCGCCCAAACCGGCCCCCGGCGCGCCCGCGCCCGGCTTCGCCGCACAGGCGGCGGCCATGATGGCAAACTCGTTGATCGCAACCCTGCGTCCCAAAGTGCCGCAGTTCGCCGGTACCGTGCTCGACGAACTCGGCAGCAAGGAAAACAGACAGGCGATTAAGAATTACCTCGCAAGCGTGATCAACGAGGGTGCGAAAAACACATTCGGCCAGGGGGATATGAATACGTACCATGCGATCCTCCGCCGGTATCAATGTCCCAATGCATCTGCGTGCCGGGAAGAACTGGCCAATCGCATTCACGAATCCGACCACAGAATCACCGTCGACTGCCTGGCCGCGCTGGCCAGCGCAACGCTGGGAATAATTCTGATTCTCGTCCGGCGCTCGCGATTGCGCTGGTATCACGTAGTCTCGATGCTCCTGTTCTGCGCGACGCTGCTCGCCGGCGGAGTTCTTTCGCCAATGCTCGAAGTGGAAGCCAGAATCTCCGCCGTGAGCCTGACATTCTTCGGCCAGCCCATTTCTTTCGGCGAGCAGGTCCTCTATTACCAGAGCAAAACGGTTCTCGAAGTTTTTCAAACGCTGCTGGAGATTCACAGACCGGAAATGCTGATCGTCGCCGTGCTGCTGCTCTTATTCAGCGTCATCTTTCCTCTGTTGAAAATTCTGGCGCTCGGCTGCAGCCTCATCTGGCCCGCTCTGCTGAGAAACCGCCTGGTGAAATTTTTTGCGCTCGAATCTTCGAAATGGTCGATGGCCGATGTGATGGCGCTTTCCATCTTCATGTCGTTCGTCGCGTTCAACGGCGTGATCTCGAACGCGCTCGGCGCTCTGTACGCCCCCGGCGCGCAGATCGTGATCCCGACTGACAGCTCGAAAATCCTCGCCGGATTCTATCTGTTCATCGGTTTCGTCCTGACGAGTTTGTTCCTCTCGTGGAAGATCGAGCGCGATCTGAGATCGGGCCTCGTTGAGAACGGATCGAGTTCGGCTTAGCCCGAGACTCGTCCGAAAGGTAATGCAAGCCCAACCGCGGTCTACTTAGAGGGTGAGTCCTCTCAGTTTGGCCACCAATGCTTGGCTATCGCCGACACCGCGTAAGGCCTAAGTCGCCTGACATAGGCCTTAGTGATATTATTCGCGAAATCGCGCACGATGAGCCCGCAGCAGACGATCGCGCATTACCGCATCACGGCAAAGCTGGGCCAGGGAGGAATGGGCGAGGTCTGGCGCGCGACGGACACGAAGCTGGGACGCGAGGTGGCAATTAAGATCCTCCCTGCCGCCTTTGCCAATGATCTGGAGCGAATGGCCCGTTTCGAGCGCGAAGCGCACGTGCTGGCGTCGTTGAATCATCCGAATATCGCGACGATTTACGGCGTCGAGCAGGGCGCGATCGTAATGGAACTCGTGGACGGCGAGAATCTGAAGGGCCCGCTGCCGCTCGAGGCCGCGCTGAATTATGCGCGGCAGATTGCCCTGGCGCTGGAGGCGGCGCATGAGAAGGGCATCGTGCATCGCGATCTGAAGCCTGCCAACATCAAGGTCACTCCGGACGGAGTGGTAAAGGTGCTCGACTTCGGACTGGCCAAGGCGGCCGATGGATCCGCTTCGCAAAGCGCCACTCAATCGCCAACCGTGTCACTCGCGACGCAGGCTGGCGTAATTTTGGGCACCGCCGGCTATATGTCGCCGGAGCAGGCGCGTGGCAAGGCGATCGACCGCCGGGCGGACATATGGGCGTTCGGCGCCGTGTTTTATGAAATGCTCGCGGGCCGGCGGCCGTTTGACGGCGAAACGGTGACCGATGTTATCGCGGCCGTGGTCAACCGGGAACCTGACTGGACTGCGCTCCCACCGCGGACACCGCCGCACATCCACGGATTGATCGGGCGCTGTTTACGAAAGGATGTTCGGACGCGTTTGCAAGCCATCGGCGAGGCGCGCATCGCGATAGACGAGCCGCCCGCTCCGATGCCAGCGGTCGAGCGCCGCTCACATCGAACCCCGTGGATAATTGCAGGGGCCGCTGTTGTGGCTGCCATCGCCGTCGCCGTTGTCGCCTGGGGCATTCCGCATCGCCCGCAATTCACGGCGGGCGCGCCGGCGCAATGGAGGGCGGCGCCAGGAGACTTTCGGAATCCCGCTGTTTCGCGGGACGGAACGCATCTTCTGTTCCGCGAGGTCCTCAGGGGCCGCCTGATGATGCGCGCGTTGCGCGAGTCCGACGCAAAGCCTTTACCCGGTGTTGACAATGTGGCGATAGCGGAATTCTCACCGGACTCGCAATGGGTGGTGCTGGAAAGCGACAGGAAGGTAAAGAAGATCCGCGTCGGCGGCGGCGACGCCGTTACGCTTGCGGGGCCATATTCGCGGACTGGGGTTAGCTGGGGCGACGACAATACGATCGTCTATGTCGGCGACCACGGGTTGATGCGTGTTTCGAGCGCTGGCGGCAAGGCGTCGGCTCTCACCAGCGTGATCGACGCAACAGGGCAGACGGCGCACCGGGTCCCGCATTTCGTGCCGGGGGCAAAGGCGGTGCTGTTCACCATCTCGCACGGCGCGGTGAACCAGATTGCCGCGCTCGATATGAAGACAGGTCAGTGGCATGTCGTGGTAGAGGACGGTTTCAACGGGATGTATGCACCGACCGGTCATCTGGTCTTCACACGGCAGCAGACCCTCTATGCCGCTCCTTTTGACCTGAAACGCCTGGCCGTTACGGGTCCGGAGGTCCCGGTCATCACCGGACTATCTCCGTTGGCGGCGTTTCAACCGGTGTACTCCTTCTCTGACAATGGCTTGTTGGTTTATCTTGAGGGAAGTTCGAGCGCCGGCACGACGCTGGCATGGATGGATCGTACGGGCCACATCGAGCCCGTGTCCGACCAGCAGTTTTGGGGTAGCGGAAGACTCTCACCCGATGGGCGTTCGGAGGCAATCGACATCAGAGGCTCGGTCGGATATTTTTTGTCCCCGAGCGGCGGAAACGCTATTTGGGTTCTTGGCCTGCAGCGCCGCACGAAAACACGGTTGGCTGATGCCGGGGTT
>DATFSM010000088.1:0-42223 GCA_035262625.1 Bryobacteraceae bacterium
AAGCCGAGGCCGAGGACGATGCCGGTCCAGTGGATGCCCATCGGGTTGTCGGAGAAGTGGCCGAGCGTGCTCCAGAGGTGGGTGTAGTTTCCGCCAGGCATGTTGTGCTGGATGCGGGCCATCATGCCGGACCAGCCGCCAGTTTCGATAAGGCCGATGATCGAGATGAGCATCGCGCCGAGCCAGATCAAAACGAACTGGAGCACCTCATTAAAGATGGCGGAGAGCAGGCCGCCGAGGGCGACGTAGACACCGACGGTGAGGGACGAGACCCAGATGCTGAAGGAGAGGTCCCAGCCGAGGATGACTTGCATGACCACGGCCATGGCGTACATGTTGACGCCGCTCATCAGGATGGTCATGAGACCGAAGGAGATAGCGGAGACGGCGCGGGCGGGTTCGCCGAAGCGGAGTTTCAGATAGCCGGGGACGGAGTGGGTTTTGGAGATGTAATAGAACGGCATCATCACGATGCCGAGGAAGAGCATGGCGGGGATGGCGCCGATCCAATACCAGTGCGTGGCGAGGATGCCGTACTGGTAGGCGGCTCCGGCCCAGCCCATGAGTTCGAGCGCTCCGAGGTTGGCGGAGACGAAACTGAGGCCTGCGATCCAAGCGGTCATGTCTCGGCCGGCGAGGAAGAAGTCTTCACCGGTGGTGGTGAACCGCTTCAGATAGAAGCCGATTCCGAGCACCATGATGAAGTAGGCGGCGATTACGAGGAAGTCGGCCGTGCCGAGAGACAGCAGTCGGGTGGGATCCATTGTTGTGAGCGCTCATGGGAGTCTATCACTGGTATGTAAGCGGATGCAAAAATAAAGTTCGATGGTCGTACCAATTGTGGGATGACGCAGTTCGGGCATGACTCGGATCATGCGGGGCTGGTTCGAGACGGAGTTTGCGGCTAGGCGGCGTCTTTCAGGGTGTCTTTGAGTGTTGCCAGGCCCTGTTCGCGGAGGCGGCGGGCGGATTCTGCTCCCTGCCTCGCAGCTTCGGTCCGCCCGTTCGTGTTCGTTGTACAAAACGAATTCGGATCGGAGAGGATTTCGCCGCAGAGTTTTTTGTCCGCCATCGTCATGAGCGCTTCGAGGTCTCTCATGGTCATGCGGCGGCTGGGGTTGGCGGCGGGTTCCTGGGCTGGTTGCGGGGCGGCGGCGGGTTCGGGTTCCGGATCGGCCGCGAGGCGCTGCGCACGGAGGATTTGCGCGGTGTCGGCGAGACCCATGTCTTCCTCGTGTTCGAATTCCATGCGGATGCGGCGCTCGGTTTGGAGTTTGCGGAGTTCGGCGATGGACTGGCGCAGGATGCGGTGGGCGCTCGCTCGTGCGCGGTCGATGGAGTGTTGTTTTCGATCGATGGCGGCTTCGTCGAGGGTTTCGTCTTCGAGCGAGCGGGCGGCGAGGTCGGATTCGGCGATCCGGCAGCGGCGGAGACGCCATTGGGCGCTCATGATTTCGTCGGCGAAGGTCTGTTCGAGTATTCCGTCGGGGCAGAGCTGGTTCAGGAGGGAGCGCAGGGTTTCGTTGTATTCGTCGCGTTCGTCGGGAAGGACGAAATCGCGGCGGGTGAACAGGCCATGTTTGAGGGCGTTTTGGGAAGAGATGGCTTTACCTTCCGGCGTGCGCGGGCCGGTGGGGCCGGGGTTAGTTTCGAGGTTGTTTGGCGACATTGGCGTGAGGCTCCTTTGCGGGGTCAGGGTACCGCGGGTGTGGCGGGAAGTTGCGTGCGCGGCGGGGATGTTGTTGATTCTGTGGGTGAGATCGGATGTAGATTTCTGCTACGAAACGGCTAGCCCGAGATTGGATTGCCGCGTCGCGGCGTGATTCTGGCAGAGCCGGGCTGTAGAACCGTGAAAGCACCGGGCAAACTCGATCCAAACTCGCGAACAAGGGCGACGACCGAAGGACCGATCTGCGCGCGGGCGCTGGCGGGAAACCGAAAGAGAACGACTCCGGGCGATTCGGCGCGACTGGCGTAGACGATCGCCCCGAAATCTTTGTCTTCGGTGAGCAGAATGCGTTTTTCCGAAAGCGCTCGCTGGAGCACATCGGGATCAATCGCATGTGGCATCACATCCGCAACTGTAATAACGTCGTGGCCGTCAGCACGCAAGGCGCGGACGGCGGCGAAATCGCAGCATTCGTCTGCGAGGAAGCGCATTATCGGCATTCGCTCAGACGGCTAAGGAAACGATCGATTCGTGGGCGATGGCGTCCGCTGCGTACGACAGAGTAGCCTGGATGTCCAGAATTGTGAGCCGTGGATAGGCGTCCAGCAGATCCTGTATCGTGGCACCCTCGCCTAGTTTACGGAGTAGAAGTTCGACCGGAATTCGCGTGCCGCGAACAACCGGTTTGCCTCCCATTACGGCGGGGTTGATCTCGATACGATCGGTCATCGCTTAACTTTAGTTTAGCCGGACCGCTTCTGGAGTTCCGAATCTTCGCGTCCATCCGGCAGCATGGCGCCGGCTTCGACTGTGCGAACCAGAAGTCAGCGTCAGAGTATCGCGAACGATTAGTTTGTCCATCACGACGGTCGATTCCGTTCCGACTTCAGCCGACCGATTCATCGGTGATGGTGAGTCTGTAGTAGTTGGGAACACGAGTTGCTCTCCTAAGCGCCACGGTCGGCGCATAGGCCTTCAGCAATTCAAGAATTTCGTTCCGATCCTGGTTCTCGCATCCAAGGATAATTCCGGTGAGGGCGTCGCCCGGAAGACGCACGAAGTTGCCGTCGAGTTTCGTCGGAACGCCGTCAATCAGCGATCCGAGGATTCGAAATTCTCGTTCGTATGCCCAATCCTTTGACTTGGTCAACACAAGGTCCAGCGGGCCATCGGTGACTGCCAGCGGTGTCCATTCCGGGTACGTTTCTTGGTAGCGGACCGGACGCGCCCTCTCGATCAAGGGATTGTCCTTACCGAATTCCAGACAAATTCCACGATGTTGATCGCCATAGTGCGACCACATCAAGGTGTTGTCGGGAAAAGGAGTCAGGCAATACATGCGCCGAAGAGCGATATGCTCGCCGAGAAGCCGGGATGAAGTCTCAAACGCTCTGATGAGCTGATTATCGTCCTTGCGAATCAAGTCCTCGTATTTCGCCCGCAGCGGATGGTTCAGGATTTCTGGCGAAAGAAATGTTCGACTAAATGTGAGAAAATCTTCGCGCTTTATGGGATCCTCGAGTACCGACCGTGAGTCGAACCACGGCCGACAATCCCATGGGTCGTTGAACTTGTGCGGATCGGAGAAAAACAGGCGATGATTCTCCAGAATGTCTCGAAGGTAGCCCCTATGTTCATTGCAGAAAGGTTGGTAATGAAAATATTTCGGGAAAGACAACTGCCTGGCCGTGGGATCTGAATACGGAAACGATGCGCTCAACGCACGAGGGTATCAGGTGAGTGAATAGCGCGCCTGTTGGCGGGAAATGTCAGGCAACCGCGTCTAAGCCGTGCTTCTCAACCAGCGACAGGAGTTTGAGCGCTGGTCCGGAGGGCCGCTTTTCACCTCGCTCTCACTTGCTCACCAGGTTTGGCGTCACATTCAGATAATTCGCGAAGACGGTCTGGCTGACGTGCTCACGCTCACGGAGAGCCTTGATCTTTTTCGGCGATAATGCGGCTACGGGCGTGAGGCAGGCGGCGTCAAAAAGGCGCATAGTCTGTTTGTCAATCGCGTTCACCTTGTAAGGCTTCCATCGTTTCGTGGATAGCGGCCATCGCGTCGCTCTTATGCTTCTTCCTCATGTCTCACCTCCACAAAATCTCCGCTATCGATCAGTTTGGCGATCTGCTTCTCCGTTAAGCGCAGCTATGCCGCGCGGCCTCCCGAAATTGGTGTTCTTCATCAGCGTCGATGTACGACCTGTCGCTCTTCGCGAAATCGTATGTGAAAACCGCGAGTTCACCTTGCCGGGAAAAAATTGATCCGTCCGATAGCCGCCCGACTTGCCGCGGCCTGACCGCACGATCCTCTGCTTGATGACCCCACCGCCGAGGTCGGCGTCCCACCGGTCCGCACGCTCCGAGTGTTTCTATACTACCCGGTACTACGGTATTGGTCCGCTTCAGCGCCTGTCAGAAGTTGGTCGAATCCAGCGCTCTTCAGGACTCATTAATCAGGAAGCGTGACTCGCTCAAGTCCAGTTCGCGCTCGATGCGGCGCAGGACTTCGTCGTTGATCCGGCCTTCATTCCACAACAATACGGCGGTCTCGCGCTCGACGCGGAGAGCTTCGCGCGAGAGCTCGACGTAGCGGTCGTGATTACTCAAGGCCGTTTCATTCTCCGGGAGCGGATGAAGGCTGACGAGGCGCTGCCGGTAATGTTCTGCGAGATCCTCGTAGAGGCTGGCTGCTTCCTCGCGATCTTTCCGTTTGGCCTCTTCCAAATGCGAGACCGCAGCTTCGAGCACGATTCGTCGCGCTTCCAGTTCTTCGCAGTTCGGTCCGGCAGGCCCCGCCAGTCTCAGAGCTCGAATGAGCGGCGGCAGCGTGATGCCCTGGAGCACCAGAGTCACGAAGATGACGCAGAAGGTAAGGAAGACGATCAGATTCCGATGCGAAAAAGGACTGCCATTTTCCATCACCGTAGGCAATGCAAGGGCCGCCGCCAGCGAGACGACGCCGCGCATGCCCGTCCAGCCCACCACAAAGATCTGGCGAGCGCCGGGTGGCCTCTCTTTGCTCTTCCTGATTCGGGTTCGAAGAAACCAAGCGAGGCCGGCGGCAGGGTAAGTCCATGCGAGGCGCAGCAAAATGATGAGGAGACTGAACGCCGCTCCGTCGAAAACGAGCGACGCGAGGCTGTACTCCCGAATTTCGCTCCGAATGTGGGGGAGTTGCAGGCCGATCAGAACAAAGACCAGTCCGTTCAGAACGAATGTGAACGATTCCCAGAAGGACCAGACTTGTATGCGGACCGCGGGCGTGAGGAAGTAGACGCTGCGCCGGCTCAGAAGTAATCCGCAAGCCACGACAGCGAGGACGCCCGACGCGTGCACAGCATCCGCGGCGAGATAGACAGCATAGGGGACCAGCACACTCAGCGCGATCTCGATGGGGCCGTCGTCAAATTTCCGTTCCACATAATCGATGATCAAGGCCACCAAAAGGCCGAGGCCTACTCCGCCCAGAACGAGCCATGTGAGGGTCAGGACACCGGTCGAAAGTGACGGGACGTGACGGCTGACCACGATCTCGGTAGCGAATTGCAGGGCCAGCAAACCGGTCGCATCGTTGATCAGACTTTCGCCTTCAAGGATGTCGACTATGCGGCGCGGAAGACCGACGCGCCGGGCGATCGACGTGGCGGCGATGGCGTCGGTGGGGGCCACGATGGCCCCGAGCATCATGCCGAGGCGCCAGTCGAATCCCGATGAAAGTACCACCGGAGCGGCAACCGCGACGCCCAGCACGGTAAAGCCCACCAGGCCGAAGGCGAGCAGGCAGATGGTGCCGATGTTGTGGCGGAAGTCACGCCAGGACGTGGTCCATGCGGCCGCATAGAGCAGGGGCGGGAGGATCACCATGAAGATAAGATCCGGGTTCAGCGATATGTCCGGAATGGTGGGCACAAAGCCGAGGATTAATCCCCCGATGACCATAACGATTGGGTATGGAGCTGCGAGCTTGCGGGCGAGAAGGCCGAAGCCGACAATAAAAAGGAGCAGCAGCAGGAAGACCAGTTCAACCGTTCCGATTTCACTCATTGGCCGGATCTCAGGCTTTTTTCAAGATAGCGGGGCGGCGTGTCGCGGGAATAGAATGGTGCGCAAAAGGAGGGAACGGAGTGGCTCAGACAGACTCGAACAGACGAGAGTTCTTCGACATCCTCTGCGGAATTTCAGCTTCCGCTCTCATGGCCGAGGGATTAATGGCCGCCGACGAACGCAGCGGCGACATGATCTACCGTAAGCTTGGGAGCACCGGCGAGCGGGTTTCCGCGATCGGACTCGGCGGTTATCACATCGGCGTTCCCAAAACGAGAGAAGAATCCACCAGGCTCATCCGCACTGCGGTCGACCGCGGCATCACTTTCCTGGATAACTGCTGGGACTACATGGATGGCAAGTGCGAAGAGTGGATGGGCGTGGCTCTGCGGGACGGATATCGGCAAAAGATATTTCTGATGTCGAAATTCGACAGCCGGACTAAAGCAGGGACGCTGAAGCAGATCGACGAGTCGCTCAAGCGGCTTCAGACCGATCATCTGGACCTGATGCAGTTTCATGAGAACATCCGGCTGGAGGATCCCGACCGCTTCTTCAATGACGGCGTGGGCGAGGCGCTGCTGGAAGCGAAGAAAGCGGGCAAGATCCGCTACACGGGCTTTACGGGCCACAAGGATCCCATGGTTCACCTGCGCATGCTGGATCAGGCCCAGGCGCATCAATTCCATTTCAATACGGCACAGATGCCGCTCAATATCCTGGACGCGCAGTTTCGGAGCTTTGCGGGACAAGTGGTTCCGCGGCTGGTCAAAGAAGGCATTGGCGTGCTCGGGATGAAGCCGCTCGCCAGCGGCGCGATTCCCCAGGACAAAATCGCGACGGCGACCGAATGCCTGCACTATGCGCTGAATCTGCCGACGTCTGTGGTCATCAATGGAATGACCAATCTCACGGAGCTGGACCAGGCCTTCAACGCGGCCAAGACGTTTAAGCCGTTCTCGCAGAGCGAACTATCCGCGCTCCTCAGCCGAACTCGCGAAGCGTCGCTGACCGGCCGTCATGAGCTTTTCAAAACGACGCAGAACTTCGACGGCACGGCCTCGCATCCGCAGTGGATGGCCTAGAGGTAGATAGCGTAGATATGCGCGGCTATCATTAGCCAAGTGCCTATCTCACGGCGAGCATTTTTGGGCGCATCGAGCGCGCTGCTGACGGGCTGCGCGACGCGGCGGGCGCCTGTTTCGCGTACCCCGTCCGCGGCGTTCGCGGAACCGCGGCTGGCGCGAGTTCGGGTTTCGGCCGATAGGGTCATTCGCACGATCACGGGGCTGCGACCATTTCGTCCTTCCGGGTTTGTGGTTCGGGGCGAGAAGCTCGGCGAGAAAACGGTCATCCATAATTACGGACACGGCGGGGCCGGGATTACGCTGTCGTGGGGTACGGCGCAGCTTGCGGTGGAGGAAGGCGCGAAGTCGGAGTTCCGCGACTGCGCGGTGCTGGGCTGTGGGGTGGTGGGCCTCTCGACAGCGCGGTTGCTCCAACTGCGCGGATACAACCCCGTTATTTACGCGAAGGACATGCCTCCGCTTACGACGTCAAACGTGGCTGGCGGATATTGGGACCCGGTGACCTTGTTTGACTCCGACCGCGTAACGCCGGAGTTCCGGCGGCAGTTTGGAGACGCGGCGCGGTTTGCGATCCGGCGTTATCAATCGCTGGCGGGAGATCCGTATGGAGTGCGATGGCTGCCGGTGTATTCGCTGTCGGCGACCAGGCCCTTCACGCCAGCAGCGCCACAAGATTTATACAGCGAGATTGAGCCGCTGTTTCCGGAGACGCAGCGGCTTGGCCCTGGCGAGCATCCTTTCGGGGCGGTCTATGCGCGCAGACGGTACTCGATGCTGATCGAGCCAGCGATTTACCTGAATGCGCTGGTACGGGATTTTCAGATTGCTGGCGGACGGATTGTGATCCGCGAATTTCGCGGACCGGAGGAAATTACCGGGTTGGCCGAGCGCGTCGTTTATAACTGCACCGGCCTGGGCGCGAAGACGCTGTTCAGCGATGCAGAATTGACGCCGATCAAGGGACAACTGGTGTTTCTGCTGCCACAGCCGGAAGTGGAATACATGACGGTGGGGCCGGGCGATATTTATATGTTCCCGCGGCATGACGGGGTGCTGCTCGGCGGCACGCACGACCGGGGAGTGTCGGATATGAGTGTCGACCCCGCCGTGACGGAGAGGATTTTGCGCGAGAACGCGGCGCTCTTCGGGGCGATGCGGGCGACGTAGGGCGGTTGCCGAGCAACGAGGCCCGGCGCCCACTTGCCGAAGCCTATGCCCTGCTCTGCGCGCTCGGGCCTTCCTGCAGGACCTGATCGAGCGCGGCGTTGAACTTCGTCATTTCTTCATTGGTTCCAACGGTCACGCGGATGTGTTGCGGCCATTCCGGCCACCGGTTCGCGCCTCCGAGCAGAATCTTCTTCTTTTCGAATGCCGCGTAGACCTGCGTGGCATTCATGCCTTTGACCGACATCATGAAGAAGTTGGTTTCCGACGGAATGTAGGCGACGCCCTTCTTGTCCATGTGCTCGAAGGTCAAGTCGCGATTGCGCTTGTTGATCGCGACCCGCTCCGGCATGAGCGTCGGACTCGCTTTCATGCTGGCGGCCGCGCAGGCCATGGTGACGACCGATAGATTCGCCGGGCGTCCGAACTTGGCCAGTTGCGCGAGCAGATCGGGGCGGCCGTACGCCATGCCGGCGCGCATTCCCGCCATGCCGTAGATCTTCGAAAAGGTGCGCAGCACGATCACGTCCTTGTCGGCCTTCACCAAGTCCGTCGACATGTTGTCCCGGCCGGAGAAATGCACGTAGGCCTCGTCGATCACCAGAATCGCGTCCTTCTGTTTGTTGGCGATGATGTACTCCAGATCTTTGCGCGGCGTCAGCGTGCCGGTCGGATTGTTCGGATTGCAGATGTAATAGACGCCGGCGTTCGGATCGGTTTTGATCATCGCCTCCACGTCGTGCGTGTAGTCCTTGCGCAGTGGGACCTGGACGATCTTGTTCCCGATGCCTCGGCCGCCGCCGCTGCCGTAACCGGGGGTGGCCATGGTCCAGCTTCTCGTTGGCGAAGTGAAGGCGGGCATCAGGTTCGCAAGGGGCGTGCCGGAGCCGGGGTAGGACAGAACGTGATCCTGCGGAACATCTTCGGTCTTCGCGATTAAAGCTTCGAATTCGGTGTTATCACCCTGCGGACCGTAACGCCAGGCGAGTGGCGCGACTTTGGCGATCGCTTCGAGTCCTTCCTTAGAGGGACCCATCGGATTTTCGTTGCCGCTGATTCGAATTACATCGGGATCGTAAGGCGAGCGTGGAACGCGATTGCCGGGAGCGCGTGTTTCGGCCTGCTGCGCCAGAGCGAATTCGTGGAAGAACGGAAGCACCGAGGCGGCGCCGAGCGCGATTCGGCCGATATTGCGGCGGGAATAACCTCGGTCAAGTAATTCCTTCTGAACTTTTGGGGCGAGCGTCATGTTTGTTGCTTTGCCTTCCGGAGCGCCAGGCTCCCGGTCCGTAGCGGGTCAAAAAGGAAGCGCGGGGTACTTGCGTCGCTTGGAATGAGGGCTACCAACACGGGCACCCAAAAGGGGCCGGAGCGCGAACCGAGCGCGCCGCTGAAACCTCTCACGGTTGAGAGCTTCGGCGGAATGATAGCGCCAGGGTCACGTTCATGTCAAGGGAAATGACGCGAAGACGATATTTAATGTGGCGAAAATTCAAATTAACTGCTAATCTGATTGAAACGTTTTTTGAGTTCTTCTCCTCGCCATGTGTGCGGGTGACTGCCGCGAATCCTGACTGCCTGAACGATTCGCATCCTGACTAAGACCGGCAAGGCCCGGCCTCCGCACGCGTGACCAGGCAAAGGAGTGTTCTGCATGAAAACGATTCGGTTCGCATCAGCCGCTTTTCTGCTGGTATTCGTCAGTATTTCGGGTATTTCGCAGACATTTCGCGGGAGTATCGCCGGCGCCGTGGTCGACGCCACGGACGCGTCGGTCCCTAACGTCGCCCTGGAGGCAACGAACACGGAAACGGGATTGAAACGCCAGACCGTTTCGACGGCCGCCGGCGAATATTCTTTCGTCGATCTGCCGCCGGGCCCGTACGACATCGTGGCGACCCAGAAAGGATTCGACACGGTCCGTATCGACAAGATCTCTGTCGAGGTTGGTAAGGTAACCACGGTAAAGGTTTCTCTGCGGGTCGCTTCGCAGACACAGACCGTCGAGGTCGCCGCCGAAGCCGTTACGATCGACACCGATACGTCGACGGTCAATCAGGTCATCCCCAACAAGGCTGTACAGGATATGCCTCTCAATGGCCGCGATTTCACCCAGCTGGTGAAACTCGCGCCGGGAGTGAACGGGGCGGGATCGGTTAACGGAACACGTACCGCCCAGAACAACTGGCAGATTGACGGCGCAGACAACAACGATAACTGGCACAACTCCGCGGCGGTGAATCAGGGGGGCGTGTCCGGCGTCGCGGGAACGCTGCTTCCGATCGACTCCATCGATCAGTTCTCGGTGCAAACGAACGCCAACGCGGAATCGGGACGCAACGGCGGCGGATCGATCAACATGGTGATCAAATCCGGCACCAACACGCTGCATGGGACGCTGTATTACTTCAACCGTAACGATGCGCTGGCGGCGGTTACGCCCTTTGCGCCGGCCGGGGCTCCGAGGCCCAAGATCAAGAACAATCAGTTTGGCGGATCCGTGGGCGGGCCGCTTGTGAAAAACAAGCTTTTTTACTTCCTGACGTACGAGCGCCAAAAGTTCATTGTCGGTAACGGTAACAGCGCTACGGAGCCCTCCGACGCCTGGGTTCAGCAGGCGACGGCTGTCCTGACGAGATACGGCGTGCCGGTGAATCCGGTGTCTACCAACCTCTTGTCCTTCTGGCCGGCGCGCGGGCGCACGGGCCCCGCTACCACCAACAACTTCTTCAGCAGCGACAGCAGCGACGACTTCAGCGACAACGGAATCGCGAAGATCGATTACGTTATTAATTCGCGAAACAACATCGCGGCCCGGTGGTTCGTGGGAACGGGCGCGCAGACCGCGCCGGTCGGTTCGCCCTATCTGGACTACTATCAGGTTGCGCCGAGCCGAATGCAGAACTACTCGGTGGTTTTCAATAACGTGATCACGCCGAAATTTATCAGCCAGACGCTGCTGGGCGTGAACTACTTCAAGCAGACGTTCAACGATTTCAATACCGGCTTCAATCCGGTTGCCGCGGGGTTGAATACCGGAGTCACTAACCCGAGTCTGCTGGGCTCACCTGACATCACTATCACCGGTTTTGACGAGATCGGCCTCACGCCGCCGCTGGGCCGCATTGACACCACGGGACATATTACGGAAACGGCCTCTTATACGACTGGTAAGCATCAGTATCGCTTCGGGGGCGAATATCGCCGCGCGCAGCTGGACGTGTTTTATCAACGCAACGCCCGCGGAACGTTCTCATTCGACGGAACGCAGGGGCCGTGGGCGAACGATCCCGCCGTTTCGAGCAACCTCAGGAGCCTCGCGGATTTCCTCTCGGGGATGGTATCCTCTTCCTCGATCCAGGTCGGAAACTCGGAAGATACCTATTTTTCCAACGGGTTTTCGTGGTTCGCGCAGGACACGTACAAGATTTCCTCGAAGCTGACCCTCAATTACGGCGTTCGCTGGGAATATTTCGGGCCCTATTACGATCACGACA
Source organism: Bryobacteraceae bacterium (assembly GCA_035262625.1). Lineage (GTDB taxonomy): Bacteria > Acidobacteriota > Terriglobia > Bryobacterales > Bryobacteraceae > BOG-234. The sequence continues at coordinate 11,466 of DATFSM010000088.1, forward strand.
AGCGATTTTCGGTATTCCTTCCGTCCAAAGGCTTGACGGCGATTCCGGACCAGCTGGGTTCGCTGTATCCTTCGCGCAAGAACAATTTCGCTCCGCGGTTTGGTTTCGCTTATGCGCCGGGCGCGAAGTGGGTCGTCCGCGGAGACTACGGTATTTACTATGACTCGCCGAATCTGAACGGCTTCGGAGATAACCGTCCGCCCAATGGCGGCGCTACAGGCATCATTTACAACCCGATCGGCGCGAACCCTATCTTCTCGACGACTCGCAGCAACTACACGATCGTGTATGGGCAGCCCGTGTTCGGCAATCCGCAGTTGCCGCCTCCTCCTTACGGGCTTTTTTCGGTCGATCAGGGCTTCAAGAATGCGTCGGTTCAGAACTTTTCGGTCAATACGCAATATCAAGCCAGCGCCGGAATCGTCATAGAAGCCGGATTCATCGGCAGCACCAGCCATCATCTGCTGAACACGCTGGATATCAACGAAGCGGCCACTTCCACTTTAGGAACCGCCGCCACACGCGCGGCTCAGAACATGACGCGGCCGTTTTATGGGGCATTTCCGAACTACGCGACTATCAATCAGGTCAGCACCGGCGCCAATGGAAATTACCAGGGATTCGTCGCGAGCTTGCGGACGCAGGCCTACCACGGCCTCACCGCCAAGTTCAACTACACGCTGGGCCACGCTCAGGACGACGCGTCGGCAATCCGCGGTACGATTCCAACGGACAGCCGGAATCTCCGCAACGACTTCGGCGATTCCGCATTTGATGTGCGCAACACTTTCACGAGCTACATCACCTATGAGGTTCCGACTGCTTCAAAAGGGCCGAAGTGGCTCGTGGCAGGCTGGCAGATCAATTCTCTTCTTTCGTTCTACGGCGGTTTCCCCTTCACGGTTTACGCCGGCAAGAACGTGAGCGGCACGTTCGAGGGGCAGGATCGCGTTGACGTGGTCGGGAATCCGTATGCGGGTGTTAGCCAGTCGCTGAGCAACGGCTATGTTCAATGGATCAACCCGGCGGCGTTCGCGTTTCCGGCGAATGGCTCGTTCGGAAACGAAAAGCGAAATTCACTGCGGGGTCCGGGTTTCGCGGACGTCGATCTCTCGTTTTTCAAAACGACGCATATCACGGAACGAGTGCAGGCGCAGCTGCGGATCGAGTTGTTCAACATCTTCAACCGAACGAACCTGCCTGTACCGAACGCGACACTGTCGTCCGGAAGTTTCGGCCACATCAGCGACACGATCGGGGATTACAACGGCGCGACGGGAATCGGCGCGGGCGAACCGTTCAATACGCAGCTTGGTCTGAAGATTATTTTCTAACTGGCTAAGGCCTGAACACGAATTCAACCGGGTATCCGCCCGCCACCGGTCTTCTGTTAACCGCGGCGGGCTTAAAGGTCCACTGTCGCGCGGCGCGCAGAACCGGGGTCAGGCTGCCTGGCTAAATGGGATCTCCCGTCTGCGCGGCGGCCGAAGCCTTACGAGCATGAGGTCTACGCAAGTGAGGGCAACGAGGGCGCGGGCAGTGACCTGGCGGCTGCGCGGCGCAAGGCAGGATCGCCGTGCCACCTGAATCCGAGGGAATTCGCAAATACAAACGCGGCGCTATGCGATCAGCTTAGCCGTAAATTCGTTGTCGCCCTTAACGTCAGTCAGGCGCATGTCGCGTCCCTGATAGAGATAGGTCAGCTTGCGGTGATCGATGCCCAGCAACCGGAGGATGGTCGCGTTGACGTCGTGCGCATCCACACGCATTTCCGCCGCCTGCACGCCGAACTCGTCGGTAGCGCCGAGGACGCGCCCGCCTTTAACGCCGCCGCCAGCCATCCACATCGAAAAGCCGTACGGATGGTGGTCCCGGCCGTTGTCGCCCTGAGAAAGCGGCGTCCTGCCGAACTCGCCGCTCCAGATCACCAGCGTCGAGTCCAGTAAGCCTCGGGTCTTCAGGTCGCGCAGTAGACCTGAGATCGGTTTATCGGTTTTGCCGCACATCCGGGTATGCGAGCCCGTCAGATCCGTATGCGCATCGTCCCAGTCCTGGCCGACGTTTGTGCCCGAAATCAGTTCTACAAAACGAACTCCGCGCTCCACCAGACGCCGCGCCAGCAGGCACTTGCGCCCGAAGTCGTCCGTCGCGCCTTCGCCGATTCCGTAGAGTTTCTTCGTCGCCTCGGTCTCTTTCGAAATGTCGACGGCGTCGGGCGCCGCACTCTGCATTCGCCAGGCAAGTTCGTACGAAGCGATGCGCGCTTCGAGGGTGGAATCGCCGGTGCGCGAACGCTCCTCCATCCGGTCGAGTTTGTTGATCAGATCGAGCGTTGCGCGTTGCGATTCGGGAGCGACTCCGTCGGGGCTTTTGAGATAAAGAATCGGACTTTCGCCGCTGCGGAAGATCGTTCCCTGGAAGACAGCAGGCAGGAATCCCGCGCTGTAAGCCGGCGGGCCCGATTTCGTCGAGCCGTCAGACATCACCACAAAGGCGGGCAGATTCTGGTTTTCAGTTCCGAGCCCATACGTCACCCACGATCCCAGACAGGGCCGTCCGGGAAGCTGAAATCCGGTGGACCGCAGGTAAATCGCCGGAGCGTGGTCGAACTGATCGCCGTAGCAGCCTCGCAGCACCGTAATGTCGTCCATCAGATCGCGCACGTTCGGATATAGCTCCGAAACCGGCGTACCGCACGTGCCGCCCGGTTTGAACGCCCACGGGCTACCGCGCAGGATCGCCTTTGTCGGATCGTGGATAAAGCTGGTCTTGATCAACTTCGCGAGATCCGCCGAGAGCGGCTTTCCTGTGTGCCGTGTCAACTCGGGCTTGGGGTCGAATGTATCGACGTGGCTCACGCCCCCGTGCATGAACAGGTAGATGACGTTTTTGGCCGTTGCGGGTAGTGGCGGCGCCTTCGGAGCCAGCGGGTTGGCCTCGGCTGCTTCGAGCATGCCTGCCAAAGCGGCCAGTCCGAATCCGTTTGCGGTGCGGCGTAAGAGGTCACGTCGGGTCATGCGAAAGCCTTAATCCACATACAGAAATTCGTTAGTGTTGAGCAGCGCGCGCACCAGTTCGGTCATCGGTTGCTTCGTCAGAAACTGATTCGCGGCGGTCAATTCTTCGACCGACGGCGCGCGCCCATAGACGGACAGCCAGGCCTGCTCGGGCGTTTTCACCTTTGCGGCAAGCGCCTTCGCGCGGTCCATCGTGAATCCGCCGTTCAGCAGCGCGAGCGACTGCGGCGCCGTCGTGCTTTCATTGCGGCGCGGGCAGCTGAGAACTCCGTCCGGGCCGTCGAACGATTGCGCCATCGGTTGCTGAAATGTCCGCTTCACGATCATGTAAATCGTGCGGCGCTGGTGTTCGGCGGGATCGGGCGTCACTGGCCATGAGCTTTGCGGGCTTCCGATCATTCCGAACAGTTCCTCGCGGTTCAGCGGCGGCACCACCGGCACACCGCCCATCTTCAGATTCAGTTCGCCGGTTACCGCGAGCGACGCATCGCGAATCTCTTCCGCTTCCAGGCGGCGCCGGTTCATGTGCGAGAGCAAATCATTTTCCGGGTCCTTCTCGCGAGCAGTCGGAGTCGGGTTCGAACTTCGTTTGTAGGCGTCCGATGTCATGATCAGGCGATGCATCGCCTTAATCGACCAGTTGCGCGCCACGAACTCCTCGGCCAGCCAGTCCAGCAGTTCGGGGTGCGTAGGCATTCCGCCGCGAATACCGAAATCGCTCGGCGTCTTCACCAGCCCGGAGCCGAAGTGAAACTGCCAGATTCGGTTCACCATCACCCGGGCGGTCAGGGGATTCTCAGGGTTTGCGATGAACTCCGCCAGCGCCTTGCGACGGCCCGTCGAGGTCGCATGGAGAGGCGCTTCCGGAACGTCGGCGCCTCCTAGCGCGCCTGGAAAGCCGGGCTGCACTTCGTCGCCCGGCGCGTCGGGATTCCCGCGGATCGCAATAAACGTCTTCGGCGCGTCTCGCCCCACGTCGATGATTCCTGCCGACATGGGCGGCGGCCCGTAGCTGCTGAACGTCTGGAGCAGGCGCTGCGCGATAGCCTGCATGCGCTCCTTGTCCGCCTGGTCCATCAGACCCGATATCTCGGCGGGCGTGACCCGAACCTTGCCCTCGTTCTGCACCAGAAGATCACGCTGGGCTTGTGTGCGCTTCTCTTCCGGCGTATGAAACGCGGTCTGAACCAGTTCGGGCAGCTCGGAAAGCTTCTTTTCCCGCAGCGGCTCCTGATATTTGCGCTGGATCGATTGAATCTCCGCCGATGTCTGCCACAAGCGGAAATCCCGGCTGTTTTCCGCGATGTCATAATTCCGGGCCGGGTTGTAATCGAGAAATACGCGGTCCGCTACAGCGGGCTGGAAAATCGCCTGCATGCGGTAGTAATCGCGCTGCGGGATGGGATCGAACTTGTGATCGTGGCAGCGCGCGCAGCCCACGGTCAGTCCGAGGAACACGCCTCCGGTGGTATCCACCATGTCGATCCGCTTCTCGACGAGGTTGATGTCCTCCACTTTGAAGAGCATGTCGCGGTTGGTTCCTACGCGATAGAAGCCCGTGCCCGTGCGCGCTTCAGGGTCGGTGGGATACAGCTCATCTGCGGCGATTTGCTCCTTTACGAAGCGATCGTAGGGCTTGTCGTCGTTGAACGATTTAATGACGTAATCGCGATACCGCCAAGCCAGCAAGAGATAGGGATCCTGCTCGAATCCCGCTGTGTCGCCGTAGCGCGCGAGGTCGAGCCAGTGCCGCCCCCATTTCTCTCCGTAGCGCGGGGACGCCAGCAGCCGGTCGATTTCCTTCTCCCATGCGTCGGGAGATTTGTCGTTCAGAAAGCGATCGATTTCTTCTTTTGATGGCGGCAATCCCAGAAGGTCGTAAGACGCGCGACGGAGCAACGTCAGGCGATCCGCCTCGGGCGAGGCTGCGATACCGGATGACTTGAGCTTCCGATCGATGAAGGCATCGATCGCATTCTTCGCGCCGGCAGGGACCGCAGGTCTCACGGGCTTCCTGAAAGCCCACCACGTGGACGTCTGCGTCCCACCGCCTGAAGTCCACGCCGCGCCGTTGTCGATCCATTCTTTGATCGCCGCAACATCGCCCGACGGCAATGCCCCGCCTGGAGGCATCGACACTTCGCCGACGTGCGCTACTGCTTTGTACAGCAGACTCTCGGAAGCCTTGCCCGGAACGATCGCTGGTCCGCGATTACCACCTTTGAGCAGAGTCTCGCGCGCCGAGACTTTAAGGCCCGACATCCCGCTGGATGCGCCGTGGCATGCGCCGCACTTCTGCTGGAGGAGAGCGGGTACATCTTTCGCCGCAAACGCTGCGCCGTATGCGAGAAATGCAAGGAGCGTACCGGTCTCAATCAGGCGTCGCATCATGGTCCGAGCGCCTTTATTTTATGTCAGTCCTACGGAGATACCGAACATTAGTTCGTGCCTGCGCATATTTAATGCGCAAGGTTTATTGGGAAATAGACACGACCTGCCCCGGTCGGATGTCATCCAGTACCCGCAGCGCCTCGGGAATCAAGTGTTTCAGGACATCAAGGCGATTGGTGGGCGCGCCGAGAACGATGATGGCGATCTTTCGACCGCTCAGGTTCTGCTGAAACGGAATCTCCTGATCCGTGGTCACCAATACGTTGAAACCCGCGGCCTCCGCGGCCGTCAGCAGAAATCCATTCTTTAAACCCGCCAGTCCCGCATACACGGCAGTCTGACATTCGTGGCCGACGAACAAAAGCCGGAGGCGTTGGTCGACGCACTCGTCGATCAGTATCCGCATCAGAGCTGGGCGAGGCGAAGGTCCCTGGACTCCTCGATGACCCGGATCGCGAGTTCCCGGCTGACGGTGGGAAATCCCTCCAGGAAATCGTTGAGGGACTGTCCGCTCTCCAAGTAATCGAACAAGGTTTTCGCAGGCACGCGCGTACCGCGAAAAACCGGCGTTCCATGCATGATCTCGGGATCACACGTGATTGCGGCGTCCATACCCTGGATTTTCGCCTATTCGAGGACTTCGCCGCGGGGTGGAGACCTACCGGCCGAGCGGCAAATTCTGCCAGTCCTCCATCCGCCGCGGAATGAAAACCGAATTCAACGAAACCGGTTCTGGCGTCGCCGCGCGGACTGTCTGGGCGGCCGCCCCGTTCGCCTGTCGCAAGGCCAGCAGCGCCAGTTCGTAGCGATCGGATACGCCGAGCTTTGTGAACAGCCGGCAGAGGTATACCTTCACCGTTCCGACCGCGATTCCGAGCGAATAGGCAATCTCCTTATTGGAAAGCCCGGTCGCCACGAGCGACAGCAACTCCCCTTCCCTCCGCGTAAGCCTGCACTGCCGCGTCGAGACCGCCGCCTGCGCAATCGCCGGTGGAACCCACGCTGTTCCTTTCAACACAGTGTCAATGCACGCCAGAACGTCGTTCGGTGATGACGAATCCAGAATTACCCCCTGCGCACCCGACGACAGGGCGCTCAAAGCCGGTTCGGACGCGTCGGAGCGCTCCCAGGCCACGATGGCGACCTGCCGGTTCTCGCGACGCAACCTCAAAATCGCATCCACGCCCGCGCCGTCCAGAATCGCCACGTCGCCTCGCGCGGCCACACCGGAAGCCGGCAACTCCAGACTCACTTTAATAAGCCGATGGTTTGGCGTGAGGACCTGTTCCAAACCCAGAGCCAAAACGTGCCTCTCTGTATATAAGGTAATGATCGCCATACTGCCCTGTGCCTTATGTATCGGCCTGATGGCGGAATACCTTTATAGCCGCGAGTGATATAATTCGTATGGATGGTTTTTTCCTCCCCCGCGACATTCGCGGCGTTACCGCTATTACGTTTTTCGCACCGCTTCCGCGCCCTTTTGATTTTCCGGATATGACAGCCAGCGTTCCCGTGAGTCGTGGTATCGAAAGTCTTTTCGGAACCCGCGACGAAAACATTCGCCTCATTGAAAGCGGGCTCGGCGTCAGCACCCGCCTCCACAGCGACGCGATCGAGATCGAAGGCGAACCCGAATCCGTAGCGCGCGCCGAAAGCATCCTCGAGGACTATTTCGATCTGGTGAAAGAAGGCGCCGTTTTCAAGAACGGCGATCTGAACAGTCTGCTGCGCGTCGTCACGTCGGACCCCGAAGTTACCCTCCGCGCTCTCGTCAACAGCGGGAAGCAGCGCAGCTTCGGCAAGAAGGTTCTCGCTCCCAAGACGGTTACGCAGCGCCGCTACCTCGAAGCCATCGAACGCAACGATCTCGTCTTCGGTATCGGTCCGGCGGGAACAGGCAAAACGTACCTCGCCGTGGCAATGGCGGTGCAGGCGCTGATTTCAAAGCGCGTGACCCGCATCATTCTGACCCGCCCCGCGGTCGAAGCAGGCGAGCGCCTGGGCTTCCTGCCCGGCACCCTGCAGGAAAAAGTCGATCCTTATCTGCGGCCTCTCTACGACGCCCTCTACGACATGCTCGAAGCGGACAAGGTCGAGAAGCTGATCGAGCGCATGGCGATCGAAATCGCTCCGCTTGCGTTCATGCGCGGCCGTACCCTGAGCGACAGCTTCATTATTCTGGACGAGGCGCAGAACACCACGCCCGAGCAGATGAAGATGGTGCTCACGCGTCAAGGCTTCAACTCGAAAATGGTCGTAACGGGCGATCTCACTCAGATCGATCTGCCGGCCGGACGGCGCAGCGGCCTCATCGAAGCCGCCGAAATACTGCGAGGCGTCGAAGGCATCTCGATGGTCTATTTCGAGGAGCGGGACGTGGTGCGCCACAGTCTGGTACAGCGCATCGTTCGCGCTTACGAAAAATACAACGAAAGCATCACGGGGCGCCAGCTTTCACTGCGGCTGGCCGAACCCGGCGCCGAAGCCTTGCAGGAAAAAGAAGCCGCGCAGGAGAAGGCCCCCGAACTTCCGCTGGACACGCCTGCGGAAAACGCTCTGGCCGAGGCCTGAGCGAATGCAATGAAAGCCGACCCTCTCATAACTTACCGGCGCACGCCGGCCCGACTCGACCGAAAGCTTCTGGAAGATTTCGCCGTAAGCCTGCGCGACCGCCTCGCGAAAGGCCGCGAATTTCACTGCCTGATTTCCGGGGATGCCGAACTGCGCGCGCTCAACTCGGCTTACCGGCATAAGGACTATGCCACCGATGTGCTTTCTTTCCCCGGAGAGGGCGCCTACCTTGGGGATATCGCGATATCGCTCGTCCGCGCCCGCGCCCAGGCCCGCATTTACAGACATTCGGCAGAAGACGAGATCCGAATTCTGATGCTCCATGGCGTGCTGCACCTCAAAGGCATGGATCACGAGTCCGACTCCGGCCGTATGGCGCGCTCCGAGCGAGCATGGCGCAAAAAGCTGGGCCTCCCCAACGGGCTCATTGAACGGGCCGCGTGATGTTCGGCGAAGTCTTCATTACGGGCGCGCTCATTCTGCTTCTGGTCCTCGTAGCGCTCTTCGGGGGTATCCAGATTCTTTATCTGGAGGGGATGCGCCTACGTGCGCGCGAAAACCCGGCACTGCAGTTTTTCAAGGCGGAATTCGAGCCGCGCCTGAACCTGCGGTCGGAAGAAGGCGCCATTTCATTCTCGCTTTGGAAGCACTTCTGCCTTGTGACGTTCGCTGTTCTGACCCTCGCGAAAGCGGTGGACGGCGAACCGTTACAGGGTCTTGAGCTTGTCGAATCGCTGGCCGTCTCCTGGGTTTCGATGATCGTCTTCGCGTACGCCATTCCCCAGGTTCTTGTGCGCCGCACATCGGGCCGATGGCTCAATAGTTTCGCCGGATTTTTCACCGTGACGGCACTGATGGCGCGCCCTCTGGTCGCCCTTCTGGGTTTTCTGCAATCGCTGCTCGACATCGTTAAGGAAGACCCGGCGAACGACGAGCCCGCTACGCCCGCCGAGAACATCGAAGCCCTCATCACCGCGGGAACCGAGGAGGGGCTTATCGAGGAAGACGACCGCAAGCTGATTCAATCCGTAGTGGCTTTCGGCGACAAGGTGGTGCGCGAAGTTATGACCGCGCGGCCTAACATCGTCGCGATCTCGGAGGACGCCACGCTTGCGGCCCTTCATGAGCTCGTCGTGAACGAGCAGTATTCCCGTATTCCCGCGTATCGCGGAACGATTGACGATATCGCCGGGTTTGTCCATGTGCGCGACATGTTCGAAGTCCCGGAAAGCAGCCGCGCGACTCGCAGGGTGCGCGAACTCATGCGGCCGGTTCAGTTGGTGCCCGAAACCAAGCCGGTAGATGACCTGATGCGCGAGATGCAACAAGAGGGGGCCCACATGGTGATCGTCATTGACGAATATGGCAACACCGCGGGCTTGGCGACGATGGAAGATCTGCTGGAAGTAATCCTCGGCGAGATTCGTGACGAGCACGAGCCTGTGTCGGACGTCAAGGACGACGGAAACGGCGGATTCATCGTATCGGGCAACTTCGATCTCGCGCGCGTTCCGGAGCTTGTGGCGTTCCATCCGGAAGATGAGATCGAATCCACCACAATCGGCGGCCTCGCGATGGAATGGCTCGGACGCGTGCCCGCGCCCGGCGAAGTCATCGAGCGAGACGGTATTCGACTGGAAGTACTCGCCAGCGATGAGATGCGTGTCGAGCAGGTTCGCCTCTCGGCGGTGCTTGCGGCGGCGAGGGAAGCGGCTGACGAGAAATAGGGACGACTCCGCGCGAGTTCAGTTCACCAGCCGCACGTGACTGCCGTAGGCCGGAATCACTTCGTCGCACGTTAGCAACGCCAGATTCTCCAGCTGCGCTTGCGCCACAAGCATGCGGTCGAACGGATCGCGATGATGCCACTCCAGCAGAGCAACCCGCCTGGTGTGGGCCGCGCGCAATGGCAGTTGATCGAACGGCTCTACATCGAGCCGCCGCTCAAAATCGTCCCGGATGTGGAGCTTCCCGAGACTGTTTTTCAACCAGATCTCCCACAAGCTCACGGCGCTGATGACAATCGTGTTCGCGGGGATCCGCGATGAGGGCACGCGCTTCGTCCGAAAGGGCAGCATCACCTGCCAGCCACCACAACAGGATGTGTGTCCAGCAGAAATTTCAACGCCGTGGTCCAGTCATACCCAATGCTTCAGCGATGTCGACGGGTAGCTGATCGAAATCGGGCGCGATTTTGATTTCGCCCGCCATCGATCCGGGCGTTCGGGGGCGAATCGAGCCGCGATACGGCACGATCTTCGCGACGGGCTTTCCCGCCCTGGCGAGAATCACCTCGTCCCCCTTCAGAACCGCTTCGACCAGAGCGGAAAGCTCGGCTTTGGCCTGGGAAATGTTTCGGACAATCATCCAAGATTAGTTTGGCGCAAGACTAGGCCTAGTCTGATCTGGTACCGACGTCTGGCAGCCTTGGATATCCATGTGCAGTGCAGAAGTTCAGGAGGTGTGTGCGATGAAACAGGTGAAACTGCCTTTGCCCAAGCTCGCCCTGATTGCGGCTACTCGCGGGATGGTCGGCGCAGGCGCGGCTTTATTATTCGGGAACAGGATCGAGGAACGCCGCCGTAAAACCATCGGATGGGCGCTGTTACTAACGGGGGCGATCAGTACGGTTCCCCTGGCTCTTGGACTCAGGAAACAGATTTTCGGCTAATCAGCCTGCCGCCATCCCGGTGGGGCAACAATGGAAGACATGCCCCACCGATCCGGATTCGTTTCCATCCTCGGTCGCCCGAACGCCGGCAAATCGACGCTGCTCAACGCGCTCGTTGGTCAGAAGGTCGCAATCGTCGCCGATAAGCCGCAGACCACACGCACGGCGATTCAAGGCGTGATGACCGAACCCGGCGCGCAGGTGATTTTTGTCGACACGCCCGGCATCCACAAATCCACCTCGGCTATCAACAAGCGAATGATGGACGCGGTGCGGGCTTCTCTCGAAGAGCGCGATCTGCTGCTTTTTGTCGCGGACGGCAGCCAGCCATTTAGCGATGACGACGAAAGGGCCGTCAGCGTTTTGAAGAAGAATGGCCCACCCGCCATCCTGGTCGTGAACAAGATCGACGCCATCAAGGCTAAGTCGGACCTCTTGCCGCTTCTTCAGAAGTACCCGGAACTTTACGATTTCGCCGAGTATCTGCCGATTTCCGCAGAAACCGGGGAGGGCCTGAGCGAGTTGCGCGACCAGGTCATCCGCCGCCTTCCCGAAGGCCCCGAATACTTTCCACCCGATCATGTGACCGATCAGCCGGCCCGTTTCCTCGGCGCGGAATTGATTCGCGAAAAGATCCTGCTCGCCACTCACCAGGAAGTCCCGCATGCCGTGATGGTCGCCGTCGATAAGTGGGAGGAAACGCCCACTCTGATCCGCATCTATGCCTCGATCGTGGTGGAGCGCGACGGTCAGAAAGGGATCATTATCGGTAGAAAAGGCGCCATGCTGAAACAGATCGGCACGCTGGCGCGCGAGGAGATGGAAGCGCTCTTCGGCATCAGAATCTACCTCGATTTACACGTGAAAGTGGAAGCCGGATGGCGCGAGAAAGCCGCGTATCTCAATACTCTCGACTGGCGTACAATGGCCGGGAGAGATGAAACCTAAAGGTCTGGTTCGTTCCCTGGTGTTGTGGGCTGCACTGATTGCGCCCGCCGCGCCGATTCCCCTTCGGGCCGCGAGTAAGCCGGTAACAGACGACTACATCAGCGACAATGTGCGCCAAAAGCTTGCCGCCGACCAGGTTGTGAAAGGCGGCGACCTGGACATAACCGTGAAGGACGGCGTCGTGACCATGAACGGTAAGGTTCACGAGCAGAGACAAAAAGACAAAGCCGAGCACATCGCGAAAAGGGTCAACGGCGTGAAGAGCGTCGTGAACAACATCAAAATCGAGAAGCCGTGAAGCTCGCGCTGGCCTTCGCCGCGTGCGGACTCCTCTTTGCGCAGAACTTTGACGAGATCCAGGCGGAGCGCGCCGCGACGGGGTTGCAGTACGCCGACGGAATGGCCTGGGCGCGTGAGGGTTTTCTGGTCTTCGCCGACGTCGGGAAGAAGAAGATCTATCGCCTCGATCCCGGCATCGCTCCGAAACCAACCGAAGAGGACAACAACGGCGCACAGGGGATCGCCTACGATTCGCAAGGGCGTCTTTACATTTGTGAGCCCTTCATGCGCCGCGTTGTGCGCCTGGACCGCAAGGCGAAACTTGAGACCGTGACCGATGCCTTCGAAGGCAAGAAGTTTAATGCCCCGAACGACGTAATCGTCCGCAAAGACGGTCAGGTCTACTTCACCGATCCTGCCTTTGCCAGCCAGATCGATTCCCGCGAGCTTGATTTCAACGGCGTATATCACGTGAATCTGAAGGGCGAGATCGAGGCCGTGGCGCGCTGGAAAACCCGCCCCAACGGCATAGCGCTATCGCCCGACGGCAAGGTCCTCTATGTGAGCGATTCCGATCGCCACGCCGTGGTGGCGTTCGATCTCGACGGGCGCGGCGGGGCGGCGAACCCGCGGGACGTGATCACGAAAATCGAGGGCGTTCCCAATGGCATGCGGACCGATGTCAATGGACGCCTCTACATCGGCGCCAAAGGCCTCGACGTGTACTCCCCCGACGGCAAACTCCTCCATCGGCTCTTACCGAATGAAATCGTCACGAACTGCGCGTTCGGGGACAACGACTTCGAAACGCTTTACGCCTCTGGCCGCAAGATCATTTACCGAATCCGCCTTGGCGTCAAAGGGGCGCTTCAGTATTAGCGAATCGAGGCGGTACCCGGCGCGTCCGGTACTCGGCGTCGGCGCGTTGATCATCGAACGGGGACGGATCCTCCTCGTCGAACGCGGGCGCGAGCCTCTCAAAGGCTACTGGTCGCTGCCGGGAGGAGCCGTCGAGACCGGCGAGCGCCTCGAAGACGCCCTGCGCCGGGAAGTTCGCGAAGAGACCGGGCTCGAAATCGAGATTGTCACCCTGCTCGAGGTCTTCGAGCGCATCATGAAGGATGAATCCGGGCGGCCTGAATATCATTACGTGCTGATGGATTATCTGTGCCGTCCCTCCGGTGGAACTCTATGCGCGGCCGATGACGCGAGCCGCGTGGCATGGTTTGCGCCTGAGGAGATCCGAGCGCTTCATATCACCGAGGGCACGCCCCCCGTTATCGAAAAGGCATTTGGCCAGCTCAGGAAAGCGGAGCGCGAGAATGAGTAGGTGAACTTCACCAGCTCAGACGCGCTCGAATTCGAACAAATCCGCGCGCTCGTGAAGCGTTACCTTGCAACCGCCGCGGGCGCCGCGGAACTTGAAAAGATGTCGCCTTCCGACGACCGCGCGTCCGTCGAGGCCGTACTCGCCGAAACAGGTGAGGCGATCGCCTATCTTCGCGCCGCATCGGCCTCTCAGCCGAGCGGTCAGGGCGGCGCTGTCCGCGTCAATCTGAACGGCGTTCCCGACGTTGCCCTGGCCGTCCGTAAGCTGCATATCGAAGGCGCCGCGCTCGAGCCGCGTGAGATCTTCGACCTGATCGCGTTTCTCGATCGCGCGGCCGATGCCCGTTCGAATCTAACAGCCGCCGCGGAGCGTTTTCCTCTGCTGGCCGCGCGCGCATCCGGCATCGGGGATTTTCGCGGTCTCCTGAAGGATGTCGACGGCAGAATTCAGGCCGATGGCACAGTGCTGGACAGCGCCAGTCCTCACCTGCACCGCGTCCGCCGCGAGATCGAAAAGCAGAAAAAGGCTATTCAGGAGTCGCTCGAACGCTTTCTGCGCGCGAACCGCAACGAGGGCGTGCTGCAGGAGGAATACATCACGATCCGCAACGACCGGTTCGTTGTACCCGTGCTTTCGGGCCAGCGCCGCCGCCTGCCCGGCGTCATTCACGGCGCGAGTTCCACTGGCCAGACCCTTTTTCTCGAGCCGATGGAGACGATCGACCTCAACAACGATCTCGCGCGCCTCCAGGAAGAAGAATCTCGCGAGGTATTGCGGATTCTCCGCGAACTCACGGATCGCCTGCGCGCCTGGGCGGACCCGATCCGGGCCGCCGCGGAGACTTTAGCCTCTCTCGATCTGACCTTCGCAAAAGCGCGCTTCGGCGTCGAATTCGATTGCGCCGTTCCCCGCTTCAGCCCGGCTGGCGAGCGGATACTGCGAATCGACAACGCGCGCCATCCTCTGTTGATGGATGTTCTTCGCCGCGCTAAACGGAGCGTTGTGCCGTTCTCGCTCACACTCGACAACGACTGCCGCACGCTGCTCATCAGCGGCCCCAACACGGGCGGCAAGACCGTCACGCTGAAGACGATCGGCTCAATCGCCCTGATGGCGCAGGCGGGATTGCCAGTCCCCTGCTCCGAAGCGACGCTGCCGGTGTTTGAACAGGTGCTGGCTGACATCGGCGATAACCAGTCCATCGAGCAGAACCTGAGCACCTTCTCGGCTCACGTCGCGCGCCTTCGTGAGATGGCGCTCGACGCCACGCCCGATTCGCTCGTCCTGCTCGATGAAATCGGCTCGGCGACCGATCCGGAAGAAGGCGGCGCGCTCGGGGTAGCGCTGGTCGATCACTTCAGAGCCGCGGGGGCGTTTACGCTTGCTTCGACGCACCTCACCGCCCTAAAGATCTACGGCACCCGCACGAAAACGGTGCTGAACGCTTCGATGGGCTTCGATGAAGCGTCGCTCGCGCCGACTTATCAGCTTCGCGTCGGTCTTCCTGGAAAATCCGCTGGCCTGGATATCGCCGAGCGGCTTGGCATGCCCGAGGACATCATGAAGCGCGCCCGAGCTTCGCTGAGCACACAGGAAATAGAACTTTCGCAGCTCATCGCGGATCTCCATGAGCGCCTCGATCATGTCGCCAGTGAACGCGAGACTCTCGAGCGCGAACGTCTCACGCTCGCCGCACGCGAGCGGCAACTCGCCATCGACCTCGAGCGCAAGGAAGCCGCGAAGATGCGTGAACTCGAGGACCGCTTCGAGACCATCGAGCGTAAATGGGAGGAGCGCGGTAAAGAAGCACTGGCGAAGATCGCCGAAACCGCGGATCGCCGCAAATCGGTTGATCAGGCGCAGCGCCAGACGTCGAAACTGAAACGCGAGATGCGGGAGGAGTGGGAAACCGCGATCGCTCCACCGCCATCCGCCGGCGCGCCGCCCAAACCGCGCATCGAAGAAGGCGCGCGCGTCCGCCTAAAGGGAATCCGGGAGCCCGCGCTGGTGCGCCGCGTTCTCGGCGAGGGCAAATTTGAAGCCGAAGCGGGCTTTATGAAGATGCGCGTCTCGGCCGATGACATCGAAGAGGTTCTGCCGGCCATTGAAGGCCCAGCGTCCGGTCGCCTTCCGAAGAATGTCCGCTTTCAGGGCGGTCCCGCGCTTAGCCCGTCCGTTCAGGAGATCAACATCATCGGCGAGCACGCCGACGACGCAGTGGAGCGGGTCGAGCGCTTTCTCGATTCGGCCGTCATGGCCACCGCATCTCGCGTCCGCATCGTTCACGGACACGGAATGGGCGTACTCAAGCGAGCCATGCAGGACTTGTTGAAGGATCATCCTCACGTGGAGAAGTTCTATCCCGCTTCGCCGTACGAAGGGGGGAACGGGGCCACGATTGTAGAGTTGAAGGAGTAGCTTCGCGGGCACGTCCGCGCTTCTTCTTCATGATTTCCTGCCGCAATCTGACCCGGCGCTTCGGCGCCTTCACGGCCGTGGATCGTCTCAGCTTCGAAGTTCCCGCGGGCTCCATATGCGCTTTTATGGGGCCAAACGGGGCGGGAAAGTCGACCACGGTAAATATGCTGACAGGCCTGCTTGATCCGACCTCCGGAGACGCGGTGGTCGCTGGCCTCAGCGTCTCGACCGGCGATGTGACGCTGAAGCGAAGGATCGGCGTTCTCCCGGCGAACCTGGGGCTCTTCGACGACCTCACTGTCGAAGAACACCTCACGCTGACGGGCGACGTTTACGGCCTGCCGCGCGAAGAGACCCACGCACGCTCGGCGCAGTTGCTCTCCGCCCTCGATCTCGAACACGGCCGCAGTGTTTTCGCCGCCAAATGTTCCAGCGGCATGCGCAAAAAAACGGCGCTCGCGATGGCTTTGCTGCACAACCCGCAGGTTTTGTTTCTCGATGAGCCGTTCGAAGCCGTCGATCCCTTCACATCGCGCGCCATCGCCGAAATCCTCACGCGCGCAGCGGATCGCGGCATCACCATTTTCCTTACGTCCCACATCCTCTCCACTATCGAGCGCCTCGCTACTCGTTTCATCGTGATTCGCGACGGGCGCATTGTCTGGGACGCGACGCCCGCGGAGTTACGCAAGCCGCTGGAAGACACCTATTTCGATCTGATCGAATATCCGCCTGTGGAGGACCTCGAGTGGCTCGGCTCGGGCCGATCCTGAGAGCGCTCGCGACGGCTCTGAAGCGGGAGCGTCAGACGTTCCGATCGATCGCGACTAATAACTTCTTCGTCACCTGCGCGCTCGCGATGGGCGCAGCCGGCGGATTCCTTTATCTCCTTGGCGGCGTGGTTGTTCTGTTCCCGCTCAGCGCCGATCCCCTCAGGAAAATTCCGGACGACCGCCTGGCTCTTTGGCCGCTCAGCCTCAAAGAACGGCGTATCCTGCGACTGCTCACGCCGTGGCTCAATCCGGTTGCGTGGGGTCTGGCGGCGCTTGCGGTATGGGCCGTGATTCACACCGAAAGCCTCGGCGTTCTGGCCGCGGCCGGCGCATTGTTCGCTATAGGATTTTTCGTGCCCGCTGTTTCCGCCGAACCGGAATTCCTCCACTGGATTCCGTCTCCCCGCGGAGCGTTCGCTCAAATGACGAGGAAATCGCTGCGCGAAATGATGCTGACCCTCGATTTTTATCTTGCGATCCTCCTCGGGGGATCCGGACTTCTCTATCGCACCTTTTTGCCCGGTTTTCCGGATGAAGGCCGAATGGTGTTGGCCCTTCTCACAGTGCTTTCTCTTTCGAGTTATGCGCAGTGTCTTTTCGGCCTGGAGTCGAAGGGAGGGCTCACCCGGTACCGACTGATGCCTGTCTCGGGCTGGCGGATATTCGCCGCGAAGGATGTCGCCTATCTGATCGTGGTGCTTGCCGTGACCGCTCCACTCTCCCCGCTTGCCGGTCTTGCGTCGGGCCTTGCCGCGCTTGCGATCGGTCACGGCGTATCACTCAGCGAGGGGCGCGAACAGCGACCATGGCGATTCTCGAGCGGAGCTTCTTTTGCAAACGGCGCGATTCAGGTGCTCGCGATCTCCGCAGCAGGAGTTACCGCCTACCGCATTACATCCTGGGTATTGGTCCCTTGTTTTATTGCTTGCGCCGCTTCGGCGTGGTGGTATGGACGCTTAATATCCGAATAATTAAAAAAACGCGGCCCAAAAAAAGCGTGGGCCGCGGAATAAGGAGAAGTGAGGCGTGTCTATTTCTGACTCAGCCTCCGCCGATGACGAAGCGGGGTGATGAGGTGGGGACCACGACGCGCTCGAGCACGCCGTATGCTCCTCCGATTTCCCCGTCTCACCACCGCCTCTTGATTGAAGTGTAAGTGTCAGAATGGGCGGCAATCAAGGTTAGGAGCCAAGGTTTGCGATGGCTCGGTACCGGTACGGAGTCATACAAAAAAACGGCGAAGGAAATTTTTCGCGCGCTTAAAATGCGTCGATTTTATCTTCGGCTCTTCCGCATTGACGGGAGCTTCGCGCCCGGCGCTACAACCGGCCGCCGCAGCCGGCGCGCGCTTAGAGTATTCACGGAAATTTTCTCGAAATCCTGATGAAAAGACGCTTTCTAAAGGTGAAATGCGGAACGCCTGATCATCGGCTCCACGGTCTGAGATCGAAATCTCTATTTCGCCGACCGGGACCGGCCCGCTCTCTTCCTGCGCAGGATTGAGACCGTAATCAGGCCGGCGCCGATCAGCAGAAATGACGCCGGTTCGGGAGTAGTCGTCGCAAAGGTCAGCGTCTCGTTCGAAACCTGATATGTCCCGGTCGACGACGTCATCGCCGCATCACTGGTTGGACAGGTCGAAGGGCAAGCGCTGGTGATTATTCCCGACGAACCCACCGGAACAGGGTTATCGGCCGAGAGATCGCCCAGCAGAGTCGAATTGAACGTGTAGGTTGCGCCCGAGTAGAGCGAGGTCAGATTCGGGCTCGTAGCGCCGGAGTTGTCATCCAATGTTGAGGGAGTCCACGCTATAGTCAGCAGGTTCGACACGCTGCTCAGACCCGAGAGACCCACGATGGCGCCGGAGATCGTAAGCGTGTCCATGACGCCTTTGGTGAAAGTCGTTTGTCCGCCGGTGATCGTATACGTCATGCCGTTATACGTCACCGACCCGGGCACCCATCCGGAAATGCTCTCCAACATTCCCGAAGAAAACGTCGCGGTATTCGACCCGCCGGTCGCCAACGTGAATCCTAACAGCGTGCTCGCGCGCGCCGGCGTGGCCGATCCCGCTCCCAGTACTGCTCCCCCGAGTAAAAAGACAAAAAAATGCCTGCTTTTTTCAGAAATCACTTCGGGGCCTCCGTCGTGCGGCTTCTTTTGAGCGCTTACGACTCCGAGCGGAATACCCGATTATCCGGGCACAACGCGATCGTAGCAGGAGGAGCAGAAAAGAAAACTACTATTCGTACCGGTACGACTTTGTACGCCTCAATACTTTTTAATGTGAACAGAAGCGCCAGGGCCGCATTCCAGATCCTTTGCTGCGGATCCTTTGTTAACAGATACTTCCAGATATCCGGAGCTTCCGGCGATGACGAAAAGATCAGCTGTCGCCACCTCGCTGTAGGACGTTGCGAGCCGTACTATAACTCCGTCCCCGACATTAATTTCGAACTTTCCACGAAGCTTCTCCAAAAACAGATCGCTGCGGAAATTCGTAATAAGGTTCCCGAAACAGTCCGAATGAAGCACGATACCTTCCCAGGCGCCTTCAGCTTTTTCGACCGGTTCCGCGATCGGAAGCAACACCGGATCCATAACGGCAGGCCCGAACTCGGCAACTTTGGTTCCCAACGCCAGATGCGCAGCCACCGGGCCGAAAATATCCCGCCCATGAAACGTTCGGCTGACAGGTTGACGGAAGAACCGGTCTTCAGCGATCTCGTGCGCCGTGAACGAGCGTGACACAAGGCTCAGCGCCCCGTTATCGGGAGCTACGAACAGATGTCCGTTCGCTTCGGCGATCAACCCCCGCCGCGTTCCACCCACGCCCGGATCCACCACAATCAGATGCGTTGTTCCCTTCGGGAAGCAGGACCATGCCTGCGCCAACGTGAACGCCGCGCCTGTGATGTCATAGGGCCGGATCTCGTGGGTGATATCGATCAGCCGCGCATCGGGGCAGAGGCTCAGGATCGCGCCCTTCATCGCTCCCACATAGTGATCGCTCGACCCGAAATCCGTCAGCAGAGTGATAATCGGCGGCTTCATTTAGACTGAAATCAGTGGAGCACGTTTATTTCGACCATAACGCGACCGCTCCCGTTCATCCGGAAGTTCTGACGTTTTACGCGGAGGCGCTCTCGATGCGATACGGGAACGCTTCCAGTATTCACCACTTCGGTCAGGCGGCGAAACGCGCGCTTGAAACGGCGCGCCGGCAGATCGCGGAATCGATCGGCTGCGGACCGCGCGAGATCGTATTCAACAGCGGCGGAACCGAATCCGATAATCTCGCCATCTTCGGCGTCGCGCGCCTCCATCCCGGCTGCCACATTGTCACGAGCGCCATCGAACATCCCGCCGTTCTCAACGCCTGCGCGCGTCTGGAGACGGAGGGCTTCCCGGTCACTTATGTCCGTCCTGACGGCGAAGGAATCGTTTCTCCTTCGCAAATTCAGGCTGCGCTCCGCCCCGACACGGCTCTGGTGAGCGTGATGCACGCCAACAATGAAACCGGCGTAATTCAGCCCATCGCCGAAATCGCTGCCGCCGCTCATGAAGCGGCCGCGCTTTTCCACACCGACGCCGTCCAGACCGCCGGGAGGCTGCCGCTCAAAGTAAATGACCTCGGCGCCGACCTGCTCTCCATCGGGGGCCATAAATTCGGAGCCCCGAAGGGCGTCGGAGCGCTATATGTGCGCAAGGACGTCTCGATTTCTCCGCTGTTTTACGGCGGCCATCATGAGCGCGACCGCCGCGCCGGCACCGAAAATGTCCCTGGAGCCATGGCTCTGGGGAAAGCCGCGTCCCTCGCCAACGATTGGTCCGGTCTCGCCGCGCTGCGCGACCGCCTCGAAAGGGGCATCCTGCAGCGGGTCCCCTGCTCTTCTGTTAACGGAGCCGTTGATAGCCGCCTTCCCAACACGTCGAATATCCGGTTTCGCGGGGTGGAAGGCGAGGCCATGACGATCGCGCTGGATCTGCGCGGTTACGCGGTTTCCAGCGGTTCCGCATGTTCGAGCGGCGCGGTCGAGCCATCACACGTACTTCTCGCCATGGGGCTCTCGCCCGAGGACGCGCGCTCCAGCGTTCGCTTCTCGCTGGGTCCTTCGAATACCCGTGACGAGGTCGAGGGACTCATTGAAGCCGTCGTCCAGAGCGTCGAACACCTGCGCCGCATCTCGCCGGATTTCGATTCCGCTGAAAACGAAAGAACCCCCGCGCATGTCTGACAGCCTGATCGCCGTCGCCATGTCGGGAGGCGTGGACAGTTCCACCGCGGCCGCTCTTCTGAAGCGTCAGGGCCACAACATCGCGGGCCTGACCATGCAGCTCTGGAACCAGCGCAGGCTTCCGCAGCTTTCCACGGAAGAGACAACGGGCCGCTGCTGCTCGCTCGATGATGTGTACGATGCCCGCCACGTCGCGGAACATCTCGGCGTGCCCTATTATGTTGTGAATCTCGAACGCCAGTTCGAGGATACTGTTGTTCGACCGTTCGTCGAAGAGTATCTCGCGGGGCGCACGCCCATCCCCTGCACACTCTGCAATACGTTCATCAAATTCGACCGCTTCCTGGCTCTCGCCGATTCCGTAGGCGCGGCAGCGGTCGCGACCGGCCACTACGCCCGCGTCAGCCGTAATGAAAAAACCGGCCGATGGGAGATGCGGACAGCAGTCGATTTCTCCAAGGACCAGACCTATTTCCTCTGGGGCCTCACGCAGCCGCAGCTTGCCCGCACGCTTTTCCCGCTGGGCGAAATGACCAAGGCCCAAGTCCGCGAACTCGCCGCCGAGTTCGACCTTCCCGTCGCAAAGAAGGCCGAGAGCTACGAAATCTGCTTCGTCCCCAACGGCGACTACGCCGCTTTCATGGACGCATACCTCGCAGAACAGGGAGACTCCCGTCCTGTGACCCGCGGCGCCATTGTCGATACTGAGGGCCACGAATTGGGACGCCATGAGGGCGCCCATCGCTATACCGTCGGACAGCGCAGGGGCCTTGGCGTAGCCGCTCCCGAGCCTCTTTACGTGATTGCCACCGATCCGCGTTCCCAGACCGTTACGGTGGGACGGAACGACGCGCTTCTCCGCTCGACCATGACAGTCCGCGACATCAATTGGGTTTCGTGGGAAGGCCTCACTGCACCTGGGCGCGCCAGCGTCCGTATCCGCAACCGGCACGTGCCCGCTCCCGCTACCCTTTCCCCGCTGGCCGATGGCCGTGTCGAAGTCCGCTTCGATGAGCCGCAGCGTGCGGTGACTCCGGGCCAGGGAGCCGTCTTCTATTCCTCCGACCTGGTAGCCGGCGGCGGCTGGATCGAATAGCTTTGGCCCGTCGTTCGCGCGCGCGCAACAGCGCCGAAGCGGCGCTCGCTCGCCTCGTTGTTTTCACGCTTGAGAAGGCGCCTCCACGCCTCTCGGCATCGCTTGCCTTGCTCTGCGCCAAGTTCCTTGACCGCGCCATCCCGAGGCTCCGCCGCACGGCCGAGCGCAATCTGAGCTTCGCTTACCCGGATCGCGACGCAGCGTGGCGCACACACACCATCGACGGAATATTTGCTTCCATCGGGCGTCTGCTCAGCGCGTTCGCACAGTTCCCATCCCTCAACGCATCCAACATTCGCCAATGGATCGAATACGAAGGCCTCGAGCATTACGAGCGCGCAAAAGCCAAAGGGCGCGGGGTTCTCTTCGCAACTGCGCACCTTGGCAATTGGGAACTGAGCGCCTATGCGCACGCGCTCCTGGCCGAACCGATGAACGTGGTGGTGCGGCCACTCGACAATCCCACCATCGATGACATCGTTGAGCGCCGCCGCGGTCTCTCGGGAAACAAGCTGCTCTCGAAGCGCGACTTCGCGCGCTCCATCCTTCACGCGCTTCGCAACAACGAAGCCGTCGGCATCCTGGTGGATCAAAATTCCTCACCCGACACTGGCGTGTTCGTACCGTTTTTTGGTCGCCTCGCCTGCGCCGGGTCCACTTTCGCAAAGCTTGCTGCGCGTAGCGGCGCCGCCGTGATTCCCGGCTTTGCCGTCTGGCGCGCCGACCTCAGCCGCTACACGCTGCGCTTCTATCCTGAAATCCAAATGACGGGCGACGTCGTTGCCGACACCGCCGCGATTCAAAGCGCCGTAGAAGCGGCAATTCGCGAAAACCCCGATCAGTGGCTTTGGATACACAGGCGCTGGAAGACCCGTCCCCCTGGTGAACCTGGAATGTACGATTAAGCCAGGCATGGAGAACATCCCGCGGCACAGGCAGTTCTTCATTCTTTCAGCTTTATCGTGCGTAGGCCTCATCGGCGCGCTCTTGCTGCGATGGACCGGTGACTGGGTCCTTCCCTTTGTCGCGGCTGCGTTTGCGGGCATCTGGCTCTTCGGCTTCGAGGGAGGACTTACCGTCGTACTCTTCTCGTCCGTCTTCGCGTTGTTGATGACCGTTGAGCAGTCCGCACGCGGTTGGACTCAGGTCGCGGAAATGGCTGCGTTAGGGGTGATCATGGCCTGGGTTCTCGAACACTCGCAGCGACGTACGCATCGCTACCGGTCGATGGCGGCGAGCATGGCCGATGCCCTCCTCGTGACGGACCGATCCGGCTGCGTCACGTACATGAATCCCGCCGCCGAAGCGTTAACCGGCGTGCCTTTCGCGAAGGGAAAGAAGAAGCACATTAAAGAGCTTGTCCAGTTTCGCGACCGTCGCACGGGCGATCCCGTCGAACTTCCGATTGACGCCGTGCTCGCTGGCGGGCTGCCGGCATCATCCGGACCCCGGCGGCTCACTCTCCTGCGAGAAGGCCCCGAGTCCGAAGTCGAGGAGACCATTGCGCCCCTACGCTCGCGCACCGGCAAAATCGAAGGCGTTATTCTGACCATCCGCGATACCACTCGGCGCCGCGAAGCTCAGGATCAATTGAGTCGCTCTCAGAAAATGGACGCCCTCTCCCGCATGGCGGAGGGAGTCGCCGGAGACTTCAACAACCTTCTGACGGTGATTACGGGCTATGGCGAGATGCTCCGAAATGAGCTAGGGCCCGGCAGTCCGCTGCGCCGTTTCGCGGAGGAAATCAGTGGCGCCGCCGATCGCGCCGCGGCCCTCACACAGCAGTTGATGGCGTTCAGCAGACATCAATCCCCTCTCACGCGCGTCATCGATCTCAATGCGTCGATCGCGAACATGGAAACCACGCTCCGACGCCTCCTCGGCGATGGAATCGAGTTAGTGCTGATACCGGGTCCCGGTATTCTTCGCGTCAAGGCGGATTCCGGCCAGATCGACCAGCTTGTCGCGAATCTGGCGATGAACGCCCGCGACGCCATGCCCCAGGGAGGCAAGTTCATGATCGAGACATCGAGCGTGGATCTAGCAGCCGATTCCCCCGGCAAACCGGACAGCCTGGAACCCGGATCTTACGTGGCCCTGATCGTGAGCGACACCGGCGTTGGCATGGACTCCGAAACGCAATCCCGGTTGTTCGAGCCTTTTTTTACCACCAAAACGCTGGGCCGAAGCACGGGCCTCGGACTCTCGATTGTTTACGGCGTCGTCACTCAGGCGGGCGGCGATATCGGTGTCTATAGTCAGCCCGGCGGGGGCACGATCTTCGAGATCTATTTACCGAAAGCCAAGGAGGACGTAATCGTCCGCCGCCCGCCGCGCGGCCCCCGCGGCACCGAAACGATTCTCGTCGCCGACGACGAGAGCGGCGTGCGCAAACTCGTGCACGCGGTCCTCGCGACCAGCGGCTACACCGTTGTGGAAGCTCAGGACGGCGCAGAAGCGCTCCACCTTTTCCAGGCCAATCCCGGCAAGTACGACCTTATCCTGACCGATGTGGTTATGCCCCAACTCAACGGCTTCGAACTCGGCGATCGCATCGCCGCCGCCGATCCGTCGAAGAAGATTCTCTACATGACAGGATTCCGCGATACGCCGATTACCGGGAAGGAGCCTCAGGATCGTTCACGAACGTTTCTCCCTAAGCCGTTCACGCCCGACGCGCTTCTCACTCGCGTACGCGAAGTGCTCGATGGAAAGCTTGAGGCGCGCGCCTAACGCGCCGCCGAACTATTCCGCGCGCAGCATCTTAACTGGATCCGTTCGCGCCGCGCGAATGACGGCCGGAAGTGAGGCCAAAAGCGCGGCCGTGAAGATGGTCAGCGCCGGCAGCGCCAGTATCGCGGAGTCCGTGAGCCGGACCTGGAACAAAATTGACTGGATGCATCGCACTGCAGCAATTCCGATCGCCAAGCCCGCTATCGCGCCCAGCAACACCATCGCGAATCCTTCAAAGCTCACACGCCGCACAATATCGGCAGACCCCGCGCCGATCGCGATTCGAATGCCGATCTCCCTTCGGCGCTGAATGACAAAGTAATCCAGTACACCGTACATCCCGACGCCCGCGAGCAACAACGCCACCGCGCC
Organism: Bryobacteraceae bacterium; assembly: GCA_035262625.1. Lineage (GTDB taxonomy): Bacteria > Acidobacteriota > Terriglobia > Bryobacterales > Bryobacteraceae > BOG-234. The sequence goes on from DATFSM010000088.1 coordinate 36,306, forward strand.
GAAGAAGGCGGCCAGCATCGCGAGCAGGCGCTCCTTTACAGTATCGGTTTGATCGAACTCGACCTGCGTGTGGAGATCCTGTACCCGGAAACCGGGCCGTGCGTTTGCAACTTCTTTTCGGAGAATCGCGCCAAGCGTCATGGGGTTGGGCCTGGCGGTACGCACAACGAACGTGCCTCTGCCCACCGGTTTCAGTGCGCCGCTGTCGTCAACTGACGCAAATGGGATGTAGACCGTCGGCCGAATCGCCAATCGCAATTGATCGCGGGACCGCGCGTCGCGTATGAAGCCTACGATCTGGAAGCGCGAGCGTCCTGCCACCGGGTCTACCCGCTCGAACCATTTCCCCATGGGGTTTTCCCCGTTGAAATACTGCCGCGCGAAAGCCTGATTCACCATCGCCACCGCCGGATTTACATCGCCCGGACGAAAATCACGACCGTCGAGAATGGGAATTCGCATGACATCAGCCCAACCGGGCGAAACCGCCACGAAATCCGAGAAGACCTCGGCGGGGGGCGCTCCATTGACTGAGATATTCCCCGTGGCGTTCTCGCCGCTCAAGAGCGGCCATCCGCTCAGAGCGACCTTTTCGATGCCGGGCACGGCTCGCAGGCGCTCCGCAACCTGCTCCCATAGGGCCGGGGATTGCGGACTCTTCGTGACCGACTCCACGTTCAGAATTCGTTCGGCGGAAAATCCCATCGGCTGGTCCGACAGCCGCTGAAACGTCGTAACGAACAAACCCGCCGCCAATAACACGACAAAACAGAAAGCGACCTGAACGGCGATCAGACCGCGCATGATCCGGCCGCGCCAATGCGGATCTTCGCCACCTCGCAAAGCGCTGGCCGGCTTAACCGCTGAAGCGCGAAGCGCGGGAGTAAGCCCGAAGAGGAACGTAACAGCGCAGGCTAATCCGAACGCGAAGCCAACCACGCGCCAGTCCATCGGAAGATCCAGGCGCGCAATGTTGGGCCCGAGGTTGATTGTTCGTAGGACGAAAGGCGCGGACCACCAGGCGAAGATCCCTCCAATGGCCGTCGCAAGAATCGCCAGCCAGGCGCTTTCGATCAGCACCAACTGCACAAGACGCGATCGTCCGGCGCCGATCGAAACGCGCAGGGCCATCTCCCGCGCCCTCGATGCGGCCCGCGCTGTCATAAGATTCGCTACGTTAGCGCAGGCGATCATCAGAACCAGGGCAACCAACAATCCGAGAATCTCCAGCGCCTGGCGATAATTCCGCTGCAGGTTCGAGCGTCCCGAAGATGCCGGTTCAAGAAACAGCTTTTCCTGGAACATTCGCTCCCGGTCGCGCCGGGACTGCCCCGGAAAACCCGCCACCCTCTCTTCCTGAATCGCGCGGAAAGTGGCCCGCAACTGTTCCTGAAGAGGCGCGGGATCCACGCCCGGCTTCAATTGCAGCAGTGTCCGCATCCAGAAACTATTCAGGCTCGCGAGCGTGCGGGGATTCTTCATCGCCATGGGGACGAACACGTCGGTGGCAAAGCCTGTCTCCGTGCCCGTGAATCCGCGTTGGGCGACGCCCACGATTTCGTAAACATCGTTCCCCATCCGGAACGTCCGGCCCACAATATTCGGATTCAACCCGAAGCGGTGAGCCCAATAGTCATACGAAAGCACCGCGTAAGGATGAGCCCCGGGCGCGGAATCATCGTCCGATGTAATCAGGCGTCCTGCCGCCGGTCGCAGTCCGAAAACACCGAACATCCAACCGGAAACGTACTGGAAATTCACTCTCTCCATGTCCTGATCCGATCCGTACGTCAGATCGGTCGGTCCGTTATACATGGAGATCGCAATCGATTCGGCCTGGTCCCTCACCGCGGCGCGCATCCGCAGGAACATCGGATACGAACAACTGTCGTACGGAACCGGCGCGCCGTCCATCGGCGAGGGCGACTCGTACGTGATCGAATACAGTCGCTCGGCTCCGGCCACAGGCAAGGGGCGAAGCAGTAGCGCATCAATCAACCGGAACGCCGACGTGCATGCGCCAATCGCAAGCGCAAGAGATAGAATCGCCGCGCTGGAAGTGACTTTCCGCTTCAGAATTTGCCGCCAGCCGAAGATGGCGTCAGCGCGGAGTGAATCGAGCCAGCCAACAAGCCGGAAGTCCCGGCTTTCTTCCCGGATCTGCAGCGCTGGACCGAACGCCCTCCGGACCTCCGCCGGATCGCGCCCCTCCGCGATTCCCTCCGCGAGATGGGACGCCAATTCTTCCTCGATCTCGCGGTTCAACCGCCCGCTCCGAAATGTGTTTCTGATTCGCGACCAAAGCGACATGTCACACCGTCCTGAGGACCCGGTCCACTGCCGAAGTCACGGCCTGCCAGCGCGATACCTCGTCGGAAAGCTGCTTCTTGCCTTTCGGAGTCAGGCGATAAACCCGCAACCGCCGCGCCTCGTCTTTGTCGATCCACTCGGCCTGAAGCCAGCCCGCCTCCTCCATCCGGTGAAGCGCGGGGTAGAGCGAACCCTCGTCCACCCGCAGTACCTCGCCGGACCACTGTTTGATCGCCGACATGATGGCGTAGCCATGCAGTCCCGGCCGCCGGGACAGAATCTTCAAAACGAGCAGATCAAGAGAGCCCTGGAGGGAGTCGGTCCGTGCCATATTGAGACTTCTGAGTACTAAGACGCCTCAGCACAGAATAGGTTAGCGCATTTGCGAAGCCGGGATTCTACTCGCCGCCGCGTCCCGAAGCGCTCACATTGTAGAGAGCATCGAGCTCCGCACGGAAATTCTCCATCACCTGCGCTCGACGAACCTTCATCGTCGCGGTGACTTCACCATCTTCGATGCTGAACTCGCGGTGCAAAACGCGGAACCGCTTCACCTGCTCAAACGGAGCCAACTGCTTATTGACCCGCGTCACGATCTTCTGCACCTCGGCGATCACCGCGGGCGATTCGTGTAGCGCTCCGCCCGCATCCTTCGCCCCATCGATCCTCTCAGCGACGGCGGTATGAATCGTAAACAGCGCCACCAGATGCGGAAGGCGGTCGCCCGCAAGCAGCACCTGGTTGATCAGAGGCTCGAACTTAAACAGATTCTCCACGCGAGCCGGAAAAATCTTTTTGCCGTTCGAAGATACAATCAGCTCTTTCTTCCGCCCCGTGATGTAGATGTACCCATCCGAATCGATCGTCGCCACGTCTCCGGTGTGCAGCCAGCCGTTCTCGATCAGCGCGGCCGTCGCTTCGGGATCTTTGTAATAGCCGCGCGAAAGCGTCGGGCTGCGCACCAGCAGTTCGCCGTCATCGGCGATGCGCATTTCGGTATTCGGAAGCGCCTTCCCGATACTCCCCGGCCGCGGCGCATCCAGCGGATTCAGGGCTACTACGCCGCCTTCGGTCAATCCGTATCCCTCGATGAGCGGCATCCCGATGGCGTAGTAAAACTCGGCCAGCTCCGCTCCCAGCGGCGCCGCGCCGGAAGCGGCCACTCGCAGCCTGCCGCCGAATCGCTCCCGCACCTTATGGAACACCACCTTATTTGCCCATTTCAAAGGCGTGGCGATGCGCCAGGGAACCGGCTTGTCGCTGCGCCGGTAGCGCGCCGCCGCCAGCCCCAACCCGAGCGCCGCGAAGAACAGCTTCTGCGCAATCGCCGGGCGCTTCTGCACTTCCGTCCGGATGGTCGTGTAAATTCGCTCCCAGAGGCGAGGCGGCGCAAGAAAGAATGTCGGCTTCACCTCGCGAATTTCATTCGGCAGCTTCGCCAGGCTTTCCGCGAACGAGACCGGAGTGCCGCTGAGAATCGGCAATAGCTCCACCACCACGCGCTGCGCGATGTGCGCCGACGGTAGGAACGCCACCGTGATGTCATCGGACGTCAGCGGCAGCACCTTCGGTCCCATCTGGACGTTGCTCACCAGCGCGCCGTGCGTGACCATCACCATCTTCGGATCGCCTGTCGCGCCGGAAGTCAGGTAAAGGATCGCGTTGTCCTCGGGCACGACCTCGGCGACATACCGCCCGTGCGTCCGCAACCCGGCGAGCGAAATCGCGCCTTCGGCCTCGCCCGTCAGCAGAATGATGCGCTCCACCGGAGCGTCCTTCAGCTTCGCGAAGGTTTTCGGATCTTCCACGAACAGGAACTTCGCGTCTGCCCTGGCGATTGTGCGTTTCAGTTCTTCCGGCGGATAGCTCGGATACAACGCCGCCGCAACCGACCCGTTCGCCAGAATTCCCTGATCGGCGATATAAAATTCGGCGCGGGTTTCCGAACAGATAATTGCGTGTTCACCCTTTTGCAGCCCGAGCGCCCGCAGTCCGGCGGCGATCTCCTCGGCTGCCTCGAGATACTGCGTCCACGTCCATGTATGAACCTGCTTGCCTTGCGGTTGGCGCAGCGCGAGACGGTCCGGGAACCTTCGCGCGGCGTCGATTAACAGCGCCGGTATGGTCTGAGGGGTCATGGAAATGCGGATCGAATACCGCTTGTTCAGTTTACGCCGTGGCCGGTGCGATCACCGTCTCCTCAGCCAAAGCAGCGACGCGCTCCTGGAGCATTTCATTCAGGCGCCCGCGGTCCTGCGCCGACATCCCTTCAGTTGGAATCGGATCTCCGATCCTCACTTCGATAGTCCCGGAACGGATCAGCCAGGAATGCATCGGAAGAATCTCCCGCGTGCGCACAAGCCCGATGGGCACCGCCGGAGCTTCCGCCTTGATCGCGATATACGCCGCGCCTTCGCGGAACGGACGCATTTTGCACTGGGTCCGGCCGCCTTCCGGAAACAAAAGGAGCGACACGTGCCTCTGTCGCATGATCTTCGCCCCTTCTGACATCGCCTTCAGCGAAGCGCGGGGATCGCCTCGCACCACCGGCAGATGTCCCGCGCGTCCCAGATGCCAACCGAGAAACGGAATCGAGAACAGACCCTTCTTCGCAAAGAAACGAAATTGCAACGGTACCGAACTCAGTACAGCGGGCGTATCCATATAGCTCGCGTGGTTCGACACCAGCACGTAACTCCGTTTCGGATCGAGTTTCTCGATTCCCACCACTCTGCACCGCACAAAACCGAGCGCCAGGAGCATACGAGACCAGGCCCTCGCCACTTTATGCTGGGTGATACCCGCCCGGTCCCAAAGAGAGCAGATCAGAGAAAGGCAAGCCATCGCAATCGTCACGACGACGATGGCGGGCGCCGTGAAGAGCGCTGCGCGGAGTTTCCACACGATGTTGGTAGAACTCTTATTATGAACGGCGCATGTCTTGTAGACTAAGTGCAGACCGAGAAGGAGGAAACATGAAGAAAACTCAATATCTTACGCTCTCATTTGCGCTTCTCTTCGGGTGCGCGTCGATGTACGGACAGAAGGGCGATGCCGCCAAAGGCAAGGAAGTCTTCGATCAGTGCGCCGTCTGCCACAACGCGGACAGCGCTGAACGCAAAATGGGGCCGGGGCTCAAAGGGTTGTTCAAGAAGGCGAAGCTCGATTCGAACGGAAAGGCGGTGAACGACGCCAACGTGCTCGAAAAGATCAACGAAGGCGGCAATGGTATGCCTCCTTACAAGGACACTCTTACGGACGCCGACCGCGCCAACCTTCTCGCTTACCTCAAAACTCTCTAGTGACCGCGGGGGGCGGAGAGATCCTGCGCCCCTTCATCGCGCCATCACGAGGTGCAGGTCCATGACGTTCGTCCCGGTGGGCCCTGTCATCACGAGATCTCCGATTTCCTGAAAGAATTCGTAGCTGTTATTTTCCCGAAGCGCTTCAAGCGCGTCTCGCTTTGCGCGAGTTGCGGTAAGCCCGTCCGCCATGGCTCCGGCGGCATCGGTTGGTCCGTCCGTTCCGTCGGTCCCCGCGCTGAATACCAGAACGTTTTCCAGACCTGCAAGATCGATCGCCGCCGCCAGCGCGAATTCCTGATTGCG
>DATFSM010000089.1:0-3969 GCA_035262625.1 Bryobacteraceae bacterium
CGACTCTACGGCAGTTGGCAGGGCGCGCTCACGCAGGGCAACTCAATCACGCTGCCGAGCATGTTTCAAACCAACGAAATGCCAGTAGGTATGAACGGCTTCTCTGTCACCGAGCAGATATTCGTCTGCCGAAATCCGGGCGCGGTGTACTGTGACAACTTCTCCAACGGCGCTGGTCACGGCGATCAGGTTGGCATCGATAATTTTAGCGACGTGCTGCGCACTGATTTCACGACGCTGATCGGCCTCGCGCCCGGCCAGCCGTTCACGATTAACGAGGTGCTCACCTTCACTGACGCGCCCGGCTTGCCGCAGGGCGACGTCGGCGCAGCCATCCAGACGACGGTATATGATCCGGCCCCGGTGCCCGGTCCAATCGTCGGCGCCGGACTTCCCGGTCTGATCTTGGCGAGCGGTGGCCTTCTCGGCTGGTGGCGACGGCGTCGGAAAATCGCCTGAGCTTCCGGCGGCGCAATCCAAGCGACAAACAAGTGAAGTTTGCCTTCTTCGGTGCGCACCTCCGCGATATCGATGTGGAAGTAGCCGATCGGGTACCGCTTGAACGCCTTCTTGCGTCCTGTCTCGCCTTCGATCGCAGAAAGCCTGCTGATGTTGTGGCGCTGGAACAGTCGATGCAGCGACGATCGCGTGAGATGCGGGATGGTCGCTTGGAGGGCATAAAGGCAATCGTCGAGCGGCAACAGCGTATGCTTGCGGAACGCAACAGCAAGCGCTTCCTCCTCGGCGCTGAGTACGGTTGAGCGAGGCACCTTCGGCCCCATAGGAGCATCATAGAGGAAGGCGCGCTTGCGCCACTTCATCACTGTTTTCGGATTAAGATCGTAGCGGCTGGCGAGTTCTTGGATCGAAGACTGTATAGCAGCTCGGACGGCGTGCGTGGTCTTGGCGCTGCCGTGAAGAATCTGTCCCATAGGGCCTCCCGGAACATAGGATCAGCATGGCTGATTCCATGACACTGCGGGACCGCACACCTAGGATCTGAGCGCATCGCCGACGATCAGCTGAGCTTCGCTGACGATCGCGTCCAAGTGGGCCCGATCCCGAAAGCTCTCCGCATAGATTTTGTAAATGTTCTCGGTACCGGAAGGCCGAGCCGCAAACCAACCGCTGTCGGCCACTACCTTCAGACCGTCAATCGGTGCGTTGTTTCCCGGCGCGTGAACCAACTTGGCCCGGATGGCTTCGCCCGCCAACTTCGGAGCTGCCACTACCTCCGGAGAGAGATGGCTCAGACGGTTCTTTTGTTCACGTGTCGCCGGCGCGTCCAGTCGCGTGTAGTACGAAGTACCGAACTCGGCCTCCAGTTCCTTGTAGTGGATGCCAGGGTCCTTCTGTGTCCGGGCGGTGATTTCGGCCGCCAGCAAGTCCATGATGGGACCATCCTTGTCGGTGGACCAGACAGTGCCATTAAGTCGCAAAAAGCTGGCCCCGGCACTCTCCTCGGCGCCGAAACAGAGCGAGCCATCGAACAGCCCCGGCACGAACCACTTAAAGCCGACCGGCACCTCGCACAACCGGCGGCCCAGTTTGTTGACCACGCGGTCGATCATGCTGCTACTGACCAGCGTTTTGCCGACCGCGACGTCCGCAGGCCACGTTCGGTGACTCAACAGGTAGCGGATGGCCACGGCCAGAAAATGATTGGGATTCATCAATCCGACGGACGGCACGACCACGCCGTGACGATCGGAATCCGGGTCGTTGGCAAAGGCAACCTCATATTGATCCTTGAGTCCCACAAGACGGGCCATGGCGTACGGGCTAGAAGGGTCCATGCGGATCTTACCGTCGTGATCGACTGTCATGAATGAGAACGTCGGGTCGATGGTCGGGTTCACGACGGCAATCTGCAAGCCGTACTCGGCGTTAATGGGCTCCCAATAGGGTTCCGCGGCGCCACCCAGCGGGTCGACGCCCAACCGCAGTCCCGACGCGCGGATCAGGTCCATATCGACGATGTTCCTCAGATCCTTAACGTAATGCAGCACGAAGTCTTCCTCGTGAGTCGTGTCGGCCCTGATGGCGGACTCGAACGCGACTCTCTTCACGCCGGCGTTTCCATTCCGCAGCAGATCGTTGGCCCTTTGCTGGACCCACTCCGTGGCGTCGACGTCCGCGGGGCCGCCGTGGGTTGGGTTGTACTTGAAGCCGCCGTCCTCAGGCGGGTTGTGGGAGGGCGTAATGACAATGCCATCCGCGAGGTGTTCCTTGCGATCGCGGTTGTAAATGAGGATTGCCCGTGAAATGACCGGCGTCGGCGTGACGCCATCGTCCTTCTGGATGATGGTCTCCACTTCATTGGCCGCGAGCACTTCCAGCGCCGTGCGCTGGGCCGGCGCGGACAGGGCGTGGGTGTCTTTGCCCATGTATAGCGGCCCATCGGTCGCGTGCGAGCGTCGATAGTCACAGATGGCCTGAGTGGTGGCAAGAATGTGCGCCTCGGTGAATGAGCCGCGCAGCGGGGAGCCTCGATGCCCGCTGGTGCCAAAACTTACCAACTGGCTAAGGTCCATCAGGTCGGGGCGGCGATCGTAGTACTCACGTTCGAGCGCTGCCACATCGACCAGTATGTCCTTGGGAGCGGGCTTGCCCGCGAGAGGAGACACTGTCATGCCTCGTTTCCTTAGATAGGGCTCAGTCGAAAGACGCCGGGCACGCAACCGCTTTCCAAATGTCGGCCGCGTATTCCGCGATCGTGCGGTCACTAGAGAATTTTCCGGAGCCGGCCACGCTCAATATAGCCTTGCGCGCCCAGGCGTGGGGGTCGGCATACAATTCCCGCAGTCGTTGATCGGCCTCGAGGTAGGACCCTAAATCGGCGAGATGCATGTAGAAGTCTCCGTGCGTCAGCAGCGCTTCGCGGATGGGAATGAACGCTCCCGGCTCGTAGCGGCTAAAATGGTCGGTGAAGATCAGATCCAGAATCGCCCGCGTCTCGGGCTCGTTCTCATAATACCAGTGCGGATCATACGTGCTCCGGCTCGCAGCTACCTGTTCCGCCGTCAGTCCGAAGAGGAAGAAATTTTCCTCGCCCGCTTCCTCGGCCATTTCGATGGTCGCTCCGTCCCAAGTACCGAGCGTCAGTGCTCCGTTCATCATGAACTTCATGTTACTCGTTCCGCTCGCTTCGTATCCGGCAGTTGAGATCTGGTTGGAAACATCACTGGCAGGGATCAGCCGCTCGGCCTGGGAAACACAATACTCAGGCAGGAACAGGACCTTGAGCCGGCCCTTCACGGCGGGGTCGCCGTCAATCGTGCCTGCCACATTGTTGATGAACTTGATGACCACCTTGGCCAGCTGATAAGCGGGCGCCGCCTTGCCGGAGAAGAAGAAAGTCCGCGGGGCCATCTCCAGGCTGGGGTTTTCGCGCAGTCGGTGGTAGAGCACCAGGACGCGGAGGGCATTGAGCAGCTGCCGCTTGTATTCATGGATTCGCTTGATCTGGCAATCAAAGATGCTGTCGGGATCCACCGTCTCGCCGGAGGTCCGCTTGAGCCAGTCGGCGAACCGTAATTTGGCCTCGCGCTTGGCTTTGCGAAAATCCTCTTGCATCCCTTTGTCGTCTGCCAAGGGTCGCAGTTTTTTTAACTCGCTGAGGTCGGTTATCCAACCATCCCCAATGGCCTCTGTGATCGTCTTGGCCAGCACTGGATTGCACATCAGCAGCCACCGGCGCGGGGTAACGCCGTTGGTCTTGTTGCTAAAGCGTTCCGGAAACATGTCTGCCAGGTCTTTCACCGTCTTGGTACGCAGCAGCCGGGAGTGGATCTCCGCCACACCGTTGGTGCTGTGGGAGCCGACAATCGCGAGGTTGGCCATGCGGACGTGTTCGGTGGGACCTTCTTCGATCAAGCTGATGCGTTGAACTTTTCCCTCGTCGCCGGGGAAGCGAATTCGGACATCGCGCAGCAGCCGCGCGTTGATCTCATAGATGATCTCCAGGTG
>DATFSM010000090.1:0-85734 GCA_035262625.1 Bryobacteraceae bacterium
AACGATTCGAAGCGGTCATTGAACCAGACGTTGAAGCGCTCCGCGAAATGGAACCGGCTGCGGGTTTGCCGATCAATCACGACGGGCTGTTCGGATGCCGGCGTGCCGTGATGCCCGGGCGCCTTGATGAACCGGGCGCAGAACAGCGGAACCACTGTGAGAGCCACGGCGAAGGATGCGCACAGCGACAGCGCGACCGCGAGCGCAAGCGCCGAGAAGAGGAACTTGCTCACGCCGTATAGGAATGTGACGGGGAAGAAGACCACCACGGTGGTCAGGGTCGCGGCGAGGACGGGCAGGGCGACTTCGCGGCCGCCCTTTTCCGCCGCCTCTTCAGGGGATTCGCCGAGTTCCAGGTGACGGTAGATGTTTTCAAGTACGACCACCGAGTTGTCGATCAATCGCGAGAACGCGAGCGCGAGTCCACCGAGCACCATGCTGTTGATCGAGCTGCCTCCGAGGGAGAGAGCGATGAAAGCCGCGAGCGCCGAGAGCGGGATGGAGAAGAACACCGCGACGGTCGCTCTCATGCTCCCGAGAAAAATCAGGATCATCACCGACGTGAGCAGGAGTCCTAGTCCGCCCTCGTGAAGCAGAGTTTCGATGGCGGTTTTGACGAACTTCGACTGATCGAAAACGACATTGGTAACGAGCTGGCGTGGAACATCGAAGAGTCGTGTGAGAGCATCCCGCACGCCATCGACCACGGCGATTGTGTTGGTATCGCCGCCCTGTTTCAGGACAGGAGTGTAGACCGATTTCTGACCGTCGACGCGCACCACGTTGGTCTGAATGATGGAAGCGTCCTTCGCGTATCCAATGTCAGCGATCCGCACCGGATTCTGGCCGACGACTTTAATGGGCAGTTGATCGATCTCTCTGACGCTGCTCAGTTGGCTATTCGTGTAGATGTTGTAGTCCAACGGACCGATCTGCACGTCGCCGGCGGGCAGGATGAGGTTCGAATCGTTGACCGACCGGACCACATCCATCAGGCTGAGTTGGTGCGCTTCCAGCTTGAAGGGATCGGCGTAGACCATGATCTGGCGGTATTTCCCGCCGAACGGCTGGGGCACCGACGCTCCGGGAACGCTGGCGATCTGATTACGGACCTGGAATTGCGCAAGATCGCGAAGGGCGGTTTCATTGAGCCCTTCTCCCTTGAAGGTGACGAGACATACGGGAAGGCTCGAGGCATCGAACTTCAGTACGACGGGTGGCAGCGTACCGGGCGGCAAGCGCCGCAATTGCGCCATTGCCAGGTTGGAGATCGTAGTTACGGCTGAATCGGGATTGGTGCCCGGCTGGAAGTAGACCTTGATGACACTGACGCCGGGAAGAGAGCGCGACTCGATATGCTCGATGCCGCTGCCCAGAGTGAAGAAGCGCTCGAAACGGCTGGTGATATCGGTTTCGATCTGCTGCGGCGGCATGCCCGAGTAGAACGTCGCGACCACGACCACCGGGATGTTCATAGCCGGGAACATGTCGACGGGCATCCGCAGGAGACTCGTTACTCCCACGACGGCGACCATGAGACAGATCACCACGATGAAGTAGGGATTTTTGATGGCGAATCGGGACATTTAGAGATCCGCCTTTCGGTACGCGACGTAATAAGCCGCGGGGACCATGATGACGGTCATCATCAGAGAAACGCTCATACCGCCGAGAACGGCGCGCGCGAGCGGCGCGTAAGATTCGCTGCCCGCGCCGAGTTTGAGGGCCATAGGAAGCAGGCCGATGATGGTCGCGAGCGAGGTCATGAGAACGGGGCGCAGCCGCACGCGCGCAGCCGTGACCACTGCCCGTCGAACTGACATTCCGTCGCGCCTCAGGTGCCGCGTGAATTCAACGATGAGGATGCTGTCCGACACTGTCATGCCGATGAGGATCATCAAACCCATCAGGGACATCACGTTCATGCTCGTGCCGGTGAGATACAGGATCAGAAGCGCGCCTGTAATGCCCGGCGGAACAGCGGTGAGGATGAGCAAAGGATCCAGGAACGACTGAAACTGCGCGACGAGAATCAGGTAGAGCAGGATGACCGATAACGTGAGGCCGACGCCAAAGCTGTGAAAGCTCTGGCGCATTCCCTGCACAAGGCCGCGCAGCGTGACCGTGACGCCGGAAGGAATAATGGCGTGGGTCCGGATGTCGTCGATGGCGGACGCGATTCGGCCGAGATCCTCGCCGACCGGACGTACATACACGTCAATGGCGCGGCGAAGCTGATAGTGATCGACTTCCGTAGGCGACTGAATTCGCCGTATCGAAGAGACCATGTCCAGCCGGGTGGGCTCCTTGGTGTTCAAACCCCTGATCGGGATGGCGCGGAGATCTTCGAGGCTTGTGATTTGGCGCTCGGGATACTGCACGGTCAGCATGTAGTCGTTGCCTGTGGTCGGATCAATCCAGAAACTGGGCGCGATCATGGCGTTTGAGGTGAGCGCGGTGATGATGTTGCCCACGACCTCTTTCTGGGAGAGGTTCATTTCCTTTGCCCGTGTGCGATCGACATCGAGTTCCAGGGCCGGGTAATCGAGGTCCTGTGGGATGTAGATGTCGGCCACGCCCTTCACTTTGCGGATTCGAGCGGCAAGCTGCTGCGCGGTCCGGAAACTGGCCTGCATATTCGAGCCGGTCACCTGAACGTCGATCGGCGCGGGCGCGCCGAGACTAAGGACGGCATCAACCAGGCCGCCGGACTGAAAGTATGAAGTGATCTCGGGCATTTCTTCCGATAAGCGGCGCTCCAGACGCGCCATGTAGTCGTAGCTGCCCGTTTTGTGGTCTTCTTTGAGGCTCACCTGTACAGTCGCCGTATGCATCGCGGAGTTGCTCGTATAAATGGCGGAGAAATCCGGAGTTGAGCCGATGTTCGAAACGATCATGCCGAGGTCTTCGGGCGCCACGACTCTATGGACTAGTCCTTCGACTTTGGCTACCTCGGCGTTCGTGATGCCGATTCGCGTGCCGGAGGGCAGCTTGAGGTTCATGACGAATTGGCCCGGATCGGTGCGCGGGAAAAAGGCGAAGTCGAGGTGCGGAAACAGAAAAAGACTAAGCACGATGATGCCGCTGAGGAACACCAGCACAGCGACGGGGCGCTTCAGAACAACGCTGATGACCCGGTCATAGAGGTCGAGAAAGCCCTCGAATTTGGGGTTGAACCATGCGTTGAAGCGATCGAGCCAGGATCTCTTTTTGCGGGTTTCGCCGTGCCCCACATGGTGGATGAAGCGCGCGCAGAAGAGCGGCACAAGCGTCATGGCGACTACGAAGGAAGCGAGCAGCGAGAGGATCACCGCCAGCGCCAACGCTGAGAAAAGAAATTTGCTGACGCCGTAAAGAAGCGTGACGGGGAAAAAGACGACGATGGTTGTGAGGGTTGAGGCCAGAACCGGCAACGTCACTTCGCGGCCGCCCTGCTCGGCGGAGAGTTCCGGCGGCGAACCCGCTTCCAGGTGGCGGTAAATATTCTCGAGGACAACGACGGAGTTATCGATCAATCGCGAAAACGCAAGCGCCAGACCGCCCAGCACCATCGCGTTAATCGAGCTTCCGCCCAATGAAAGCGCGATGAATGCGGCGAGCGCCGACAGCGGAATCGAAAAGAACACTGCGACGGTGGCTCGCATGCTCCCGAGGAAGACGAGGATCATGATGGATGTCAGGAAGAGCCCGATCGCGCCCTCGTGCAGCAGTGTTTCAATCGCAGTCTTGACGAAGACTGACTGATCGAAGACCACGCGGGAGACAAGCTGTTTCGGAACATCGAAGAGCCTGGTCAGCGCTTTTCGCACCCCATCGACGACGGCGATCGTGTTGGTGTCGCCGCCCTGCTTGAGGACCGGTATGTAGACGGAGCGCTGACCATCGACCCGGACCAGATTGGTCTGGATCTGTTGGGCATCTTTGGCGACGCCGATGTCCGAAACCGTTACCGGGACCTGTCCGATGGTTTTCAGGGGCAGGTGGTCAATCTCAGTGACCGTCCGAAGCTGACTGTTCGTGTAGATGTTGTAGTCGAGCAGCCCGAGTTGCACGTCGCCCGCGGGCAGGATCAGATTGGCGTTGTTCAGGGAACGCACCGCGTCCATCAGGCTGAGTTGGTGCGCTTCCAGTTTGTTCGGGTCGGCGTACACCATGATCTGGCGGTAGCGCCCGCCGAAGGGCTGCGGAACTGAGGCGCCAGGTACGCTGGCGATCTGATTGCGGACCTGGAACTGCGCGAGATCGCGTAGCGCAGTTTCGCTGAGCCCTTCTCCCTTGAAGGTGACGAGACATACGGGAAGGCTCGAGGCATCGAACTTCAGTACGACGGGCGGCAGCGTACCGGGCGGCAAGCGCCGTAATTGCGCCATTGCCAGGTTGGAGATCGTAGTTACGGCGGAATCGGGATTGGTGCCCGGCTGGAAGTAGACCTTGATGACGCTGACGCCCGGAAGAGAGCGTGATTCAATGTGCTCGATGCCGCTGCCCAGAGTGAAGAAGCGCTCGAAACGGCTGGTGATATCGGTTTCGATCTGCTGCGGCGGCATGCCGGAGTAGAACGTCGCGACCACGACCACCGGGATGTTCATCGCCGGGAACATATCGACCGGCATCCGAACGAGACTTGTGGCTCCGACGACCGCCACGATCAGGCACGCAACCACGATGAAATAGGGGTTCCGGATGGCGAAGCGCGACATGGGATCAGGGGTTCGCTTCAGCAGAGAGGACCGCGACCTTCGGCTTAACGCGAGCGCCCCCCTGAAGGCCCGCGCGTGAGCCGATCACCACAAGATCGCCCGATGTGAGACCCGACTGAACCTCAATCCGGTTCGCGGTCTGCATTCCCAGAGTGACCGGACGGTTCTGTAGTCGGTCGCCAGAATCCACGACCATAACCTTGCCCGCATGCTCGTTATCGGGGTCGACGTCGACTGCGGTCACAGGCACGGAGAGCGCATCGTTCTCGCGTTTGAGCGTGAGGTCCACTTCCGCATACATGCCGGGGATTAGGGTGAGAGTCGGATTCGGCACGTCGACTTCGGTGTCCATGGTGCGAGTCTCGAGCGATAGCTTGTCGGCGAAGCGCACTACTTTTCCGGGGAAAGTTCGGTTCAGCGTCGGCGCCCGGACATCGACCTGTTGGCCAATGTGCACCGTCGGCGTCGCCGATTCCGGAACGGGAAGAATCAGACGAAGCAAATTGTTCTGTGACAGCCGCACCACTGGCATAGCCTGCGTCTGCGAAGACGTTCCGGCCTGAATCATCGAGCCTGTGTCCGCAAAACGTCGGGTGATGACGCCATCGAAAGGAGCGATTACTTTCGTGTATCCGAATAGCGTCTGAATGCGGGCCATCTCCGCCTGGGCCACCGCGACCTGATGCTGGGCCGCCGCGACATTCGATTTGGCCGCGCTGACCTGGGCGGAGGCCGTGTTGTCGCGCGCCTGTGCGTCGTCGACTTCCTGCTGCGCGACGAGACCGGGACGGTTTTTCAGGACGCCGTCGAGCCGCGTGAAGGTGAGGTGCGCGATCTGATAGTTGGATTCCGCGCGGTGGACCTCATCTTGCGCCTGGACGACCTGCGCTTGGCTCCGCTCGATTTCCGCCTTGGCTTTGTTGATCTCATCGGCCATTTCGGGAACTTCGAGCGTGGCGAGGAGTTGCCCCTGCCGCACGCGATCGCCAATGTCCACATTGATCTGGCGAACATACCCCGCGACTTTGGCCATCACGTCGATTTCCTGGTAAGGCTTGAACTCGCCGGTGAGCGTGAGGTTGTGGGTAAGGTTGGCCTTCTCAGCCTTCGCCACGGCGATCGTGGGAACATCCGTGGCGTCGGACTTGGCGGAACCCGCGGAGTTTCCGCAACTGACGACCGTGACGGCCGCGGGGAGTAGCAGGAGCAGCGCCATACAAGCGCGCGAGGATTCCACGATGGGTGACGCCATCTGCTTCCCAGGGTACGGAAACCCCGCCGACAAGGCCATACCAGGTGGTGGGTATGTGTGCGGCGATTACCAGGGAGGTCAGGGGAGGGGAGCGATTCGTCCGTCCGGAGACAGACGGAAACGGATGCCGCGCCATTCCACCTCAGTGCCAGCGAGACCTGCGCACCACACGGCGAAGCCGAAAAGATCTCGGAGCGGTACTGCGATGAAGGCGAGAGTCCGGCGCGGATCGATGGCGCGAAGCGCGAAATACGCTGCGGCCAGACGGACGATCAGGCCCGCGATGGCGACTCCGGGATGTCCGACCAGGGCGGCGATCAGGCACCAGAAAGTGGTCTGGGTCACGCCGTAGCCGAAATATCCGCCGGGACGGGAAACCCGGAGCGTTCGCGACCAGCGCACCTGGTGTTTCCAGACGTCCGCCCAGGACCCGGCGCCAAGGTTCGTTTCGACGACCGTGTCCGAAAGTATTACGTTCTTACCTAGACGGGAAATGCGCGCGCCGAGCTGGTAATCGTCCGCCAGAAACTCACGGATGGCTTCGAAGCCGCCGATGGCTTCGAGTTCGCGTTTGCGAAACGCCATAGTCGCTCCGAGAGCGAAACCGCTCGATGAAAGCAGGCGCGCTACCAGCACGCTGGGGGCGAATTCGACGGCGACCCCGATGGCTTCGGCTTCTGCCGGAAGGGACGCGCCTCGGCCACGGTAAAGGCAGGTTACGAGACCCGTCTCTGCGGGTTGCAGAAAGCTCATGACGCGGGCGAGATAGTCAGAGTCGACTTTGATGTCGCCATCGTTCACAAGCAGAAACTCGTGAGTCGCGTGGCGAGCGAGCAGGGCAAGCGATCCGGCTTTGCGGTTTGGCGCATCATTGGCCGTGTTGACGGCACGTATCGGGACACGGGGGAATTCCCGCTGAAGGCGTTCAATGTCTTCGAGCGCGGGATCGTCGTGTTCAGCGACGCCGAATAAAATCTCGAATTCCGGGTACCATTGCTCCGCGTGAGAGCGAATCGCTTCATAAAAAGCGGCGTCGCGCCCTCGAACCGGCTTGAGAACGGAGACCGGCGGCGAGAAGTTCGCGATAGCGTCGCGGCGGCGAAAGCGCAGCGCGCCTATTATGGCCAGGGTCTGATAGACAATCCCGCAATAGACCAGCAGAACGGCGATCACTGAGCTATGAAGATAACGCCAATTACGATCAAAGAGATTCCCATCCAGCGGCGCCAGTCGACATTCTCACCCAGAAGGTAGCGCGCCAGTAAAGTTTCCGGTACGAATGTCGCGGCGGACATCGGTACTGCGAATGTCATGGGCGCAATCGACACCAGTTTCATGAATGAAAAAAATGACACCGCCATCGCGCAGGTGGAGACGATGACCATCCAGTTACGAGCGACCGAGGCGAGCGCGCCACGAATCGCGCCGGGACGAAAATCGCTGATTTCGCCATGATGGCGCATGCCGAGCGAGCGGAAGACGTCGCCGACGGTAGTCGCGATGACGCACATCAGGACCAAAATCCACTTCACGGCGCAGTGCCTGAAATAGCGGAGTCCGGCCGTGTACGGCCGACGAGGGTCACGCCTGCGGTGATCAGAATAATGCCGACCCAGCGGGCGAGAGAAACGGTTTCGCCCAGAAAGAATTTACCCGCGAACGCCGTGACCACGTAACCGATGGCGGTCACGGGCATTACATAACTCAGATCCGCCCAGCTCAGCAGGGCCATGTGGGCCAGGGTCCAGACGATAAGCAAAACGACCCCGATCGCGACCCAGGGGTGAAAGAGGGCTCCGATCAGATCGGCCGGCGCGCTGCCGATCGGGCCAAGTTCGTGCATGCCGTGGGTAAGCGCAGAATTACCAGCCACGTTGCTTACGACGGAAATCGTAGCCCAAAGAGCTGTTTTGGCGTGCAGACTGCGGTTAGACCCGATTGCCTCAGTCGCCGGCATGGGCCGCCGACGCTATTGCCTGACGCCGCTGGTCCGAGATGAACTTCTTGCGGCGGGTCCGCAGCGCCAGATACTCGCGCGCTTCCTTGATCAAGCGCTTGCGCTCATGGGCATCGAACATGGCCTTACGCACTACGCGCCAGATGACGCGCGCGCGGAAGTAATACTCGCCATAAAACCGTTCCACCCATTCCATGAGCTCGGCCTCATCGAGACCCGGATAGATGACTTTCGGCAACTGATTTCCGCGCTCGTCGACGATGTTTCCGATGGAAATCAGATCGTTCTTAACCGCGTAGTCGTAGAATTCCGTCCCCGGATAAGGATGCGCGATGGAGACCTGAATGGTTTCATTGTCGAGCTTTTTCGCGAAATCGATCGTTCTGCGGATGCTCTCTCGCGTTTCGCCCGGAAGACCGACGATAAAGTCGCCATGGATCACCAGCCCGAGCTTTTTGCAGTTCGCGGTAAACCGCTCCGCCATGTCGACGGTGGCGCCCTTCTTAATGTTTTTGAGGATCTGCGGATCGCCCGATTCGTAGCCCACTATGAGAAGCCGGCACCCCGCCTCTTTCATGGCCTTCAGCGTGTCGTAGTCGGTGGTCACGCGCGATGTGCAGGACCAGGTGAAGTTCAGTTTCTTTAGCTTGGAGCAGAGCTCGAGTGTGCGCTCTTTGCGGTAATTGAAGGTGTCGTCGTCAAAGAAGATCTCTTTGACTTCCGGAAAAGCCTCGAGCGCGTATTTGACTTCGTTATAAATGTCGTCGCTCGAGCGCAGGCGCCACCGATGGCCCGAGTGCGTCTGCGGCCACAGGCAGAACGTGCACATCGCCGGGCATCCCCGGGATGTGTACATCGAAATGAAGGGATGCAGCAGAAAGGGGACGTTATAGCGCGTAATATCCAGATCGCGCCTGTAGATTTTCGAGACCCAGGGGAGATCGTCCAGGCGCTCGATTGAGGGCGCTTCCGGATTGTTGACGATTCGTCCGTCTTTGCGAAAACTTGCGCCGGGAATTTCTTCGAGGGGTTTGCCGTTGGCGTAATCGACGATCTGATAATCGAATTCGCGGCGAATTACGAAATCGATCGCGCTACTCGCATTGAGAGCTTTTTCCGGTTCAACAGTGATGGGAGGGCCGACAAAACAGACCTTGAGATTCGGATTTGATTTCTTCATCATTTCCGAAATTCGGACGTCCACGTCGAAGCCGGGGGTGGAAGTAAATAACACGAGAAGGTCAAAATCTCTGGCCATCTCGACGGTTTGTTCGATGGAAATCTTATGCGGCGGGGCATCCACTACTTTGCTGTCCGGGAGCATTCCCGCCGGATAACAAAGCCATACGGGGTACCAATACGACTCGATCTCACGCGAAGCCGGCCAACGTGAACTCGCTCCGCCATCGAACCCCTCAAACGAGGGCGGATTCAAAAAAAGCGTTCGCATGCTTAAAACTCCATTGTAGGGCAAGGTCCCCATCCCACCCGCTCTAAGTCGCCATCGGCAGGGGCTTCCCCGTCTGAGATGCCCCACTACGACTTTATGGTTCACGATTGTAGCCTATCGCCCACGCCGGGAGGCTACAGGTGTCCGCTACAATCGCAACAGTGCGCCGCGTCCTGTTTGCTGTCAACGCGCTCATTGCGCTGGCGTTACTCGCCGCATTTGCGCTTTTTTACTGGATCTTTTACCGAGCGTTGCCTCCGACCAGCGGAACCGTAGCGACATTGGTTAACCAAGACGTCGAAGTGAGCCGGGATAATCTGGGAACGCCTCACATATCGGCGAAATCGCTCGATGACGCCCTCTTCGCGCAGGGGTACGTCATCGCCGGTGACCGTTTATGGCAGATGGATACCCTACGGCGTCTCGCGGGCGGGGAACTGGCGGAAATCATCGGGCAGGCGGCGCTTGAGACCGACCGGGACTCCCGCCGCCTTCGCCTGCGCCGGATCGCCGAGGCCATCTATGTGGAGTTATCGCCGGAAGAAAAGGCCTTTTTTTCGGCTTATGCGCGGGGCGTTAACGCGTACATTGAGTCGCATCGCGGGCGTTATGGGTTTGAATTCACGGTTCTGAACTACGATCCGCGTCCCTGGAGCGTGGTCGACAGCATTCTGGTCGGGTTGCAGATGTTCCGGACTCTGACGAACGACTGGAAGGACAAACTGGTCAAGGACCAGATGCTTCGGGCGGGGGAACCGGATAAAGTCAATCAGCTTTTCGGCATTCGGTCCGGGTTTGAAATTTTGCCAGGCGGCGACTCGCATCCAGGCTCGAATGCGTGGGCGGTTTCGGGAAAGCACACGGCTTCGGGGAAGGCCGTCCTTTCCAACGATATGCACCTGGAGTTCAGCATCCCGGGCGTTTGGCATATGGTTCACCTTCAGGCCCCCGGAATGAACGTGGCGGGAGTAGAATTGCCTGGCTTCCCGGGCGTCATCGTCGGTCACAACGACCGAATCGCCTGGGGGATGACGAACCTCGGGTTCGATGTTCAGGAGCTTTATAAAGAGCGCATTGACCTGAGAACAGGCCAGTATCTCTTCAAAGATCACATTGAACAGGCGCGACAGGAACGCGAAGTCATCCTCGTAAAGGGCGGCAACCCCGTTGAGACGCTGACTTGGGTGACGAGGCACGGGCCGGTGTTCGATACCGAACATGGCGTGGTGATGACGCTGAAGTGGACAGCGGCCGAGCCGGGGCTGTTCCACAACGTGTTTCTCGATGTGGACCGGGCGAGCAACTGGACCGAATTTCTGGCGGCCGTTTCGCGGTTCGGCGGCCCCGGCCAGAATCTGGTGTACGCGGACGTGGATGGCAATATCGGTTACCACGCTTCGGGAAAGCTGCCGATTCGGCGGAACTACATGGGAGACATGCCGGCGGATGGCTGGACCGGTGAAAACGAGTGGGACGGCTATATCCCGTTCGAAGAACTGCCGCAAGCCTACAATCCTTCGAGCGGTTATCTCGTAACCGCCAATCAGAATCCATTTCCGGAAAACTTCCCGTATCATGTCGGCGGAACGTTCGCCTCGCCGTACCGCTCGAGTCAGATCCTGAACATGCTGAAAGCGAGTGGGGATAAGATCGAGCCGTCGGACAGTTTGCGGATACAGAAAGACGTTTACAGCGGATTCCAGAAATTCATCGCCCGGCAGATTGCGGCGGCTTACGACAGCCGCGGCGCAAAAGATCCTCTTATGTCCGGCGCCGTCAACATGCTGCGAACCTGGGATGGTCAGACCGATAAGGATCGTCCGGAGCCTTTTCTGACGATGCTGGCCTTCCAGTACATCCGTAAAGCGATCGCTGAGCGCGCCGCGCCGGGCAGCGGCGCAGTCTACGACGTGCAGTTGTCATCCGCGATAGTCGAGCGAATCCTGAAAACGAGGCCGGCCGGGTGGTTTTCGGATTACAACGAGATGCTTCTGCGGTGCCTCGCGGATGCAGTAGCCGAAGGACAGAGGATTCAGGGTAAAGATCCGGCGCGATGGAAATGGGGCAAATCGAATTATCTTGATCTGCGGCATCCGATCGGGAGCCGATTGCCCCTGATCGGGGATTTCTTCAGCGTGGGCATTATTCCAATGAGCGGATCACCGACAACCGTCAAGCAGACCAAGGGAAAACTCGGTCCGTCGGAGCGGATGGACCTTTCAGTAGGCGATTGGGACCAGTCGCTGCTGAATATTCCGGTCGGGGAGTCCGGGCATGTGGCGTCTTACCACTATAAAGATGAGTGGAACGCCTATTATTCGGGCAATAGTTTCCCGATGCAGTTCCGAAAGATCGATGCGAAGACCGTTCTGAGGCTTACGCCCGCGCGCTGAGGGTCAACGAGCGATGCGGAATTCGTAAGCGTGCATGAGGCGCCCCCCATCCGTATAGGCTCGAACAGAGTATTCGCCCTCTGGCAGCGCAGTCTGGACACGCGCGTTTGTGTCGGCGGGCGCATGAGTCGTGCCTCCGCTCCAGACGATTGACCCCCGGTCGTTCACGATGATCACGCGCGAAGCGTCGCGGGCGTCGACAAGATGAATGTCCAGCACACGCGAGGGGGCGACGACCGGGATCCCCTCGGCTCTAACCGCAGCGAGCTGTAACGCGGTTACGGGCGCCAACGGGCCTCCCCGCCGGACGCGATACATCCCGGCGGCGAGCGTCAGGACAGCGAAAGCGCATGCAATTGCGAGCCCCGGCCGCCACAAGCCGACATCGGGCAACCGGAAAAGACCGCGCCAGGAGGAAGCGCGCGGCTCCGGCGGCATTTCCTTCAGCGCCTCTCGCGCGGAGAAGGCAAAAGCGGCGATCTCATCGAGTCTGTCGCGGCAACAATCACAGATCAGGAGGTGTTCTTCAATCCTTTCCGTCTCCGAGGCGGGAAGACGGCCCAAAGTATAGAGCTCGAGCTGGTCGTCGTTGTCCTGGCCTTCTCCCCCGTGGATGCGCTTACTCACAATCTTCAGCTCCTGGTGAATTAGTGCGATGATGCGGGATTTTTCTCAGAAATTTGTCAGGGATTTGGCAATGTTCTCCCCAGACCTTTAGCGACACGTTGACCCAAGAGCCCAAAGCGTTTCTTAGCGCGCGACTTCAGCAAACGAAACTGGGTGGCGCTCAGGCCCATTTCTTCGCAGATTTGAGTCTGGGACTGCTCGTCGACATAGAAACGGCTCAGGATCTCGCGGTCACGGCGGGAAATGGCCCGCATGACTTTTCGCGCGATCTCGGTGCGTTCCTGAGACATGATGGACTGCTCCGGATTCTCCTGCCAGTCGCTGACCGCGAAAAGCGACTCGTCATATTCGGCGCGCGTACGCCGGTGATCCACCGCGGTCTCGATGGCGGATGCGACGTGACGTTTCACAACCGTGCGAACATAGCCCATCAACCGCGCGGGGTCGCGGAGATCACCCCTTCGGATGGCTTCGGCAACCACGACAAAGCAGTCGTGAACGCGATCATCCAGATCTTCGGAGCCAAGATTGCGCATCAGGAAGTAGCGAATGCCGCGCGCGAAGATGGCGTAGAGTTCCTCCATCGCGCCCGCATCGCCGGAGCGAATGCGATCCACGACGGCGGCCCAGTCGTGGACGGGGAATCCGGAGGCTTCGACCTGTTCCGGGACTGAACTGTGATCCGCCGGCCCGGAAGGCGATGTCACCGGCGCTTGATCGTTGAAGCTTCTGAATCGTGTTCGCACGGTTGCGGCGGATGAGTTCATAAAATCCTGCTCAGGAGCGAATAACCTGCCCACGCCGAGGGATGCTCTTGGCGCCGAATGGCGGCGAGTTGAGCCCGTCGCAAGGCCGAAGAGGGTTCCTCGGGAGACAATCGCAAAGCGGTATAAAGATCGACGATGAAGTTCTGGGCAGTGTTATCGGGCACATCCCACTGGGTGGCGAGCACCGTTTCGGCGCCCGCGCCGATCCATGCGCGCGTCAGCCCCATGAGTCCCGCGCTCTGGAGGGCCTCTCCCTGAGCAGAATGACAGCCGTTCATTACTACCAGGCGCGCACGAACTGGTCTGGAGACGATTTCTTTTGGGCCGAGGAACTGCATTTCCGCCTGTTGATTGAGGCTCAGCGCGATCATTCCGGAGCCGAAGTCTCCGTGTTCGGCGATTACATGTGTTGCGAAGTGGATGACCGCGACATCGTCTGAGATCGCCCGATTCAGATGGCCTGGCTCAGCGTCCGAACCGGTCAGGAATATCGGTCGGAGCGCGTTCCAGGATTGGGCCGCGGCGTGCAACTCGGGGGCGGTGTTTACCAATCGGGAGAGGCTCAAACCTTTGTTGGGGCGCTTTCCGCGATAGCGATTATCCGCCGTGTTGTAAATGGGATCGCCCACGCCGATGAATAATCCGTTGTGGAAAGGCTTTGCACGGTCAAGCAACAATGCGTCCGGGACGGACTGAATCGATGCTCGTTCGGCGAGGTAAACAGGGCGGCCATCGTTCGTCGCCGTGACCAGTGCCGGAAACGGAAGTTCGTAAAGCGGGCCGTCGAGTTCCAGGCTCCAGCGCGAATGGCGGAGATACTTCGGCGCTACCGTTCCGAAGAGATCCCGATAAACCTGGAGCGCGATCTGGGTTGAAGGCGAGTTGGTCTCGATCGCGTGAGCGAATTCTGCCGTGCGGGCGCGGACAACGCTCATCGCTGGTAACGGATACAAGTCAACGCCTTGTTCGTCTATTGCCCAGAGCCAACAGCCCGTTTGCGACATGTGGAAGCTGAAGAGAACGGAGTCCTTGTCGAGGAGAGCGCGTACGTGCTGAAGGGCTGATTCGGAATGCGTCTCTCCGGTAGCGGAACCCGCTGCGGCGGCTTCAGTGCGCTGGAGTTCCGCCTCAATCTCGGCCGCCTTCTTTTCACGGTTACTGCGTACGAAAACTTGATACTGCGAGAGAAGCTCCCAATATCTGGCGGGTAGACGCTCTCTCCAGTCGTTCGGCGATGGCGCCAGCAGGCGGAGGCTCCATTGCCGATCCTCTTCGGCGGTATTGAACGTTTCTTCGAGGATCGCGCGATCGCCAGTCTTCCGTGCGAGGGAATTGCCGGCGTTCACCAGGCCTTCCATGATCTCGCCCAGTCCGCTCTCGAAGGCTACGCGATCCTGATCCGCGGGAACAATGTCCGCGCGCTCGGATACCACGATTCTGCGGGCATTGCGAAAATCCTGAAGGGCGCCACGGAAGTCGCCGATGTTGAGTCGTGTTTTACCTCGCTCGACGTAAATCCTCCAGCGAGGCATCGTGCTGGTTGGCGCGTGGAGCGCTGCTTCGAAGAAGCGCAGAGCCTCCGATGGTCGGCGCTGTGCAGTCCTGAGTTGTCCTAGGCCAGTAAGGCAACTGCCCGGTCCGTTGGCGCCGGGGAGGCGTGAGATTCGGAGCCCCTGCGAAAGAGCCCACTCGGCGACTTCAAGACGGCCTGCGTCGGTAGCGAAATATCCCAAAGCTGCCAGTGCTCGCGTCGCCCTGTCGTAGTCTCCGCTGTCTAGTAAGGCATTGATGCCACGCAGGTAGTAGGCGATCGATTCATCCAGGCGTTTGAGTTTGATGAGGGCGCCGGCCCGTTGGCAAAGAATGCGGGCCCGAACAGCGCGGTCCGAATCGTCAAAAGGTTCCCCCAACGCTTGTTCGGTTACGCTGAGCGCGCTGGCTGGCTGGCCGGTCAGCAGATAAAAGTCGGCCAGTCCATTCATGACCAACAGAAGGGCGTGGACTTGGCGACCCTGGTAAGCGACAGCGCGAGCGTGTTCGAACTCAGGCAGAGCAACGCGGTATTGCCTCGTGAGGAGTGAGCACGAAGCCGCGTTATGCCAATTCGTAGCCGCCGAACGGGTGTCGCCGAAACGCTGCGCTTTGTCCGCTGCATCGAGAAACCATGTTCGCGCTTGGGAATATTCTGCGGAGGCGAACAGAGCCCTTCCGCGCAAGTTCAGGCGCTGGATCTCAAGGATGACCTGAAGGGCGGCGAACGGATCTGAACGACCTGCCGACGCTCGGGATGAGCCCGTCAGCGAGAGCGCAACGAAGGTCAACGCGATTGTTGCGCAGGCACGGTTGAGAAAAATAAGTTCTCTGCCGGGACCCGGAGATAATCCGACAAAAATTGGTCCGGATTATAACCGAGTCTAGCAGAACTGATGCCGCATACGCGACTACCGATCAAAATCGGCTTGATGTCGGCTAAAGCGCCCTGAAGCGCTTAAGAAGGGGTAACTACCAGCCCAGCAGGAAAAAGATGAACGCTCCGACTCCCAAAAGGGACTCGCTGCCCATTGGATTCCTTTCTTGCGTACCGGTCGCCGGAACCGGTTTGCGATCAAAGAATCCCCCGCTGCGCGGCATGAGAAAACCTCTCCGATCCACAACCTGTTAGAAACACAAGGAATGTAGCTGTAAAATACTTTTCACCGATGAAACGAGCGATCCTGGCGCTGTCTCTTCTCTGGCTCACCGCGATAGCGCAGGAGCCCCGTGTACCGCGGCAGGCGGAAGACATAGGAATCCAGACCGGTCCGGAGAAGTACCTCTGGCTGAGTCAGTATCGGGGAAAGACATGCGTTCTTGCCTTTATCCTGACTACCTGCCCCCACTGCCAGTTCACCACCGGAATTTTGAACCGTATTCAGAACGACTACAAAAACCGCGATGTGCAGGTGATGGCGTCCGCCATCGAGCCCATGTCTTCACTGAACATCCCCGATTTTCAGAAGAAGTTCCTGCCTGCGTTTCCGGTCGGCTACAACGATCAGAGTTACGTCGCCAAGTTTCTGGGCAGGGGGCCCTCCGATCCGATGATGGTGCCGCAACTGGCGTTCGTCGACCGCAACGGCGTGATTCGGGCGCAGTTTGCCGGAGACGATCCGGCGCTCGCGAACAACATTCAGGAAAAGAGCCTTCGTGACGCCCTCGATCGCACGATAAAAGAAGGTCAGACCGCGCTGGCGCCAGCTCGAAAGTAACGCCAATCAGCCGAAAAGGCCTCTTTTCTGCAGCGTGGTATGCTGATCGGCATACGGGGATATCCCCATGAAGCATGGCGAGTTCCGCGCGTTTTCTGTTATCGGAGTGTCTCTCGCCTCGGCCCCGGCTGGTTCTCCGCAACACCCTTCCATGCAAAACTTTACGCGCGTCGCCCTTGCGCGGTCGTACACCCATAACGGATCATTTTCACGGAACGTCTAAACGAGCTTAGAGTCCATGTTTGAGTTCTTTTTTAAGTACCCGCCCGCGATTTTCTCGAAGGGCAAGCTCGCGTTGATGACCCCATGGCCTTTGTGGCTGCTGCTCGCGCTGATTGTTGTGGCGGGTGCGGCCCTTTACTGGAACATGCGCGAGCGTAGGGCGGCAGACGGCAAGCACGCGCTTCCCATC
This sequence comes from Bryobacteraceae bacterium, assembly GCA_035262625.1. GTDB lineage: Bacteria > Acidobacteriota > Terriglobia > Bryobacterales > Bryobacteraceae > BOG-234. The sequence continues at coordinate 16,807 of DATFSM010000090.1, forward strand.
ATTCGTTCGACGGTGATCTGGCTGATGCAGACTGCCCTGATCGCCCTTCTGCTTCTGATGATCTGGCACCCGGCGATCAGCGTCGCGCGTTTACGGCCGCAGCAGAATGTGGTCGCTGTGCTGGTCGATCATTCGCGCAGCATGGGTCTTGCGGAAGACGGCAAGACTCGCCTGCAATCCGCGGAGGACCTGCTCAACGGGCAGCTTCTGCCTGAGCTGAACAGTAAATTCCAGATTCGGATGTACGAGTTCGGACGGGACGCATCGCGGGTAGATCAGGCGCGGAATTTAAAAGCCGACGACAACGCGACGCGCATCGGCGACAGCCTGAAGCACATCGCGTCCGAAGCGGGTTCGATGCCTCTGGGCGCGATCGTTTTGCTAACCGATGGGGGCGACAATACCGGCGGAGTGGATCGGGACACGATTGCGCAGCTTCGGCAGCTTCGGGTCCCGGTTCATACGATCGGGTTCGGCCCCGATCATTTTGCGAAGGATGTCGAGATAGAGGATGTGTCGGCGCCGGCGCGCGCCTTGCCCAACTCGCGCGTAAGCGCGCGGGTGGCCTTCCGGCAACATGGTTATCCCGGCGCGAAAGCGAAACTGGTCGTTCATGAAAACGGGAAGGCGATCGCCCAGCAGGAAATCACGCTCAAACCCGATGCCGAGCAGAGCGAGTCCGTGGTGTTCAATTCCGGGGCGGCGGGCGCGCACAGCTTCTCAATCGGTATCGAGCCGCTAGCGGGCGAGGAGAGCCTCCAGAACAACGCCATGGTTCGGCTGGTGAACGTGATTCAGAAGCCGATGCGGATTCTCTATTTCGAGGGTGAGCCGAGATGGGATTTCAAATATATCCGGCGCTCGCTCGTCGATACGGACGATCAGACGATCGAACTCATCACGATTCTCCGCACTACCCAGAACAAAACCTATACGCAGACGACGGGGGCCGGGCCTATCGACCGGCGTGGTATCGAAGACGGGTTTCCGACCAAGCCCGAAGATCTCTTCGCTTACGACGGGCTGATCCTTGGGAGCGTGGAAGCAAGCTACTTCACGCCGGCTCAGCAGCAGATGATTCGCGACTTCGCGGATAAACGCGGCGGCGGGGTGCTGTTTACCGCCGGCCGGTACGCGCTGAATGACGGCGGTTGGGCGAACACGCCGATGGCCGAGATGATGCCGCTGCGGCTCTCGAGCGACAAGACCTTTGTTCGTAATTTCGCGGACGTCAGCCTGACCGAACAGGGACGCGAGAGTCCCATCTGCCGTCTTGAGGAAGGCCGCGACGCCAATCTCGCGCGCTGGAAAAAGATGCCGCAGGTAGCGAACTACGCGACGATGGGGGCTCCGAAGCCGGGAGCCGTCGTGCTGATGAATGTCAACGAAACCGGACATCGTCCCACTCCGCTGCTTGCGATAGAGAACTACGGCCATGGGCGCACGGCGATTCTGGCGACCGAAGGTACCTGGCGCTGGAAGATGCTGCAGGATCACACCGACACCACCGACTTCACGTTCTGGAAGCAACTCATGCGCTGGCTGGTGACGGAAACGCCGGGCACGGTGACCACGTCTACACCGCATCAGGTCCTCTCGGATGAAGTGCGCGTCCCGATCCGCGCTGTGGTGCGGGATAAAACATTCGAGCCTGCGGCGGGCGCAACCGTTCAGGCTTCGATTACCAGGCCCGACGGCGGGTCCAGTATTGTGGAGTTGAAACCCGATCCGCTCGAGCCGGGCACTTACACTGCGGAGTACACGGCCGATCGGGCTGGGGCGTATGTAGCCGAAGTTACGGCGCAGCAGGACAAGACGGATCTCGGGCGCGACACGATGACTTTCCGGCGTGAAGATGGAGTCGCAGAGAATTTCGGCGCAGCGCAGAACAAGGATCTGCTCGAGAAGCTCTCGGCCGATACGAACGGCAACTACTACACGCCATCGAAAGCGAAACGACTCGGCGATGAGATCGCAGTGTCGGAAGCGGGCATCACCGCGCACGACAGTCTCGATCTTTGGGATATGCCCATTCTCTTCCTGCTAGTCCTGCTGATCCGGGGCGGCGAGTGGCTTTTGAGGAGGAAATGGGGCGTAGTTTAACTAGGAGCCTGATCCCGGCCGGTTTGCCCGCGCTGGTGGCGTTGTCGGCGTGCACCCTTCAGGCGACCACGTATATGGTGACGGTCGCCGGACTCGGAGGAGAGGCCGATTACGAACAGCGCTTCGCGCTGCTCGCGAATGACACCGACAAGATTCTCAAGAGCGGCGGCGCAACCGATCGGGTGGTCGAAACACTCAAGGGCCCCGATGCGACAAAGGCGAAACTAAACGCGACCCTAAGCCGAATCGCATCGCAGGCGAAGGCGCAGGACGTTTTCATCCTGATGCTGATAGGGCACGGAACCTTTGACGGCGCCGAGTACAAGTTCAATTTGCCCGGACCCGATATCTCGGGAACGGAACTCGCGATCGCGCTCAACCGGATTCCCGCGACACGGCAGCTTGTGGTGGATATGACGAGCGCCAGCGGCGGAGTCACGACTGCCTTGAAAAAAGATGGCCGCACCGTGATCACGGCGACGAAATCCGGAATGGAGAAAAACGCAACGGTTTTTGCGCGCTTCTGGGTGGAAGCCCTGCGCGATCCCGCAGCCGATACGGATAAGAACGAAGTGGTTTCGGCGGCCGAGGCGTTCCATTACGCGCAAACGAAGACCGCCGCCTTCTACACAGAGCAGAAGCGCATTGCCACCGAGCATCCGCAGCTCGAAGATCAGCAAAAAGCCGCTTCATTCGCGCTGGTGCGATATGGCAGCGCCGCCTCCGTCATTACCGATCCGGCTAAGCGGGATCTGGTTGCCAAAAAAGAAGATATCGAGAATAAAATCGACGCCCTGAAGTTCGAGAAGGATCTGATGTCGCCCGAAGAATACCGGCGGCAGATCTCCGCGCTGCTCCTGGAATTAGCGAAAACTCAGGAGCTGATTGACAAGTGAAATTGCCGAAGCCATGGCAGGCGCTTGCGCCGGTCGTTTTGTCTCTGACCGCCGCGGGCTACTCGCAGACTCTGCAGCAGGCGGAGTCGCTGTGGCGCTCGCATGACTACATCAACGCGAGTTCGGTTTTCGATGCGCTGCTGAAGGCGCATCCGGAGAACGTCACATACAAGGTGCGCGCGGGCGAGTTTTATTACGCGCGGCATGACTACATGGCGGACGCGGCGAAGCTCTTCCAGGAGGCGATTGCCCTCGATGCGAAGAATGCGCAGGCGTATCTCGGGCTGGCTCGCGTATACGAAGAGGAGTTCAGCGGCAAGGCGACCGAGATGGCCAGCAAGGCGATTGAGCTCGACCCTAAGCTGTATGAAGCCGAGGAACTCAAGGCGCGTATCGCGCTTGAAGATGACGACCGGCCGAAGGCGATCGCGGCGGCCGATGTCGCGCTGAAAATCAACCCCGACGCGGTAAACGCAATCGCGATCCACGCCACAATCGACCTGCTGGACGACAAGGAGTCGCCTTGGGTCGCGAAGGTCGGCAATCGCGGGGTGGGCTACGAAACGATCGCCCACTTTTTCGTGATCAATCGGCGCTACGAGGACGGTATCGCTTATTACCGCAAGGCGATTGCGGCGACGCCCGATTTGTGGTCCGCGCACTCCCAACTGGGCGTGAACCTGATGCGGATGGGATTCGATCAGGAGGCCTACAAGGAACTCGAACTAGCGTTTAACAACGATCACGGGAGCGACGCTTCTACGCGCAATTCGCTTAAGCTTCTCGACACTTTCAAGGACTACGTCACTTTTAAAACGCCCAATACGATTCTCAGGCTCGACAAAAAGGAAGCCGACGCGCTCCGCCCCTATTTCGAGCAGCAGATGAAGTTCAACATTGCTCTGTTCGAGAAAAAGTATCAGTACAAGCTGAACGCGCCCGTGCAGGTCGAAGTCTATCCGAATCATGAAGACTTTGCCGTCCGGACGATGGGCCTTCCGGGCTTGGGCGCGCTGGGCGTGACGTTCGATACCGTGGTGGCGATGGATAGCCCTTCGGGACGGCCGCCCGGCGAGTTCCATTGGGCCAGCACGCTGCGGCACGAGATGAGCCACGTGTTCATCCTGAAGCTGACGAATGATCGCGTGCCGCGATGGTTTACCGAAGGCCTGGCGGTGCATGAGGAAACGGCCACGACTCCGGACTGGGGCGACCGCATTACCCCGCAGATCATCGCCGCGATTCGCGACAAGAAGCTTCTACCCGTGGCGCAATTGGATCGGGGATTCGTGCACCCCGAGTTCGCCGCGCAGGTGATCGTGTCTTACTTCGAAGCGGGCAAGATCTGCGACTACATCGCGGAACGGTGGGGCGAGCCGAAACTCCTCGATATGGCGAAGCAGTTCTCGAAGAACGTGCCGACAAGCACGGTGATTCGCGATCAGCTCAAGATGGAGCCGGAAGCCTTCGACAAAGACTTCCTTTCGTCGCTCGACAAGGAAACGGGCCACATCGTAAAGAATTTCGAAGAATGGACCAAAGGGCTGGGCGAACTCAACAAGCTTGCGCGCCAGCCGGACTCGAAGCCGGACGACCTGCTCACGAAGGCGCGGGCTCTCGAGGCTGGATATCCGGATTATGTCGAGACTGGCAATCCCTATCTCATCGCGGTGAAGGCGTGCCTCGCGAAGAGCGATAAGGCCTGCGCGCTGGACGAGTTCGCAAAATACTCCAAAAACAGCGGCCGCGACGCCGATGCGATCAAGCAGTACGCAAAACTTCTCGACGAAGCAGGGATGACGAAGCCGGCAGCCGCGCAACTGGATCGGCTGAACTTTGTCAATCCGCTCGACCAGGACCTGCACGAGAGGCTCGGAGCGCTTTATCTGAAGACAGGAGACGCGCCCCTCGCCGTGCGCGAATTTGAAGCCCTGGTCGCGCTTCGCCCCGTAGACGCCGCAGGGGCGCACTACAATCTTGCAAAGGCGTTCAATATCCAGGGCCAGAAAGACAAGGCCAGAGAGGAAGCCCTTAACGCGCTCGAGGCGGCGCCGAATTTCAAGCCCGCGCAGAAGTTGCTGCTGGAAGTGAGCGGCGAAGGCACATCAAAATAAACACTCATGTCGACAATCGCAACTCCTCAGGTTGAACCGGAAGCTCTGCAGTCCAGAATCGAGCGGTTTCGTGAAGTGGATTCCGAGATCGTGCGTCAGGTTCGCAGAGTCATTGTAGGCCAGGAAGAAGTGATCGAACAGGTTCGGATCGGCCTGTTTGTGGGCGGCCACTGTCTGATCACGGGACTTCCCGGCACGGCCAAGACTTTGCTCGTCCGCACCATGGCGGAGGTGCTGGGGCTGATGTTCAAGCGCATCCAGTTCACCCCCGACCTGATGCCCACCGACATTACCGGTACGGACATTATCGAGGAAGATCCGACGACCGGGCACCGCACCTGGACGTTCGTGCAGGGGCCGATCTTCGCCAACGTATTGCTGGCGGACGAAATCAACCGCACGCCTCCGAAAACGCAGTCGGCGCTGCTCGAGGCGATGCAGGAGCGCGCATGCACCGTGCGCGGACACCATTACCGGTTACCGGCGCCGTTTTTCGTGCTGGCCACGCAGAATCCGATTGAGCTCGAAGGCACGTATCCTCTGCCCGAAGCTCAACTGGACCGCTTCCTGTTCAACATCATGCTGGATTACCTCTCGGCGGAACAGGAGCTTCAGGTCGTCGATCTGACTACGACCACGCACGTAGCCAAAGCGGATCCGATCACCAACGCCGAGGAACTGCTGGACTTCCAGCAACTCGTTCGCATGACTCCGATCGCGGAGACAGTGGCGAAATATGCGATCGATCTGGTTCGCGCCACCCGTTCGCGGGACACGGGCGCTCCCGACATCGTGAAGAAGTACGTGAATTACGGCGGAAGCGTGCGCGCCGCGCAGTTTTTGGTGCTGGCGTCCAAAGCCCGCGCGTTGATGAAGGGCCGGTATCACGTGAACTTCGACGACGTTCGCGAGTTGTATGTGCCGATTCTGCGGCATCGCATTCTGCTGAATTTCCATGCGGAATCCGATCGCCTCAGTTCGGACGACATCCTCCGCCAGATTCTGCAGCAGAAGCCCGCGCCGAGGGAATAATGCGCGTGTCCGGTGGCTCCCAGCCGGGGCCAGGGGATTTTGTCTGATGCTGCAGCGCTTCTTAGATCCGGCCGTACTGGCATCTATCTCTTCGCTCGACCTTGTGGCGAAGACGGTAGTGGATGGCTTCGTAGCAGGTCTCCATCGCTCACCAACCTTTGGGTTCTCTCAGGAATTTGCCGAATACCGTCAGTATGTAGAAGGCGATGATCTCCGCCACGTCGACTGGAATGTATTCGCCCGTACGGAACGAATTTACCTGAAGCGCTTCAAGGGCGAGACCAACTCGCAGCTTCTGATCCTGCTGGATACCAGCGCGTCGATGACATACACCTCGAGCACGGTCACGAAACTGGATTACGCCCGCTACATCGCGGCGTCTCTTGTCTACATGGCCTCGCAACAGCGCGATGCCGCGGGGCTGATTGTTTTCGACGACGATGTCAAGAACTACGTGGCTCCGTCGACTCGGCAAGGCCAACTGATGCGGCTGCTTCACGCCATCGAGAAGGCCGAGGGCGGATCGCGCACCGATTTCGCTAAGCCTTTCTTCCACTTCCAGCAGTTTCTGCATCGCCGCGGCATCGTGGTCGTTTTGTCCGACTTCTACGAAGAGCCGGAAACAATCGCCAAAGTGATCGAGCCGCTCCGTTATCACGGTAACGAAGTGGTGCTCTTTCATCTGCTCGATCCGAACGAAGTGGCTCCGAAATTCCGTGACCCCGTGCTGCTCCAGGACGTCGAAGACGATACAGCGATGGAAGTTTCGCCGGAATACGCCCGCAACGAATACCGGGCGAAAATCAAACATCACCTGACCCAGCTTGCCGATAAGGCCGCCGCTGCAGGGCTGGAATACGTGTTTATGGATACGTCGAAGCCGCTCGACCCGGCGCTCCGTAACTATCTCGCGATCCGGCAGAGGAGGCGGTAATGGGCTTTCTTGCGCCGTGGTTTCTGGCCGGAGCTGTCGCGGTAGGGCTGCCGATCTACGTCCATCTGCTCAGACAATACCGGCAGAAGCCTGTCCGGTTCAGCTCGCTCATGTTTTTCGAGCGGCGCACGCAGAGCTCAATTAAACACCGCCGGCTGAAGTATTTGCTGCTGTTCGCGCTGCGTTGCGCGTTTATCGCGCTGCTCGCGCTGGCGTTCGCCCGGCCTTACATCCACTCGGCAACAATTGCGAAGGCCAATGGCGGCCGCACGATGCTGTTCGGGATCGATAACTCGTTCAGCATGCGGCAGGGCGACCGGTTGTCGCGGGCGAAAGAAGAGGCGCGCGCCGAAATCGGCAAGATGCGGGAGGAAGACCGCGGGCAGGTGGTGACCTTCGGTGGCCCCGCCAAGCTGGTTACCGAAATGACGCAGGACAAGGGTGCTCTGCTCGCCGCCGTGGGCGCGATCGAGCCCGGCGACGACACGAGTTCCTACGCCGAGATTTCCCGCGTGATCCGTTCGACCGCGGAAAGCCTGAAGGCGGATGTGGAGGCCCACATCTTTACAGACGATCAGCAGTCGAGCTGGCCTGCGGCATTCGCGGATGCGCGGCTTGATGACGGCACTAAGCTGACGGTGCATCCCGTCGCGGATAAAGCGATTCCCAACTGGACCGTCGAGAACGTGGACGCTCCGCGCCGGGTGTTCGACACGAAGAAAGTCCGGACGGTGGCTACCATCGCCGGGTACAACACTCAGGACGGCACGCGTAAAGTAACGCTCATTGCGAACGGTAAGGCGATCGAGTCTAAAGAGGTGAAGGTGCCGGCGGGCGGCCGCGCTGCGGTGGAATTCCTGACACTCGACGTGCCCTACGGACTTACTCGTTGCGAAGTGCGGATCGATGGCGCCGATGCCTTTCCGCAGGACGATCACTGGTACTTCTCGGTGGAAAGGGCCGATCCGAAACCCGCGTTGCTGGTTCACGGCGACAACGACTCGGCCAGCCCACTTTACGTTCGCACGGCGCTCGAATCTTTTACGGACGCCGCATTCACCCTGGACTCCCAAAGCACGCAGCAGGCGACGAACGCCAATGTGTCGAAGTATGCTTTCGTGATTCTGTCCGATGCGGGGCCGCTGCCGGCGAAGCTCGAGGAATCCCTGGACAGCTACGTCAGAGCGGGTGGCGACATTTTTGTGACGCTGGGCCGCAACGCGACTCCCGGCCGCAAAGTCCCTGTGGCAGGTCTTCTGATTACTTCCTTACACACGATATCGCCCGACAGCGAACCGGTGCAAACCGCGACGCGGATCGATAACTCCTACCCGGCGTTCGGAAAGGGCGAGAACTGGGACGGCGTCCAGATTTTCCAGTATGCGACGGTGCAGGCGCCGGAAGGCCCGGATACCAGGATCGCCGCGCGGTTGGCCAACGGATTGCCGCTGTTTATCGACCGCAAGGTCGGAGAGGGCCACGTGATGATTTTTGCGTCGGCGTTCGACAATTTCGCCAACAATCTGCCGCTACAGCCGGTCTGGCTTCCTTTCCTCGAGCAAACCACGCACGAGATGGGGGGCGTGGGATCGGCGCGGGGCAATTACAAGGTTGGGTCTTACGTCGACCTGAGGACCGCGAAGGAGCGGAACGTGCCGGTAACCATCATCGGACCGGGAGACAAACGACTTCTCTCGCTTGCGGAATCGGCGAAGGCCACGACGTTCCAGTTCCCCTCCGAAGGCTTCTTTGATATCCGGCGTGACAACGGGCGGGAGGAGCTTGCGGCTGTCAATGCGGACCGTCGAGAGTCCGATTTCACAGTCCTTTCCGCTGACACGCTGAAATCATGGAAGAATACGGGAATAGCCTCCCGGTCCGAGGCAGGCGCGTCGTCGAGCCGGGACAAGCGTGACGATAACGCGGAGCTATGGTTTTATGCGCTGGTATTGCTGGCGATACTGGCATTGGCGGAGTCGTATATAGGCAACCGGCACATAACCGCCGGTACCGGTAAGGAAGCTGCATGAACCCACTGGAAGGTATTGGGCAGTATCTGGATCGTCTCGAGCGCCGCCTGCGCGTGATGACCTGGACACGCGGCGCGGCGGCTATTACTTGCGCCGCTCTGATTCTCACGCTCGCGATTGTCGGCGTGCTCATCTGGTCCGCTTTCACTCCTTCGAGCCTGATCGCAGGCCGGTTCGTGCTCTTTCTGGGCATCGGAGCGGCCATCGCCCTGGCGCTGATTGTTCCGCTGATGCGCATGAACCGGCGCCGCGCGGCGCAGGAAGGTGAAAGCAAGCACCCGGGGTTCGAACAGCGCCTTCTTACCTTCACGGAAAAATCTCGCGATAATGCGTCCGATCCCTTCCTGCCACTGCTGGCTGCCGATGCCCTGCGGGTGGCGCGCGAAGCGGAGCCGGAACGTGTGATAGAGAACGGCCGGATTCTGCGGTTTGCCTCTTTGGCGGCTGCTTGCGCGAGCGTGCTGGTGTGGCTGATGTTCTGGGGACCTGGAGTTCTGGGCAACGGAACGGCGCTGCTCTGGGGGAGTTATCCGAAGGATTCCAGCAAGCCTCTTTACAGCGTCGATGTGCAGCCCGGGTCGAAGACGATTCGCCGTAAGACGGATCAGATGGTTTCCGCGACGCTGAACGGGTTCACGGCGCCAAAGGCCAGCCTGTTCGTGCGTTACGCCAGCGCTTCGAAATGGGAAGAAGGCCCGATGCAGCGCGAAAACGCCGGATCGGGGTTCGCTCTGCCGCTGGTGGGTGTCCCGGAAGATCTCGATTACTACGTCGAGGCCGGAGGGATCAAATCTTCGACTTATCACATTCGGGTAGTCGATCTCCCGAACGTAAAGAACATCCGGGTTACGTATGACTACCCGTCATGGACGGGCATGAAGCCGGAGACCGAAGATCCGGGCGGCGATCTGCGCGCGGTCGAAGGCACTGTCGCGAAGCTCGAAATTCAGACCGACCGCGCGCTTTCCGGCGCCCAGATCGTATTCGATGATGGCAAACCTCTCGATCTGTCGGCGACCGAAAACAACAAAACCAACGCAACAGTCACCATCGAAAAAGACGGGGCCTATCATCTGGCGATGATGGACCACGGCGAGGTGGTGCGCCTTACGGATGATTACTTTATCGAAGCGCGCAAGGTCTCGCCCCCGCAGGTGCGTATCACGAAACCGGGCCGGGACGCGAAGGTCAGCCCGATCGAGGAAGTGGATGTCCAGGTAGCCGCGGAAGACGAGTATCCGCTGCAGGAACTACAACTTCACTATTCCGTCAACGGCGCCGCGGAAAAGACGGTCCCTCTTCTGAAAGAGAAGGGCGGGAAGAAACTCGACGCGACCACGATGCTGTCCATGGAGGACTTCAAGCTCGTTCCGGGCGACATCGTCAGCATCTACGCGACCGCGAAAGACGGGAAGAACTCCGCCAAGACGGACATGTTCTTCATTCAGGCCGTTCCGTTTGAGTTCAACTACACGCAGTCCCAACAGCAGGGCGGTGGGGGCGGCGGGATGCAGATGGACCAGGAGCAGCAGATCTCCGAACGTGAAAAGGAAATCATCGCCGCAACGTTTAATCAGGTGAAAGGCGACGCCAAGGCCAAGGCGGCCGCGGCGGAAAACGGGAAGTATCTGGCCGACGTTCAGGCCAAGCTGCGCGACCAGGCCACGTCAATGGCCAATCGCACCAAGGCCCGTCAACTCGATGCGAACGGCGCCGCTTTCCAGCAGTTTGTGAAAGAGATGGAGGCGGCCGTCGCGGCCATGACTCCGGCGTCCGAAAAGCTCAAGGCCCTTGCGTTTTCAGATGCGCTCGCGCCCGAACAGCAGGCTTTGCAGCACCTGTTACGCGCCGAATCGACCTTCCGGGATATCCAGATTCAGATCAGCCGCGGCGGAGGTGGGGGCGGCGGTGGCGGCGGCGGAGCTGGACGCGATCTTGCCAATCTTTTCGATCTCGAACTCGATAAAGACAAGAACCAGTACGAGAACAACAGCTCAGCTTCGTCTCAGGCGGAACAGCAGCAGAAGCAAATCGACGACGCGATGAAGAAGCTAGCCGATCTCGCGCGCCGGCAGCAGGAACTCGCTCAGCAGCAGCAAAACAACCCGCAACAGCTTGCCCAGCAGCGATGGCAGCAGGAGATGCTCCGGCGCGAAGCCGAACAACTCCGGCGCGACATGCAGCAGATGCAGCAGGGTCAGCAGAACGGACAGCAGGGTCAGCAAAGCAGCCAGCAAGGGCAGCAAGGCGGTCAGCAGGGCCAGCAGAGTGGCCAGCAATCCGCGCAGAGCGGCCAATCGGGGCAGCAGTCGGGCCAAAGCGGCCAATCAGGCCAGCAGCAGCGCGGCCAGCAGAATTCACAAGGCCAGCAGAGCCAACAGAGCATGGCGCGTAACAACCCGATGTCGCGCGGTCAGCAGCAGCAACTGGAAGCCGCCATTAGACAGCTGGAACAGGCGACCCGCGACATGAGCAACGCCGCCTCTGCCCGTCAGCAGGGCGAGCAGGGAAATGCGGCCGCTCAGAGTGAAGCGCAGAGAGCGGCGGAGCGTCTGCAGGACTCGCAGCGTACCCTTCAATCGATGCGCAGCGCTCAGACCGGATCTGAGATGAGCGACATCGCGAACAAGGCCGAGAAGCTTGCCGACCAGCAGCAGGATTTCGAGCAGCGTCTCAGACAGAACTTCAGCCAGGGCGAGGACAATCAGCAGACCGCGCAACGCATGGCGGACGAGAAGAAGCAGATGCACAGCGCGTACGATCAGCTTCAAAAGCAGATGCAGACGGCCTCGCGCGATCTGGCGAGTTCGCAGACGGATGTGTCGAAGAAGCTGCGAGACGCCATCGGCAAGAGCCAGCAGGACGAAATCGGCAATCGGATGGATTTCACCGAGCAGGCGTTGCGGCAGGGAATGGGTCAGTACGCGGTAATGCGCGAAGCGCCGGTGACCCGTTCTCTTAATGAGCTCAAGGATGACCTTAAGCAACTCGAGGCGATGGCGGGCGCGCATGGAGCGGCGGGCGATGATCGCGGCAAAGTCGCGATGCAGCAGGCGCTCGATCAGGCGGAGCGGGTGCGCCGTGAGATTGAGCAACTGACGCGGGCGGCTCAGGCCGCGCGTGACGCCAAAAACGGCCAGAACGGCCAGCAAAATGGACGACAGGGCGGGCAGCCGGGCGGTCAACAAGCCGGCAATCGTCAGCAGGGCGGCCAGCAACAGGGCGGCCAACAGGGTCAGAACGGACAGCAAGGCGGGCAACAGCAAGCCAGTTCCGGTCAGCCCGGTGGACAGAATGGCCAGCAGCAAGGCGAGCAACAGGGACAAGGCCAGCAGCAGGGTGGTGGCCAGCAAGGTGGCGGTCAGCAGCAGGCGGGTAACTCGCCTCAGGGCAGCTATGGAAATCGGGGCGGCGGAAACGGCGCGCCCTACGGCGGTATCGGTCCGAACGGCGGTCCGATAGCGGGTGCAGGCTGGCGCGGAGACAATCGGCGCATCGACCAACCATATACCGGCGACCTGGATCGCGGTCCCGTCATTCAGTCCCCGGTTCAGGCGGAAGGCGCCTACTCCGAACTGATGCGCGATCTCGCGCGGCTGCGCGGGTCCGTGGCGGACGACAAAGATCTCGCACGCGAGTATCAGGACCTAGTTCGCAACGCGCAGCAGCTCGATCCCAAGCGCTGGGCCACGAATGGTCAGTTGGACACGATAATCAGCGGCCAATTGTCAACCGCTCTTGACGAGGTGGAACTCCTGCTGCGCCGTAAGATGGATGCTAACGACGGCAGCGTGCGCAGCGCGAATCCGACCAACGCTCCTCCGGGTTACAGCGAGGCGCTTCGCGAGTACTACAAGCGTCTCAGCCGCCAGTAGCGCAGCGCGACCTACAATTTCAACGTGCTTCCGCCGATAGGTCGGTGGGAGATGATTTCCATCAGGAAGCACATCGACAACTATCGCGACGGTTTAGGCGAGCCTGCTTTATCGGCCTTTCGCTCATCTCTGGTGGCGATGGCGCATTGCGGAGAACGCGCTATTCCGCCGCTGGGTTCGGACCTCAACCGTAAACTGAGCGCGATTCACGAATCGCTTCAAGGCGGCGTTACGTCGGAAGATCTCAGGTCGGCGTCACAGCGCGTCGAGCAGGAGCTTTCGCTCTGGGCGGATCTGGCGCTTCGGCAGCACCACGAGAACGAGCGCGAGATGAAGGAGATTGTCGACGCGGTCGCGCGCGCCGCAGAGTCGGTGAGCCAGAGAGACGAGAAGTATTCACACGAGATTCGGGATCTTACCGGACGATTGAGGACGATCGCCGGAATGAACGACCTTTCGGCGATCCGGCGCTCCATCGTCGAGAGCGCCGCCGCGCTCAAGGCCTGCGTGGAGCAGATGGCGGAGGCGAGCCGCGCGTCGGTCAGCCATCTGTCGAGAGAGGTTGAGGAATACCGGGCAAGGCTGAGCGAATCGGAGCGACTGTCAGGACTCGATCCGCTTACGGGAATCGGCAACCGCCGCGCGTTCGAAGCGCAGTTGACGAAGCGCATCAAGAAAGGCGTGACGTTCAGTCTGGTCATGATGGATCTGAACGGATTCAAGAGCGTAAACGATCGGCACGGGCATCTCGCGGGTGACGATCTGCTGAAGCAGTTCGCTTTGGAACTCGAAGGTCAGACGACGGCTTCCGATTTCGTGGGGCGATGGGGCGGCGACGAGTTCGTTCTGATCATCGCGGGAGATTTTGAGGAAGCGAACGCGCGCGTGGAACGGCTGCGCAAGTGGGTGTTCGGCGAATACCGTATCGGCGAGGGGAACATCAGAACCGTTCTCGAGGCTTCAGTGGGCATCGCGGAATGGGACGGACAGGAATCCGGCGTAGAGTTACTGGCGCGCGCTGACGAAGGAGCCTACCGGCTCAAGGCTCAGGCTCAAGGCCTTCGTTCTTCGAAAAAGCGCTTCAATAAGGCGGTAGATTCTGCCCCCAGCACACCTTCGATGACGTCGACTCTATGATTGAGCAGCGGCGAATCCGCTATCTCGAATTTGCTGCGAACTCCGCCAAAGCGCAGATCGCGAGCCGCAAAGACCAACGTCCCGACGCGGGCCGAGACGATTGCCCCCGCGCACATGACGCACGGCTCCAGGGTGCAGTAGAGAGTCGCGTTTTCCAGCCGGTAATTGCCTACGGCCAGAGCGGATTGGCGGAGCGCGAGCATTTCGGCGTGCGCGGTGGGGTCGAGCAGAGCGATGGGGGAATTGCGTCCCTGCCCGATTACCTCGCCGTTGACCACAACTACGCATCCGACGGGCACCTCGCCGCTCGCCTCGGCTTCGCGCGCCAGGTCGAGCGCGCGCCGCATCCACTTTTCATGCTCGGATAGACTGGTCGTCATGCGGAGAGGCGTTCTACTGCTTTGCCTGGCCATCTCTCTGATGGCGCAACCGGTCGCGGGTCTCAAATGGACCGCGCCCGCTGGCTGGACATCGAAGGGATCGACGCCGATGCGCGCCGCGACCTACGAAGTCGGCGACGCGGAATGCGTCGTGTATTTCTTTGGCCAAGGGCAGGGCGGCAGCGTCGAAGCGAATCTGGCTCGGTGGGGCAGTCAGTTCACGGTAAACGGTCAGCCGGCTCCCGCGAAGACCGCGCGGAAGACGATCCATGGTCTGAACGTTACCACGATGGATGCCTCAGGCACATATATAGCGACCGGAGGCATGGCGATGACGCCGCAGCCTCCGAAGGCGGACTACAGAATGCTTGCGGCGATCGTGGAAGGCCCTGGTGGAAACATTTTTATTAAATTCACCGGACCCACAAAGACGGTATCGGCGCACGCGGCCAAATTCGACGGGCTGGTTTCCAGCTTCGATAAGCAGTAATCAGTCCTTCGGCTCGAAGAAGTGGCCGATATCCTGGAAGCCGTTCATCGCTAACCGGCAGGCCGTCTTGTCGCCATAGAAACGCGCCAGGTGCCATCGGCCGCGCGGCACGTAGACGATGTCGCCCACATCGGCGACGAAGTCCGGCAGACCCTCGATCCGGTAACTGATGTTGCCTAACATGATCAGCCAGAACTCCGGGCATTCGCCATGGAAATGGCCTTTGTCCGCAGGCGTCAGTTTCGGGAGGCTCTTCTCATCCCCGATGATGATGTTCGCGACCGCCCGATCGTCGGCGATGAAGCGCCGCTGTTTCTCCGTGCCCGCCACAACGGCGTTGAAATCGATCCAGGGCTTGTTGCCTCCGGCGTATGCGCCTTTGCCGGCCACGGTCGTCTTGACGAATTTATAGCCATCGGCGGCCACTGGTTTCTCATCCGCGGGATACATCGTTCGCGCGTGGGCGATGTTGACCTCGAGGCGAAGCGAGGGTTTGTCGCCCACGCTCTCCATGGAATAGAAGGTCCGGTACGGGACCTGGACCATGTAGCCCGGCGCGGCGACGAATGGTTCCTGGCCGTCAATGGAGAAGCGGATCTGTCCCTCGCGGACGATCCACCATTCGCGGGTGTCGGGATGCGCGCGACGCGGAGTCTTCTCGCCCGGCGCCATCTGGATATAGTCGGCATGAAGGGAGTCATCGCTCACAACCGTCTGCCGCCAACTCGCCTGGCCCTTGTGCGCAGCGAGTATCTCCGAATATTTCCAATGCGGCTTATTTGGCGCAACCCATTCCGAAAGGACTATGGGCTTAGGCGCCCACACAAGCTGATTCGCCTGGTTTTGCGGCCACAGAGCCGGAATAGAGAAACATGCGACTGCGAGAAGAAGGACGGCGATCTTCATGGAGATTTCTCCCGAGGGGTGTCCTCGGGGGGAGAGCATATCACAGAGGCGCTCCGACGTCCTCGAATCCTATGTCTGTGTTAACCCCAGCCGGTCAATGGCCGATGAAAACGATGGTCTGTCCGGCAGACTTCTGACCTCCGAAAGCTGCATAAAGAGCCAGGCGCTTCTGGTCAGCAGCGCACTCGAGACACACGATAGCGCATGGCGGGTGCGCAACCGGGTTCGGGTACTTGCGCGAAGCGTTATCCACCCTCGTGTGCACGAATTGAACCGACGGGTTTCGCTGACGCAGGAGAGCCTGGAACGGATATTCGAGCTGGAAGTCCGATACGTCAATGCCAACCGTGTTGCACGGGGTATCGGCTGCGATGTCCACGGCCCGTTCAAAATCTTGCTGATTGTGCCAGGTGGTCATGTCGGCGAAATATTGTTCGGCGCGCGGCCGCTTCAACACGCTCAGGGGGCCGCGAAGAGGCCGGACCCAGTTGTCGAGCGCCGGGTGTCGCGAGTTATCCAGCAGGAAGAAGCACAATGCGATGGCCGCGATGGTGCTGACTTGCCGGAGCCACGGTGATTGCCCTTTGACGAGTGGCCGCGTCGTCCAGAAGAGCCCGACTAGTGGCGCTCCCAGAACGAACTCCGGCAGGAAGAGCCGCGCCATGAACTGTTGCCATTTCAAATAGAAGCAGAAACTGAGGAAGCCGAGCAGAAGCGCAATAGAGTACAGAGCGGGCAGCGGTTCCCGCTGTCTCAGGAAGAGTTGGACTGCTGCAAGGCTGGCGAGAATCAGAATGGCGCCGTGCCATGGATTGGGAGCGTCAGCTTCGTGGTTGGCGTTCTTGGGCCTTTGGAACGTAGTCCACGGCCATGTGGTCGCCGGATCATTCGCATCAATATGGAGCTGGCGATGGAGGTCGAGAACAGTCCGGTAGACGCGATCATTCCAGGCCGGACTACGTTGACCCAACTGCTCGGATATATTTCGTAGAGCGTTCGAGGTGGTCTGCTTCCAGCCGAAAGTCTCGTTGCGCCAGCGGAAGAAACCGTCGCCTTGTGCGGAGTCGAAGCCGAGCGGCGATCCGCTCAGCGAATAATTGCGCAGGTATTGGGGCGTGTTGATTGCGCCGGCGATTAACAGCGCAATCGCGAGCCCGGACGCGAGTTTCCGTGGTATTAAGCGGCGGCCGGCGTTGTGAGTGTTCATCAGCGTCGCGGCAAAAATCGCCAGCAAAGGCCACGGCGCAAACAGGTAGGCCGTGGCTTTGGTGCATAAGGCGAGGCCAAGCGAGCCGCCAAGAAAGAAGAAGTCTGAGTGATAACCGCGCCAATCGGTCCCTCGCGGCTGCGTCGCGGAGACGCATTCTGATAAACGCAACCCGAAGTAGATTGATGTAATAAGCCAGAACGCGAGGAGGCAATCATTCTTGGCGCCGGAACTTGCGAGCACACCCGATGGAATTGTGGCGCAGAACAGAGCTGCGACTGCCTGACCGCGGGGATTTGCGCCGAATAACTGCGCGGATGCTGAAACCGCGATCAGACATCCAGCCCAGCCAAACCATTGGACAAAGTTGACCAGCCGGTCAGACCCTGTCAGCACATAAGTGTGGAGCGCGAAGAACTCCGCGAGGGGCTGGAGCATGATCTGGTTCAGATAAGGAGTCGGGAAGAAGCGGACGCTTCCCTGTTCGGCCCAATACACAACGCGCGGCATGTGATACGCCATAGCATCGGAACTGTTAGGCGAACTGAAGGCGGCGGTTATTCCGGTTAGGACGAGGATCGTAACGGCCCCGCCTACTGCAACCCACACAACGGGATCACGCGTGAGAGCAGGCCGCCGAAGCCGCAGCAATTTGACTGCGATGATCGCGCCTATCGCAACTGCGACCCACCAGATTGTAAGAGAAGTGCGTGAAATCTGGCCAAACGCGCTGAATAACTCCGTTCCCGCCCAGACTACAAATCCGAAGATCACCGCAAACTGAAGAAATCGTGTGTGCAGGAATTCTGTCCGGGGCCGCGACACTCTCGACATTGTAGGCCGCTGCCAATATCGTGCGGACCGTTCAGCTTTGTGGAACGATTGTGGCGTACGTGGGCTTCGCGGCTTTGCTGATTGGACCCGCCCCCGCAACAATCGAGTTTTCCGGATACCCCTGACGGCCTGCTGTACGTAGCGAGGGGCGGGGGCGCAGGGGGATGTCTGGGCGGCAGAGCGCGCGCAAATCGGTCAAATGTCGCGTGATTCGCTGGTCGTCTTCGCCTCGCGCCCGATTTCGGCTGGCTTCAGCGCTTCGCGGCTGAGGGATCGCCGGTCGGCGGCGGAGCATGATCTTCGCTCGCGGGCGGCCCCAGCAGTTCCGCGAAGATCGGCTTGAGCGCGTCCGCCCAGACTTGATAACCGCCGAGCATCGGGTGAAGCTTATCGCGCTCGTTCATCATGCCATCGTGAAGCTTGCCGTCAGGATCCGCCAGCTTTGAGTTGATATTCAGATAGCGAGTCTTCGAGCCATCGGCGAATTTCGCGAGCGAGGCATTGATCAGGTTGATTTCCGGCATGACATCCATGTTGTCGTTGCGCGGAAAGATGCCCATCAGGATGATCGTGGCGTTCGGCGCCTTGGCGCGCATCGCGCGCACAACAACCTCAAGCCCCGTTGCGATATTTGTCGCCGCCGCCTCGACGCCGTCGGCCGGCACCTTGTTTCCCACGTTGTTCGCGCCAGCCAGCAGGACGATGGCCTTAGGGTTCACATCGTCGAGTTCGCCGTTTTCGATTCGCCAGAGGATGTTCTCCACGCGGTCTGCGCCCCAACCAAAATCCGCCGCGTTCCAGCCGAAGAAGTTCTTTTTCCAGTTATCGAGGAACTGAGGATAGTCGATCGCGCCCCACCGGCGAGTAATCGAATCGCCTTCGAAGTAAATGTCGATCTTGCCCTGAGTGCGCTTGGCCAGCAACTGCTCATGGGCGACTCGGGAATTCGCGTCCGTGCGGGGAACTGCCCGATCGGCTGGAACGATCTGGGCGGAAAGCCGCGAGGCGATCCCCATCGCCAAAGCCGCGCCCGCAATCAGCAGCCTCACGAATGTCCCGCGAGCGCGTTGTGATGCAGGAACTTATCGGCCCAGGGGATGAAGTACTTCCAGTTGGGCGCGTCGGTGTGTCCGCCATCATGCTGGCGCCACGCAAGCTGACCTGCCAGCAGGCCCATGTTGACTCCCGGCATCTTCGCGTTGTGATAATCCTCGGTCACCCCCAGGTCTTTTGCGCCCAAGAGCCGGAATACCGGCTCGGCGGCGACTGCGGCCATGAAGCTTCCCTGGTGATCGAGCCACCTGGCATCGCCTTTTTCGGGTACGCCATAGCTGACGAAAGTGAGCCGCGGAGCGCACAGGGCGATCAGTTCGTGAGCGTCCACCGGCAGATCGCCGGCGTTCTTGCTCCCGAAGGTCGCCTCCGAAGCTCCATACTTGAGGAAGTTTCCTGCCATCCAGTGATACTCGCCCGACCCGGTGAGATTCTCGACCGCCTCACCCCAGTTCCGGCGATGCAGCTTAGCGCCGCCTTCCCCGGAGGAGCCGATCAGAACCACCGCGAAGCGAGTATCGAACGCCATCGTGACAAGCGCCGCCTTGCCGAAACGCGAAACGCCTTCGATCCCCACCTGCTTCGCATTCACACCGTTATCGGTTTCGAGATAATCGAGTCCCCTGGACGCGCCCCATCCCCATGCGCGTAACGCTCCCCAGTCATCAGGTTTGCGGGGTTGGCCTTTGTTCACCAGGCCGATCACGCCCTTTGTAAGTCCGGCGCCGTTGTCAGCCTGAATGCTGCCCGGGTTGATGGTCGCAAATCCCCATCCGTCGGCGATCAGTTGTTCGGTGGCCGGAGGATCTGCGTTTGCCGGCGGCGGTGGGATGGGGCCCCTTCCCGGAGCGCCGGCTCGCCCAGGAAATGCTGGCGCCGGAAACGCGATCTCAGGGATGGTGCGACCGCCGAACATCATCATCACCGGAACCGGTTGCTTCGCATCCGCCGGAACCACGAGCGTCATCTGAATATCGACTTTGATGTCAGGGTAAGCCGAGTTGTCGACGTGCCCCAGCAGTTGCTTCCCGATGACTGGATGGCCACCCAGCTTTGCCTCCGCCGTCTTGACCACTTCCCAAGTCACCTTCGGGACGTTCTTCGGAATGCGCCCGAGGACCTCACGATCGAAATCTTCCACGATCTCGGGGCGGCGCTGATTCCACCACATCGCTGCCGTCGATACTTTTCGGCCGTTCTTGAGCGTAAGGACATCCGGAAGGTTCGGATACGGGTTCGCCGTCTCTTCGTCGTAGTTGGCGTGATTCGGCGCGCTTTCGTTGCCGCTCGGGCCAGGGCGCAGCGCCTTGATACCGAGCTGATCCATCATGTTTTGGTGATCTTCCCCGGCAGTCCAGTTTTTCGTGTCGATTGCGCTCTGACCTTGCAGGCCAGCCGCGACGGCGAATATTGCGACGATGCCCTTCATGGTAAATACGAGATCACATTTCGTTCGCGGGCGCAACAAATCCCGCGGCCGATGTAACCCCGCTCAGGGGGTGATCGCGATTTCCAATCCCGAAGGCTGTTTCCGGAAATTTGGGATCGCTCAACACCTCGGTAAGCGCAGGGGGAGGCATGAAGACCCGACGTTCCGCAAGAGCCACCTCGAGCATCTGAGTATCTTCACCCTCGTCTCCCTGAAGATATGCGATCCAGGTGCTCGTATCCGTCGCGATCATCGATCATTCTTCAGGTCGGCGGTGGAATGCGAGAAGCGTACTTTGCCCCCCCGTCGGCGGAGTTGAGCATAACTCGCAGACGCAGCCAATAGCCGAAGACGAGTACGAATCGTCTCGGTGACTCCCGCGCCGGCGGCCATCGATACAATCGAACTCCATGGTCCGCTGGAGCAAGGTTTTCATCCCCACACTGCGCGATGACCCCGCCGAGGCGGATGTCCCCAGCCATCGCCTGCTGCTGCGCGCTGGCTACATCCGGCAGATTGCGGCGGGCATTTACAGCTACCTGTTTCTCGCGCAGCGTTCACTACGCAAAATCGAGCAGATTGTGCGGGAAGAGATGGACGCGATCGGCGCTCAGGAGATGTTGATGCCCGCGCTCAATCCGGCCGAACTCTGGCAGGAATCCGGTCGCTGGGACGCAATGGGCGAGAACATGTTCCGTCTCAGGGACCGCTCGGCTCGCGATCTTTGCCTTGCGATGACCCACGAAGAAGTCATGACAGCCACCGCGCGCGGCGAGATCCGGAGCTACAAGCAGCTGCCGCAGATCTGGTACCAGATTCAGACGAAGTTCCGGGATGAGCCGCGTCCGAAATCGGGACTTCTGCGTGTCCGGCAATTCCTCATGAAGGACTCGTATTCCTTCGACATCGATGCGGCAGGTCTCGACGTTTCCTTTCGGAAGCACTACGAAGCGTACCTGAAGATCTTTTCTCGTTGCGGGCTCGAAGCGATCCCCGTGGAAGCCGATTCGGGTCCGATGGGCGGAAGTCAATCCATTGAGTTCATGGTTCCTTCGGAAGCCGGCGAGGATTTCATCGTTTCCTGCCCGAGTTGCCGTTACGCGGCGAATCTGGAAAAGGCTATCTCGCGCCCAACGAATCCGATCGTGGAGGACCCTGAGACCGACAATTTGGTCCCCGAAGAATTTCACACGCCGAACCGCAAGACCATCGCTGAAGTTTCGGAGTTCACGGGTCTTCCGCCGACCTCGCAGATGAAGAGTCTTGTGCTCGTATCGGGTGGGAAGCCCGTTCTCGCGCTGGTACGCGGCGACCACCAACTCAGCGAGACGAAATTCGCGGCTTTTACAGGCGAGGGGGAATTCAGGCCCGCGCAACCGGACGAAATCGTGCAGTGGTTCGGGGCCGAGCCCGGCTCCCTCGGTCCGATTGGCGCAAACAAAATCCGCATTGTCGTCGATCTGGCGCTTGAGGGCAGGCGCAACATGATCGCGGGCGCAAACCGCAACGCTTACCACTTGAAGAACGTTACGCCCGGGCGTGATTTTCAGGGGGAATATGCCGACATTCGTCAAACTGCGGCGGGCGACGCGTGCGCCCTGTGTGGGGCGGAGCTTTCGATCCGCAAAAGCATCGAAGCCGGACACATCTTTAAACTCGGGTACAAGTACTCGGAATCCATGGGCTTCCGGGCGCAAAGCGCCGATGGCGCCGCGTTCACGCCAATCATGGGTTCATACGGAATCGGGATCGAACGCATCCTTTGCTGCGCCATCGAACAGTCGTATGACGCAGACGGGATTCGTCTGCCGCCGACGATCGCGCCTTTCACGGTAGTGGTTTCCCCGGTGAATATCGCCGATTCGGCCCTAAAAGAGGCTGCAGAGCGGGTAGCCCGCGATTGCGAGACGCACGGGCTCGATGTCCTGCTCGACGATCGCGATGAACGTCCGGGTGTCAAGTTCAAGGACGCCGACCTGATCGGAGCGCCATTCCGAGTCACCATCGGCAGCAGAAAACTCGGTCAGGGACTTGTGGAAGTTTACGATCGCAGAACGAAGTCTTCATACGACTGTCCCGCGGAGCGGGCAGCGGAGCAAGTACTCGGCCTATCCGCTTAATTCGACAAGCTTTGACTCTTCGCGAGTGCTGTCACAGGACACCTGTGAGCGTTCGTCACATTGAGGCATGCGTCCAAGTCCGCTAGAATGAAGGATTCATCCAGTAGCGCGTAAGCGTGCAAGAGCGGGACACGAGATTCTCGGTCCCATGGGCCAGAGCGTCAAGGATGGAAAGGAAAACGTTCTTCATGACCCAACTCAGGCCGCTGCGCCTGACGCTCGCTTTCACGTCCTTGTGCCTGGTGTCCGCCGCGTTTTCTTCGGCGCAGACACCACAGCCCCAGCCCCCTCAGCAGCAGACGCCCCCCGCTCGAACGGCCCCCGCTCAAACTCCGCCGGCGCAGAACCCGCCCGCGCAGCAGCCTGCCAACCCATTCGAAACGATTCCGAACGCCGAGCCGCCCAAGCCGCAGGCGACGCCGCCTGGTCAGGCTCCCACGCCGCCCCAGTTTGAGGCGCCGAAGCCCGCTGCCCCGGGTGAGCCTCCTGCGGGCCCTCCCGTGGCCTCGAATGTTATTGAGACGATTCAGTTTCGCGGAGCTCGCCGCGTTCCCCAGGACACACTCCGGGCGATGATTCTTTCCAAGGTGGGCGACGTTTATAACGAGGAAGCTCTGCGCCGCGATTTCCAGCTTCTCTGGAATACCAATCGATTCGACGACATTCAGCTTCAGACTGAGCGAGGCGACCGCGGCGGTATTGTCGTCACGTTTGTAGTCACCGAGCGTCCGGTTATCCGCGATATCAAATATGAGGGCCTGAAGTCAGCCTCTACATCCGACGTTCTCGATCGGTTTAAGGAGCGTAAAGTTGGGCTCGTCGTCGAGTCTCAGTACGACCCCAACGTCATCAATCACGCGGCGGTCGTCCTGAAGGAGCTGATTTCCGAGCGCGGGCATGAGTTCGCGACCGTAACTCCGGAACTGCGCCGGATTCCGCCCGCATCGCTCGAAGTCATATTCAATGTGGATGAGGGGCCGAAGGTTAAAGTCGGCAAGATCACGATCGTGGGGAACCAGGCGTTCACGCAGCGCGAGGTAATTCGCGCGATGCACAACCTGAAGCCGATCGGAATCCCGTACTCGATTTTCCTCGAGGATCTTTTCTCAAGGACATACGATGCCGCGAAGCTCGAAGAAGACAAGGAACGCATTCGCGACGCGTATCAGAAAGAGGGCTATTTCACCGCCAAGGCGCTGGAGCAGACGCTGAAGCTGCATTCCACCGGCGGAGCCAACGGCGGTATTCACATTCCGATCTTCAAGGAGAACCGTCTCGGCGAAGCGCAGGATATTACGCTGCCGGTTGAAGAAGGCCAACGGTATTACCTCGCCAAGCTCGACTTCACAGGCGTCAAGCTGTTCCGTTCGACCGACTTCCTCGGCAATCTGTTCCAGATGCGGAAGGGCGATGTTTTCTCGACGGAAAAGCTCCGCAACGGCATCAAGAACCTGACCAAGGTGTACAGCCAGTTCGGATACATCGACTATGTCGGCGAACCGCAGATCGATATCGAGCCGAACACCAATAAGGTCGACCTGACGATCAACGTCGATGAAGGCAAGCAGTTCTTCGTGCGGCGTATCGAATTCACTGGCAATACGACGACCCGGGACAAGGTCATCCGCCGCGAACTACTGATCGATGAGGGCGACGTTTATAACTCCTCGCTTTGGGACGCAAGCATCCTGCGCCTCAATCAGCTTGGCTATTTCGAGACCCTAAAGGAGAACGAGGCCTACACGCTGAACCGCAATCCCGGAACGAACACGGTGGACATCGACCTGAAGGTTAAGGAACGCGGCAAGAACTCAATCAGTTTGAACGGCGGCGTCTCTGGTATCGCCGGAACATTTGTCGGACTGAACTATTCCACCAACAACTTTCTGGGGCTGGGCGACACGCTGAGCATCGGCGGGCAGGTGGGAACTCTGACGGACAACGTTTCTATAGGCTTTACGCAGCCGTATATTTTTGACAAGCCGCTTACCGCCGGGGTCTCGGTTTACCTCCGCCGCTTCGACTACAACCAGGGGCGGCAGATCTCGCTGCTGGAAGGCGTGAACGTCACTGGCTTCTACAATTCCCTCGGCAGCGCCAATGTTCTGAACTACGTTCAGAATTCCAAGGGAGTCTCGTTCTCGGCCAGCTATCCGCTCAAGCGCAGTTTTGCGCGGTTTGGCCTTGCAGTTGGCTACGACGATTCGAGTATCATCACCAAATCGACCGGCGCGGAAACATATTTTACTTACTTAGCGTTCCAGGGCGTCAATGGTCCGAACGCGCTCAGCGGCATCCGAACGTTCAGCATTACGCCCTCCTACACCTACAACTCAAAGAACAATTTCCTCAATCCCACCGCGGGCAAGAGCATTTTCTTTTCTGTCCAGGCCGCGGGCAGCGTGCTGGGCGCGAACGTCAATATCATTCACCCCACGTTTGACGCGCAGTATTACCACGTAAGCCCGAAATGGCATAAGAATGTACTCGCGTTCCACCTCACGCTCTCGACGCTGTTCGGCTATGGGGGCAAGGTCGTTCCGCCGTTCTCCCGCATCTTCATGGGCGGTGAAAACGATGTGCGCGGATACGATTTCTACACGATCTCGCCAGTCGCCTATATCCCGAGCAGCGGCACGGCGACGATTCTGAACCCGGACGGGTCGACCCGGACGCAGAAAACGCTCATCAATGGAGTTCTGACGTCCACCAATGTGACTCAACCGGTGCCGGTATATCAGATCATCACGCCGGGCGGAGACACGCAGGGGATCTTCAATTTCGAATACCGGATCCCGATCCTGGGACCGGTGACGTTGGCGCCATTCCTGGACGCGGGATTAAACAAGATCGCTTACCCGAATCAGCTCAAGGTGAACCCCGGCCAGATCACCACACTGAACAATCAGTTCCCCCAGGCGGCCTTCGGAGACCGGGTACCGATCGCGTCTGGTACGCAGGTGATTCGGATGTCCACTGGCCTCGAACTTCAGGTGGTCTTGCCAATCGTTCAGGCGCCGTTCCGGATATACTACGCATATAACCCGATTGTGGTCAGGCAATTTCTCCAGCCGCCTGTAGTGATGGACCGCTCGATGTTTCCCAACCAGACGACTTTCATTAACACCGTCAACACCTACTCGCCGGCCTTCCCCTATTTTGAGAAGCATGGAGTGTTTCGGTTTACGATTGGTAGAACGTTCTGAGGAGTAAATACCTTTTGTTATCAAGATTTTTCCTTCTGCCCGCTCTTGCGTTGGCTGCCTTGAGCGCGTCGGCGCAGAAGATGGCCGTAATCGATATGCAGGGCGCCATTCTGCAGACGAATGATGGAAAGAAGGCGTCGGCTGAACTGAAAGCGAAGTACGATCCGGTTCAGCAGGCCCTCGCGAAACGCGGCCAGGACCTCCAGGCGAAGCAGCAGCAGTATCAGAAGAATTCCGCGGCCATGAGCGATGCGGACAAAGCCACCGCCGAACGCGAGCTACAGGAACTCGGCGCGAAGCTGAAGCGCGACGCGGACGACGCGCGGCAGGACGCTACGGCGGAGCAGAACAAAGCCCTCGGCCCGATCCTGCAGCGCCTCGACGCCGTGATGCGGAAATACGCCTCGGAAAAGCAGATCACGATGATTGTGGATCTCAGCGCGCAGCCAAACAATTTACTGATGTCGGCAGCGTCGGTGAACATCACGAACGATATAATCGCGCTCTATAACCAGCCGCAGGCTGGGCCCGCGCCTTCGTCGCTGAAGCCCCCTGCCGCGACCAGTCCGGCTGGAACCAACAAAACCCCCGCGCCGCCCGCGGCGTCGAAAAAGTAGCAAACAGTTTCAAGGAGTTACTGACAGTGAAGACAGCATTGAAATTCGCGCCCGCCGTTGCGATCCTTGCGGCGCTGGGCACGCCTCTCCCCGGCGCGGCGCAGACCCAAAAAATCGCTGTGATTAATATGCAGACAGCGCTTGCCGAGACAAACGACGGCAAGAAGGCCGTGGCCGATCTTCGCGCAAAATTTGGCCCGAAGGACCAGGAATTCCAGAGGCGCTCGCAGGAGCTCCAGGCCAAACAGGAAGATCTGCGTAAGCGCCAGAACACGATGAGCGAAGACGCGAAGACCAAGCTGGAGAGCGACATCGCGGCGATGAGCCGCAACCTCCAGCGCGACAGCGATGACGCCAAGCAGGACATGGATCAGGAAGAGCAGAAGATGGTCCAGGAACTCGGAGGCAAGATCATGCAGGTGATCAACAAGTACGCCACCGACAACCAGTACGCGATGGTCTTCGATGTTAGCGGGCAGCCGAACAATATCATGTTCGCCTCTGCGGCGTCCGATATTACCCGCGAGATCATCGCCCTCTACGACAAATCCGCTCCCGTGACGCCGACTGCTCCACCGGCGGGACCCGCCGGGGGAACGAGGCCGACGTCCAACACGACTTCCGCGCCGTCACGTCCGGCTCCTCTTTCCACCACGCCGGCGTCCTCCGCTCCGAAGAAGCCGTAAAATCGGTGTAAGCTGTTATGCGAGGAGGGTGTTCGATGAGAGCTCTGCTCGCCTGTTTCTGCGCCGTCGCCGGCTCCGGACCGTTGTTCTCACAGCCGCACTCGTCGGGAATGCCGGCGGCGCACCCGATGCAGTTCGTTTCCCCGGTGATCAGCCGCCCGTTGGGTGGCGTGCAGGGAGCTCCCTCGCCAGTCATCAGCCGTCCCCTCGGCGGCGTCGCTCTGCCGACGTTTCCGGGGATGCCGCCCATGAAAAAGCAGGGCATGCGTCAGAACTCGAACTATCGGTACGTAGGTCCTGTCTATTACGTGCCGAACGCGTTCGATTACGGTTCGTCGTATTACGGTTCGCCTTACGATCAGCCGCTGGCTCCTCCGCCTCCTCCGCCAATAATCGGTAGCTACTATGAACCGGAGCCTGAGCCAGCCCCCGCGGTGACGCAGGAAGCGAGAGTCAGGCCCGGCGACCCGATCTCAGAGCCACAGAATTATTATCTGATCGAATACAAAGACCACTCGATCTATTCAGCGCTCGCTTATTGGATCGAAGGCGATACGCTGCACTATGTGACCACGCAGAATACGCACAATCAGGCGTCGCTCAGCCTGATCGATCTTGAGAAAACGGCCAAGCTCAACGAGGATCGGAGCGTTCCGTTTTCCATTCCCGGTCGATAAACGGTCCGTCTCCTTCGAGAAAATCGTAGTCTTTCAGATTTTCGCCCGCCTCCCAGAGAATCGTGTCGAAAATTCGGTCTTCGATCTCGCCGCTCCACGACGGAACGCGCATAAAGATCAGCAATATTGGTTGTTTGCCGGGATAGGCGAACTCATAGCGCTCGATCTCGAGCGGCGGCGCCGACTCGATGCCGAGTTCCTCGCGAAGTTCGCGCGTAAGAGCTTCGGCGGGCGTTTCGCCGGGTTCGATTTTGCCTCCGGGGAACTCCCACTTGAGCGCGTGCGGCTGATCGGAGCGTCTGCGGCAAATCAGAATTCGCCCATCCTTTTCCAGAATTCCCGCCACCACCTGGGTCATCATCTCAGTATGAGCCCGGAGCTGATCGATCATTTCCGGAATCCGAGAAATGGGGGCGAACTGCCGCCGCCAGCCACTCGGGTCGAGGTTTCAAATCCGATTTGCGGGGATATTCTTCGGCTCACGGCGATTATCGAAGACGGCCGCGTGCAGGAGGCTCGCTTCAAAGTGCGAGGCTGTGCGGCTTCCATCGGCGCAGGCTCGGCTCTGACCGTGCTCATTACCGGGCGCGATCGCGCCGAACTCAGCAGGCTGAGCGAGGGCGATATCGAACAAGCGGTAGGGGGCCTGTCCAACGAGTCGAAACACGCCGCCGCTCTCTGCATGGATGCCGTGCGGGCGCTACTTCGTTTGCCGCAGGGCCTGACGGTTTAGGGCGTTGGAATTCAGCGGCGATCATCGCGCAGTTTGGCGAGGAGCCGGATCATTTCGAGATACAGCCAGACCAGCGTGACCATGAGACCGAACGCGCTGTACCACTCCATGTATTTGGGAGCGCCGCGCCGCGCGCCTTCCTCGATCATGCCGAAATCGAGGATCAGGTTCAGCGCCGCAATCGTGACCACGACAAGGCTGAACAGAATTCCGATCGGACCACCGCCGAAGATGCCCGGTACCTGAATGTGAAAGAACCCGAGAATCATGCTGAGGAAATAGATGAGCGCGATTCCGCCCGTCGCCGCGACCAATCCCAGCGTGAATTTCTCGGTCGGCCGGATGATTCCCGCGCGATACACCATCAACATGACCAGGCAGGTTCCGAACGTCAGAGCAACCGCCTCAATCGCGATCCCCGGAAACCGGAGTTCCATGGTGGCGGACAGCGCGCCCAGGAACAGCCCTTCCAGTAATGCGTACATCGGCGCTGTTATGCCGGCCCATTCCTTCTTAAACACCGTAACCATCGCAGCGATGAAACCGCCGAACGCCCCGATGACCGTGTAACCCCCAATGGCGGAGAGATCACGAGTGGCAAAGAACTGATTCCAGGTGAACGCGGCCGTGGCCAGCACGCAGATCATCAGAATCCCGGCTTTATTAACCGCGCCCGAAACGGTCATTACGGGCCCGTAACCCACGTGGACGGCGCTGCCCGCATAGGTTTGCTCTGTCAGTACAGGATTCGATGACTTCATAGCTCTAATTATAAGATTGGCTTGCGAGATATAAGTTTCGCGGCCCTGTCAGGAGCGATCCGGGGAAGCTGTGATGATCGCTCGGGCTGCGTCACTCGCGAAGACGAGTCTCACTTCTGAACCCTGAACTGCGTCGGCAGCTTCGCGGACGATCGAGCCGTTTTCCGTAAGAACGATCGCGTAGCCGCGCGACAGCACCAGCCGAGGATTCAGTTGAGAGAGCATCGCTTCCAGCGCCGCGAACCGCCGCTGCCTGTAAGCGAGGCTCGCCCGCGCCAACTCCTGAAGCCGGGATGCTGCTGTGTTCATTCGTTCGCGATCGCGGCGAAGACGTGGCCGCAAATCGAAGTAACGCAGCTTCTCTTCCAGAGCGCGAACGGCGCGTTCGCGCGCGTTCAACGACCGCCGCGCGACGTTTCGAAGGCGCTCGTCGATATCGTCCAGCCTTTGAGTACGCCGTGCCAGGTTTCTATGGAGTGAAGTCGTGGCGCGATCGATGGCTTGTTCGTGCAAGCGGCGCGCAAGCGTTGCGATTCGGAAACGCGCCAGTTGAACGGCTCGGGCGCGAATGCCGTCGATTTTGCTCAATAATTCCGCGCTGGTTCGGCAAATCAGCTCGGCCGCAGCGGACGGCGTCGGCGCGCGCAGGTCTGCGACAAAGTCGGCTATGGTGACGTCGGTCTCATGACCAATAGCGGAAACGACGGGGATCGGGCAGGCGGCGATTGCCCGCGCAATAACTTCCTCGTTGAAAGTCCAGAGGTCCTCAAGCGAACCACCGCCGCGGGCGATGACCGCAAGCTGGGCCCACCTCTTCCCGAAGTAGTCCAGCCCGCGGCAGACATCCTCGAGAGAGCCTGCGCCCTGCACGCGGGCAGGAAAGAGCCGGATATGGATGCCGGGCGAACGCCGCGAAAGAATTTCGACAAAATCGCGGATTACGGCTCCCTGCGGAGAAGTAACGATACCGACCCGCGAAGGGTACTTCGGCAACGCACGCTTGCGCGACGAGTCGAACAGGCCCTCGATCTGGAGCCTTTTCTTCAGATCATCGAAGGCAAGCTGGAGCGCTCCGTGGCCGCGCGGTTCGATTGATTCGACGACGAACTGGTATTCGCTGCGCTGCTCGTAAATATCGACGCGGCCCCGGACGAGAACCTCAACCCCGTCCTTTGGCTTAAATCGTAAGCGCCAGTAGGAGAGCTTCCAGCAGACGCACCGGATCTGAGCTTCGGAATCTTTCAGCGTGAAGTAGCAGTGCCCGCTTGGGACCAGTTTTGTCCCCGAGATCTCTCCGGACACCCAAATATTAGTGAATCCCCGCTCGAGTGCGCCGCGAATAGCGTCGCTTAACTCGCGCAAAGAGAGGATTCTGCGTTCTGGGACGAAGCTGAGGGCGAATTGCTCCAATTCTTAAAGATTATCGTTCTCCCGCGCAGTCCAACAGCGGGCTGAGGTGTTTGCCAACACTCCGGACTCGGGCGATAATAAATACATTCTGAGGAGAGCGACCGCCCGCCCCGGCGGATCGCTTTGGAAGGAGTCCCCGCTTGAAGCGTACTGGATCGGATGACGCCCTGCGATGTTCGTTTTGTCATAAGAGCCAGGATGTAGTTGGGAAGCTGATCTCCTCCCCGAGCGATTACACCCGGGCGTACATCTGCGACGAGTGCATTGCCGTCTGCAATTCGATTCTTGAGGACGATAAGCCCGAGCCCACTGCAACGGGCCCGCACAAAATCCCGAAACCTCTGGAAATAAAAGATTTTCTGGATCAATACGTAATCGGGCAGGAACCGACCAAACGCAAGCTGGCGGTAGCGGTTTATAACCATTCGAAGCGCATCCACATGAACCGGATGCGCAACTCCGAGATCGAGCTTGCGAAGTCAAATATCCTGCTGATCGGGCCTACCGGCACGGGCAAAACACTGATGGCGCAGACGCTTGCCCGGATTCTGGACGTCCCGTTCGCCATTGTCGACGCCACGACTCTTACCGAAGCGGGCTACGTCGGCGAAGATGTCGAGAACATCATTCTGAAGTTGCTCCAGGCCGCTGACGGCGATGTGGCGAAGTGCCAGCAAGGCATCATTTACATCGACGAAATCGATAAGATCTGCCGAAAAGATGAGAATCCGTCGATCACCCGCGACGTTTCCGGAGAGGGCGTTCAGCAGGCGTTGCTGAAAATCCTGGAAGGCACAGTCGCGAATGTGCCCCCTCAGGGCGGAAGAAAACATCCGCATCAGGAGTTCACTCCGATTGACACGACGAACATCCTGTTTATCTGCGGCGGCGCGTTTGTCGGACTCGAGAGGATCATCGCCCGGCGAATCGGCAAGAAATCGATGGGCTTCCATCAGGAAGAAGCGCCGAAGACGGAGCAGGTCAAAACCATCGGAATCAGCGACCGGCGCGATATCGACCTGCTGCGGAACCTCCAGCCTCACGACCTCATCAAGTACGGGTTCATTCCGGAATTCATCGGTCGGTTGCCTGTTGTGGCGACGTTGGAAGATCTGGACAAATCGGCGCTGGTCCAGATTCTCACCAAACCGAAGAACGCGATCATCAAGCAATACCAGCGCCTCTTCGAATACGAGAACGTCAGGCTTCGCTTTACCGACGATGCTCTGGACGCAATCGCCTCGCTGGCGCTCGAACGCAAAGTCGGCGCGCGCGGGTTGCGGATGATTATCGAGGACCTGATGCTCGACCTGATGTACTTCCTGCCTTCTTATAAGAAGGTCAAGGAATTTCAGGTGTCCCGCGAGATGGTGCTCAGTCAGCAGATCAGCCTGAATCTGCTTGAGAAAGCTGGCTAGCGCCCGCTGAGCAGGCCTCCCTGTAACTACAAACGTCAGGTAGCGGAAGCCCCCGCTTTTCTGTCAACATAGAAGTTCACAGACAAAGAAGAATGTTCCGCTTTGAAACGGCGGGCGAGTCCCACGGCGAGTGTCTCGTCGCAACCCTGACGGGACTTCCAGCCGGAATACCTGTCGCGATCGACGCGATTAATCACGAGCTCTGGCGCAGGCAGCAGGGATTTGGCCGCGGAGGCCGAATGAAGATCGAGACGGACCGCGTATCGATCGTCTCGGGCGTGCGGCACGGTCGTACCATCGGCTCGCCAGTCGCTATGATCATCGCCAACGCCGACTGGAAGAACTGGACCGAATCGCTGCCGGTTGAAGCGGGCGAGCCATCGAAGCACAAGGCGGTTTCGAGGCCGCGTCCCGGACACGCGGACCTGGCGGGCGCGCTGAAATACAACTTCCCCGATGCTCGGTATATCCTGGAGCGCGCGAGCGCGCGAGAAACTACGGCGCGGGTTGCGGTTGGCGCGCTGGCGAAACAGTTTCTCGCGAACTTCGGAATCGAAATTCTGAGCCATGTGATCGCTGTCGGATCTGCACGCCTGAACCGTACGGCATCGTGGGATGAAATCGAGGAACTCAGCCGCAGAACCGAGGTGTTGCTGGCTTGCGTCGACGCCGAAGTTGAGCAACAGATGAAGGCTGTGGTGGACGAGGCCTATCGAACAGGCGATACGGCTGGCGGCATCTTCGAAGTCGTTGCGCGCGGGCTTCCGCCCGGGCTTGGCTCGCACATCACCTGGGATTCGCGGCTCGATGGCAAACTGGCGCAGGCGATCGTTTCCATGCAGGCGGTCAAAGGCGTCGAGGTCGGGTTTGCCGAGGAAGGCGCGCAGAGTTTCGGCTCGAAAGTGCAGGACACGATCCACTATGACCGGGAGGACCGGCGCTTTTTTCGGGGAAACAATCGCGCGGGCGGCGTCGAAGGAGGCATGACCAACGGCGAGGAGCTGCGAGTGCGCGGGTTTCTTAAGCCCATCTCGACGCTGCGGCGCCCGCTCGAATCGGTCGACCTTGAGACGCGCGAGCCCTCCAAGGCGGCCTATGAACGCTCTGATGTATGCGTCGTCCCGGCGGCGGGCGTCATCGGCGAAGCCATGGCCGCGATAGTGCTGGCCGGAGCGATGCTTGAGAAATTCGGAGGCGATTCGCTCGACGAAACGCGGAGGAATTATACGGGCTACGTCGAACAGGTCCGTAATTTCTGATGCGCTACAAGATCGTCAAGTACCTGAACAATCCGGTTCTGGAGCGACCGGCTGATCCGGTCGAGGAGTTCGATACGCCCGAGTTGCATCAACTCGTGGCGGACATGTTCGAAACGATGTATGCTTCGCATGGAGTCGGGCTCGCGGCGCCTCAGGTAGATATCTCGAAACGCCTGACTGTGATCGATATCACGGGCGGGGAAGAAGGCAAAGACCCCGAGCGTATTGTTTTGATCAATCCCGAAGTCATTTCGAAGGAAGGGAAACAGACCGGTGAAGAGGGATGCCTCAGCATCCCCGGTTTCCGCGAGCCGGTAACGAGAGCGAGGAAGGCCACAGTGCGCGCGCAGGACGTCAAAGGCGAATGGTTCGAGATTACCGGCGAAGATCTGCTCGCGCGCGCCATGCTTCATGAAATCGATCATTTGAACGGGATTCTGTTCCTGAGTCATCTAAGCGCCTTGAAACGCGACTTGATTAAGCGAAAAATCAAAAAGCTGCTCAAGGCCGGCGAGTGGGAATGAAGGCGATTTTTCTGGGCACGCCGGAGTTCGCCGTGCGTACACTCGAGCGGATGATCGCGGCAAGACATGACGTGATAGAGGTCGTTACGCAACCGGACCGCCCTAGCGGGCGCAAGCAAACGCTGACGCCGTCGCCCGTCAAACAGACGGCGATGCGGCACGGGATACCCGTCTATCAGCCGGAGAGGATCCGAAGGCCCGAGGCTGTGGAACACCTGCGCGCTCTGGCGCCGGATGTGATGGTCGTGGTGGGTTATGGACAAATCATTCCGCAGAGGGTGATCGACGTCCCACCGTACGGGATCATCAACGTCCACGCGTCCCTTCTGCCCGAACTGCGAGGCGCCGCCCCGATTCAGTGGTCGGTTGCGCGGGGATATCAAACAACCGGCGTGACCACGATGCGGATCGATGCGGGGCTCGACACGGGAGACATACTGGGCCGATGGGAGACCGAGATCGGTCCCAATGAAACCGCCCCGGAACTGTCGGCGCGCCTGGCGGAAGCTGGCGCCGATCTGCTTGTGAAAACGTTGATGTCGATAAGCCACGGACTCGCCAGGCCCGAACCGCAGGACGATGCGAAAGCCACCTTTGCGCCCATCCTGAAGAAGGAAGATGGCCGCATCGAATGGCGGAATCCCGCGGAGCAGATTCATAATCAGATTCGCGGGTTGCAGCCCTGGCCGGGAGCGCATACATCGTTCCGGGGCCAATCTCTGCATCTGTGGCGGTCGAGACTGGATCTCCGGAAATGGGACCTGCCGCCCGGAGCGCTTGTGCACGAGGAAGGGGTCTTCGCCGTGGGCGGAGACGGCGCCTCTCTCGAATTAATTGAAGTTCAACTTGAAGGCCGCAAAAGAATGCCCGCGCAGGTATTCGCGAACGGCCATCGACTTACGCAGAACGAGTTACTTGCATAAAAGATGAGACCTTTCGATTTACCACTTGGATATAAATATGCCACCGCGTACGCTGGCATCCGCAAGCAGGAGAAGGACGATCTCGCCCTGATCGTTTCGGCGGTCCCGGCCGCCGCCGCGGCTGTGTTCACGCAGAACAAGGTGCAGGCCGCGCCGGTCAAACTTGCCCGTTCAAACATGCGGCTTTCGAAAGGCGTTTGCGGAGCCATTCTGGTGAATGCGGGCAACGCGAACTGCGCCACGAAGTCCGGTGACCGGGTCGCAGCGAACAGCACCAAGGCGCTCGCCAAAATCCTGAAGCTGCAGCCAACTCAGGTTTTGCCGGCTTCCACCGGCGTCATCGGCGTGGAACTCGAAGAGAATCTGATCCTGTCGAAGCTCCAGACGCTTGCCGATGGCCTGAACGACAACGGATTGCCGGATGTAGCGAGAGCCATCCTAACGACCGATCTGCAGCCAAAGGGGTCCTCGCGTGAGGTGGTGCTGCGCCGGGGTACGGTGCGAATCGCCGGTGTTACCAAGGGTTCCGGCATGATCCATCCCCGCATGGCGACGACGCTCGGATTTGTCATGACTGATGCGGTGATTCCGCAAACGCTGCTGCGCCGCATGCTGGTTCGAGCGACGGAATTGAGCTATAACCGCATTTCCGTCGACGGCGACACGTCGACGAACGATACGCTGATTGTGCTCGCGAACGGAGCTTCGGGTGTCCGCCCGGATCCGAAGGAAATGAGTACTTTTGAGGAAGGGCTCACTGAGACCCTGCAGTCTCTTGCGCGGCAGATTGTGCGGGACGGTGAAGGCGCGCGGAAACTCATTTCCGTCGAAGTACACGGCGCGGCGACCGACGCTGCCGCCGCGGCCATTGCGCGGACCATAGCGAATTCCCCTCTCGTCAAAACGGCGATCGCGGGCTCCGATCCGAACTGGGGACGAATCCTTTCGGCCGCAGGCAATTCGGGAGTGAACTTCGATCCCGCAACGGTTGATATCAATCTTCAGGACATAAAAGTCTGTAAGGCAGGGCTCGCGGCGCCCTTTGACGAACTTGAGATGAAGCAGCGGCTGGATGATACTGACGTCTCGGTCGTTTTTCGCATTGCGGGTAAGGGGAAGGGCAGCGCAACCTTCTGGACCTGCGATCTGACGGAAGACTATATCCATATCAATGCGAATTACCGGACGTAGCGGCGGGACCCTAGCCGCCGTTCCCTGGTGTTTGTGGCTCGTCGCCTGCGCCGCCTATGCGGCCGAGACGCCCGAAACTCAACTGGAGTACCTGGCCCAGTCGCTTCAGACCGGCGACGTGAAAGCTGCGCTTTCGGTCTTCGATCCGTCTACGCCCGGTTATGCGGAAATCAGCCGGAATATCGAGGCATTGGCCGCATTTCAGCACCCTTCCTGCGTAATTCGGGTACAGAAGGTGTCGGACCGGGGCAATGCGGAATTTCGGGCCGATACGCAATGGGTCCTCCAGACGTTCGCCTCGCAAAACGGACCCCTCGCAATTCGAACGGAACCGGTTGCCGTCGGTATGCGTCGAATCGGAGACGATTGGAAGATCGCGTCGTTATCCTCGACTTCGATCTTCAATAAGCCGGATGACACGGCATTCCGCCGCATTGCCGATCTGGCCGAGGCCCTTAGCAACGGCGACGGCGGCGGGGCGCTTGCGCTCTTCGATCCCGATATGCAGGGATACGGTGACGCGCGTGGGGATATCGACGCGCTTACGAGCCAAAGCGACGTGCTCTGCGCGATCGACGCGATCCAGGAACGCGAAACCGCAGGCGTTCATGTCGTGGATACGGACTGGTACCTGCAACTGAAAGCCAAAGCCGATACGGGAATCTCGGAGCGGCGCCGTCAGCGAGTGCAAATAACCCTTCAGATAAAGCGCGGCCATTTGCGAATTACGGACATGGCCCCGCTCGAAATTCTCGCCCCAATTCGCAGTAATTAGTTAACCGAAAGGTTAGCAACTAGCCTTCTGCTTCTCGATACGAAAGGCGCTCACTTATCACTTGATGATGTGCGCCGAATTAGTTCCATCAATTGTGATGATAGGCGCTGTTGCTTACAAACACTTATGGACAGCCTCGTAACTTCGCGGCGGCGAGGCGCGTTTGACTAATGTGCGCCGCAAGGAATATTTATGTCAAGCCCTTTGAAATTCTTTTTTGTCGCGCTTCTTGGCGTCGCGGGATTACTGGGCCAGACAAATGCGCTCACCGGCGGATACGACAATTCCCGTACTAACGCCGATCTGAACGAAACTATTCTTTCGCCTTCCAGCGTTAATTCCAACGCATTTGGGCGATTATTCGCGCTCGCGGTCGACGGCCAGATTTACGCCCAGCCGCTGTATCAGCAGAATGTCTCGATTTCAGGAGGCGTCCACAATGTCGTGTTCGTCGCGACGATGCATAATACCGTGTACGCCTTCGATGCCGACGCCCCCGCGACCCCCCTGTGGAGCGTGAACCTCGGGCCGTCAGTGCCTACCTCCGCCTACACGTCCGGCGCGGGGCCATATACGGACATCAGCCCCGAAAACGGCATTCTCGGGACGCCCGTGATTGATCCGGTCACCGGAACGCTGTACGTGGTCGCGGCGAGTTTTGAGAGCGGTCGATATTTCTACCGCCTGCACGCGCTCGATACGGGAAGCGGGGCGGAACGGTTCGGCGCTCCCGTCGAAATCTCCATGAAAACCACGGGGGTGGGCGACAGCAGCGTCGGAGGGACAGTCGTATTCGACCCCCTGCAGCATATCCAAAGGCCCGCTCTGCTTCTGGCGAACGGGCAGGTTTATATCGCGTTCGGCTCTCACGGAGACGGCGCGCCGTATCACGGCTGGATCGTGGCGTACAGCGCGCAGAACGTGGCGAAGCAGACCGCGGTCTTTAACGCCAGCCCGAATGGGAGCGCCGGGGCGTTCTGGCAGGCCGGGCGCGGGCTAACGGCGGACGCGTCGGGAAATCTGTTCGCGGTTACCAGCAACGGCTCCAGCGATTTCACCACCGATTATTCGAATGCTGTTCTGAAACTGGACGGGACCTCTCTCAAGGTCGACGATTGGTTTGCGCCTTTCGATTTCCAGATGCTGAGCGATGCCGACGACGATCTCGGGACGGCCGGGGCAATGCTGATACCCGGCACGAAGTACCTCGTTACGGGTGGAAAATCGGGCGTGCTCTATCTGATCGACCAGACCTCGATGGGCCACGTCGCGGCCAACGATTCGGAGATCCTTCAGCGGCTGCAGATCGGGAACTTCGGGATCTTCAATTTGGCGTTGTGGAACCTTCCCGATGGGCCCGTGCTTTATGCTCATACCGGCAATGCTGCGGTGACGGCATGGAAGCTTTCCGGAGGTCAGTTTAGTAGCAATCCTGTGGCGCAGAGCGTGAACGGCTTCTCGATTCCCTTCCAGGGAATGGCGCTCTCCGCCAACGGAACGCAGCCGGGCACCGGTATCTTGTGGGTCACTGGAGCGAATACCTGGCCGCTGCCGGCTCCCGGAATGCTTCACGCGTATGACGCCGGCAATCTGAACGAAATCTGGAACAGTTCGATGAACCCTGCGGATGCGCTCGGGGGATTCGTCAAGTTCGCGAATCCGACGGTTGCCAATGGCAAGGTTTACGTTCCGACCATGGACGGTCAACTGATTGTCTACGGGATTACCTCGAATGCCGGGAATCCTCCGAGTGTAACCGGAATCCTGAATGCCGCGAGCTACGCGAGCAAAGCGATTGCTCCGGGTGAGGTGGTCGCAATATTCGGCCAGAACCTGGGTCCGTCGTCCCTCGCGACGAACTCGTTCGGCGATTCCGCAGCCGCCGGTGAGCGGCTCGCCGGAACGGAAGTCCTGTTCAACGGCATTCCGGCGCCGCTGGTCTATACTTCGACGGGCGCAGTGGCCGCGATCGTCCCCTTCGAGATCGCGGGGGCGGGCACGGCCACGATGTCGGTGAGCTACAACGGTCAGGCGGCGTCCTCCCAGAAAGTGAACTTGATTGACACCGCGCCGGGCCTGTTTTCCGCCGATTCCAGCGGCAGCGGGCCGGGCGCAATTCTGAATGCGGATTTTACGCTGAATACGGCGTACAATCCGGCGCAGGCCGGTTCGTTCGTGGTGCTTTACGCGACAGGCGGGGGCCAGACCAATCCGCCGTCGTCCTCGGGAGCGGTTGCCACATCCGCCATGCCCCTCGCCCAGAAAGTTTCGGTGACCTTCGGAGGTGTGCAGGCGGATGTCCTCTACGCCGGAAACGCGGGCGGCGAGGTGGAGGGCATCGTCCAGATCAACGTTCGCGTGCCCTCCGGAGTCTCGGGAACGGTTCCCGTGTCGTTGACCGTCGGCGGGCAGACCAGCCAGTCCACGGTCACTATCTCGATTCAGTGATCGTCGAAGGTGATGCTGCTGTCCGAATCGAACTTCCGATACTCGCGGTACCAGATTTCGTTGCGCGTCTGCAGGGAATCGGTCGTTAGTTCGATCTGCGCTTGCGAAGGGAGCAGATAGGAACGTCCCGCGACCTGGCTGAAATCGTAATCGAGAATCAGCCGCGTTAGTCGAATCGGGAAGCCCGGCGGCATCTCGCCTTCTCTCCAGATGCGCAGCACATCGCCCTGGTCATCGACAAAAAGATATCCATGATGTGCGGCGACAATGCGACGGGAAGAAGCAGCGGACGTGCCATATTCCACCACGTAACCCGATTTGTCCTGCAGCATGCGATAGCTGAAAACGGAGACGCGATGGCCCCGCCAGGTCTCTTCGCGCTCCCAGAGAAACTTCGCAGTCTGGGGACGGAAAATTTCCCGTAGCGTGCTGCCGAATTCGCCCTCCGAAATTGCGCCCGAGACGGACAGATAGGGAGCATTGGTCGGCCGATTGTTGACCGTCAGAAGCTTGTAATGCTCCTGGCCGTCGGCGTATCCCAGTTGAACCGTCAGCATGTCGCGCGCGCGCCAGCCCTGATTTCTGTGATTTTCGGAGCGCTGGATCATCTGCACGCACATGAAGTTGGGAAGTTGCGCTGTGTAGTCCGCCGCCTTGGCTGCCGCGCGCGCGATCAGATGTTGCTGTTCCTCGACTGACGGCTCCGCCGCGACTGAACGCTCCGCCGCGGGCGCCTCGCCGGGGGGCGGCGCGGATGGCGGGTTTGATCGAACCGGAGGCTCCGCCGTCGCCACGCGCGGGACCGGAAGAGCTGGGGCAACGGGCGCCTTCGGGACCGCAGACGCCAAGACATTGGAATCCGCGACGACGTCGATCGCAATGGCATCGATCGATGCGACCGTCGCGCCGTACGCCGTGATGCCAACCGCGAGATTCAGGGCTTCGTCTTCGATCTTATGAGCGAGGGTGACCTCGACCCATTCTGAGTTTGCGGAGTCGCGATATTCGGTCCGCTGAGTCATTAAGAAGGAAGGCCGCGGCGACGGCGCTTCAACGCGCAGCCACAGCCGCGCGCGATCGTTGGGAGCTTTTCCTTCGGATCGTATCCGGGCGCGCAAACGCACGACTTTACCTCGATAAGGAATCGCGCCGAAAGACTGCGACAGAGAATAAGGCGCGCGGACCGACGCACACACCGGACCCTTGAAACATCGGTCGCGCTCAAAGCTTACCGGGGATGTCGTGAAGGAGGTCGGCGTCACAGACCAAAACGCGGGGAGGCCGCCGATCTCTCCTCGCGAAAAGGTCAGATTCGCCGGGCCCATGCGTTCGAACGGTGAGCCGACTATGTGTCCATCGACCTCGAGGGCTACGCTGCGAACGAATGCCGCTCCGCCTGTAACCGCGACGCCAAAATCGAGAGAAGCCGCATCCGCATCGATTGAGAAATGAAGATCCGATCGCGACCACTCCGATGCGCGGACCGGCTCCCCGCTGAGGTTGTCAAAGACTGACGGCGGTTTGCCCGTATGGTTTACGCGAATCCAGATTCTCGCGTTTGCTGCCGGCGCGCCGGAATTAACGCGCAGTTCGGCGTCAAAGACAACGCTTTTTCCGCGCAGAAGAACGGCATCCAGCGTCTGGAAGAGACTGGCCTCGCCGTGGGCGGTCTCGGTGGTTGGAGAAATGGCTGCGCACTCGCAATCCGCGCGTTGAGCCACGGAATAACCCGGCCCGTTAAATTGCCATCCGGGAGGCGCCCCGTTCGATGCGGTCTCGGCGAAATCGAGGTTCCGCGGGACCTGCGGCAACTGCGCAGACGCGTTGGCCGCGAACGCCGCGAATGCGATTGCGAGGGCCTTCATGCGAATGCCCACATGATAGCGCCGCGAAAATCAGCCCTTTGCCTTTAGACCTTCATTGATCAGACTGGAGATGCCCAATCCGCCTGCCGATGCCAGCGCCTTAGCCAGTTCTTCCTCTCCGAGTCCGGCCGCCGGGCTGTCGGCATCGTCGTCGCCTGCCCCGAGCCATCCACCGGATCCCTCGCGGACAGATCGCAGCATCTGGGTGAGGAGCAGCGCTTCGAAATCCCTGGCGGCGCCGGTTCGTTTGAGAGATGCCGGGTCGACGCCCGCGCCGGGCAAAACAGAGGAAATGTTCATCAGATGACCTCCAGTTCGGCATCGAGGGCCCCCGCCGCGCGCAGATTCTGCAGAATCGCGATGATGTCGCGTGCGGAAGAACCGACAGCGGTGAGAGCGCGAACCAATTCTTCAATGGTCGCGCCCTCATTCAGGACGACGTTTTTTGCAGGCTCTTCACGAGCTGCAACTGAGGTGTCCGGAATAACCTCAGTTCTCCCCTGCGAGAGAGGAGCGGGCTGGGACACGGTCAGTTTCGTCTGGATCTCGACGGAAAGATTGCCATGCAGAATCGCGACCGGAGCGATGCGAACATCTTTACCCATCACAATGGTGCCCGTCCTTTCGTTGACGACGATCTTCGCCGGTGTGTCGACTTCGACTTTCAATTCCTCCAGACAGGCGATGAATTCAGTCATTCGATCCTTCCACTCCGCGGGCGCCGCGACGCTGACCAGGGCTGCGTTTTCGGCGCGCGCCACCGGCGCTTGTTTTCCATACGACTTGTTGATGGCTTCGGCGACGCGCGCCGAGGTGGCGAAGTCAGCGGACCGCAGCTGCAGATTCACGCGCGATGACGGTTGAATAGAAGGCGCGCCCCGTTCCACTGTCGCTCCGCCGGGAATACGTCCGACGGTCGGATGATTGACGGTTTGAGTAACCCCGCCTCGGCCCGCGACAAATCCTCCCGTGACAACGGGGCCCTGAGCTACGGCGTAGACCTGACCGTCCGCCCCGCGCAGGGACGTCATCACAAGCAAGCCGCCCTGAAGGTTGGTGGAGTCGCCGATCGCTGCGGCCGTGACGTCAATCTTTGAGCCTGGTTGGGCGAATGGCGGGAGTGTCGCGGTCACCATCACCGCCGCTGTGTTGGTGACGCGGATCGCCGACGGTGAAACGGATACGCCCATTCGCTCGAGAACGTTCGCGAGACTCTGGGCGCTGAAGATGGTAGTTTGCCGGTCGCCCGTTTTCGAAAGGCCAACTACGACGCCGTAGCCAACCAACTGGTTCTCGCGGATTCCCTCGATCGATACCAGATCTTTGAGGCGCGAAGCCGCTGGCAGACCGCATACCAGCGCCAGACAGAGCACAAGGAGGCGGCGCATTTCAGAAGGGCAGCAGCCCGAGCAAGAGCCGATACAGGATGTTCGGTCGGCGGACCGCATCACTCACGACGCCCTTGCCGTTGACGCGAATCTCCATATCGGCGACCTGACTGGAGCAATATGTTGTCTAAGGTCCTCTCCGGCAGTGAAACAAAGCGGGCGCGTCCCGTCGCTTTCCTGAGCGCTGAGCTCCCCGCCCCCAATCCGGAAGTCGCGCGCGCCGCGTCCGAAAGCGAGATGCGCGCCCTGCGCGCGGAAATCGCGCGGCTACGGAGTGAAATCGATAGCGTCCGGATCGATGCCTTCGAATCGGGTAAAAGGCAAGGCGAAGAGACCGCGCGTTCCGAAATATCGAAGGTGATGGAGCGAATGATCGCCTCCATCGCGGAACTCATTGGCATGCGTCAGGAACTCAGGAGAAGCGCTGAAAAGGACGTTGTGCAACTCGCGCTGCTGATAGCGAAGAAAGTCCTCCATCGGCAACTCAGCGTCGATCCCGGAGCGCTGACCGCGCTGGCCCGCGTGGTTTTCGAGCGGATCGCGAGCGCGGAATCGTACCGTGTCACGGTAAATCCCCGGTTCGCCGAATCGATACGATCCGCGCTCCCCGCCCGTTCCGAATCGAAAATACGTGTCGAACCTGATCCGAACTGCGCGCCGGGCGCGTTCCTCGTGCAGTCGGATGACGGAACCATCGACGCCTCTGTTGATAACCAACTCGAAGAGATCGGCCGGGGGCTTGCCGACCGGCTGGCCGGAATCTGACCCATGAGCGCTCTTTCGGACCGGTGTCCTGCGCCGCTCGACCTGCGCCGATACAACGCCTGGCTGGATCGCATGGACCCGGTCCTCAGCGAAGGCGAAGTGGTTGAGATTGTCGGGCTGATCATTGAGTCGCGAGGCCCGTCTGCGGCGCTCGGAGACTTCTGCGAAATCCGGACGCGGCACAGCCGTCGAATCCGCACACAGGTGATCGGATTCCGAAGGGGCCGCGTGCTCTCTATGCCGCTGGAGGAAACCAGCGGTCTCCGTCTGGGAGATCCGATCGTCGCGCGCTCGGGTCAGGCGGAAATCGATGTGTCGCCCGCCCTGCTCGGCCGCGTGCTGGACGGCTTCGGCGCCCCGATGGACGGCGGACCGCTCGTTCTCGCCAGTGAAACGCGCCCGCTGTTTGCCGCGCCTCCGGGCCCTCTGGATCGGCCGCATATCAAGGATCGCCTCGCCACGGGAATACGCGCCATTGACGGACTCCTCCCCTGCGGAAAGGGCCAGCGAATCGGGATATTCGGCGGCAGCGGCGTCGGCAAGAGCACGCTCCTCGGCTCGATGGCAAGGTCCAGTTCCGCTACCGTCAACGTAATCGCGCTGATTGGCGAGCGTAACCGCGAGGTCCGCGCATTTCTGGAAAATGATCTTGGCGCCGAAGGAATGAAGCGCTCCGTCGTGATCGTCGCCACTTCCGACCGCCCCGCGCCGCTGCGCGTTCGCGCCTGTTTCGTCGCGCTCGCGATCGCGGAGTATTTTCGTGATCGCAGAGAAGATGTCCTGCTCGTCATGGATTCGATCACCCGCCTGGCCATGGCGCAGCGGGAGATCGGACTTGCCGCGGGAGAACCGCCCAGCCAGAAAGGCTACACTCCTTCCGTTTTCGGAATGCTACCGAAGATCTGCGAGCGCGCGGGCAATTTCGGCGTCGGATCCATCACCGCATTTTTCACCGTGCTCGTCGAGGGTGATGACTTCAACGAGCCGATCTGCGACGCCGTGCGCGCCATTCTCGACGGCCACATCACGCTGGCCCGCGACCTCGGAGCGTCGGGTCATTACCCCGCGA
Organism: Bryobacteraceae bacterium; assembly: GCA_035262625.1. Classification (GTDB taxonomy): domain Bacteria; phylum Acidobacteriota; class Terriglobia; order Bryobacterales; family Bryobacteraceae; genus BOG-234. Next base: position 61,062 of record DATFSM010000090.1, read on the forward strand.
TTCAGATCCTCGATTCGGTGAGCCGCCTGCAGTCGTCACTTGCGAGCGCTGAAGAATCCGAGCACGCGCGCAGAATTCGCGAAGCGCTCGCGATGTATCGTCAGTCGGAAGATCTGATCAATCTCGGCGCCTACGTGTCGGGCTCGAACCCGCGTCTGGACTCCGCGATCAAAGCCCGCGGCGATCTCATGCGCTTCCTCCGTCAGGGCGCGCGTGACATCTCGCCGCTCGATGAAACCATCCAGCAGATGCGGCAATTAGCGGCGCTCGTCGGATGAAAGCGTTCCGGTTTCGCCTCGACCAGGCCTTGCGCTGGCGGCGAGCCCAGGCCGATCAGCTAAGAGCGAAAGCCGCCGCCGCGGCGGATCGCATCTCAGTGTTGAGTGCGGACCTCGAAGCGCGCGAGCGAACACTCCATTCCGATGCCGAAAGTCTTACGCAGAGACCGGACAGCGAAGGCCTGCAGAACTGGGCTGCTTATATGCGTCGCGTAAAGCGGGAAAAGACCGACGTTGAAAAGCGACTGCGCGAAGCCGAGCGCCTGCTCGGCGAACAGATTCGGTTGCTGGTCGAGGCCAATCGCAAGGTTCGGCTGCTCGACAAATTACGCGAAAAAGCCGCGCAACAATGGAATGCCGACATGCAGCGCGAACTCGAAGCGTTCGCGAATGATGCATTTCTTGGTCGGCTACAATCCAGGGAGAATTCGGGCGCGTAGCATCGGCGCCTGCCATTCTGGTCTCTCACAATTCCCCTTTGATGAACAACACGTGGTTGCCATCCGGCGAAAGAGAAGGCTGACCGCAGTTCGTCATATCGCAGCGCGAGATGTTGATCGGATCTCTGCCTGCCGACTTCGCAAACACATTGGATATCTCGACCGTGCCCGACAGTGTGTCCCTCGATTCGCGCTTGAGGTACACCGTCGTCCCGCCATACGTGCGCTGCCAGCCTTGCAGGTCCTCCAGCATCTGGCGGTCGCGGCTTGATTGTGGGTCATAAGGCAATAGCGCAACCGCGCCAGTCTTCACCGACAGCAGCGACACCGAAGCGCGACCCGCCTCGTCTTCCTTCAACATAAGCGCCTGATCCGGATCATCGATGCTGAACCCGACGAACTTGGTGATCCCCGCGATGTGGAAGAGCTTAACCCCGCGCCCTCCGCCGGATGAAATGCGCACGACATCGGCGCCCTGAAGCGCGAGAATGTCCGTGCCATTCGAGTAAAAAATCGGTGATCGGTACCCGAACTCCTCTGTGAGTCTGCGCGTCGCGCCGGACGGCAGGTCAGCCATCCAGATCTGGCCCGACACCGGTTCATCGTCCGCACCTTTGAGCGTGTTGGGGTTGGCAGATACTCCCGAGATGCGCAGCACCCGTTCCCAGAATGTTTCCTTCGGTTGAGGGGGCGGAGTGGACGTCTTCTTGCTGGGTGCCTGCGTCTGGCCGGCAGCGGCCAGCGCAAGCCCAACTCCGAACACGATCATCACAATCTTCGTTCGCATGCCTGTACCTCACTGGACCGCGGCGCAAGGCGGCCTGTACGCAGCCTCAAAGATAGGATCGTACCCGACAACCGATACTCGATTCTCTTTCTTCGGAATGCTGACCATGGAACGTGTGTTGTTTTCGCAAACCAGATACGTCAGAGATTCCTTGGTTTCCCAAACCAGCCACGCGCTGCCTCCGGCTGCCAGCTTTGCCTGGTTTTCGACCTGCGAAACTCGCGGCAGCGACGTGCTGCCGACGAGGATCCCGTAATTGACGGGCAGAAGCAAAAGCTCGAGAGCCACCAGGAACATCATTAATCCCGTCAGCGCCGTCGCAAGCCCGGCCTGCGCTGGGATGTTCAGCGCACAGGCGAACACTGCGACGCTGAGCCCGGCGCCCAACACCAGGCCCGCGAAGTAGAGCGCTTGGGCGAACTCGCCTCCCAGCAGGACTGAAGTGATCCAGTAATCCGGCGGGTGACCTCTCAGCAGCATGTTGGATAGAAGTACGCACTGTCGAAAAACTACCTGTATAAGCACGAGAGGCAGCGCACAGCCCACAACTCGCAGCAGGTAAGGCCGCTTCAGCCAGGTCGAGATTCGGGAGGCGCAGCGCGATCGCAGCGAAGCCGGAACAGCGCGCGCCAAAACGTACAGCGGCAAAATAACAACCGCAAGGATCAGAAGAATGGATGGAACGGTCATTCCAAGAAACAGCAGAAACCGGCACCCCGCGAAGAAATACTTCTCGTCGAAGGCGTCCAGGTTGGTCGATACTCCATAGGCATAGAGCTGAAACCGCAACGCCAGGTACCCGAACAGGTACAGAAGAAATGTGCCAAGAGCGCCGTATCCTGGCCACTTGCCCGCAAGTTCATCGAGTTTGCCGGCGAAGCCATGCCACAGATCTCCCATCGTCATTGACCCGTCAATAAAAACGGAGCCCAGTAGAACGGATGCTGAAATTGGCTCGTTCCCTTCACCGCCAGCAAAGCGATCCGCGCGGCTTCGCTGGGCGGCTTCGTCTGCGCTTCGCGATAGAACGTCTGCATCCAAAGCGCGGTCGAAGCCGAATCCACCTTCCAGGAAGAGAGCACCAGCGTGCTGGCGCCGGCGAAAAGCAGAGCGGGAACGATGCCCTGTATCTCATTTCCGTGAGTCGCATTGAGGCGCCCCGTTTCGCAAGCGCTCAACACTACCAGGCTATTCTCCGGCAGGTTCAGGCCGAACATCTCGGCGGCCGTGAGTTGACCGTCGTCTCCTGGGGAGGGGCGCAGTTTGACGTGCGACAGCAACGGATTGTTCGCGTCGAATACGCCGTGCGCCGAGAGGTGCACCAGGTTGTAATTCCCCAGCGAGTCTTTCAGGAGTTGTTTACTCGCAAGCGCGTCGGTAACGACTTTCGCGCGCCCGGGATACAAACTTCCGATCGCCTTCACCTCCGCGACCGCATTCGTAATGCTCGGGTCGGCCACCGCCAGGAGGCGTCCGTGCGCAAAATCCGGCCGCGCGCCGAGCCCGGACAGAACCGTTGCGCTGGGAGCGTACGAGATCTGGAACCGATCTCCGAGGAAAGAGCCGTCCTCCGGATTCTTCAGAACCTGGAACGGCAGATTCGTCAGATCCTCATGCGGCACAATCACCAGGTGGTGAGTCCGCACAAAGGGAAGTACCGGGTTCACAAGAACCAGGAACAGTTCCACTGCGCTGCGTTCGTCGAACGTGGAATTCGGGTCGGTCAGGCTGCTGCGAATCGAGGCGACCCGCCCAGTCAGCGTATGGCGCGTATAGTACGGCTTAACTACATGGACGCCATTCGCGCCGATGTGCCAGATGACCGTGCCGCTCTCCAGGGTGAGGTAGTAAAGGACGTCGTAGTCGCCCCGCCGGGCCGCCGCTTGCGCAGCCTCCAATGAAACGGGTGGCTGGTCGCTCAAGTCCGCCAGTTTGGGCGCCCGTTGTCTGATGTTCGCTTCGAGAGCGCGCTCTCTTCCCTCCAGCGCATCGACCCTCGCCTGCAAGCTCTTGATCTGGTCGCTGTCCGCTTTCGGCGAGCCTGCCGCGTCAAAAAGGGTGTTTTGGGTCTTGCCGATTTGGGCTTTCAGTTCGACCGATTGTGAGTACAGGTCCTGTAGTTCCGGCGTGCGAAACGTCAACTGACGCGACGCCAGCAGGTCAGCCACAGCGCGGGCGCGTGAGCGCTCGATGAGCTGAAATGCTTCGGAATACTGCTTGCGGTCCAGGCGCTGCAGCGCCGCTGCGTAATAGACCTCTATTTGATCGCTGAGGAAGGATGAGTTGTTCTGGGTGTCGCCGAGTTTCCTCCGGTCGTTCTCGAGAAGCGTGACAGCGCGCGAGTACGATTCGAGGGCTGCGTCGTCCTTGCCTTCCATCTCCGCCAGTTGCCCATCGAGGGACCACTTGGTCACCATGTAAGGGCTGACGGGTCCCGGGAACATCTGCCGCTCGAGATTCCGCAAGGCTGCTGCAAGCTGCGGGTTCGCTCCCGGGGCGAACCGCGGGGTAAAGATCACCTGGGAGGCCTTTGTGATCCCCAGGCCCGACTTCGAAAGCTCGGCGAATGTCGCTGCCATTTTCCCCTGTTGCTCTCCCAGCAGCTTCCGGTTGTCTAAACCCTCCTGCGACTGTCTTGCGAGAAAATCAAAGCCGGCCTGCTGGGCGACCTGGAGCGCTTTCCGGGAGTAGTCAGCGGCCAGATCGAAAGCCTGCTTGCATACGGCGTAATCATGTTGGTAGTTGCATTGGTCGGCCCGGTTGCCGTAGACGTCCGCGCGATCTGTGTACGTCAGCCAGATAACGTGCTGATCCTTGGCTTGACCAACCACATTCATAGCCCGATCCAGGTAGTCACTGGCAGCGGAAAGATCGCCGCGGGCAATCTCCACCTGAGCGGCATTCTCGTAAGCGTTGAGCAGATCGTCTTTGTTGTCCGATGCCATAGCCAGATCGATCGCCTTTGATGCGTGTTCGAAGGCAGCCGCATAGTCCTTGCTGTTTGAATCCGTAAGGCTGAGTCTGATGAAAGCCTTGAATCGCATCGCCTCGCTGTTGGCTGCATCCGCCAACGCCAACGCCGCGTTGTACTTCTGCTTGATGCTTTCCTGGCTTGCCTGATAATCCGGTCGATTCTGAACCATAAGCATCCGGTCGATGTCAGTGACGGCAATCAGGCTTTGGGCGGCCTTGGCGGAGTCCCGGCGTCCCATAAACTGCTGGTAAGCAGTTTGAGCATTGGCTCGTGCGGCGGTGATTTTTGGGAAAAGGTCGCTCGTGGTTCCCGTCTGGTAGAAATGCTGTCGGTAGTCCGCCATCGTTTGCAACGCGCTCTTAAGCAAGTCGTCGGGATCGGCGCTCGGAATACTCGGCGCTGACGGACCGGTGGCTGGAGCGACGCGAGCGCCATTTGCCGCCGCGATTCGATTCCCGCCCCGCGCAATCAGTGAAATCAGGACTTGGTAGGGCAGCGTTACGGGCGTCTGCAGTTCGACCTGAGGCGCGTGGGAAATGTCTTGATCAGCGAGCAGCCAGAAATGATACGTCGCGTTGCCGTACTTCATCTCGGTGGCGTTTTGTGGCTGTCCCAGCAGAACCCACTGCCGCAGGGTCGTGATTTGCGAGCGCTGCACGCGGAATGCATGGTCCTGATACCGCGCTGGTTTGACCACCTCGTACCAGACGTCATCCCCATCGATGTGCAGATATCCCACACACCACGAGCCGACGTGTTGATGCGCGACCGCGATGCGAACCTCGCCGGAGTTCTGGGCCATCAAAGAAACCGAAGCCCAGAACCAAAGAGAAAATCCAATCAGACAGAAAGAGGTGACTTGCCGCAGCCAGGCCTGCCTTGCAGGCGCCTTGCCAACCCCGAAGCGCTGGTCCATAAGGCCCTCCGTCAGGGAATTCCCATGCAGCGGTGTTCTGGCGTCAGTATAACCGCGGCATTCTTCCAAAAGGAAGTGATTTCTGAGGGAGTTCGCGTTACACACCAGGCTCAAACAAGGCGCGTCCGGCGCTCGCGAGTTCGGCTCAACAAATGGGACGCCGACATGACCGGGGCTAACTCGAAGCGCTCGTGAGTGATGCGTTTCCTGGTCGGCTACAATCGAAGGAGAATTCGGGCGCGTAGCTCAGGTGGATAGAGCATCAGCCTTCTAAGCTGAGGGTCCCTGGTTCGAGTCCAGGCGCGCCTACCACTCGCTATCTTCACTACTCGGTCCGCAACGCCGTCATGGGCTCAATGCCGGCAGCGCGCCACGCGGGAACCAGGGAAGCCACAAGGGCCGCCAAACCAAGCAGCAACGTGGCGAATGCGAGCATGACCGGATCCCAGGGCTGTACGCCGTAGAGCTGGCTGGTCATCAACTTCCCCGCGCCGATCGCGGCCGGAAGGCCAAGCGCAAAGCCGGCCGCCACCTGTACAAACGCGTTGCCCATCACCATGCTCACAACTCGTCCGCGATCCGCGCCCAGCGCCATCCGCACGCCGATTTCGCTCGTCCGCCGCTCCACCACGTACGCCAGCACGCCATACAAACCGACCGCCGCCAACAATAGCCCGAGCATGCCGAAGAGGGTCGTCAGGGTCGCAATCGTGCTCTCCTGCCGGAAATTCCCGCTCACAACCTTGCTGTAAGGGTCGACGCTGTAGAGCACCAGGTTGGGATCCACGCCGGCCAACGCCTTGCGCACCTGCTCCTCAATGCCGGGCGGGCTCCCCGGCGCCCAGAGCACGATGTTGTTCAGGTAATGCGACCAGATTTCACCGCTCGTGTACGCCTCGTCGTCATACTGCGCGGTCTGCGTCTGCGCCGTCAGATACATCGGGTGCACGGGCTCCTTGAGGCCCCAGGTCATATATCGAATGTCGTTCGTAACCCCGACGATTTCGTAAATTGCCGAGTACTTGATTTTCCCCGGTCCGAAGTGCTGCCCGATGGGATTCTGTCCCTTAAAGAATCGTTTTGCGAAGGCCTGGTTAACGACCGCCACCTGGCGCGACGCCGCGGTGTCCTGCTCGGTGATCGGCCGGCCGAGCATGATCTTCGCTCCGATGGCTTCGAAGAAGCCCGGCGTCACGCGCGCAAAGCCAGCGCCCGTGTCTTCCTTCGCGCCCGGTTCCGGCCTCCCTGCGATGCGAACGCTGTTGTTCCAGCTATCGCCCGTCATCGGCGCATATAAAGCGGGCCCGACCGTTCGCACACCGGGAATTCTGAGCAGGCTGTCGTTAATCCGCCGGAACAGAGGCTCCATTTGCTCAGGTTTGTACGCGGCCAGCATCGGATCGATCCGGGCCAGATACCGGTCTTGCGTTTCGAAACCCAAATCCTGGCGCTCCAGATTGCGCAGGCTCCGCCCCAGCAGGGCTGCCGCGGACAGCAATATCATCGATACCGCGATCTGCGCGATCACCAGCGATTTCTGAGCCCACGAGCGTCCAACAACAATCGAACGGCCGCTGCCTCGCAACGCATCCGCCGGGTCCGTGCGCGAAGTGATCCATGCCGGAGCGATTCCGAAAAGTATGCCGGTCAGCATCGATACGATCAGCGCAAACAACAGAACGGGCCACGACGGCGCGGCCTCGATGGGGACGAAGTTATGTGGGCCGAGTACGGCCATGCGCAGAATCAGCCTCGTTCCCGCATAGGCCACTCCGACGCCCAGAATTCCGCCGATCAGGGCCAGCAGGACGGACTCGGCCAGCACCTTGCGTATCAGCCGTCCCCGCGAAGCGCCCAGGGCGACGCGAATGGACATTTGCGCGTGTTCTTTCAGTCCACGCGCGAGCATCAGGTTCGCAAGATTCGCGCACGCCACAAGCAACACGCATGCCGCCGCGATGAGCAGCAACTTCAACCCGGCTTCGTATTGGTCCCTCATTGCCGCGACTCCCGCGCCCCCGGGAATCAAATGCAGGGTCTGCTGGCCCCAGAGTTGTTTCTCGCCCGGCTCCATATCCGGCACATGGCCGGCCAGCCAGTCGTGAAATTCCACCTTCAGTTTCGCTTCAAGCGACTTCGGGTTCACGCCGGGACGGATTCTTCCGAGCAGGTCCAGAAAGTTGCTGGAGGCCCGTTTCAAACGCGCCGTGGGCCCGTCGATCGATAGCTCCGCCGTCAAAGGCAGCCAGAAATCCGGCATGCCCCAATCCGCCAGCTTCGCTCCATAGAATCCCTGAGGGGCCACGCCGATCACCGTAAACGGGTGGCCGTTGATCTGGTAAGAAGCGCCGACTACCGCCGCGTCACCGCCGTACTTCTCGCTCCAGATGCGGTAGCTCATGACCGCGACGGCCGGTGCGCCTTCCTGATCGTCGGCATCCGTCATCAGACGGCCAATCCAGGGCTGTATGCCGAGAGTTCTGAAGAAATTGCCTGAGACGTATTGGCCGTTACGCGTCTCAGCCTGCGCCGGAGATCCGGCTTTGCGGACGCCCAGAGGCGCATTGCCCGCCTGCAGAGCCGCCAGATCGGCGAACTCGGGCGTTTGCGCTCGAAAGGTCTTATACGCTTCCCATGAGAACAGGGAAAAATCTCCGTCATCGCCCTGGGTAAACCCACCCCAGTTGCAGCACCGAACCTTGTCTCCGATCCTCCACAACTCGTCCGGCTTTGTCACCGGGAGTGACTTCAGCATCACCTGATGCACAAGCGTGAAGATAGCGGTGGTCGCTCCGATTCCGAGCGTCAGCGTGACCAAGGCCGTTGCGGTGACCCCCGGCGCTTTGCGTAGTTGCCGGAACGCCTCGCGCAAATCAGCGAGCATTCATGCCCCGAAGTCTGTCAGCAGGACCTGACGATTTTTCGGGGACTGCGGGATCGCGCACGACATGTCGCTCGTGGCCATTCCCGTTTGCCGCCCGCAAGCGTGAAAGCCTCTGAGCGGACAGGAACTCGGCGGAATTTCCCGGCCGATCGCCGCCGCAGGCGGAAACCGTGCGCAAGGCCTGAAACAGCGAGAATCTCATCCCTAAGCTTTATACTGTCCTTCCACGAAAAAGTTACGTGCGAGGCAGCAAAGGGAATGCGGCAAAAAGAACGCCGCATGAGGTCATTCGGCTTAAAGAATTATTGAGCGTTCTGTCTCCACCACCGTCACTCGCCACGCCGTCATGAGGGAAATCGCGGGCGAGATGCAGCTATGGCGTGGTCAACTGACGCTGCGCCGCTGCCGCGAGCCATGATCACGATCGCCATGGCGATCACCAGAAGGTGGTATTCGAAGCCTTCCCCCTTTTGATTTCCCGCCCAATTCATGAAGAAGCCAAACCGCCAGTGTACTGTCGCGATGGCGACCAGCATGTTCACCGTGATCCCGAATGCCGCCACGCGGCTCAACAGCCCGACAATCAGCCCGATGCCTCCGAAGAATTCGGCCGCGATTGCCAGAAACGCAAAGACCGCGGGTATGTGCTGACTTTCGAAGTAGCTCATGGTCGCTGAGAAGCCAAACCCGCCCCAACAGCCGAGCATCTTCTGGGCTCCGTGCGCGAAGAACACAATTCCCAGGATCAGCCGCAGAACGGCCAGCGTGAAGTCATTTGGGGTTGCGAAGATGCGACGGAACATTTCGTCTCTCCCTCCCAGATCGCGAAGGTCCCTGTGGCGCGCGGCGGGATGAACGCTGCATAGTCCGGCTACTGCGACAAGCGGCGCAATATACCCGCCAGCTCCCTGTTGACACGGGTTCCTCAACAGGCGTATGTATTTAAGTATCACTGAAGAAGGAGGTGGTCCAGAAAGAATGAGTTCGAGTAGTAGACCGCGCGAGGTGGCCGACTGTTGAGTCGACCGTTCTAAAGCTGACGATCTCCGCTATCAGTGGCGGAATCTAGTTCCTGTGGACCGGTCACTTCGTCGCTTACGTTGTAACTGCCTCAGGTAATTAAAGGCTCAAAACCCCGTTCGCCACGCTACGGCGAACGGGGTTTTGTCATTTCGGACCCCGAAAAACAAGGCTTTCGCAAGCCTGTGTTAATATGGGATTTCCAAAGGAATCAGAAATGAAAGCTGGAATTCACCCCGCCTACAAAGAGGTGAACGTGATCTGCGCTTGCGGACACACGTTCAAGACGCAGTCCACTCACAAAGGCGATATCCGAGTCGAAATCTGTTCGAGTTGCCACCCGTTTTTTACCGGTAAGCAAAAGCTCGTCGATACCGCCGGTCGCGTGGACCGTTTCGAAAAGAAGTACGCACGGCAGCGAGCTGAAAAAGCCGACCGCCTGGCCGCAACGAAGTAGCGAATATTCAGGACGGCCGCAAGGCCGTCCTTCAAACCCGCTCCGATCCCTCTTACTTTTTCTGCTGTTGCTGCTGGCGCTTCTGTTGCTCCTGCTGGTGCAGGCGTGCGCGTTCGGCGCGCCAGTTGTCGTAGGCAACCTTCTCAGGGGGCGTCAGCAAGGCGCTGATGGCGTCGATCTGCTCCTGCTGGATTTTGTCCCGCATCGGCTTCTCGCTCGCGTGTAGTTCATCGAATTTGCGCTTGGTCTCGTCGAGGATCCTGTTAACGTCTGCGACCTGGCTGGCGTTAATCCCGACCTTAGAACGCATCTCCAGCATGTATTTCTGACGGACCTCCGCGCTCGTGGGCGCCGGTGCGGCGGGCGCTGTCGCGCTCACGGTGCTGGTCACATACAGCCGGTGCGAAACAACACCAACCAGAATTCCGCTCGCGAATACAAGAAGAAGGTATAACGCGGCGCTCAAACGTGTCCGCGGCATGGATCTATTGCTGCTCCAACTCCGATACCCGGTCTAGATTGAAAGGCTCGAGCGTAGTCGCCTGGTCGACCGACAGCGCTTCCAGGTACGTCCCGGTAAAACTGGAATCGGGCTGTGAGCCGATGGTGGAGATCATTCCGAGGATCACGGTCGCGGCAAGCGCGGCGGTGACGAGCGCTTTCGCCATCCGTCCAAAGAGATTCGTGGAGATCTGACGCGCTTCGATTTTCGCCCACAGCTCGGGCATGAAGTTCACGCTCGGCTCTGGCTCGGGGCAGGCATCACGGTACGCGACGAGCCAGCTGTCGAGTTCGGCGTTCCGATCTTCGTGTTCCATAGATCTATTGGACATCATAATACCGGTTTTACTGCGCCTCTTCTGGTTTGGCGGACGCCGGAGGACGCTGGGTTACTTCCTTCATGTTTTTTAATACGCGCTGCCGCGCTCTGAAAAGGCGCACCTTGAGCGCGTTCTCGTTGACGCCGTAGATCTTCTCCAGTTCCTTCAACGAAAGCCCTTCCACTTCCTTCATGGTCAGAAGAACCCGGTCTTCTTCGGAAACCGATGAAAGCATGCCATTTACGGTATCACGCACCCGGCGCTTCTCGGCATCGTCCGATTGCGCGCGCGAGCCGGCAACGGCGTCCGCCATCATCACTTGCTGCTCCGAAAGGTCGGCCATCCTCGATTCCAGGCGGCGCTTGCTCTTGCGCAGGTAGTCATAGCAGGCGTTCACCGTCAGCCGGTAGAGCCACGGCTCAAAAACTCCCGGAGTGCGCAGTTGTTCGAGCGAAAAATAGAGGCGGACGAATACCTCCTGCGCAACATCCTCGACATCTTCGGGGCGCCCGATCAGCCGCGAGATTGTTCCCAGGATTCTACGCCGATATGCGGAGACGATCTGGTTGAACGCCGACGCATCTCCGCGCTGAGCGCTCAGGATCAGCTCGAAATCAACAAGCATTGTCGGGAATGGGCGAGAGCCCTGGTAAGCAACTTCTCAGATTATATAGGTCGACGTATTGCCGAACCGATTTGTTGAGTCTGTCCGGGTCGATCCGGGGTCTGTAAGAACGGGTGTGCTATAGATTACTACTACTGAGTGATTTACAGTACGCATAGTACCGAATGCTGGATCGTCGCGATCGGGAGATAGATGTCCGCCGAAGCCCCAAACCGCGCTGGCCGTAAAGTCACTGCGGCCGCCATCTCGCTCGCGTTAGTGGGCGCCGCGGCTATTGCGAGAGGGGTCTTGCTTCAGGGCGCGACCACAGAAGCGCCCTTCCTGCTCTTCTATCCGGCCCTGGGACTCTCCGGGTACTTCGGCGGGCTTACGATCGGGTTGGCGTCGATAGCCCTTACGGCTGTCATAGTCCCCGTCTTCTACCCCAACCCCCCGGCTCTGGCCAACTGGATCTGGTTTTGCCTCCTCGCTCCCTCCGTCGTTCTGATCTCGGAGCGAATCAGACGGCTGCGGGAAAAGAGCCTGGCGCTGGCGGAGGAATCCCTGCGCCTTCGGCACATCATGAACCTGGTGAGCGACTGGCTGTTCCTGACGGATGAATCCGGTGTGATCGAGTATGCCAACGAGACGCCCCGTCTCCAGTTGGTCGGCGCCGCGGAACAACTGACTGGCAGGCTCATTCAGGATTTTGCCCTGCCCGACGAACAGGCGGCGTTGCGGAATCTGATCGCGTCATCGCGGGAAGAAGGCGCCGCCCAGGCGGAAATCCGCTTCAGCCGCCGGGATCGAACTCCCCTACTTGTCGAGATCCGATGCAGCGCGATCGCTACGGAGAGCCGGCGAGTCGTTCACGTCTCCGGGCGCGACGTGACCGAGCGCAGAATGATGGAACGTAAACTGCGCGCCGCGCGCCAATGGGAGAGTCTCGGGGCGCTCGCGGGTGGCGTCGCTCACGACTTCAACAACCTCCTCACGTCGATTATGGGCTATGCCTCGCTGGCGCGGGAGAGCCTTGAGGAGGGGCATCCCGGAGCGCCGTTGATCGCCAGTATCGAGCACGCCAGTGAGCGCGCCGCCGACCTGGTGCGCCTCATGCTCGCTTCTTCGGGCTACCGGCCGCGCAATTGCGAGCGCCTGGCGCTGGAAGAAATCCTGAATGGAGTGCTTGCCAAGCATAGAGTGCCGGAAAACGGCTTCGTTAAGATTTCAGCGCAGCCCTGTACAGTCGAGAGCGACGTCCGTTCGATGGAAACCCTTCTCTGGAGCATCATTTCGAATGCCGCCGAGTCTTATGGCGATAGTCACGGCGAGGTGGGAATCTCGATTCGTAAGGTCGACAACCTGCCGTCGGACAGTGGCGCCGTCCTGAACTTTGAGGAGGGCGAACCTCCCGCCATCCCTTGTATTGAGATCGCGGTGGAAGACCATGGCTCCGGAATGACGAGCGACGTGCTTGAGCGCGCCTTCGATCCTTTCTACTCAACCAAGTTCACGGGGCGCGGACTCGGTTTGCCTGCTGTTCGGGGAATTGTGCGCGCGCATAAAGGCCTCTTGCGTCTGAGAACCACTCCCGGTCAAGGGACCCGGATCGAGATCCTGCTGCCGGGCGCGGTCTAACATGTAAAGCAGGTGCTCAGACGGGGTTTCTGCTTTCTGGCGGTGTTTGGCGCGGCGTGCGGCACAAAAAAACCGCCTGCGGGGCCGATGAAGCAGTACGCGATTGAGGGCGAGGTCCTCAAGGTTAATCCGGCTGATCAGACCGCAACCATCAAGCACGGCGACATCCAGGGCTGGATGCACGCGATGACCATGGATTACCCGATCAAAACTAAAGAAGACTTCGCGAAGCTTCACCCGGGTGATCACATCAAGGGTACGGTTTTCGTCCAGGACGAGGACTACTCGGTGGGATCGATTCAGGTCCAGTAGGTCGCAGCCAGCGCGCCGATCCCCAGAAACGTCCCGAGCGGCAGTTGATAGGTGCCTGCATCCTTACGGGTCACCGCAATCCAGATGAGTCCGGTGACAGATCCCAGCACCGATCCGACAACCAGCGAGAATAGCGTGCCACGGATTCCGAGGAAGGCTCCGATTGCGGCGATCATCTTCACATCGCCGAATCCCAGGCCTTCTTTGTGGCGGAGTTTTTCGAACAGCCATCCGATGAGCCACAGTCCGAAGGCTGGAACAAGCGCGCCGAGGAGCGATTCGCCTGCTGACGAGGCTCTTGCGTTCAGCGTAAAACCCGCTAAGCTCGCGAGGATCGCGAATGTGGAATCGGGTATGGCCACAAAAAATGAAAACGCGATGCCGATAATGCATCCTCCGATGGTCAGTTCGTCCGGCAGAATCCTCGTATCGAGATCGGAGAAAATCAGCGCGATTACGATGGCGGCGAGGACGCAGTATTTCGCCGCTTCGAGAGTGAGGCCGTGTTGGGCTACCGCGCAGATGAATGCGGCGGCGGTCAGCGCTTCCACCAGCGGATAACGCGCGGAAATCCGCTGGGAGCAATGCCGGCAGCGGCCCCACAACAGCACGTAGCTCAGCACCGGGATGTTGTCGTACCACGCGATCGTGCGCTCGCATCCTGGACAGCGCGAGCGCGGCGCGACCACGGAAAGGTCGCGCGGCCAGCGGTAGATGCAAACGTTGAGAAAGCTGCCGATCAATAGCCCGAACAGCCCGGCGATGATTTCAGGCATGCGCCAGCGCTCTCTCGTAGGCCGCTACCGTTGAACGCACCATGTGTTCGACTGTGAATCGAGCCAGGACCGTCTCGCGGGCCGCTTTTCCCAGCTGGGGATCAATGTGCCACAGCGCGTTCTTCACGGCATTTTCCTCGTTGGGCACAAGGATGCCGTTGATGCCGTCGTCGATCAATTCCGGAATCCCACCGACATCGCTTGCGATTACGGTCAGCCCGTGCGCCATGCCCAGCAGAATTCCGGAGCCGAGCCCCTCTGAGTGGGATAGATAGACGAGTGCCCGCGCCTGCGGCATATCGGCTTCCAGGCTTGAGGAGCGCTTGAGCGTGATTCCCGCAAGCTGTGCGGCGGATTCAGCAAGGGCTGCGCCCTTCGCGGGGTCAGCAGTGTCGGGGATCAGGATATCCGGGCCATTTGCGGGCTCAGCGGGAACGGGGACGCCATCGTAGACAACCGCGATTCGTTGATCGGGAACCCCGGCGGCTCTCAGCCGTTCCGCGACGTATCGCGAAACTGCTAGGAATAGAGCCGGAACCCGATATTTCCAGCGTGACACTGCGGAGTTGCGAACCGCGAACGCAACCCGGCGCGATACGACCAGGGGAACTCGCGACAGGATGGCGCCGATCGTGTGGCTGCGGGCGTCGTGCGCATGAACGAGATCGAAGCTTCGCGAAAGGGTCCGCAGATGACGAACGCGCAACGGCTCCGCGCCCCGCTGGAGCAGCGGAGAACCCTCGCGGGCGAGGAGCACGGATTCATGGCCTTCGCTAATCAATCCCTGATGAAGCCGCAGCGCCTGCCACTGTCCGCCGCGCATTTCGAGGCCGCTGTCGAGGTGAAGGACACGCATCAGGATGGCGGGGGCATCCGGGCCTTGGCGTACTTGAGAAACGTGTACAAACCCGCCATCCATGCGATCGCCGCGCCTTGCGGGCCGTCGAGAAATCCGGCCTGGAGGACGTAGGTTCGGAAGACGGTCCAGGCGGGATCGATGAGGAGTTTCGTCAGCGGCACCCTTCGGTTGCGCGAGCGGATCTCCTCGGCTGCGAGGGAGGTGTACCGGTCCAGCGTCCGCAGGTGCTGCGAAAGTGAATCGCAGGTGAAGTGCAGCAGCTTTCCTTCTAGCCTGCCGGATTGGGCCTGCGCCTTCACACTCTCATGGACGTAGTCGCCGGTCCATTCGCCGAAGTCGCGGTGATAAAGCCGAATCTTACGGTCGGGATACCAGCCGGAATGGCGCACCCATCGGCCGAGATACTGGGCAAGGCGGGGAAACGAGTATGCCTTATATGCCGGGCCGGAGCGCTTGAGCTCCAGTATTTCGCCTTCCAGTTCTTCCGAGACCGCTTCGTCCGCATCCAGCGAGAGAATCCATTCATTCGCGGCGGAACGCGCGGCGAAGTTCTTCTGGCCGGCGTAGCCCTTCCATGGTTCTTCAACGACGCGGGCGCCGAGCGCTGTTGCGATATCGCGCGTGCGGTCCGTCGATCCGCTGTCGATCACGAGAATCTCGTCCACGCAACGAAGGCTCTCTATGGCTCGACGGATATTGCGCTCCTCGTTCAGCGTAACGATCGTGGCGGTGATCCGCACTGGCTACTCGTTGATCGGCGCAACGGAGAAGCAGAGCGCGAAAACGCAAAGCGCGACGATGCCGAGCTTCACCCGGGACTCGCCGATTTCACTGTGATCGTAGAGCGGCGGGTGTTTGCGGGCGAAGAGAAACAGCATGACGGCCCACAGCCACCATCCCGTCCAGAATTTGCCCATGGGGACGAGAGCCACGAGAAAGATGTTGGTAATCACCTTCTGCGACCGGCCCAGCAGCGCATAGACGATGTGGCCGCCATCGAGTTGTCCGGCCGGCAAAAGGTTGAGCGCAGTCGCGAACATCCCCACCCACGCCGCGCGAGCCACCGGATGCAGGTAGATGTCGCTCGACGATACGCCCGGAAAGATCAGCCGCTCCGCCAGCCACTGCAGGGTCGGCGCGCCCAACTGAATGCTTCCCTGGTGATTGATGCCCGGAAGTACCTTCGAAAACGCGAGTCCCACGCCGAGCGCGGGGACCAGAAATATAAAGCCCGCCAAAGGTCCCGCGATGCCGACATCGAAAAGCGCCCGCTTGGTACGAATCGGCGAGCGAATGCGAATGAAGGCGCCAAACGTTCCGGTCACCGGCGTCGGCGCCGGAAGAAAGTAGGGCAGGGTCGCATCCAGCCCGTAGTAGACGCAGGCGATGTAATGACCCAGTTCGTGGGCCATCAGGATCGTCAAGAGCGTGAGGGAGAAAGGCAGTCCCGTGAGAAATCGGCCCGGACTCTCAAGCCCCACAGTGAAGATCGAACCCCAGCGTTCGAGATCGAACATCGGCAGGTTGTGCGCGAAGTTGTACTGCATGTGCGCGCCGACCAGCGTGGTCGTGAACAGCGTCAGGACCAGCAGCAGGCCGTGCAGCCATAGACGCTTTGCGGGCGGCCGAAGCTCGACTTCCACAGGCTCCGGCGGAACGAACCGCGTGGCGGGGAGTTGGGTACTTGTCGTCTCGCGAGACGATGCTCCGTTCGCGGCCGAGATGAGGTCTTCCGGAAACAAAATTACTGCAGGGTCTGGAGCTCTTTGCCGGGCTTAAATCGGACCGCCTTGCCCGGCGGAATCGATACTTCAGCGCCGGTCCGGGGATTCCGTCCGATTCCCGTCTTGCGCGGCTTGACAGTGAATACGCCGAACCCGCGCAACTCAATTCGATCGCCTTGTTCGAGCGCCCGCTTCATTTTTTCGAAAACCGTCTCAACCGCCATTTCGGCTTTCGTTTTTGTGATACCGGTGCGGTTGACTACTTCATTGATGATGTCGAGCTTGATCAAAAGCCCTCCTCAAACCTTGGCTGACGCTGACAAACCGATGATAGAATTAGGGTTATCTCGATGTCAAGCAACGGGCGCGGGATTTCGCCTGAGACCTCGCAGGAACTGTACCGCCGCACGTGCGCCCGGTTTGCGACTGGTATTACCGTAATCACCGCTCGGGATGAAAACGGACACCCCCACGGTATGACGGTGAATTCCTTCTCCTCCGTTTCGCTGGAGCCGCCTTTGGTGCTGGTGAGTATCGACCTCCGCAACGCTATTCTCGGCCACTTTCTGACCAGTTCCCACTTCGCCGTCAACGTGCTCGCCGAGGACCAGGAAGAACTTTCCCGCCGGTTCGCGAGCGCCTCGGAAAACCGGTTCCACGGGGTTGATTGGCGGCCTGCGGCGTCGGGCGCGCCGCTGCTGACCGGAGCCTTGGCCTATCTGGATTGCGCCGTGACCCAAGTCATGGAAATCGGCGACCATTCGGTTCTTATCGGTGAGGTTCGACACGCCGAGTATCGGGACGGACGACCGCTTCTGTTTTACGAAAGTTCCTACCGCAAGCTGGGCTGAGCCGGTCTAGAACGTGTACAGCGGGACACCCGGGGCGGGCGGGGCTTCGGTCTCGCCCTCGATCGCGCCGGCGGGTACCGGGACTGGTTCCGCCGAGGTATTCACCTGGCGGTAGTATATGCCGGTATCGCCCAGGTAGATACTCAGTTCAGACGGCTGCGGAAGGATGCCCTGGATCAGGGCCTCCGAAAGCGGATCCTCAATGTACTTCTGCAGCGCGCGCCGCAGCGGACGGGCGCCATAGCTTCGGTCTGCGCACGTCTTTTCGAGGATGTATTTCGCCGCGTCGTGATTGAGCGTGATCTTGATCTGCTTCTGCTCGAGGTTTTTGTTGATGCCCGCTACCAGCAGATCCATGATCCGGATCAGATCGTCGTCCGAGAGCGACTGGAACAGAATGATGTCGTCCAGGCGGTTCAGGAACTCGGGGTTGAAGGCGCGCTTCACCTCGCCCCGGACCTGGTCCTCCACCTTGCTCACCTGCCCCTCAAGCGCCGGAGCCTGGAAGCCCAGGTGGCCGCGCTTCTCAAGGAACCGCGCCCCCAGGTTCGAAGTCATGATAATGATCGTATTCTTGAAATCGATCTGGTTGCCGAGCCCGTCCGTCAGGTGTCCGTCTTCGAAGACCTGCAGGAGGATGTTGAAAATATCCGGGTGAGCCTTTTCGATTTCATCCAGCAGGATGATCGAATACGGCGACCGCTTCACACGCTCGGTTAGTTGACCGCCTTCTTCGTATCCCACGTATCCGGGAGGCGATCCGATCAGCTTCGAGACCGAATGCTTCTCCATGAATTCGGACATGTCGAAGCGGATCAGGCTCTTTTCACTGCCGAACAAAAACTGCGCCAGCGCCCGCGCGACTTCCGTTTTGCCGACGCCTGTGGGCCCCAGGAACAGGAACGACCCCGCCGGGCGGTTCGATGCCTTCAATCCCGCGCGCGAACGCCGTATGGCCCGCGCCAGAGCCGAAATCGCCTTTTCCTGACTGATAATGCGCCTGTGAAGCTCTTCTTCGATCCGAAGCAGCTTCGCGATTTCCTCTTCCTTAATCGCGGTCATCGGCACGCCGGTCCATCGGGCAACCACTTCCTCGATGTCTTCCTTGGTGACGATACCCGTGGAGGAGTCGTCCAGGTTGTACTTCTCGCGTAGCTGCCGCTGATTCTCGCGCTCTTTTCGCTCCTCGTCCGAATAGAACCGCGCTTTCTCGAACTCATGGTTCGCGATGGCGTTCTCCATCCGGTGAACGATGAACTTGATGCGCTTCTGAATATCCGCGAGATCCGCGGGCAAGGTGGTCTGGCGCAACTTGACGCGCGCACCCGCCTCGTCGATCAGATCGATGGCCTTATCCGGCAGGAACCGATCAGGAATGTACCGGTTCGACGTATAGACAGCGGACTCGATCGCATCGTCGGTGTAGCTGACGGCGTGGAATTTCTCGTACCGGTCCTTGATGCCGAACATGATCTTCACGGCATCGCCTTCATTCGGGGGCGGTACCTTGACCGCCTGGAAACGACGTTCCAGCGACCGGTCCTTCTCAATGGACTTCCGAAATTCCGACGGGGTCGTCGCGCCGATGCACTGAATTTCGCCGCGCGAAAGCGCCGGCTTCAGAATGTTGGCTGCATCCAGAGATCCTTCGGCGGAACCTGCTCCGACCAACGTGTGCAACTCGTCGATGAAGATGATGGCATTCTGGTTCTCCATCAACTCCTTCATGATGGTCTTGAGCCGCTCTTCGAACTGCCCGCGGTACTTGGTTCCCGCGACGATGAGTGAAAGGTCCAGCGCGAGAATGCGCTTCTCGGCCAGGAACGACGGTACGTCGCCGTCCGCAATGCGCTGCGCCAAGCCCTCGACGATAGCCGTCTTGCCGACGCCGGGCTCACCGATCAGGACCGGATTGTTCTTGGTACGCCGGCAGAGGATCTGGACGACGCGTTCCGTCTCATAGTCACGCCCGATCAGAGGATCGAGGGCGTTATCCATCGCCGCCTGAGTGAGATCCCGGGAGAACTCAGCGAGAAGGGAACTCTCTTTGGGGCGGTTCGCCGCTACCTTTTCAGATTGCGAGCGTTGCAGTTCCTCCCGAATTGTGGAGAGGCGGAGTCCGCGCTCATGCAGGATTTCGGCGGCGAAGCATTTCTCTTCCCGAAGAAGTCCCAGCAAGAGGTGTTCGGTGCCGATGTGCTTATGATTCAGGCGTTCCGCTTCTTCGGCCCCATACGCCAGAACCCGCTTGCACTCATGGCTCAGAGGCAGATCGACTGACGTCGAAACCTTTTCCCGAACCGTCGTGTGTCCTTCAATCTGTTTTCGGATCGAATCCACGGCCGCGTGCGACCGCAAAAATCGATTCGCTAGCTGTTTATCTTCCCTGAGGAGCCCGAGCAGAAGGTGTTCCGTCTCAATGTACGGGCTTCCGAACTGACTCGCCTCGTAGCGGGCGAAGAAGATAACGCGACGCGCCTTTTCCGTGTAACGCTCAAACATTTGGTATGGCCGCCCCCTTTTTTGGCGCTCGAACCTCTACAAAACCGATTCCTAATACTAAAGATACTCTCAGCGCCGTTTCCGTTGCAAAACCAAATCTACGCTAGGGTCCCAGCTTCAAACAGCCCGCCGCGTTCCAGTTTTAGTACGCGTCCGCATTCCCTGGCGAACTGGAGATTATGGGTGACGAGCACAGTAGTGAGACTGCGGCGCCTCTGAAGCTCTCCCAGCATTGCGAAGATCATCTGGCCGGTACGTTCGTCCAGATTTCCGGTCGGTTCGTCCGCTAACAGGACGGACGGATTTCCGGCGAGCGCGCGGGCGATCGCGACCCGCTGTTGTTCGCCGCCTGACAGTTCACCCGCGCGGTGACCGCCCCGCGGCGCCAGGCCGACCTCATCGAGCGCCGCGCGCGCCTGGCTCTCGGCTCCAGCGCGGCTCAAACCCCGGATCACCAGCGGCATTGCGACGTTTTCCAGAGCCGTAAACTCGGGCAACAGATGATGCTGCTGCCACACATAGCCCACTTCCCGATTGCGGAATGCCGCCAGATCCGCTTCGGAGAACCCGGTGATGTTCGTACCTTTGTAGTATATGGCGCCTTCCGACGGTGTGTCCAAACCCGCGATCAGATGAAGCAGTGTGCTCTTGCCAGCGCCGCTCTCGCCGATGATCGCCGTGCGCTCGCCGGGCTGAATGATGAGGTCCAGTCCCTGGAAAATGATTAGTTCCTGCTCGCCGGAGGCGTAGCGTTTGGCGAGGTTTTCGGTTCGGATCAGCGGTTCGGCGCTCAAGCAGACAGTCTAGCGAGGGGCGGAGGGCGCAGGCGTACAAAACGAACTCCTGTCTCGCAACTCTCGATTTACAAAACGAAGTACACGCGGGTTTGGATGACTAGTTCGGGTTCTACAAAACGAACTATCTCCCCGCCTTTAACTGCCAACTTCGCTTTTCAAAACGAACTGTTCCAGGGGCGCAAAACGAAGTCAGGCGGCTTTTCGTCGTTCTGCAGAACGAACTACTCGTAGGTTTCGAATGAGCTTATTGGCGGTTACGAAACGAACTGGTCGTGATGGAAAACCGCTCGGTAGGCGTCGCGGGCCGGCTTACAAAACGAACTGATCCGGCTGGAAAACAACGTCAGGCGGCTTTGTCGTCGTTCCGCAAAACGAACTACCTGCCGGTTTCGAATGAGCTTGTTGGCGGTTTCAAAACGAACTCAGGCCGCCTTTTCGGCTTCCTGCAAAACGAGTTCCCCGGAGGCGGCCCGGGCGATTTCGGGGACTTCGGCGGTTTGGACGGCTTCGGCGATTGGCTCGTTCTGTTCGCGGTTCGGCATCGGCAGCGACTGGAGCTTCAGGAGCATTTTCAGATTCGCCTCCAGATTTTGGGTGAGGCGGCGTTCGTAGAGCGAGAGCAGGCCGAAAAGCTGCGGGTCGTCGATGAACGTTTGGGTCTGGACCATGGCGTGTTGAATCTGCGGGTGGTCAGCTCGGATATCGACGTACGGGCCGGACTGTGCCCAGGCGAAGATGTTTTCCTCAAGCGCCTCGAGGCGATTGAGACGCCAGTTGTAGTCAGCGAGACGGCGGACCAGCTGGCGTTCGAAGGTGTTGCGGGGCCGGTAGTCGCTTACGAAGGCCTGCACGAAGGCGCCGTGGGCGGCGCGATCGTGCTCACTCATGATGGCGACCTGCGCGGTTGTTTTGTCGCGCCCGGCCTGAAGTTTGGGTTTGTTGGGGGATGGAGCTTTACGGGGATACGGGATGCGTAGGAGTCTGGATTTGCGGTTTTTCATATGATTGAGCTTTCGTGCCTGGGATGAAGGTCGCATGGCCAATAGCGTTGGTCGGCGGTTCCTCAGCTAAGTGGCTGATGCGCAGATAGATAAAAGCGTCAAAAGAGTGGATTGGGATGCGTTTGTGTTTATTTCCGCCTCTCCTGGTAGTGTCCTGATTCCGAAGTGCCTGTACTAATCCGGCAGCCGAAAACCCACAGGCTGAAGCCTGTGCCACCATCGTCTGGCTCGACCACCTTCCTGCCAATAGGTAAAGAGATTTCAGAAACATCACAGTAGCCAGCCCGCAGCCGAAGAAAATCGGCAATCAACGCCTTTGACGATCACAATGTGAGCTTTCGGTGAAGGTTGGTTACCAATGCGGCCGGTTGGGACACACTCATTGGGTGGACGCAGTGCGAGTGTTAAATTATCTAACGCTAGCATGTTTCGCACGTCCAGATCGACGCGTCAGCCGCTCACCCCGTTGGAGCAGTTCATGATGAATTACGTGTGGGAACCCCCGGATGCACGGCCGAGGTCTGCCGCCAAGGCGTTGCCGAAAAGCGAGCGCCTGCGGCGGCTCCGTGGAGGAATTGTTGGTCGGCCTCTTAGACAATCAAGCGCTGAGGCCGCAGCAACTTCAGCGGCTCGCCGCGGAGATCGCAGAACGAAAGGGAAAGACAGCATGACCACGATGCTGTTTCTCACAGGATGGGCGATGCGTTCTTCGATCATGATTCTGGCGGGCGCAATTCTGGTCAGCGTTCTCCGAATCCGTGACGCGACGTCGCGGTGGGCGGTGTGGACTGCGATGCTGTGTGGATCCCTGCTGATCCCGGTAACACCCCGGGGAGCCACGACCGTGCAGGCCGCCGCGGCAGTCGCGAAACCGTTTGACTGGAGCCAGCCAATCCTCGGCGTATACATGTTGATCTGCGCGATCCTGCTCTCGCGCGTGTGGATTCGACTGGGGACCGCCCGGCCGTCGATCGTGCTTCCGGCCGGCTGGCGTGAATGGAGTTCGCTGAAGCTTGAAGCGGTCTTAGCCCACGAACGTTCGCACATCGCTCGCTGGGACCCAGCCGCGCAGTCGTTCTCCGCCATTCATCGCGCCCTCCTATGGGCGAGCCCACTGAGTTGGTCCCTGCATCGGCAGATCGTCCGAGCCGCTGAAGAAGCCAGTGACGATAGTCGAGCAAGAGCTCGGCATATGCGGTCCGATCATGCGTCGTCTCGACGGCGGCATCGAATTCGTCGAATCCTCGACGGCGGCCTGCCGTCCCGCCGCCTGATGAAGAGGAGCATCGCGGCGATTGCGGCGCTAGGTTCTCCGCTCGCTTACGTAATCGCGACTGCAGAACCTCAGAATGCGAAGCCGGGTCCGGCGTTCAACAGCGTAGAGATCCTCGCCGCCGCTCCGAACACCATGCCACAGATGAGAATCCGGTTCGGAAACGGACGTTACGAGTTGCACAACGCCACGGCCGTGGATCTGATTGGAACCGCATGGGGAGTGGATGCGGACAGCATCTCAGGTGGGCCGGATTGGCTCGACCTGAACCGCTACGATGTGATCGCAATGGCTCCGGCGACAACCACGCCGGATATGCTCAGGACCATGCTGCAGAGCATGTTGAAAGACCGCTTTCAGCTCTCGGTTCGTAACAGCAATAAAGACAATCCCGCCTACGCGATCACAGTCGATCGGAAGCCTCAACTCAAGCCCTCGGAAGGGACCGAGGCCAGTGGATGCAGGTTTCAGCCATCCCCGACGGTCCCTCGGGGCGCTCCTCAGCCGCGAATGACGCTGGTGTGCAACAACGTAACCATTCCGGCATTCGCCAAAATCCTTTCTCGCGCTCCGGAGGCCTCCGGTTACGTGTTCGCCTATCCGCTACTGGATCGCACCGGACTTGCAGGGGCGTGGGACTTCAGCCTCTCGTGGTCCCCGCGACGAACCTATATCTGGTCCCCCGCGCAAGGCGAGGTCGTGACTCTATTCGACGCATTCGAGAAGCAACTCGGTCTGAAGCTGGCGCCCACCAGGGTCGCAACTCCGGTTTTGGTCGTGGAGAAAGCAACCCCACCGCGCGTAACCGAGGCGCCGAAGCCCGATATGGAGTTCGAGGTTGCCGAAATCCGGCCCGAAGATCCCAATGGCCCGCCGATTCACTGCGGCAACGTAAGCATTCAGCCGGGCGGACGCGTACGCATCGACATGACCCTGCGTAATCTGATCTGGGAGGCTTGGGGAGCCCCATTCGACTTCAGCCGTTTCATCGGCGGGCCGAAAGGCATGGATTCGCCATGCTGGCAGGTTCTGGCGAAAATACCCGTGGAGCAAAATGTTTTGGGCACGGTGAATCCAGGCGGATGGAACGGCGCTATCTGGAACGGCGTCGACCTGGACACGATGCGAATGAGCCTGCGGTCGTTCCTGGAGGATCGCTTCAAGCTGGCCGCGCATCTGGAAGACCGTCCGATTGACGGCTACGTGTTGGCCGGGGAGGGTCGCAGACTCAAGAAGGCGAACCCGGCGAATCGTCCGAGTTGCAAAGAAGGACCGGGAGATGACGGAAAGGATCCGCGGCTAACCAATCCGCTCGCGACGAGGCTGATCACCTGCCGCAACATGACCCTCACCCGTTTTGCCGAGCAGTTGAACGGCTTCTTCCCTGGGTCTGCTCCCATGAGCGATGCCACCGGTATCTCCGGAAGGTTCGACATGACCATTAACTTCAGCCCAGTTGGCCTGGGCCAGACAGTTCCCGGCGAACCCGGAGAGGCGCCTGAGCCCACCGGCGCGATTTCGCTCTTCGATGCTCTGAAAGGCCAGCTCGGCCTGAAGGTAGAAACCCGCAAGGTGATGGCGCCGGTTCTGATCGTCGATCACGTAAACGCAACACCAACGGAAAACTGATATGGAGCGACCTTGTCAAGCCCGCGATTCTTCGGGGATGAAGCATGTTTTTCCTTTCGCTTTGATGTGCGGAGCAGTTTTGGTGGAGAGCGGGCTTTGTCAGGGACGCGCCAGGCGCGGCAACGCGAAT
>DATFSM010000091.1:0-41644 GCA_035262625.1 Bryobacteraceae bacterium
GACGCCAGGGTCGTGTCGACTATAACTGCCCGCGCCCGGTCTGCTGGACCCGATTGTGCTATAAAACGCCGCACCTGACTCGGCTCTGTCGGAGTTTCTGTCCATATGGGCCCGCCACCGGGTTGACGCTTCAGTCGCGTCAGATTTCGAAGCGCACGCCTTGCGCAAGCGGGATGTCTCTGCCGTAATTAACCGTGTTGGTCGCGCGGCGCATGTAATTCTTCCAGGCGTCCGAACCGGATTCCCTGCCCCCGCCGGTATCCTTCTCGCCGCCGAACGCGCCGCCGATCTCCGCGCCGGAAGTTCCGATATTGACGTTTGCGATTCCGCAGTCGGAGCCCTCGGGCGATACGAAGATTTCGGCTTCGCGAGCGTCATTCGTAAACACCGCGGAACTCAGTCCCTGCCGCACGCCGTTCTGCAATCGCACGGCTTCATCAAATTCGCGGTAGGTCATCACGTAGAGAATCGGCGCGAACGTCTCCGAGCAGACGAGGCCGACGTTGCCGGGCACGCGCACAATAGCGGGGCGCACGTAGCATCCGCCGGCAGGGGCGTTGTCGTCATCGGCAATCCGTTCGCCGCCGAAGAGAACCCCGCCGCCCTGCGATGTCACTCGGGTAAGCGCGTCGGTCATCGCCTGACCAGCGCGTTCATCGATCAACGGCCCGACCAGGATCCCCGGCTTGCGGGGATCGCCGATGGGCAGGCGCGCGTAAGCATCGCACAGGCGCTTGATGACCTGCTCCGCAAGGGATTCGTGAACGATCAGCCTGCGCAAAGTCGTGCAGCGCTGCCCCGCCGTGCCCGCAGCCGCGAAAATAATGGAGGGAATCGCAAGGTCCAGATCGGCCGAGGGCGCGAGGATCGCCGCGTTGTTGCCGCCGAGTTCGAGCAGGCATCGCCCCAGGCGCTTCGCCACGATTTGGGCCACCTGCCTTCCCATTGCCACCGATCCGGTGGCCGAGATCAGCGGGACCGCTTCCGATTCCGCCAGAAGCCTCGCTGGCTCCGCGCCTCCCTGAGCGACTTGAACCAGGCCGTCCGGCGCTCCGGCCTCGATCATGACCGCATGAGCCGCCTCGGCGCAGAGCGCGCCTTTTTCGGAAGGCTTCCAGATCACGCTGTCACCGCAGACCAGAGCCAGCATCGCGTTCCACGCCCACACGGCCATTGGGAAGTTGAATGCCGTGATCACGCCGACCACGCCCAGCGGATGCCACTGCTCCATCATTCGATGCCGCGGCCGCTCGGACGCGATGGTCAGTCCGTAAAGCTGCCGCGAGAGACCCGCAGCGAATTCGCAGATATCGATCCATTCCTGCACTTCGCCTTCGGCCTCGGAGGGAATCTTTCCGATTTCCAGGGTGATCTTCTCGGCGAGTTGCTGCTTTCGGGACCGAACAATCTCAGCGACCCGCATGACAAGCTGGCCGCGTCGAGGAGCTGGAACCATCCGCCATTCACGCTGGGCTGAATTCGCGCGCCCGATCGCCGCATGCACGTCGTTCGGCGAAGCGGTGCGAACCTCGCCTATAATCGAGCCGTCAATCGGAGAGCGGCAGATCATACGATCGAAACGCTCATGTGACCGGGGTCCGCTGCGTAGTATTTGCCGAACCGATTCGCAAGAAACGTCTCAAGCGAGATATCTTCCTGCTTCACGAAGCCGCGGGTCACAGGCAGTTTACTTTCGCGAAACAGGTCGATCACAACGCACGCAGCCGCGGAAGTCGTCAACTGAATCGCGCTCCAGTGCTCCGTCCCGACCTGCTGGTGATAGATCTTCCGCGCGTTCGTCTCCTCGGTATAAAGCCCCTGCTTCCAGCCGGCAGCCGCGCAGAGAATGAGCACGACGTCCTGACGAGTCATCGGTATTGCGCGATCAAAGATGCGCCCCAACTGCCGCTGCGTCTCGAGCGAATCGCCCATGCGCAGCCCGTTGATCAGGAAATCCATCAGGTAGTGGTGTCCCGGGTAACGGACCGTTTTGTAATTGAGCTCGTTGACCTTTCCTTCGAGCGTCTCGCAAAGCGTGCCGAGCCCGCCCGAAGTATTGAAGGCCTCGTACTCCAGACCGTCGATGGCGAAGCGCTCCAGTCCGTCGAGAGCAACCACTTCCTGACGATGGCCTCGATGGATCACTTCGCACGGCTTGCAGTATTCATTGATCACCCCATCGGTCGACCACGTGAGGTGATACATGAGGTGGTTGTGCGGATATTCGGGCAGCGCGCCGACCCGCATCCGCAGGTTGTCGAGCCGGTCGAATCCGGTGGTCATCGACGCGCCCAGAATTCCGATGAAACCCGGCGCAAGGCCACACTGCGGCATGAAGACCTGGCCTTCCGCGGCGCGCCCGGAGAGCCCTCGGATGTAACGCGTGGTTTCAACGTCCTCGGTCAGATCGAAATAAGAGACGCCCGCGTCGAGCGCAGCTTCGGCGATGTAGCGGTTCACGTCGAACGAACAGGCGGAGAGAACCGCCGCGCGCCGTCCCCCGGCGGCCGATCGCATTTCGGCGGTCAGACGCGCGACTTCGCCCTCGGCTTCGAGCTTGACGGTAGGAACCGGTAAGGCTGTGGCGATACGCTCCAGGGCGTCGGTATCGTGGTCCGCCACGGTGACTTCGTAGTCGCCCGCGTTATGCAGAAGCTTCGCGATGCTGGCGCCGATGCGTCCGGCGCCCACAACCATGATGGGGAACATGGCCCGGTCCGTTCCGAATGTAGCAGACGCGCGATAATCCGGATTGCGTTCCGGTTTGCGTTCAATTGTCTTTTGCTATGCGCCTGCCGATGAGCCGGCGGCGCGCGATCTCGCCCGCTTTCTCGAAGCCAACATCGCGTGTCAGGTTTCGCTCGATGAGTGCCGGGTCAGGCCGGATTTCGATCTGATCGACGCAGTGGACCGCGCGCTTTCGGCCGACGTGGCCGTGGGGCTTTTCTCGCCGGCGTCGATGCCCGCGGCATGGAAGCGGGAGCGATGGGAACCCGTCTTTGTTCAGCAGGCCGCCGAAGTCGGGACGCCGCTCGCACTCGTTCTGCTCGAACCATGCAGGTTTCCGGAATTGCTCCGGCGCGGTTTGTTTTTCGATTTGTCGGTCGATGCCAAAGCCGGTCGCAGAGAACTGAAACGCCGCTTGATGGGGATCGAGGGCCCGCGTACGCGCGGCGATTCGCACGAGGCTCTCCGCGAGGCAGTCGCCGACTGGCCTGGAAGCGCACTGGATGTGGCTGCGGCATCTGCGCGCGCCTTCGCGGTGGAATGCGCCGGTGACTTCGAAGGCGTTTACCGTATTGATTGCTATGAACGCAGCGAAGCGGGAATCATCGGCGACGCGGGTTACGCGGCGGGCCTCACGCTCGCCGGAAATGTCGAGCAGAATCGCGCGGCGCTGATCGAAGCCTGCAAGGATCGTCGGTGGCTGTTCATCTGGGAGAATCTGCCAACGGAACGCCGCCAGTTCGTAATGTTCGGCGGAAGAAGCTCCGCATTATTCGTCACGTCAGACGGTTCTTCGGAACGGCCCGCCCTTGAGACAGTCGCGGAATATTTCCTAGCTGCAACCCGCGATGAGGCTCTTTGCGGCCCGCTTGCAGGCGCTGCCACGCTCCACACTCTGGAACTGCTCGACAGCGATTTCGAATCCGGTCTGCGCCTCGGATGGGCCGTATTCGCCGTTCTGAAATCGGCCAAGCGATTCGCCGAGTGCGTTGAACTTCTGGCCGCCATGGAACACGCCGCGCGGGGAAGAAAGGACGCATGGGCGATCCACCGGATCGAGTGGGAGCAGGCGTGGTTATGTGAGGATTCAGAAACCTGGGGAGTGCGAATCCTGCCCACCGCTGGCGAGGACGTCGCGCAACTCAGTCTGTTTGAGTCTCTCGGTTAGACTGATCGATTCGGAACATGCCCACATCCCTGAAGGACAACGTGGTTGTTGTGGTCGGCGCGTCCAGCGGCATCGGGCGCGCAATCGCAGTGGAGTTTGCGCGCGCCGGAGCCAAAGTGGTCGCCTCGGCGCGGCGGGAATCGCGCCTCAAGGAGCTAAAAGATCAACTTGCCGGCGAAGGATTTGAAGCGCACATCCATCCCGCCGACGCTTCCGATCCGGCTACGATGGAGGGCCTCGCCGCGGCGGCGCTCGCGAAGTATGGGCAAATCGACACGCTGGTCTACGCGACCGGCACGAACACGCCCGATCGCGCGCTCACCCGCCTCACGCCCCAAATCTGGGATTCGATGGTCTCCGTCAATCTGAACGGCGCCTATTATGCGACGCACGCCGTTCTGGGCCACATGCGGGAGCGCAAGCGCGGACTAATCTTCTACATCTCGTCGCGTTCTGCGGTAACTCCGGATGAGTCGGGCGCAGCCTATCAAGCCGCGAAACGAGGCCTCGCCGGGTTGTCCTACGCGATCCGAGTCGAGGAACAGAAGAGCGGCATCCGCACCTGCCTTGTCTGTCCCGGATTAACGGACACCGAGATTCTCGAGAAGCGGCTCGTCAAGCCCTCGCCCGAAACGATGGCCAAAGCGCTTCGCGCGGAAGACCTGGGCGAACTGGTCGTTTCCATCGCGCGGCTTCCGGAACGGGCCTGGGTACCGGAAGTCCATCTCTTTCCGAGAGATATCTGAAACGAACCGATTTCCCTCCCCACTCGTATAATTGGGTATTCGAGGTGAATTGGTTGCTGAAGCGTGAATTTGCTCTTATAATCGGTGCCTGCGGCATCGTCGCCGCGGCGCCCAACACTAACGCTCCCACTTTCTCCAAAGATGTCGCTCCGATCATGGAAGCGCATTGTCAGAGCTGCCATCGTCCGGGTGAAACGGCGCCGTTCTCTCTTCTGAGTTATAAGGAAGCGCGTCCCTGGGCCGCTTCTATTAAAGAAGCCGTTCAGCTTCGCAAGATGCCGCCATGGTACGCCGACCCGCACTATGGTCACTTCCGCAATGACCGCACGTTGGAGCAAAAAGACGTCGATACCATCGTGGCGTGGGTAAACGCCGGAGCGCCCGAAGGCAATCCGAAGGACCTTCCGAAGCCGGTCGCTTTCGTTGACGGCTGGAATATCGGCAAGCCCGACATGGCGATTACCATGCCCGCTAAGTTCGACGTTCCCGCCAGCGGCACGATCGAATATCAGTACATTCTGGTTCCCCTGAACCTCACGGAAGACAAGTGGGTCCAGATGGCCGAAGTGCGGCCTGGAAATCGCGCCCTAGTCCACCACGTCATCGCTTTCATCCGGCCTCCCGGCTCGAAGTGGATGGCCGATGCTCAGCCCGGCGTTCCTTACGTTCCGAAAAAGGGCGGCGAGGAAGGTGAAAACGAATTTCTGGTGGGCTATGCTCCGGGACTGCCTCCGGGAATCCTACCGGCGGGCCGCGGTAAGTTGCTGAAAGCCGGATCGGACATCATTCTGCAAATGCACTACACGGCGAATGGCAAACCAGGAACCGATCAGACCACCGTCGGCTTCGTCTGGGCCAAAGAGCCGGTCAAAGAACGGGTTTACACGATCGCCGCTACGACAAACAAATTCGCGATCCCGCCCGGAGATCCGAACTATGAAGTTGATTCCGCGTTCGAATTCGGCGGCGAGGCCCACGTTTTCTCGCTGATCCCGCACATGCATCTTCGCGGCAAGGACTTCCTGTTCAAGGCGGTGTATCCGACGGGCGAATCGCAGGTGCTGCTGAGTGTGCCGCATTACGACTTCAACTGGCAGTTGGAATACGAGCCTCAGCAGGACATCATCATGCCGAAGGGTTCGCGGATCGAGTGCGTCGCGCACTACGACAACTCGCCCAATAATCCGAATAACCCGGATGCGACGAAGGAAGTTCATTACGGCGATCAAAGCTGGGAAGAGATGATGTTCGGTTTCTTCAACGTCGCGATCGACGTGGACAAAGATCTTCGCAGCATTATGCCCGAGCGTAAGCCAAAGCCGAAACCGGGTGACTAAACCCCTGTCAGGCGGGGCGGCTCTCCTTGGCTGCTCCGCCTTCCTTCTGGTTTCTTTTCCGATCTATCCTCACGATCCGATCACAACCAAACTGACCTGGACGCAGGAGATCTCGCGCATCGTCTACCGGCGATGCGCGAGTTGTCACAAGCCAGGCGGTACGGCGATGTCACTGATGACGTACGAGGAGGCGCGGCCGTGGGCCAAAGCTATCCGCGACCAGGTGACGGCGCGCAGGATGCCGCCGTGGGGACCGGTTGCTGGAATCGGCGACTTCAAGGGTGATCCGAGTCTTTCGGGTCCTGAGATCGACATGTTCGTGGCGTGGGTCGAGGGCGGCGCGCCGGAGGGCGATCCGGCCTATCTTCCACACCGCATTCCCGACACTCAGCCTGAGGTTGTGTCCGTGCCAGCGCACTCAAGGCCTGTGGTCGTGTCTCACGGATTGACGTTGAAAGCCGCCGCCACTTTGATGGCAATCCGGCCCACCGCATCTCAGGATGGCGCTTCCCTCGAAGCCTGGGCCGAATTGCCGGGTGGGGAAATCCAACGCCTGATCTGGCTCAAGGACTTCCACAAAGATTGCCTGCGGACCTACGTTCTTCGAACTCCGGAAACACTTCCTGCCGGCGCGAGTATTCACACCGAAGGCACGTTCACGTTCTATTTGCGGTAGGCCAGCGCCCGGGTCACAACAATTCTCACCCGCAATCTCAGCGACTTACGCCATCACCGACAAAGATAATCTGTCACACTCTTGATCGAGAGAAGACACGTCCGTCCGTACGCGCGCGTGTCTCGCCTCCTTGGTCTTTGACAATCGGATACTCAAGCCGAAAGACGCCTCGTTGGGACAATTCCATGCGGCTTAGGCACGCGACTTCAGTCGCGCCTTGGGTTTCTACACGCGCGCTACATGATCTCGCTGTCGTCCCGGACCGGAATCCGGGCGGCGCCGCCTTCTTTCCGGTTGAGATCGTCCGCGAGGATGACGGCTTCGGCGAGATCGCGCATCGATCGTCGCAGCCGACGGCTCTCGTTACGCAGCCGCAGATAAGCTTCCTCTTCCGTGAGGCTGTGTTTGTACTGGAGGATGCCTTTGGCGCGCTCCACAAGCTTGCGGGCTTCCAGAGTGCGTTTCATGTCGAGCGTTTCGGACATGAGCCGGGCGTTCTGAATCGCGGTGGCCGCCTGGCCCGCCACTATCTTCAGGAATCCCACTTCCTCGTCGCTGAACGTCCTGTGTTCGCGCGTGTAGATGACGATTGAGCCGATGACTTTCCCGTGCGAGAGCAGCGGCGCCGCGAGAGCCGAAGTCAGGCCCGACTTGCGCGCAAGCTCCGGATATTTGTATTGCTTCTGTTCCTGAACATTCTGGACGATTACCGGCTGACCGTCCCGGATGACATGCTCGATCAGCGAACCTTCCATCCGGATGGGCATGCGGTGCATGTAATCGGGCGACGAACAGCGCGCCGCGCTGACAGTCAGTTCCTTCTTTTCCTCATCGACCAGCATGATGGAGCAGATGGCGGAATCGAGCGTTTCGGCGACCATTTCCGAAATGGCCTGAAGGATGCGCTCGAGATAGCTTTCGGCGGAAATCGTTTGGGCGACCGCTGCCAGCGTTTCTAACCGGCGTACCGCGCTCTGAGATTTTTCGGCGAGACGCGCGCGGCCGATGACGCCGCCCATCTGTTCGCCGATAAAGGTCACCAGCGCGATCTCGTCCGGCGAATGCAGGTGCTGGTCGCGATGATGCACGTTGATGACGCCGATCAGCTCTCCGCTGTTGACGAGCGGTACTGACAGGAAAGCTTCGTAGGTGTCTTCCTGCAGAGAGCTGAAGGCTTTAAACCGCGCATCCTGCGCGGCATTTTTCGGCAGCGCGACTACCGCATTATGTACCGCGACCCAGCCGGTGATTCCCTCGCCCATTTTCATGCGCACTTTGCCGATTTCGGCGTCGTGCGGAAGTTGAGACGCCCGAAGGACGATCTCGTTGGTTGCGTTATCGCACAGATACACGAGGCAGGCGTCGGAACGTGTCACGTTCATCGCCAGGCTCACGAGTTCTCGCAGAATCGACTCGAGATCCTGATCGGAGCTCACAATGCTACTGATGCGGTGCAGCAGGGCTACTTGGCTACCTGTGGTCTCGGCCATAGATGATGTCATCATTGCATTACTCGGGCTTAAAACCGTAGTTTAGGTGCGCATAAAAGTGTGAGTCCAATTCATTTTTCAAATGCGCATCATGACTGGTTTCAACGAGAACGCGGTGGAATCGAAACTATTTATCGATCAGATCAGAAATCGTATTGATCGATGTTCGCCTTAGTGAAAATCAGAGGCTTCCCGAGGAGGACCTGATCGCCTTCGACGGCGATCCTGCCGAGTCGTCCGGCTTCAATCGAGGTGACGCCCCGGTGAAGCGTCCCCAACGCCGCCTCGCGCGAAGCATTCACGACGAGGTAGCCGAGATTGGCGGTATTCCAGAGCACTACCGAGTCGGCGATTCCGGCCTTGACGTACGGCTTACACATATTAGGTAGGGAAAGGCCCGTGACTTTCACGTTGGTTCGGCCCGACTGCTTCACCGCCTCCGCTGCTCCGGGAACCGCCGGAGCGGAAATCGCCATGATCAGTTTCATTTGCGGGTAGACCTTCATCAGGGTCTGAGCTTCCGTGAATGCGCGGTTACGATCGTCGTCGCTGGGCCGGACTGTGATGAGGTGAATGTTCGGGTACTTCTGAATTCGGGCTTTGATGTATTTGATCCATTCGTTCTGGTTGGAGGCGGTCAGGGCTCCGGTGATAATGGCGAAGTCGCCCGAGCCTCCCATGATCCGGTTCGCTTCGTCGCCCAGCGTGTCGCCGAGGCCCTGCGGGGTGGCCTGATTAATAAAGAAGTCCCGGGAGTCCGGTTCGGCGTCGGCGTCCCAGGTTAGAACCTTGATTCCTTTCGCGCGCGCTTTGCGGAGGACGCCGGAGATTCCGGCGCCGTTGACGACGGAGATCGCGATCGAATCGACGCCGCGCGTGATCCAGGCTTCCACGACTTCGTTTTGTTTCGCGGGGTCGATGTCGGTGGGACCGTCCCAGATCATGTCGACGCCGAGTTCTTTGGCGGCCTCTTCGGCGCCGACGCGGCAACTGACGAAGTAAGGATCGCCTTTGGCCTTCGGCATGACCCCGAGGGTCAGGTGGCGCTGGGCGGCAGGCGCAGCGGTCCCGCTGCCGCCGCGAACCGATTTCACCAGCCACCAGTTGCTTCCCGCGACGATCAGGGATCCCGCGATGATCACGCCGCAGAGAACGGCGAGTTGTGAGTTTCTCATTTCCTCTCCCGAATCGAACGCATCTCCCGCTACGGCCGGACGCGCGCGTGTTTTCGTGAAACGACCCGCCGCAATCGTGGCTACCAGAATCGCGCTGGTCAGAATTCCCGCCAGTTCCGCGGGAAAAGCGGATACGCGAAGTCCATTCTGTAACACGACGATGGCGCACAGGCCCAGCAGGGTGCCCCAGATGCTTCCGCGTCCGCCCGCGATGTCCGCGCCTCCCAGAACGACCGCGGTGATCGCTAATAGCTCGTAGCCGGTCCCCGCATCGGCGCGCGCCTGGCCCAGGTGCGCAACGTAGATGAGCGACGCGGCGGCGGCGGTGAATCCTGACAGGACGTAGACGAGGGCGAGGCGGCGGTCGACCGGGATGCCGGCCCATCGCGCGCCGTCTCCGGCATATCCGATGGCGCGAAAGGCGCGGCCGTAGATTCCGCGGTGCAGCAGGAGATAGCCGAATGCCGCGAACGCGACGAATACCGGTGTTTGCGCGGGCAGGACTCCGCCTATATAGCCTTGGCCAAGGTACAGGAATCCGGAGGGGAATTGCGAGAAGTTGTCGACGCCGCGCGTGAGGCCTTCTGCGATTCCGCGAAACAGGGAATAAGTCGCCAGGGTGACAATGAGCGGCGATCCGCCGAGACGGGTGATGGCGAAGGCGTTCAGCGCTCCACCGATGATGCCGACCAAAAGCGTCGCGAACGCTGCGGCGGGGATCGAGAAATGGAGATCGCGCCACAGATAGCCGAATGCCACGGCGCAAAGGCCCATCATGGAGCCGACGGACAGATCGATGCCGCCCGTCACGATCACCGGAGTGAGGGCGAGAGCAAGCAGCCCGAGTTCGACGCCGAGGCGCACGATCTCGAAAGCGTTCACCGAGGAGAAGAAATTCGGGCCGGTCAGCGTGAAGACCGCAATCTCGATCAGGATCAGGATGCCGAGCGTGAGTTCGTTGCCCGCGCGATTCTCAACGAGCACGGGCCGAAACCTTTTCGAATGCGACGGCACTCAGGATGATCGCGCCCTGGATGGCTTTTTCCCAGAAGGCGTTCACGCCGAGGAATGTCAGAGACGGCGCGATGGCGGCGAGGACGGCGGCGCCGAGCAGGGTGCCCCAGAGGGTGCCCTTTCCGCCAGTGATGGACGCGCCGCCGATTACGACGGCTGAAATGGCCTTGAGTTCCAAGCCGGTTCCCGAGTTGCTCTGGATCTGGCTGAACCGCACGGAGTCGAGCAGGGCGCCGATTCCGGTGAGCGCGCCCGCAAGAACAAAGACGCCGAAGGAGATCCACTGTACCGGGATCCCGGCAAGGCGGGCGGATTCGCGCTGAGATCCGACTGCATAGACGGCCCGTCCCGCCTGCAGGCGACGCATCGACCATAAGAAGACGGCGAAAAGGATGGCGGTCAGCGCAAGGATTGCGATTTCGCCGGTGCGCTGGCTGAAACCCATCCACTGGAACGTCGGCGGAAGTCCCTGCACCCATGCGCCCTGGGTGTACCAACGAAGCGATTCGCGCCAGAACGCCATCGCCGCGAGCGTCGCGACGATCGACGGCACTCCGAGGGCGGCGACGACGATGCCGTTTACTGCTCCGAGTAATCCGCCTGCGACGGCGGTCAGAAGAGCGACGAGCGGCAATGGCGCGCCGAATTTGGCCAGCGTTCCGGCGACCACGCTTGCGACGGCGAACTGAGATCCGACTGAAACGTCGATCTCGCCCGCGACGATCACGAGGGTCATGCCGATGGCGACAATCAGATCCGGCGCATTGGCTACGGCAATGTCGCGGAGGTTCCCGGCTTCGAAGAAACGTGGCGCGCGGATCGCCAAAAAAAGCCAGAAGATAGCAATCGCGATGACGCGCTGCTTCATGCGGCCTGCCTCATGCCGCCTGCTCGGGGCAGGCCTGGCCAAGAGCAAGGGCGAGGATGGATTCGGCGCTGGCTTCGGAACGATCAAGGATTCCGGCGAGAGATCCGTTGCGCATGACGGCGATTCGATCGCTCATGCCGAGGATCTCGGCGAGTTCGGACGAGATCATGAGGATGGCGACACCACGCTCGGCAAGATCGCCCATGATCCGGTGGCATTCGCCTTTCGCGCCGACGTCGATGCCTTGGGTCGGTTCGTCCAGGATCAGGACGCGGGGACCGGCGGCGAGCCACC
Organism: Bryobacteraceae bacterium; assembly: GCA_035262625.1. Taxonomy (GTDB): domain Bacteria; phylum Acidobacteriota; class Terriglobia; order Bryobacterales; family Bryobacteraceae; genus BOG-234. Next base: position 11,496 of record DATFSM010000091.1, read on the forward strand.
GGGCGATGGCGACTTTCTGCTGATTTCCACCGGAAAGCGAGGAGGCCGCCGCGTCAACGCCGTCTGTTTTGATGCCGAGGCGGTTCACCCAATCGGCTGCGAGATTTCGTTCTTCGTTTTCCCGCAGGAGGCCGGCGCGCGAGATCCGCTTGAGAATCCCGAGGGTGGCGTTGGCGCGGACGGGCAGATTTCCGACCACCCCGTGCCTTCGGCGATCTTCCGGTACGTAGGCGATTCCGGCGCTGATCGCGTCTTCGGGATTCCGGATGGATTTCGTCTGACCATTAACTTCTATAGCGCCGGAATCGGCCGGAGTGAGCCCGAACAGCGTCTCAGCTAACTGGGTTCGGCCCGCGCCAACAAGCCCGGCGACCCCGAGGATCTCTCCCGCGCGGACTTCGAAGCTCACGTCTTTGACGCGCGCGGCCGCGCAGGTCAGGCCGCTCACGCGGAGGATCGTATTACCCAGCGGAACGGCGCGCTTGGGAAAGACCGAGGCGACGTCCCGACCTACCATGAGCTGGATCAGGGTGCGGGGATCGACGGTGTTCGCTGCGCGCGTATCGATGGTTTCGCCATCGCGGAGGACGGTGATGCGATCGGCGATGCGGCCGATCTCTTCCAGTCGATGCGAGATATAGACAATGCCGGCCCCGCGGGTGCGAAGTCGGGCGATGATTTCGAACAGGCGCTCCGTTTCGCGTTCCGTGAGCGACGCTGTAGGCTCGTCGAGGATCAGCGCCTTGACGTTTCCGCCGAGCGCCTTGGCGATTTCGATCAGTTGCTGCTCCGGCATGCTGAGCGTGCCGGCGATGCGATCCGGATCGATTTCGGCTCCGATGGCTTCGATCAGTTCCTGCGCTTTTTTTCGGCGTTCGCTCCATTTCACGCGCCGGAAGAGCCCGCCCGATTCGTTCACCAGGGCGATATTCTCGGCGACGCTGAGTTCGGGGAAGATCGCGGGCTGCTGGTAAATCGCCGCGATTCCCATTTGGCGGGAGAGGTGCGGATTGTTGTGCGAGAGGGGTTTGCTTTCGAGCCGAACTTCACCGGCGTCGGGTTGAACGGCGCCGGTCAGCACCTTTATCAGGGTGCTCTTCCCCGCCCCGTTCTCACCCACAAGGGCGTGGACCTCGCCGTGCTGCAGATCGAAAGAGACATGTTTGAGGGCGCGCACGCCGCCATAACGCTTTTCGATGCCGATGGCTTCCAGGAGCAACCCTGTATCGTATCCGAATCGAACATCGTGACTGCCAGCGCATAATTTGAGTTGATCGGGAATCCTCCATCGCTTGCCGCTTTCTTCGCCGCGTGGCGACGCAACCGCGGCGAGTTTCTCCGCTATGAAGGCGATCTGCCGGTTGGTCATCTGACCTATGCCGAGGCTGCGCAGTGCGCGGAGAGTTTCGCCGAGCATCTGCGGAAGGCCGGCATTTCAAAGGGCGAGCGCGTGATGCTGTGGGGCGAGAACCGGCCCGAGTGGGTGGTTGCTCTCTGGGGCTGCCTGCTGGAGGGCGTGATCGCCGTTCCGCTCGACTTTCGGTCGTCGGCGGCGATGGTTCGGCGGGTCGCCGGTATTGTGGAGGCGCGCGCTCTGCTGATTGGTCCGGGAGTTGAGCCGCCCACGGACTTGCAGTGTCCCGCTTGGCCGATGCGGGTCACGCTTGACACGCCCCGTGCGGTTCATGCGCCCGGGGGAGCGGGCGCTCCGGACGATCTGGCGGAGATCCTGTTCACGTCGGGCGCGACGGGCGAGCCCAAGGGCGTGACCTTAACGCACCGGAATATCCTCGCCAACTTGAAGCCGATCGATGACGGCGTTGAAAAGTACCGGAAATACATGTGGCCGTTTCGGCCCATTCGCTTCCTGAATCTGCTTCCGCTGAGCCATATGTTCGGTCAGTCGATGGCGGCGTTTATTCCGGCGATGATCGAGGGCAGTGTTTTCTTCACGTCGGGCTATACCCCTCGGGACGTTGTGCATTTGATCCGACGGCGACGGATTTCCGTTCTCGTGTGCGTTCCGCAGATGCTGCAGATGCTGCGCAGCGAGATCGAGCATCTGTTTCCCGAGAGTAAAGAGCCGCGGCGCGGCGCGAAATGGTATGCGGGGTGGTGGCAGTACCGGCGGGTTCACCGCAGATTCGGATGGAAGTTCTGGGCGTTCATTGTCGGAGCAGCGCCTTTGGATTCCGAGCTAGAAGAGTTCTGGCGGAAGATTGGGTTCGTCGTGATTCAGGGGTACGGACTGACGGAGACCGCGCCTGTCGCAACTCTGAATCATCCGTTCGAGACTCGCAAGGGAAGCGTGGGGAAGCCGATTTCCGGCGTGGAGATTCGCATCGCCGAGGACGGCGAAATTCTGCTGCGCGGCGAGAATGTGACGCCGGGTTACTACGGGAATACCGGCGCGGACATCCGCGATTCCGAGGGATGGCTGCATACGGGCGACATCGGTGAGTTGGATGCCGAGAACCGGCTGCGTATTCTCGGACGGAAGAAGGAAATGATCGTCGGGGCGAGCGGGCTGAACGTCTTTCCCGAAGACGTGGAGCGCGCGCTGAACGCGGTTCCGGGCGTGCGCGAATCGGCGGTGGTGGGCGCGAAGTTGCCGGAGGGTGAGCGCGTTCACGCGGTGCTGGTTCTCGATAACGGCGCGCGGGCGGAGGAGATCGTCACCGAGGCGAATCGAAGTCTCGAGGCTCATCAGCGTATTTACGGATTTTCTGTTTGGCCGGGCGCGGCGCTGCCGCGGACATCGGGCACGAATAAGCTGAAGCGTACAGAGATTGCGGCATGGGTTGCTGGAACGCCGGTCCGGAGCCCTCAGGCGGGTGAAACGGTCGAGGACATCGTTCGTAAGTACGCTGGCGCGCGAGAGGTGGGGCCGGAAAGTTCGCTGGAGGATCTTGGGCTGAGTTCATTGGACCGAATTCAGTTGAGCATGGAACTGGAACAGCGAACGGGCGCGCGAGTAGATGAAGGGGCGCGGACTGTTGGTGAGTTGACACGGGTCCGGCCGGCGGATTCACACGCCGCTGTGACCGAGGACGCCGAGTTTCCGTCCTGGAGCCGGTCAATACCAGCGAATGTTCTTCGGCATATTGCGCTGCCTTTGTTGATTCTTCCGCTGACCCGGCTGTTCGCCTGGATTGAGGTCGAAGGGCGTCAGAACCTCCGTGGGCTCGAAGCACCGGTAATCTTCGCGTCGAACCATCAGAGCCATTTGGATGTGCCGTCGATCCTGTACGCGCTGCGGGGCGCATGGCGTTATCGCGCGACGCCCGCAATGGCGAAGGAGTTTTTCGACGCGCACTTCCATCCGGAAAGGCACCCGTTTGCGAAGCGATTCACCAACAGCCTGAACTACCTTCTGGCCTGTCTGGTCTTCAACGCTTTTCCCCTGCCACAGCGAGAAAGCGGCGCGCGGGATGCGCTCCGCTATGCGGGCGAACTCGCCTCGGACGGATACTGCGTGGTGATCTTTCCGGAAGGCAAACGCACGGACGCGGGGGAGATCGCGCCTTTTCAACCGGGTGTGGGGATGCTGGCTTCGCGGCTCGGAATTCCGGTGGTTCCGGTAAAGCTGGAGGGCCTGGAACGTGTGCTGCACAAATCGGCGAAGATGGCGATACCCGGCCGCGCGAAAGTGAAGTTTGGGGCGCCGCTGCGCCTTGAAGGAAGCGACTACGCGGCTCTGGCCAAACAGGTGGAAGAGGCCGTTGGATCGCTTTAATGGCGCGCTGTAGTATGCTCGGAAACAAGGTAGTACGAAAATGTTTCCGATCGTGGCGCTTGCGGCTCTGGGCGCACTGCTCATCCTGAACCTTGTTCTTTTGGCCCGAACGCGTTCCTCAGATGGTTCCGAGTCGCGTTTGCGCGAGGATCTCGACCGGCTGCGGCAGCGGCAGGCGGAGGAGGCGCGTGGGCTGCGCGAGGAGTTGGCCGCGGGACTGCAGCGTTTTGCGAATCAGACGGATCAGCGGGCGGAGTCGTTGCGGGCTGCGGTCGCGCAGCAGCTTGAGCTGATGCGCGTTACGGTCGATGAGAAACTGCAGAGCACGCTGGAAACGCGGCTCGGGGAGTCTTTCCGTCTGGTCAGTGAACGGCTGGAGCAGGTTCACAAAGGTCTCGGGGAAATGCAGAGCCTGGCAACCGGCGTGGGCGATCTCAAACGGGTGCTCACCAACGTCACCACGCGAGGAGCTTGGGGTGAGGTGCAACTCGAGAATCTTCTGAACCAGATGCTCTCGCCGGATCAGTTCGGCCGGAACGTTTCGCCGACTGGCTCCGGCGAACGAGTGGAATTCGCCATCAAGATGCCGGGAAGCGGCGCGACGGTCTGGCTGCCGATCGATTCCAAGTTTCCGTCGGAAGCGTATCAGCGGCTTGTGAGCGCGGCGGAACGATGCGACGCAGATGCGGTGGAGCGTCATTCACGCGAACTGGAACAGGTGATCCGAACATGCGCGAGAACGTTCGCCGGAAAGTATCTGGCGCCTCCGCATACGACGGACTTCGGGATTCTGTTTCTCGCGACGGAAGGGCTTTATGCCGAGGCTCTGCGACGTCCCGGGTTGGCCGATTCCCTTCAGAACGACTATCGCGTAGTGCTGGCGGGGCCGACTACGTTTGCGGCGCTTTTGAACAGCCTGCAGATGGGCTTCCGGACGCTTGCGATACAGCAGCGTTCCGGCGAGGTCTGGAAGCTGTTGGGCGACGTGAAGACGCAGTTCGGGAAGTATGCTCAGGCGCTCGACGCGATACGGACAAAGCTCGATCAGGCGACGCGGACCGTCGATGAAGCGGCAACGCGCACTCGGGCCATTGAGCGCAAGTTGAAAGACGTCGAGGTTTCCGAAGAAGGTGCGGAGGCGAATGTGATCCGGCTTGCGAACGCCGGCTAGTCAGTTTTCCGAGGGTTGGTTTATCTGGTTAATGACGAGCACTTCGATGGAGGCTTTTGCGCTCTGGAGCTTGAGGCCGAGATCGAAGGTCCCTCATCCGTTGTTGTTGGCGCCGTTGTTTCGAGCGGACTCCACTTCAGAGTGATATCAAATGCTCCGGACAGGCCGGTTTGGTCCAAAACGGGCCGTCCCACCTGGCGAGCCAGCAACTCCGCAAGTCCCGCCATCGTGAGATTATGCAGCACAAACTGTCCGCGAAAGATGCCGCCCTTCATTGTGCCGTCGGAACTCCATTGGTCTTCTGAAACTGCGGGCTTCAGCTTCGCTCCGGTTTTGAGCTGCGTCAAATCGTAGACGCTCGCTGTTCTGTTTTGGTATTGAGCCACAAGCCCAAACCGCTCGGTGAGCATGGACTTGAGCATGTCGGGAATTTGATCGGCGCCCGCACCGGCTGGAAACGTTCCTTTTATGTCGTACGGGAGCGTATCGGCCCGGTCTGGTTCTCCGGCCAATTTCCAGTCGGGGATGCCGTACGCAATCCGGATCATCGATTTCACCGTTATGTTGTTGTACGTCACTCGCCCGGCGTCGATCTGCACGGGTATCCGAGCCCCCCGATTGGCGGGCGCGGGCCTGATCGACAAAACCTCAAATGAACTCTAGGCGCGAGCCGAGAGAATACCAAGCGTGGCCATGAACGCCGCTGAAATGAGTCGAGATTTCATATGTCCTGCTCAAAGAGGACAGGTCCTGCTTATATTACAGCGAGAGCGGCGCTAAGGGCTGGATAGAGTGCCTGATAGACGCGGTGTCCGGCGGTGTAGATTTCGGTTTGGGTGGGCTCGACGCGATCTTTCTCGCGTATCACTGCGGCGCAGACTTCGGGGACGCTGGCGTACTCGCCGGTTCCGGTCATCGCCAGCAGGGCGGCGCCAAGCGCAGAGCCTTCCTGTGACGCGAGCGTCACTACCGGCTTCGCAAATACGTCGGCGAGGACCTGACGCCAGAAGGGGCTTTTGGCGCCGCCTCCCGAGGCGCGAACGGCTGCTACTTTCACGCCGAGAGATTCCACGATGTCGAGGCAGTCTTTCTGGCTGTAAGAAACCCCTTCGATCAAGGAACGGATGAGATGCGCGCGCGAATGGCTCGCTGTGAGGCCGATCCAGCCTCCGCGCGCGGTCGGATCGAGGTGTGGAGTTCGTTCGCCCATCAGGTACGGCAGCCAATAGAGCCCTTGGGAACCGGGTTCAGCTGTGGCTGCCTCGGCCATGAGCGTGTCGTAGTCGGTTCCAGGAGCGAGACGGTTGCGGAACCACTGAAGGCTGAAACCCGCGCCCTGGGTCACTCCCATGACATGCCATTTGCCGCGCACGGCGTGGCAGAAGGTGTGGACGCGTCCGGCGGGATCGTAGGCGACTTCGTCCATCTGGGCGAAGACAACGCCTGACGTGCCAAGCGTGCAGGAAACGACGCCTGTTTCGACAATTCCGTTGCCGACGGCGCTTGCGGCCTGATCCCCTCCGCCTCCTACGACTGGCGCGCCTTCGGCCAGGCCAGTGAGCGCTGCGGTCTCTTTTGTGACGACGCCCGTGACCTCACTCGATTCATAGCAACGCGGCAGGACCGAACGATCGATTCCGAGCGCATCGGCGAGTTCGAACGACCAACGGCGGTTTACGACATCGAACAGCGCTGTGCCCGAGGCGTCAGAAACTTCAGTGGCAAATTCGCCGGTCAGGCGGAAGCGCACGTAATCTTTCGGCAGAAGAACTTTGCGAACCCGTTCGTAAAGTGCGGGCTCATTATCGCGCACCCAGAGTAGTTTGGGCAGCGTGAAGCCGGTGAGCACCGGGTTCGCGATGCACTCGAGCACGCGGGCTTTGCCTACCTTCGCGTTGACCCAATCCACCTGTTTCTGGCTGCGCTGATCGCACCAGATGAGCGAGGGGCGGATGACGTTATTATCCGAGTCGAGCACGACAAGGCCGTGCATCTGTCCCGAAAGGCCGATGCCTTTGATGTCCTTGCCCGAGATACCCGATGCCGACAGCACTCCGCGGATTGCGCCGACGGAAGCATCCCACCAGTTCTCCGGCCGCTGCTCGGCCCAGAGCGGGCGATGCATGGTGATGTCTTCGTGAGCCTCAGTGTGCGCGGCGACAACTTCGCCGTTACGGTTTACCAGGAGCGCCCGGCTTCCGCCGGTGCCAATATCAAGTCCAATCCACATGGGTTTGTTTTAGATTTCGCTCCAGGGGAGATACGCGGCTCCGTACAGGCCGGCCTCGTTCCCCAGTTGCGCTCTTTCGATGCGCGTTTCGGTAGTGCGATAAGTAAACGAGCGGCGGCGTGTTTCTTCGATCATCGACGGCGCGAAGAGGTCCCAGCCAGCAATCACGCCGCCTGCGATCAGGTAGAGCGGGAAGTTGAACGCATTGACCAGCATCGCGAGAACGATCCCGATCGCTTCGCCCATGGAACGGAAGATCATGTTCGCGCGCTCATTCCCTGAGACCGCGAGATCATAGACATCCTTCGCGGTGAGATCGTTTCCCAGTCCGAGCATACGCGCCTGCGCGATGATTGCGGTTGCGGAGCCGTGTTTCTCTACGCAGCCGCTGTTGCCGCAGCCGCAGGGATTGCCGTAAGGAACGGCGGTGATGTGCCCCAGTTCGCCTGCCATCCCCATAAAGCCCCGAATGATTTTTCCGTTCGAGATGATGCCGCCGCCGATGCCGGTACCGAGCGTGAGCATGACGAGATCGTCGTGATCTTTGCCCGCGCCAATCCACTTTTCGCCCAGGGCCGCGGCGTTTGCGTCATTCTCGAGGATCACGGTGGTGTTGAGGCGGCGGCCGATCTCATCGCGGATCGGAACATTCTCCAGCGAGGGGATATTCGCGCAGTTCCGGATCACGCCCTCTTTGAGCGCGATGAAGCCGGGTACTCCGATGCCGATTCCGGCGAGGTGTTCCTGGCCGAACTGGCTCCGCAAAGAGTCGATCGACTCGACCATATCGTTCACGATCGGGTCGTGGCCCTCGGAGTACTGCGTGTGGCCGGCGACCTTACCGAGCATCTTGCCGGTGCGGTCGATCGCCGCCGCGCGGATGTTTGTGCCGCCCAGATCCAGCCCTATGGAGTATTCCGACATTGGGCGAATCATACCATCGACGGAAACGTAAGCCGCTCAAACGCGCACTATACAGATGGGTTTATCTATTGGGCCCATTGGAACTTTCGTTACGGATGAACGGAGTTTCATGCTATACACGGAACAGAGTGGCGCATTGATTGCGTCTTTAACGATAGGTGGGGTCGGTTATATGGATCGGCACTATATCGAAGTACCCGGAACTCATGAGTTGCCTCCGCTGCTTGTGCGAACGATCGGGGAAGAGACGGACCGCGCAGAGCTGGTGGAACGCGCGACCGCGATAGTCGAAACGGAGGACATGGTTGGCGACTGCGAATGCCTGGAGCAGCGCAAGCTGGATCTGGCCATCCACCTCACCGACCAATATCTGGGGCTCCTCACTCACTGGGCCTGGGGCGATTCGGTGGTGGAGTGGATTCGCCAGTGTGAGACTACGTTCGCTGCCACGAGCGCCTTACGCCATTTATTGAGTCACGACGTGTGGCCGCACGCGGCGCGGTCGAGCTTCGTGGACCTCCTGCTCGATAAGGAAGTGCCGACACATGGCGTTGTGATCGAACGCGCCGTGGGGACGCGACTGACGTTTCGGCAGCCACCCCCTATCGACTGCTGCTCGAATCAGTTCCTGTTTTACCTGAACAGCCGCCTGGCAGGCGCCGCCTACCAGACGTGGGCGCAGATGTCGAACGGCAGCGCTTCGCATCTTCCGCCGGAGAGTTTCCATTTCGAGGTTCTAGAGCCTAAACTGGACGGGTGACTTCCATTGCCCCGATGCTCTCGGTCCGAAGAGGACCCGAGGCGGTCGAGTTTTACAAACGGGCGTTTGGAGCTACGGAAGCATTTCGCTTCGATGGCGAAGACGGAAAGTCTGTTGTGGCTCGTTTGGCCGTGAATGGCGCCGAATTCTGGGTGGCCGACGAATCTCCGGAACATAAGAATTACAGTCCTGACACGCTGGGCGGCGGCACGGTGCGTATGATTCTTGTGGTTGACGACCCCGATGCGGCTTTCGACCGGGCGGTCGCGGCCGGCGCTTCGGTTGTGCAAGCCATGGAGAATAACTACGGCTGGCGGCTTGGGCGCGTGGCCGACCCTTACGGGCACCACTGGGAAATCGGTAAACCGCTCAAAGAAGGCCTTTAGCAGCTTCCGGTTGCAATCTGATCCTCTCCTCGTCCGTAATAGCGACTGTGGGGCTTGAATTCGCCCAGGTGCTGGCGGACAACCAGTCGATGGTGTTCAGTCTCGCGCTTCGTTATCTCCGGAACCGGGAGACTGCGGAGGAGCTCGCTCAGGACGTGTTTTTGCAGTTCTACCGGCAGATCGATCAGATTGAGAGCCGCGCCCATGCGACCTGGTGGCTGCGGCGCGCGATCTGTCATCGCTCGATTGATGAGATGCGAAAGCGTAAGTACCGCCCGAGCATCGGTTTAGAGGATGTACCCGAACCTTCGCAGGGGGCGGCGGAAGGAGATCCCTTTCTGCGGGGGCAGATTCGAAAGCTGATTGAGGCGCTGCCGGAGAAGGCCCGAATGGTGGTTCTGCTGCGGTACCAGGAGGATCTCGATCCTACGGAGATTTCGGAAATGCTGGAGATGCCGATCAGTACAGTAAAGAGTCATTTGCATCGGTCGCTGACGGCGCTTCGAAGAGAGTTAAAACCGGCGGACCCCGCGGTGAAAGAGGTGTGTTCATGAATTTCGAAGACGAAATCCGCGCGGCGCTGCGGCGGGAATCACCTCCGCCTGAGTTTGCGGCGCGAGTAGTAGCGCTCGCGGGGCAACAGAAGAAGGTTCGGGTGATGAACGCCTGGCGCGCTCCGTCCACCTGGGCGCTTGCGGCGGGTATCGCGGTAGCGGCTTTGATTCCTGTCGGGGTGGTGGAACACCAGAATCGCGAGCGGCAGCGTGGGCTTCAGGCGAAAGCCGAGTTGTACACCGCGCTGCGGATTACCCGAAGCAAGCTTCAACAAACTAAAGAAAGAGTTCGCCGGGCAACGACGCGGCGCGCGCTATGAAAAGACCGTTTATTTTGACCGTTCCGCTTCTCTGTTTCCGCCTTGCGGCGCAACAGCCGCCTTTCGACTTCAAGTCGCTCGACAAGTTCGACTCGATGACGGAGCACAAGACGAAGATCACGCTTGACGGCGACATGTTGAAGCTCGCCGGCAGGTTTCTCGGGTCCGACGACGACAAGGATAAGGATGTCGACTCGATCAAGAACCTCGTGAGCAATCTCAAGGGTATTTATATCCGCAACTACGAGTTCGATAAGGACGGGCAGTACACGCAGGCCGATATCGAGCCGCTCCGCGCATATCTGAAGCAGCAGCAGTGGACCAAAATCGTCGAGCAGCAGGATGGCAAGGAACTGTCGGAAGTCTATGTGCAGCCTATCGCGAATGAGAAGTTCGGCGGTGTGGCGATCATCGCGGCCGAGACGCGTGAACTGACGGTGGTCTATATCAGCGGGGCGATGAACCTGAGCGACCTGGAAAAGCTGGGCGGGAATATGGGGATTCCGGATGTTGATCTCAGCGACCTGAAGGACCTCAACAACCTGAAGAAAGCCACGCCAAAAAAGGAAAAGAAGGATGATTAGGAATGACCTTTTTCCGAAGCATCCTGCTTTCGCTCAGCCTCGCGGGCGTGCTCTGCTGCCAAGTGGTGAGCGCCGTCGCGTCGTTTGACGGGGTTTTTAAAGCGGTCGAGAAGGGGTTCGTCGAGATTCAGGTCGATTCCGGGGATGTGATGCGCATGTACCTCACTCATTCCACGAAGTTCATCCGCGATGGGAAGCCGGCGAAGGCTGCGGATTTCCACGAGGGCGATAAGGTGACCGCGGAGGCGACGCGGGATGCGCGCATGAATCTGCTTGCGGTTCGGATTGAATCGCGCAAGGGCGATACGCCGAAACCATGATTCTTCTGTTGCCGATTCTGGCGCTCGTGGCGGCTCCGGATGCGCAAACTCCTCCGGTCGAGGAGATCATGCGCAAGGTCGCGGAAAACCAGGCGCGAGCGAAATCGGCGCGGAACAATTACGTGTACGACATGAACGTGTTCGTGCGGCTGAAGCGCGCGAACGGCAAAGTGGCGCGTGAGGAGAGCCGGGATTATACAGTCGCTCCGACTGAAAAGGGCGCAGCGCGCAAGCTTGAGAAGGTCGAGGGGAAGGTAGTCGACGGGAAGAAAGAGACAACCTACAACGAGGCGGGCTACCGGACGAAGGACGCCGATATCGACGGGGCGATTACGGATTCCTTCGCGCGCGAGGTGATGTGGCGCAAGGGCGAATTCGGGCCGATGGTGGAGTGGTTTCCTTTGACCGATGGGAAGTCGCGCTATACGTTCCATCTCGACGGAGAGGAGACGTATCACGATTACCGCGTGTACAAGATCTCTTATGCAGAAAACGAGGATGAGGACTGCTGGCACGGCGAAGCGCTGATCGAAAAGGAAGAGTTCCAACCGGTGCTGATTACCGCTTCGTGGGAATGCAAGGTTCCCGCGGCGGTCCGGACTTTGCTTGGCACGAACGTGCAGCATGTGGGCGCGAAGATTTCTTATGAGCGCCTTGAAAAGGACGTCTGGTTTCCGGTGAACTGCGGCGGAGAGATGAAGCTCAAGGTGTTGTTTTTCTATGCTCGAACCATCGCATTCACCGCGAAGAACAGCGGGTTCAAGAAGACGGACGTGCAGTCGAGCGTAGATTTCGAAGACCCCGTCCCGTGATTAGTGCGCGGCGGGATCGATTGTCGCTTTGACGATTTCCAGGCGGCGCTGCGGGGTTTCGCCATTCAGTTCTTCTTTTTCGAAAGCATCGAGAACGCTCATTCCGTCGATCACACGGCCGAAGGCGGAGTATTTGCCGTCGAGGTGCGGGGCGTCGCCCAGGACCAGGAAGAATGATGTCGTCGCGGAATCGGGGTCGTTGGTGCGGGCCATCGAGACGATACCGCGTGTGTGTTTGATGTCGTCGCGGAATTCGCCCTTCAGGGGATGAACCCAGCGGTCCGCCGGGTGGATGGGACCGGAGGCGCGCTGGTCGCCCATTCCGCCCTGGACGACGAAGCCCTTCACGATGCGGTGGAATGCTGTGCCGTCGTACCAGCCGGTTGAAACCAGTCTCAGAAAGTTCCGTACGTGATTGGGGGCCCAGTCGGGTTCCATCTGAATGCGGATGTCGCCGAGGGTGGTTTTGAGGGTTACGGTGCGGTGAAGGTCGGAAACCGGCGTATCGGCGAAGGGTTCGGTTTTCTTGGGTTCGATGGTGATGCTGATGATGCGGACGGGCGTGTCCGTGAAGCCGTTTTCGCCCGCCGGGACGCGTGAGATCTTTTCGACGACATCCATGCCTTCGGTGACGCGCCCGAAAGAAGAAAATTTGCCGTCGAGCGAAGGCTGCGGATAGACGCAGACGAAGAACTGGGCGCCATCGCTGTTGGGCTTGTCGGGTATTCGCACGGCGGAAACGACGCCGCGCTCGTGCCTGATGCCCCCGAACTCATCAGGCAGCATGTTGAGCCCGCCAGTGCCCCAACTGTTTTTCGGAGTCTTCGGGTCCTTCAGAAGCGGGTCGCCGCCCTGAATAATGCCGTTCGCGATGACTCTGTGAAACGCGCCTCCGTTATAGAAGCCCTGTCTGGCCAGTCGTATGAACTGCTCTACGTGCTTCGGCGCCTGATCCGGCGTGAATTCGAACCGGAAGGTTCCGAGGTCCGTCTGAACTACCGCTTCCAGGTCCCGCGCCTGCTGCGCGAGCATCGGCGCGGAGAGCGCCAGAAGACAGAGGGCAAGCTTCACGGAACCAGCATAATCGGAGCCTGCCAGAATGCGGCTTTCTGGCCTTCAGGATTCAGTACCGTCACCTGGCAGTTGTAACGTCCGGGCTGCAGCTTATTCAGCGGAATGCTGAATTTCATCGGCATCGTTTTCAGGCGGTTCTGGACGGCCTCGTTCACGGGAAGCGGCGGCGTTTCGAAGGCTTTCGTTTGGCCGCGATAGAACGTTACGAACGCGACCAGCGGCTGCACGTTCTCAACCGTCTGTTCATATGCCTGCAGGTAGATATGCATGTCACGATTTCGGCTGAAGACGCGCGTCACGCTTGGCAGCAGCTTTTGGCCGTCCTGAACGAGGGGGCTGACGACTTCGGACTTGCCCTTGTCCTTGGCGGCGTTATAAAGAGCCTCGTTGAACGCCAGGAACTGGCTGCCGATCACGACGGAGCTGATCGGTATGCGCTTCTCTTCTTTGTTGAGATTCGGGACTGTGAATTTCTGCATGTAGGTCCCGATGCGGCCCGTTTCGTCATCTCGCGCGAGGACCTTAATCGTGTAGGTAGCGGGCAGGAGAGTGAATCCGGTGTCGTACAGGATCGGGCGCGAGGCAAGCTCGGCCGCGGTCTGGCCGGTCAGCTTCGCATCTACTTTGTCGCGCACGTTGCTGACGGTGGTGCCGTACTCGTCCTTCACTTCGCCGATGAAATCGATTACTGTATGCTCGGCGCCGCCTCGGCGGGCCAGGGCAAGTTCGCTGCCCGGGATTTTAATCGCGACAGGCACGTAGTATTCGGCGCGGTTGAGCTGGAAGTAGTCGACCTCCATCGCGATCGTGAGTTCGGTGATCGGGTCGCCCAGCATGAGGGCGTCTTCGAGCTGGCGTTCTTTGTCTGTCGCGGTGAATTTGCTGAAAAGCTTGCCGGCGAAATAGCCCTGTCGGTATTCCAGTTTGGCCGACGGATCGCCGTTGTAGGTGATCTTGATGCGGCGATATTTACCATCCAGCGTTGGCTTGGTTGATTGATAGCCGACGACGTAATAGCTGGAGATGGCTTCCTGCGCGTGCACGATACCGAGAGTGAGGTCGTTGTAATCGAGCAGGGCTTTTCCGCCGGTGTCAGCGGCGAGCGTGTAGAGCGTGTCCTGAGAACGCTGGAAGTTATTCGTGTTGGCGATGGCTGAGGACCCCGAATACATGCCGACGCCACCCGGGGAACCCACCGTGGCGTCGCCCAACGGCGCTCCTGCGACGAGACCGCGCGCATCGATCGGGAACAGCACCACGTTCGAGCGAATCGCGGCGTTCACGGTGGCCTGCATCTGGGCCTGGTTATTGATGCCGTTCAGACGCATGCCGCTCGCGAAGTATACGAGCGATTTCTTCTCGTTCAGCGATCCCAGCATCTTCACCGCGGTCTGAATGGCGGCAAGCTGGCGGTCGGTGTTGAAGATGTTGAACTCGGAATCGTCCTGGCCGAATGCGGCTCCGGTATCGGCCGTGCTGTCGTCATTCGTGGCCTCATCAAAGCCGGAACCTTCGCCCGCGACCAGCTTGTCGATCGTCATCTGCAATTCGTCGCGATCGTCGGTGAAGTCATCGAGCACTTTGATGGCGCCGGCATCGTATTTCATGACCGCCATCAGGTCGGCCGGCGTCATCTGCGATTTGATGAACTTCTGGGCGGCGGCGAATGCGCGTAGCTGATCGGGTACGGGCATGGCGCTCATGTCGAAGTAGAGGACCAGCAGGCGGCGGTTCTTAAATCGCAGGTCGCCGGGAGTCTCGCTCGCGATCTGGGCAGTCGTTGTGCCCTGGACCTTCGGTTTGGGTGGATTATCGGAGGGAGCCGCGGGGGCGGGCGCAGGCGCAGGCCGAGTCGCGAACGACGGCGCGATCTCATCAAGCTTTTGAAAGTCGCAGAACTGAATGGTCTGAACGGCGCCGTCTTCCGTTACGGTGAAGTCTTTCGCGGTCAGCCCTTCGATGGCCTTGCCGTTCTTGTCTTTCACGGTTACGGTTTCAACCACGAGCTGCGTTTGCGCTTTGAAGGTCACGCCTGCGCTCGAGTCGGCGTTGGTGCCGGGTTGAGGCGGTTGCGGCTGTTGTGCGGAAACGAGAAATACTGCCGCTGTTCCGATCGTGAGGAACGTGGCGAATGCCGGAAATTTGTTCATCAGAACCTCACTCGCAGGGTCAGTTGTACGGTCCGCATGGAGTTCACGCCAGCCGGAAGTCCGAACTGCGGACTGCGGATGTTGGTGACCCAACTGGTAAACGTCGGGTGGTTGATGGGGTTGGACGAATTCAGCGTGACGTCCATGTTCATGCGATCACGCAGCCGGAAGGTGCGCGCCGCCGACGCCGAGATGGTGAACACATCCGGTCCTTCGATAGTGTTGCGGCCCGCGCTGCCCCAGTGGCCGACGGGCGCGATATATGCGGCGGGATTCAGGGCCAGTCCCTGCGGCGCGTTATAAAGAGGCGCGCCAGTGTAATCGGGCCGAATGGCGTCCGTTACGCCGGTATTCGGAACGGTCGCGAAGAAAACGGGCGATTGGGGGAGGCCCGTGGCCGCCTTGACTTGGGTGCTGATGGTCCATTCCTTGAAGGCGGTACCGCGCCATCCGTCCAGAAGAGTGCCGCCGTGAACGCCCACGCCCGTCGTGTACTGGCCCTGGAAGCTCACGAGGTGGCGTTGATCGAAGCTGGAGAGGCCGCGCTCGGAAGCAAGGTCGAGCCAGTTCTGGGCGATCACAGCCGCGCTTTGATTGCCTCCGCCGCCGAGAGCGGCATCGTCTATGGCTTTCGAATATGTGTACTGCACGGTGGCGGTGAAGCCGTTGTGCAGGCGTCGGCGAATCTGAACGTTGCCCTTTTGGTTGGTCGAGTTTCCGTTCGAAGTCATGTACGTATAGCCGGGCAGGCAGGAGGGACACGGGCTATCGACGCCGGGCGGGTAAGTGTTTGGCAGGAACTGTTGTACGCCACGTGTGCCTTTAATGCCGAGATAAGTCGCATTGAGGACGAGCGCGCCGGGCAGGTCGCGCTGGATCGACAGCTGCCAGTTTTGCGCATAACCGACGCGGAAGTTGGGATCGATCGCGAAATTGGTCGGATTCGTCAGCGGGGAGGGAATGAATCCGTTTGCGAGGGTCAGAGGGTTCTCAGCGCTGTTCTGCACACTGAAGCTCTTCGAGAGCGGCGCCTGCTGGGCCATCTGGAAGGCGATGGATGTGTATACGGAGGTGTTGTAGTTGACGCCGTACCCCGCGCGCACTACCAAAGACGAACCTGAGATGGGCCGCCAAGCGATACCGATGCGCGGCTGGAAACCATGCTTATCCGGGTTCACGAGGGACGAAGGATATTTGTTGCCGGTCAACGGCCCGACGGGATTGTTCGCAATTACGGGCTCAGCCGAAGCGAAGCCCTGCGTGATGTCCAGGTTAACGAGGCGACCGTATTTTTCGGTAATCGGGGACCAGTATTCCCAGCGCACGCCAGCGTTCACGGTGAGGCTGGGGCTTACGCGCCAATCGTCCGTGAAATAGGCATCGTATATGGAGGCGCGGAAATATTTATCAGCGTTTCCGTAGGCGATCGAACTTGTGCCCGGGATCCCCAGAAGGAAATCGGCGAAATCGGAGCCGGAAACGCCGCCCGTGAAAGCGAATGTTCCGCGCGGGTTCTGCTGGCTTAGGGCGTTGAACTGCTGGCGGCGGAAGTCGCCGCCGAAGGTAAAGTTGTGCGGCGCGTGCGCCCAGTAGGTCTGGTTTCCGATCGACGCGGTCTGGTTGTGATTGCCTGCGAAATTGCCGTCGGTAAGGCTCGCGATATTGCTCGAAAAGACCAGTTGCGGCGGCCCCCAATAGAGCGGCGACTGGAGGTTTCCGGTGATTCCCGCATCGCCGGAGACGTTCTCGCGATTGGCGAAATACGGCATGACGTCCATGCTCTGGCGATTGAATGTGATGTTGGTTGTAGTGAAGATCCGGTTATTAAACCGGTGCATCCAGCTCGCGTTGATCGAGAAGCTGATTGTCTGGGTCTGGTCGAGAAAGTTGAAAATGTTGTTCGTCTCGTTGCGGGTGTTCTGATAACCGAAGTTCCCGAATACCTGATTGAACCGGCCGATTCCCTTCGAAAGGCGGGATTGAAGGCTGTCCTGATCCATGCGCCCGTTGATGGGCGTCTGATAGTTGTACTGGTTGCCTTCGAAATTCGGCAGGGGATAGAAACGCAGCAGAGAAAGGGCCTGCGGGCTGATCAGGCTCTGCGGAATCATATTGCCGGGGAACAACTGGCCGGTGGTGCGGTCGAAAATCGGCGTCGAAAACTGGCCGGCGCGCTGGTCTTCTGTGGGAACGAGGGCGGTACTGGTCGAGCCTGTCCGGTTGCGCACGATCTGATATGCGACGAAAAAGTTCGGCGCGCTCCGCAGCGGAATGAGGCGGGGAATCCGCAGCGGCCCTCCGAACGCTACGCCGCCAGTGATTTGGTTGTAAGCGGCTTTGGGCGTATCCTGGCCGGTCAAAGAATAATTGCGGGCGTCAAGAGCCGAGTTATCGAAAAGCAGACTGATGTTGCCGTTGTAGAGCGACCCGAAACCACGCCGATTGTTTCCGAATGCCTGATTCAGCCCGAAGGGGGATGAGGCGCCATTATTCACGCTGCCGTTGATGGCCAGGGAGTCGGATGCATTGTTGTTAAGGCTGTTGTCGGATGAGGGAGCGGCCTGCGCTGCTTCCGAAGGCGGCGGCGGAGCAGCGGATGCGTTCACGTCGGTTCGCTGGAAGGCCGAGGCGGTATTCACTGGGGCAGGCGCGTTCGGCCCCTTTTTCTTTTTGCCGTTAGCAGGCGGTGGGGGCGCGGCAGCCGTCGTGGCGGGAATGCTCGTGGTCTGAACCGGCGCGGCGGTCGGGGGCGCGGAAACCGTGGGCGCCGCCGCCGCAGCCGCGGCTTTGATTTCGTCGACGGGAAGCAGTTTCATTTCCCATTCGGCGGTGGGAACGCCCGGCGCGATTGTTATGTCCTTTTTAACGGTGGCGAAACACAACATGTCGATCTGGATCGAATAGTCACCGTCGGGCAGATTCGGGAAAGAATAGACGCCGTCAATATTAGTCGCGGCGACGAATTTCTTATCGCCCTGCGTAGCGGTCAGTGTGGCGCCGGGAAGGGGAAGTCCGGCGAAGCGGACGACGCCGTGGTATTCGGTGGCCAATAGCGGAGTGCATGCAAGACACACGAGAGCCGTCAGGCTGCGCCGAAGCATGTAGTGTTTGACGTTGCTCCCTACAAAAATGTTCATCGATCGGGATGGATTCAGAAGGAAAACTTTCAGACGGACGAGTTCCTTCGATTCTAACGTCTTAGTTGTCGGTCGGTTTTTCGGCGTGATCGATCACCACGACCTCCACAGGTCCCTTCTGAGAATCCAGTTTGAGGCCGAGTTGTTCGGTCAGGGCGGTGAAAATGGTAGGGCCGTCCGGCAGCGAGGTTGTGTCGACCTTCTCGGCCTCAAGGCCCGGCTTAGTCGGCCCCATCTCCAAGTCTGGCGTGTACTCCATTTTGAAGGTATAGGACGAGTTGAGCCCGGTCTGGTCGATTACCGTCCGCCCCAATTGATTCGACAACGCCTCGGCGAACATTTTCATCGATACCTTACTCGCCGTCACCGATGATCGACCACCTCGATTGCCGGTGAACCCGAGACTCGGGCCTTTACTTTCGGGATCCGATTCCACTAGCTTTGAACCGTTTTTTGCGACGATCAGCGCATACACCTGCATCTCCTTCGACTCGGTGTGCACCTGAAGATGGAAGCGGTCGGCAAGCAACGACTGGACCATCGCTCGCAGGAGCGCCCGCCCCTCGTCGCTGTTGCGCTGAACTTCGTGCTCCGGCTTCGCGACAATATCGAAGCGATCTGTGCCGATCCACCCTGAAGCGCCCGAAATCTGAAACTCTCGCACATTCCAGCCGAGCGCCACGAGCATCTTGAGCGTGACGTTTTTGGTCGTGAACATGCCGCCGACTCCGAGCGAAATCGACATTCCGCGCGACGCGGGGTCGCCGGGTTTGATGGTCGCGACTTCGAATACGGGGGCGTCAGCGGATATCCCGAGCGCCGCCGAAAGGCACACAAGGACCAGGAGGCGGAATATCCGGGTTTTCATGTCTGTCTGACGGTATTACGCGCAAACGGTTCGCAGGTTCCTCAAATATTTGGGGACCTTCAGGACGGGGGCTGCAGCTTTTCCATACAAAGCCGCAGCGGTTCTTCCTCGGGAGTCATCTTTGGCCCGTAGGCCGCGAGCCTCGTCTTCCAGATACGCTCGGCCAGTCCCAGCACGGCCTCCGAGACCTCATTAGAGGGGTTGCCCGGCCTGTTCCTGGAGAGCTCATCGTCAGCTGCTTTCAGCAATTGGCGGACGTCGGCGTCGGGGGTTTGCGATTTGTCGGCCAGATCGTTTCTCGCCAGGCTGAGGAGTTTCCGGCTGCGGGAGTACTTGTCCATCGATGTCAAGCCTCGCGGCGTAGGGTCAAGTTCGGCGACTTCGGTTACCAGCGACAGACGTGCTCGCGCGTCCGAGTTCGGGTCGAGGGCCGCGGCGCGTGAAAACGCTGTCTGCGCGGCGCGGTACTGTCCCTGTTCGAGTTGCGCATCGCCGAGACCTTCGAAGACAGCGGCATCGTGCGGCCGGCGTTCCGAGAGATCCCGATAGACGGCCGCCGCACGCGCGGGCGAGCCCGCATCGAGAAATAAGCCGGCGACGCGTTTCCGCAGATTCTCATCGTCACCCGACTCCGCCTCGAGCGAAATCAGTTCGGCGAGCAGACGCTGGCGCGCGTTCTCTTTCAGCAACAGATTGACCAGTTCCAGGCGGGCGGCACGAGTAGGCGCCGCGGGGTCGCCCGGCCAATTGCCGTAGATGGCGCGATGGTAGTACGCCTCTGCCTCGGCAGCCTTTGACTCCTTGACCATCAAGCGCGCAGCCGTAAGATTCGCCTGACCATCGTTGGGCCGCTGATCGAGGATTTCGTTCATCAGGGCATCTGCTTCACCGGCCTTGCCGGATTCAGTGAGCCCGGTGACGAGTCCGAGTGCGTATTCGGGATTGTCGCGGTCGAGCGCATGCGCTCTGCTAAGCTCGTCAACCGCGTCCGAAGCCTTGCCTCGCGCCAATAATTCCTGGCCGCGCTGAAATGCGTGAGCGGCGGAGTCGCGCATTTCGGTCGATTCCACGCGCGCGAGCATCTGGTCCAGCGACGCGAGCCCGGCAATCACCAGGACCAGGATGATAATCGTGCGGACCTGGCGTACGCGTTCCATCATGGCTTTGAGAATCCGGGCGGAACCTGCGGCGCACGTTTGCCCGGGACACCGTAACTCGCGAGAATGCGGGAGAGGGTGACCACGCCTTCGACGTTGTAAACGTCGGTTCGGCTCACGACCGGCAACGTATCGACGCCTTCGGCGCGCATGCGGTCCAGCACCAGGCTGACCGGATGGTCGGGATGCGCGTGAGGAAACTCCGCGTGGGAACTGATGGTCTCCCTGATGCCAGCGAGCGAGGCCTCATCACGATCCATGATTTCGCTTACGCGGGCGCCGGCCGATCCCGCGCGCGAACCCGCCGTCGGAAGATGTACGCCGTCCTGAAGCGCGAGAGCTTCGTAAATCGGGTCGGGCTGAAGCAGTTGCGAGATGAAGAAGCTGATCATATTCGCGATCATCAGCGGGACGATGATCGTGTAATCGCGGGTCATCTCGAAGATCATGATCACCGAGGTCATTGGGGTGCGCACGATTCCGGCGAACGCGGCGCCCATGCCGACGAGAGCGTAGGCGCCCGGATTGGCGGTGACCGCAGGGAAGGCCGCATGCGCCACGCCTCCCACAGTTCCACCGATGGTTGCTCCGACGAAGAGAGCCGGGCCGAAGATGCCGCCCGCGTTGCCGGACGAATAGCAGACCGGCGTCGCAATGATTTTCAGGACAGCGAGGATCGCGACCGTTTTCATCGGAAAATCGCCGCCGAGTATGCGGTCGACATAGTCGTAACCGACGCCGAGAACTTCCGGAATGAACCAACCCATAATGCCCACCGCAAGCCCGCCGACCACGGGCTGCAGCCATAGGGTGGATTTGGGCAGCGCTCGAAACCAGAGGCGCAACCCCAGCAGCAACTTCACGAATGCGACGGACCCGAAGCCGCCGATGATCCCCAGTATTGCGTAGACCAGAAACTCGACCGGATTTACCAGCTTGTACGCGGGCGTGTGAAAAAGGGGCTGATCGCCGAGGATCAGATGCAGCATCATCCACGAAGTCGCCGAACTGAGCACGACGGAGCCCAGCACCGGAGCTTCGAAGTCGCCCAGGATTTCCTCGAGCGAGAAAAGAACCGCGGCGATGGGGGTATTAAACGCAGCGGCAAGCGCCGCTGAGCATCCGACAGGCACCAATGCCTTCACATTCGAGGCGCTGAGACCGAAGCGTCTACCGATCACCGACGCGATACCGGCGCCGATTTGCACCGAGGGACCTTCGCGCCCAAGAGCGATACCGCTGGCAAGCGATATCGAGCAGCACCCGAATTTTCCGAGCACGGTTCGGAGCGAGATGTGACCGTCGCGGATGAAGAGCGCGAATTTCGTCTGCGGGATCCCGCTTCCGCGCGCGTTGGGAAAATAGCGAAAGAGCAGGTAGCCGCTGACCAGGGAGCCAATGACAGGAACGACCAGGCGGCGCCACGCCGCGCTTTCGGCCGGATACATCCGCGCGGCCAGGCGGCCGGTGAGAAGAATGAACGCAACCACCGTCAGGCCTACCACCACGCCGATCACGATGCTCAGAACAAGGAGCGCCTGATCGGAGGGCGTGGCGAAAACAGTCCATCGCCAGAGTCCCGAACGGGATTTCTTCGGCACCTATACAGGTTTAACAGAAGGCAGAATAAAATGCGGTAGCCTTAGGTATGGGGCATAGCGGCGATAGTCTTCGATATGTTGTTTTCGCTACGAGCCTGATGCTGTTTTTCGTGTTCGGGCATCGGCAGATCAGGGAAGCGATCGAGACGTTTCGGAATAACTTTCCGCGCGGCGGTCCCCGGACTCCCATGCACCCGTCACCCGCGAATGACGCGTTCGTGGTGTTGCGTAAGCGCGGCAAAAAGCTTTAGTCGTGTTTGGCGGAACTTTCAAAGGGGTCCGCGCGCCAGCTTTCGAAGCTGCCGCGTAGTTTTTCCATCTGCGATTCGGATCCGGTGAAAAGGCCTTGCGGAAATCCTCCGCGCTTCACAATCTCGCCGTAGATCGCGCCCGCTTTGCCCTCATGCCTCGCCAGCCCCGCGAGGTACTGAAGACGCAGACTTCGGTCGCGGTTAATCTCGGCGTGCGCCAGCCAACCGAGGAGATCGTTTGCGCTGGCGGCATACGTCCCGAATAACTCGGCCGCGGAATGAAATCCGGCCTCTCGGAGGGATGTCGCCAGAGCGGGCGCGGCGTCGAGTCGATGCTGCGCCGCGTCCAGATCGATGCGGAGGGGGTCGTTCGAACCCATCAGAACGACGTCATAGCCCTCGTTGAAATCGCCGGGGTTGCCCCAGACGATGCCATGCGGAAAAACATCGAAGAACGTGGCGATCTCGCTTTGGACGGTAGCCAGATCGCTTTCGTAAAGAGGTACCCATTGCGTCACGAGGCCGCCCGGATTCAGATGCGCTTTGCAAGCTTCGAAATATTCTTTCGTGTAAAGAGTGGCTGCGCCTTTGACCCACGGGTGAATCGGGTCTGAGGTGATGATGTCGAACTTCTCCCGCGCGGTGAGCGCGAAATGGCGCGCGTCATCGTAAACGATGCGTGTGCGCGGGTCGCGCATCACGTTGTGATTTTCCTTTGCAAAGAAACGCGCCGAGGCGGGCGGAATCAGCGGTTCAATTTCGCACAGCGTGATGTGTTCGAGCTCGGGATGAACCGTGAACGATCCGGCGGTGACTCCGGCGCCGCAGCCCACAATCAGTACGGACTTAGGATTCGCGTGCAGCAGAGCGGGTATATGCCCCAGGGAGCGCTGGAGCTGCATATCGGCGGGAGAACTCGACGCTTCGATCTTTCCTGCGACGTGAAAGAACCGGCGATGGTCGACGAATTCGGTGTACACGATGGAAGAGTTGATCCCCTCGGCCGAATAGAGGCGTCTCCAGCCGTTGTCGGTCTTTCCGGCTTCGAGAGGCAATCGCCTTCCGAAAGCAAGTAATTGCCAGGGAGTCGGGGGCACGATCCAGAGGAACGCGAGCGCCGCTGTGGCCAGCGCCGCGCGCCATCGCCAGACGCGTTCCAGCGCTGCGAACGCGCCTGTAGCGGCAACGGCCACGAGAAGCCGCTCGGAAATCTGAGATCCAAACAGCGGGATAGCCGCGATCCCGAAGCAGACGGCGCCGGCAATGGCTCCGAGGGTGTTACAGGCGTAGATTTTTCCGACCGGTTCGGCTGCGTCCGGCGAGTGTTCGCCGATGCTCGCGAGCGCCAGCGGAAAGCTCGCGCCCCAGCAGAGCGCCGCGGGAAGAATGGCAATCGCGGACGAGCCGAAATCGTGCAGGAAGCCTATCCAGACGCTATCGTGCCCAAACAGGTTCTTGTCCCAGTAAGGCAGCTGCCGGGCGATCATGTAGGCCGCCCAGCCGATGGCTGCCATCAGCGCCGCCTGCGTGAGGGCGAGATTGCGCCGCGCGCGGCAGGCGTCTCGCGCCACTACGGAACCGGCGGCCGAACCGACGCCCATGCCGATGAGGAAGACGGCGAGAATGATCGAGAAGGTGTAGACCGTCGGGCCGAGCGTCAAAGCCAGGAGACGGGTCCACACGGCTTCCGCTCCGAGCGCCGAGAGGCCCGAAAGCGCAATGGCAACGTAGATCCCCCATGCGCCGCCAGCGTCGAGCGGGGCAGTGTCACGCTCCGGTACTGGGCTTCCAGTTGGCCGGGACGCAATCCAGGCGAACGCCGCAACGCTGAGATTCAGGCCTACCGCGACATAAGTCGCGACGCCCATATCGAATACGCGCAGAAGCCAGAATCCCGCGGCGACGCAACCGATCACGCCGCCTGCAATGTTAGCGGCATACAGAAAACCAACGGTGGAATGGTCCACAGCTCGCGATACCGCCGGCAGAGTGGCGCCCATCAGAACCGTCGGCGGCAGAAGACAGACGCAGCACAGGGCTCCCCGGAGCAGCAACCCCTCTGTTCCGGCTCGCGCGAACGAGACATATAAGCCCTGAATCAGCGGCAGGCCAAAAAGAGCCGCGGCGCCGCAGATTCCGGTACCGGCTTCGAGCAAGGCGAAGACGCGCATGGGGTTTGCGGCGCGGCGGACGACCCGCGCCAGGCTCACGCTTCCCAGACACATGCCCCCCATGAACGTCGCAAGGAGCGCCGCGATCGAAACGGCGGTCGACCCGATCACGAGTTGCAGAAGCTGCAACCAGACGATCTCGTAGATGAGCGCCGCGCAGCCGCTGCCGGCGAAGAGAAGTAGGAGCAACGCGGGCACGGGCCTATGTTACATGGGAGGAAATTCACGGCTCTGGTGGAGGACTATCATAAGAACTGAGCACCTTCCCTCCTGTATGGAATCTGAACAGCCTCACCAGCAAGGCATTAACGCGTGGCTCGAAGAAGAGCTTCTGCAACAGTATCGTCGTGACCGGACTTCGGTAGACCCTCTCTGGAAATCCGTCTTTGAAAGCAATGGCGCGAATGGCAGTTCCGGCAACGGCCACGCGCGGGCCACGGCAAACGGTTCGAACGGCGCGACGGCGGTGGCGCCTTTTCCCGGCGTAAAACCGGTCGAGCAATCCGATCTCGGTCCCGCGGAAGAGCTTGCGGCGCTTCGGGGCGCCGCTGCGCGCATCGCTGAGAACATGGCCGCCAGCGCGACGATTCCCCTCGCCACTTCGCAGAGAATTATCCCGGTTAAAGTCATCGATGAGAACCGGCGGCTGATCAATCACCATCGCGGGCTGATCGGAAAGAGCAAGGTTTCCTATACGCACCTCATCGGATGGGCGATTGTGCGCTCCGTTCAGGCGAATCCGGCGTTGAACCATTCGTTCGCGCTGAACGCCTCGGGCGAGCCTTTCCGCGTTGTCAAGAAGCAGATCAATTTCGGGCTGGCTGTGGATGTCGCCGGGAAGAACGGGGCCCGCAGCCTCGTCGTGCCCAATATCAAGAATGCGGGCGACCTTTCCTTTAAACAGTACATGGCCGCTTTCGACGATCTGGTGGCGCGCGCCCGGACTAACAAACTCACTCCGGCGGATTTCCAGGGAACCACGATCTCACTGACAAATCCGGGCACCGTCGGCACGATGGCGTCGAATCCCCGGCTGATGACGGGGCAGGGCGCGATTATCGCGGTCGGCGCGATGGACTATCCCGCGGAGTATCGCGGCGTGCCTCCGGAAACCATCGTTTCGCTCGGCATCGGCAAGGTCATGTCTGTGACGTGCACTTACGATCACAGGATTATTCAGGGCGCGGAGTCCGGGATGTTTCTCGGAAAGTTCCAGGCCCTGCTCGACGGCGAAGACAATTTTTACGACGAGATTTTTGACGCTCTGAAGGTCCCCTATGCGCCGGTGAAGTGGGCGGGGGATCGCGCGGCTGCCGCGGCATCCGAAACGGTGGAACCTTCCATCGATGTCGTCAAGGAAGCCGCTGTCATTCAGTTGATTCACGCGTACCGGGTGCGCGGCCACCTGCTGGCGCAACTGGATCCGCTTGGCGGGGAGCCGGAATACAACGCGGAACTCGATCCGCTGACTTACGGGCTCACCATCTGGGATCTTGACCGGCTCTTCTACGCGGGAACCCTGCAGCATGCGTTTGGCAAACGTCGGCAAGTGGCGCTGCGGGAGATGATCGAACTGCTTCGGGCGACCTATTGCGGCAAGATCGGCGCGGAGTACATGTATATCCAGCGCTCCGAAGAGAAGGCCTGGCTGCAACAGCAGATGGAGACGCAGACGGGCATCTGGCCCGCCTCCAAAGACCAGAAATTGCGCATTCTGGAAGATTTGCTGCGCGGTGAAGAGTTCGAGCACTTCCTCGACCGCCGGTTTATCGGTCAGAAACGCTTTTCGCTGGAAGGCGCCGAGACGGTGATCGCGCTTCTTTCGGATGTCGCGTCCCGCGCGGCGGACAACGGCGCGACGGAAATCGTCCTTGGCATGGCTCACCGGGGGCGGCTGAACGTTCTCGCGAATATCATCGGCAAGCCACTCGGCCAGATTTTCTCGGAATTCGAGGGCAATATCGATCCGGCCTCCACGCAGGGTTCCGGCGACGTGAAGTATCACCTCGGCGCCACCGGCACGCATCGTTCACCGGCGGGCAACGAGATCACCATGACCCTCGCGTCGAATCCCAGCCACCTCGAAGCCGTCAATCCGGTCGTGGAAGGCATGGTTCGCGCGAAACAGGAGGAGTCGGGCGACGACAAACGCGCCCGCGTGATTCCGCTTGTAATTCACGGCGACGCCGCATTCGCCGGTCAGGGCGTTGTGGCCGAAACGCTGAATCTTTCTCAACTCGACGGGTACTGCACGGGCGGCACGATCCACCTAGTGATCAACAACCAGATCGGCTTCACTACCCTACCGGACGATTCGCGCTCGACCATTTACGCGACCGATATCGCGCGTACGGTTCAAGCGCCCATCTTCCACGTCAACGGTGACGATCCCGAAGCCTCGATCCGCGTAATGCGGCTCGCGTTCGACTACCGCCAGCAGTTCGGGCGCGACGTAGTGGTGGATATGATCTGCTACCGGCGTCACGGCCACAATGAAACGGACGACCCGGCTTACACGCAGCCGGTGATGTACAAGAAGATCGAAGTTCTTCCCTCGGCCGCCGCGCAGTACGGGAACCGGGTTGTGGCGGAAAAGCTGATCGACAGCGAAGAACAGAAGGCCATGCGCAAGCGTACGGCCGACCGTCTGAACGCCGCGTTCGACGCCAACAAAGCCGCCGGCAAGTGGGTGCTGCAGCCTCCTCTGACGCACACTCGTCCTAATTCCGCGAGTGCGATTTCACGTCAGCTGCTGGAGCAGACGATTGAAGGCATCACTTCCCTGCCCGCTACATTCCACCTTCACCCGAAACTTGAGGGATTCATTCGGAAACGTCGAGAAACACTCGCCTCCGACGGCGCGGTCGATTGGGCTTACGCCGAGGCGATCGCGTACGGCAGCCTGGTTCTGGAAGGAATTCCCGTTCGCCTCAGCGGCCAGGATTCCGGACGCGGCACATTCAGCCAGCGCCATCTGAGTTTTTACGACTTTGAGAACGGCGAGCGGTATATCCCGCTGCAGCACCTGCCGGGAGCGCAGGCGGCTTTTAATGTGTTCGACAGTTCGCTCAGCGAATTCGGCGTGCTCGGGTTCGAGTATGGCTACAGCGTGTCAGACCCCAACACGCTTACGCTCTGGGAAGCGCAGTTCGGCGATTTCTCGAACGGCGCGCAGATCATCATCGACCAGTTCATTACCACAGGTGAACAGAAGTGGGGCCAGACCAGCGGCCTGGTGATGCTGCTCCCGCACGGCTACGAGGGCCAGGGGCCGGAACATTCGAGCGCCCGCATCGAGCGGTTCCTGTCGCTCTGCGCCGAGGACAATATCCGGGTCGCCAACTGCACGACGCCAGCGCAGTACTTTCATGCGCTGCGGCGTCAGGCCGTGCTGCCGCTGAAGCCGCTCGTGATCTTCACTCCCAAGTCGCTGCTCCGCTCGGCTAAAGCGGTTTCCAGCTTCAGCGAACTTACGGACGGGGCGTTTCATGAAGTCATTCCGGATACGCTCAATCCGGATCATGTACGGAAGATCGTGTTCTGCAGCGGCAAGATCTACTACGATCTTCTGGCAGAGCGGGAAGCGCGCAAGATTACCGATGTGGCTCTTGTGCGCGTGGAAGAGCTCTATCCTTTCCCGCACGAGAAAGTCGGGCAGGTGCTCTCGGCTTACAAGCCGGAAGTGGAACTTGTCTGGTGCCAGGAAGAACCGCGCAATATGGGTCCGTGGCGTTGGATCTACGGCCGGTATCTTGATATCGGCAAACGGCTGAAGTACGCGGGACGCCTGCGTAATGCCAGCCCCGCGGCGGGTTCGCCGAAGCGACACGCGGAAGAGCATAAGCGGCTGATTCAGGACGCTCTCGCCTAAGGCGGACGATTCGCCACGCTGGCAGTAAATCTGCCCTCCAAGTGTGAGGACCCGAGGTCCCGCAGGAGGAGATCATGAAGAACGGCATGCTCGCGTTTGTATTCGCGGCGGCAATGTTGCCGACGGGGTTCGCTCAGACCCAAAGCACTTCGTCCACCGAGAAGAGCGAGCAGCACTCATCGACCACGGTTAACCCGGATGGGTCAGCGGTTCATGACCGGGCGACAACGCGTGAGAAGACCGACTCCGTCGCCAATCCGGATGGCAGCACGACAACGACTCGGACGCGAGAGCACGATGCGCATTCGAAAGAGCGTTCCAACGCGCCGGCCGGCAACAGTTCGACGGAACGGCATAGCTCCAGTTCCAGCACGACCACGACGACGAGCCCGAACTTCTGAGCAGCGAGTGCAGGAGGCGGCGCTGCCCCCCAGCGCCGCCTCGGGTTCGGGCGGCGTCAGATAGACTCATGGAATGCGCGTGCTGTCTGCTCTTCTGCTGTTCTCCCTTTCGCCGCTTTTAGCCGCCGATAATCCCGGCGTCAAACACATCCTGGATCACTGGAACAAGTCCAAGGAATACGCGGTTCAGATCGCCGAGCAGATGCCGGCGGAATCGTATGTCTCACGGCCCAACGACGCCGAAATGACTTTCGGCGAACAGATGGTTCACATCGCGAACGGCATTCTTTTCATGACGAAAGGCTATGCGCCGAAACCGACGGCTTTCTTCGATCAGAAAAAGACTGACAAAGAAACGGCCATAGCGGATCTGAAGACTGCTTTTGATGCGGGGGCAGCGGCCATTGGCACTTTCTCCGATGCGGATCTGATTAACAAAACAGTCGATAGCGGCGAGGGCAAGATGACGGCGCTCGAGGCGGTCATTCTTCTGATGGATCACGTCGAACACCATCGGGGTCAGGCAATCGTCTACCTGCGGTACAAGGGCATCAAGCCGGTGGACTATAGGTTCTGACGAGAAAAACTGAGCCGAGGCTGTCCGGCGCGGTTGATTGGTTTGAACGAATGAGACGACGGTTCCGTCATAGGATTTGAAACAGCGAAAAAGCGTGCGACGGATAGCAGGCACCGGTGGGCTTATCGCCGTCCTCGGAACCGCTCTCAGTTCCGCTCCTGTGAAGGCGCAAGGGACAGAGCCCAGTAGTTCGTTTGAGGTTGCTTCCATCAAACTGAGCAAACCCGGCACACGGCCCGGCGAAAAGCACGAAGGCGGCCGGTTCACCGCCAACCTTACTCTTCTGGGCTACATCATGTTCGCGTGGAATCTCATGCCCTCGAAAGAGCAGATCGACTCCATGCTCGCCGGTGCGCCGAAGTGGGTATCTATCGATAATTACGAGATTCGTGCGGTCGCAAAGGGCAACCCCGCAGCGGACCAGATGCGCCTTATGGTGCGGTCTTTGCTTGCGGATCGCTTCGGACTCCGCGTTCACACGGTTACGGCGGAGACGCCCGTGGTTGCGCTCACCCCGGATAAGCCCGGAGCAACGGGACCGAAGCTACGCCCCCACTCCGAGGGCCAGCCGTGCGATGCTCATTTGCCGTCGACGACAAATTCTGTAGGCATGTTTCCGCCTACCTGTGACGAACTCCTGGCGATACCCGCACAGGGAGGCGGCATACTGGTCGCCGCCCGTGACGTGACTCTGGAGAAGATCGCAACCTTTGTTTCGTCGCTCGGAATCCTGACCCGCCCGGTTGTGGATCAAACGGGATTCAGCGGCAGGTTCGATTTCACGATCGAATTCACGCCGGAACGTAAGGGCCCTGCTCCGCAACAGGACGCGAAAACTGACGACTTTCAGGGGACGACGCTCCAGGAAGCGTTGCACGAGCAACTCGGGCTGAAGTTGAAAGCCACAAAAGCGCCGCTCGACAGTCTCGTCGTCGACCGCGCGGAACGGCCTTCGGAAAACTGATATGGAGCGACCTTGTCAAGCCCGCGATTCTTCGGGGATGAAGCATGTTTTTCCTTTCGCTTTGATGTGCGGAGCAGTTTTGGTGGAGAGCGGGCTTTGTCAGGGACGCGCCAGGCGCGGCAACGCGAAT
>DATFSM010000092.1:0-8598 GCA_035262625.1 Bryobacteraceae bacterium
CAAAATGCTGATCGCGGCCAATCGTGGGGAACGCCTGCTATCGCTGTTCGAAACAGCCAGCGGCAACCTGATCACGAACCTGCCCATGTCCGTGCGGCCGGATTATCTCTGCTTCAACGCCGACGGTGGCCAATTGTACGTCACTGGCGAGGGCATGGACGCAGTGGTCATCGTCTATCCATTTCAGACCGAAGTCGCCGCCACGATTCTCGCCGGACGCGCGCCTGCCGCCATGGCCGCGTCTTCGTCGTATCTGTTCGTGGCCAGTCCGGAATCCGGTGGAGTCAGCATTTTGAGAGTCGCTGACTACAAGCAAATCGGCCTGGTGCAAACGGGCGCAGATCCCGGCTATGTCTCCATTACGCCCGGCGAAGAATATGCGCTGGTGCTCAATCGAAAGTCGGGCGACGTGGCGGTTCTCGATTTGCGAAGAATCGGGCTCAACAAATCGCTCGGATTGCTGACCGTGATTCCAGTGGGGTCGCACCCGGTGAGTGCGGCTGTGAGGAGCGTATGAAGCCTGCCCTCCTGGTCCTGCTCTTGTCTGTGGCCGCTTGCGCGCAGACCGCGCCTGTCCGCTCCTACAAGATCGTCGCAAGCTACCCTCACGATCCCAAAGCCTTCACCGAAGGCCTCGAGTATTTCGGCGGCTACCTTTACGAATCCACCGGCCTGAACGGAGAGAGCTCTATCCGCAAAATCGACCTCGTGACGGGCGCGGTTCTCAAGAGCATGCCGCTCTCGACGGTTTATTTCGGCGAAGGCATCACGTTCTTCGGCGGCCATCTGTTCCAGCTCACTTACACAAGCGGCATCGGCTTCCTCTACGATGCGAAGACCTGGCAGCCGCTGAGCAACTTCCGCTATCCGGGGGAAGGCTGGGCGCTGACGCACGACGACAAGCGCCTAATCATGAGCGACGGCAGTTCCGCGCTTCGCTTCCTTGATCCGGCAACGCAGCACGAACTGGGCCGCGTTGTGGTTCGCGAGGGAACCCGTCCCGTCACGAACGTAAATGAACTGGAGTATATCGAGGGTGAAGTATGGGCCAACATCTGGCAAACCGAGATGATCGCGCGCATCGACCCCCGCTCAGGCCAAGTGAACTCTTGGGTGGACCTTAGCGGCTTGTTGCAGAAAGCCGGCCCCGCCCCGGACGCCGATGTGCTAAACGGCATCGCCTACGACGCGCAAAAGAAGCGAATTTTCGTCACCGGCAAGCGCTGGCCGAAGTTGTTTGAGATTCGCGTGGTCGAGAAATAGAACGGCGCCGGGGCTTTCATACTGCAATACCCGACTCTATATGCGCTCTTCTATGACTTTTTCCCGCGAAGCGCCTATGCGTTCGAGGGAGACCGGAGTTCATTCCTTCTTGAAATCCAACGCGGCCGAGTTCATGCAGTAGCGCAGCCCCGTGGGACGCGGGCCATCCGGAAACAGGTGGCCTAAGTGCGCGTCGCAGCGGGCGCAGAGCACTTCCGTACGGACCATTCCATGGGAACTATCCGTTTCCGTCCGGACGTTTTCCTCCTGGACGGGCTCTGAAAAGCTCGGCCATCCCGTTCCCGACTCGAACTTCGTACCCGATCGGAACAACTCCGTTCCGCAGCACGCGCAGCGATAGACGCCCTTTTCGTGGTAATTCCAGTACTTCCCCGTGAACGCGGGCTCGGTGCCCTTCTGCCGCGCCACATAGTATTGTTCCGGAGTGAGCTGCTTCTTCCACTCCTCTTCGCTCTTGACTATTTTCTCCATGTCAGGCTTGATCCTTAGCTGAACTCACAACCGCTCCCTCACGGTCGCGGCTCGGAATGGGGCTTGCGTCTACGAGGGGTAACAGAGCCGCGAGGGAGCGCCCCATGGTCTAGCGCGTCCTCAGGCGTCGAGACGAGTCTCGACGTGGCGAGCAAGAGTGCCTGCGCCACGAAAGCGTTCGGGGGGCGCGAAGATTTTCAGGTCTAGTAGTACAAAGCAGCGTCAAGACTCAGCTTAGCGCCGCTCGATTGCGCTCCGCCTGGGCCGCGGCGTCGTCGAGTTCTTCTGCGTTACCGGTCCAGGGCCGAAGACCTGAATGCGATCCCTTTCCAGTTTCAGCGAACTCGAGTTCGATGAACTGACCGAGACGACGGTGAAGAACACATCAAATGTACCTGCGCTATCGGGCTTCGCCGGATTTCCTCCGAAAACGTTGCTGGTTGTCTGACCGATCACATAGGCATTGCCGTTGGAATCGACCGCCACGCCATAGACAACTTGGTAACCGGGGCTAGTGATGTAGCTGCCATAGGCCAGCCCAGCCGCTGGATCGAGCACCGCCAGAAACCCGTCGATGTTTTGCCCGATGGAAGCCGGGTTGATCGCGCCCGAGGTCACGGGCAGATTTTGAGAAAGAGTGTATCCGCAGAGGAAATACCGGCCCGCCGAATCGCGGCTGAGGCCATATGTGATTTCGTCGTCGGCGCCGCCGTAGTAGCTGGAATAGACCAGCATGGTGGCGCGGCTTTGGGCGGCGAGATTGAGATCGATCACAAACGCATCATTGGTTAATGCGTGCTGCGAGGCTCCGCCGTTCGCCGCTTGCGCCGCGTTGGCGGTCACGGCGAGGTCCGTGGAAGCGGTATAGCCGGCGACGGCCACGCGTCCCGGAGACTCCACCAGAACGCTCGTCGCCACGTCCGCGCCCGACCCACCCAAGTACGTGCAATAGTTTAAAACTCCCGCGACCGGATCGATCTGCGCCAGGAAAGCATCGCCTGCGCCGATGTAGATGGGCTGATAAGCGTTGGAGGTGGTGGGGAAATCCGAGGAAAGGGTAAGCCCTGCGACATAGATCAAACCGGTCTTGTCCACTCCGATCGAGTTCCCGACATCGGTCGAATAGCCCCCGAGATAGGAGGCGAAAACCAAAGACGACGTCCCGCTTTGGCTGGTATCGAATTCGGCCACGAATGCATCGTAGCCGTTGGACTGCGCGGTCTGGAAGCTATTGCCGGCCAGAGGCAGATCGTTGGAATTCACGAAACCCGTGGCATAGATTTTTCCGCCGATGGTGGCGACGCTGTTGATCTGCGTGATCTGGCTGCCGGCGTAGTAAGAGCTGTATACCAGACCCGCCGTGCCCGCCTGGCTGGTGTCGATGGCGGCGACAAATCCTTCGTTGGTCGCGTTGGTGTTGGCTAATGCAGTAGCGAAGGCGCCGGAAGTGGTGGGGAGATTGGAGGCGATCGTCGTGCCTCCGAAATACACAACGCCATTATTCACGGCGATGCTGGTCAGGTTCGTGTCCAGGTTGCCGCCAAAGTAGGTTGAGTACAGCAATTGGTCGTTTGGATCGGAGGCGAAGGGATTGAGCTGCCAGATCCACGCGTTGCGGTCGCTGGCGGAGGGAAACAACTCATAGCCGTTGCCGCCGATAGGGAAATCGGTCGAATACGTGTAGCCGCCGAGATAGACCAGACCCTGAGAGTCCACCGAAACCGAAACTCCGGCGCTCGCGTTGGTGGAGGTGAGGTAAAGGGAGTACATGACGGCGGGATCGATGACCAGGGGCTGCGCGCGATCATAGGCGCCAAGCGCCACTCCGATTTCGCCATTGTCCAGCAGGCGATAGCGCGACTCCACGGCCGCCACTTCTCCCTCTGCACGCTTCTGATAAACCACGGGCGCCCGCTGCACGATCTCACTCGCGCCCAATTTTAGAACGATTTCGCCGCGCTCGTTGACGGCGATTTGATCGGCTCCTTCGAACCGCATGCGAATGAGCGCGGGATTGGCGCCGGGGCGAAGCTCGAAATCATACTCCAGCCGCTCTCCGTCGCCGTAATAGGCCACGTCGATGCCAGGATAAATGCCGCTCCTGTGAAGCCGCGAATATCCGGCGACCGAGCGGTATTGTTTTCCCACGAAATAATTTGTCTTGGTCTTGACCGGCGACGACGGCGTAAATGCCGCGCGCGGACTCGACCCGGAAAAAGCAAATCGCACCACCCGGTCCGCAAGACGGAGCGAGGTGGCGTCCTGGTCGAACCGCATAGCGAAAGCGGGGCCGCGCGCGGTCCATCGGCCTTGAGCGTCTTGCTCGAACCGGAGCGGGAGCTTGCGCAGCAACTCCGAGCCGGGCTTCTTATCCCCAGGCGCGGAAGGAGTCGCGGCGGCGGCGCAACCCGCTAAAAACAAACATCCGAGCAAACGCATGTGATTGAGACGTAAGGATACCATCCGAAGTTGCACCGGAAGCGCGAAGTAGTATTGTCCAGTCTAGCAGGCGTTCTTTGCGGGGCAGGCTTCAAGCCGGCGTCGAGAACGGAGCAGTGGCTAAAGCCGTGGCCGGGCGGCTGATCGAGCGGCACGACTGAAGTCGTGCCCTGATACGACTCTCGGGCAGGGAGTCGCGTCCTGATACGGCAATCAAGGTGGGGGAGGCTTCGGGCCGGCGTCGAGAAAGGAGCAGTGGCTAAAGCCGTGGCCGGGCGCTGATCGAGCGGCACGACTGAAGTCGTGCCCTGACAGGACTATCGAGCACGGGAGTCGAGTACGGAGCGTCGTCAGTTCAGGAAATATGTCCGGTATAACGAATCGCGCTGCTTGGGAATGAAGCCCGCGTCGCGGATCAGGCGGCGCAATTCCTCTTCCGTGGCTCGATGGTGCGTTCCGGCCGCGCTCACGACGTTTTCCTCGATCATGATGCTGCCAACGTCATTACCGCCGAATCGCAACCCGAGCTGGCAGGTCTTCAAGCCCGGCGTCACCCAGGACGATTGGATGTTCTCTATGTTCTCGAAATACAAGCGCGAAAGCGCCAGAATCTTCAAATACTCCACCGCCGTGGCCTCTTCCTTCACGAACCGCCCCAGCGAGGTGTTTTCCCGCTGAAAGCTCCAGGGAATAAAAGCGGTAAACCCGCCGGTCTCCTCCTGGATTTGCCTCACGATATCGAAGTGATTTAGGCGCTGCTCGATGGTCTCCCCTGTGCCGAACATCATCGTGGCGGTGGAGCGCATGCCGATGGCGTGGCAGGTTCGGTGCACGTCAATCCAATCGTTCACCGACGATTTCAGCCGGCTGATGCGTTTCCGGACATCGTCATCCAGGATCTCCGCTCCGCCTCCTGGAAGGGAATCGAGGCCGGCGTCGCGCAGGCGGCACAAAGTATCGCGCAGCGACAAACTACTCACTTTGGCGATATTGACGATCTCGGGCGCGGAAAAACAATGACACCAAATGTCAAAGCGCTTCTTGATTTCGCGCAACAGATCCTCGTACCACTCGATGCCCAGATCCGGGTGCAGACCGCCCTGCATGAGGATTCCCGTACCGCCCAGGTCAATCGTCTCCTTGATTTTGTCGAAAATAACTTCCTTCGGATGAACGTAGCCTTCGGCGTGGCCCATGGGCCGGTAGAAAGCGCAAAAGCTACAGTACTCAGTGCAGAAGTTGGTGTAGTTTATGTTCCGGTCGATGATGTAGCTGACGATTCCGTGAGGATGGAGCTTGCGGCGGACCTGATCGGCGGCCATGCCCAGGGCGATCAGATCGTCGCCGTTGTACAGGTCAATGGCTTCTTTCCG
The DNA here is from genome assembly GCA_035262625.1 of Bryobacteraceae bacterium. Lineage (GTDB taxonomy): Bacteria > Acidobacteriota > Terriglobia > Bryobacterales > Bryobacteraceae > BOG-234. The sequence goes on from DATFSM010000092.1 coordinate 5,568, forward strand.
CGTCATCATACGGAAACCGCCCGTTCCAGCCGCAGCGCGGAATTCAGATACAGCTTCATACCCTCGTGATCGCGTTCGCCCAACTCATAGACAATATGGTGCATCAGATATTGCCGCGCCAATTCTTCGGTAATTCCGCGCAAGGGCGCCTCCTCGCGGGCGATCTCCAGAGCGTGCTCAATTCCGTAGCGGCACGAATCGGCGAACGCCCGCTCGTAGCGCGGTTGCATGAATTCCTTCCTCCCAGCCCACACCGCGAAGACCATTGGCAAGCCGGTCATCGCATTCCACTCGCCGCCCAGATCGAGCGTTTCGAACGGCAGAGTAGAAGGGTCCAGACGCAAGGCCGGGTCGCCGATAACCAGGGCCGCGTCGGCTTGGCCGAGCATGGCGGCCAGATCGGGCGGCTGTGCATGGAGCTTCGGCTCAACCCCGAACTTTTCCGCCAGAATCACTCGCGCCAGCATCACGGAACTGCGCGAACCCGCGTCGGCCGCGAGCGTGCGAATCTTGCCGAACGGAACCTTGGAAATTAGTAGGATGCTGCGGACCGGGCCATGGCACGCGATTCCCGCGCCGCGGAAGTATTCGAGCTTCTGCCGCGCCATTTCGATTACCGGCACGATTCCGATGTCTGCTTCACCTGACGCGAGCCGTTCCGAGCAATCCGAGGGCAGGGCGAAGTCGAGATGGAAGATGCGGCGCAGCTCCTCATCAGGTGAGCGCAACAAGCCCCAAACCAGCGGAACTGTGTTCAGATAGCTGACGGCGCAAACGCGCGCCTGGCCCGTGGAGTCCGTAGAAAGCAATCTTTCAGTCTATCAGTCCGTGACGGGCTGTTTGTTGGGCCCTTTCTCGGTAAGATGAGCCCGGTGTTAGTCCTCTTCCTCCTCGTCATCGAGTTCGTCGGGGCCCTGTTCCATCGACGCATCGCTTACTGCTTCAGCAATCTCCTCATCGTCAGAGTCGGCCAAATCGATGAGTATCATCTTCGCTTCGCGCGGGCGGATCCAGACCGCGGCTTCAATCGCGGCCAACAATAGAGACTTCTCAGTCGCTTCCGAAGTGAGCAGCGCGGCGACATGCGGCCAAGCCGCGTCCACGCCCCAGTTCCCGCCGCCCTCACCGCCTCGTAACGAATGTCGGGATTTCGGCTTTCCAGCATCTCGAGTATTTGCTCGTCGAAACCTCGAATCCATCCCATGCAAAAGACCGCCGTTAGCTTCCATTCTTCGTCGCTGCTGGAGTAAGCCTCGCGAATCGCATCTTGATGCCAACCCCGGGGGCGCCTGGACCGACCCCTCCAAAACCCGCCGCCGCACTTCTTTAGGGACGCTGTGATCGGCGTGAATTTCTTGAAGCGTTGCTTGTATCCGTGGGAACATCGGTTCGGTTGTGGGTGGCTCCGCCAATTCGTCTTCGTCGTCGAACGAAATCAGTGCCGGCGTAAGCCGGCGCCTCACCAGGGCGGCCCGATACCCACTGGACCCGCCCCCCATTGCCCACTTCCTCGGGCTCGGCTATTGGCTGATTATCAAAAGTCAGGGTGGGTAGCCTTGACCGCGCCCGCGATTCGATCGATCTCGTCGCGGCCTCGGTAAACGCCTCCCTTGGGATCGTCGAACACGCAATCTTCGTTGAAAATCTCGTCAATCGCTGCCCGCCGGCGCGCCGGGTCGTTCTCACCGAAAACGCCGTGAAGATTGCGCGTCAGTAAGGTCGATATGCTGTAGGACATGGCTGTTGTTTCTGTACACGACTGCCTCTCTCTCACCTCTTCTCCATCAGCGCGGCAGCGCGTTTGCCGACTTTCTTAAGCGCCACTTCGAGACAATGAAGCTCCTCCGCGCTCAGTTCAGAGAACACTCTCCTCATCTGCCCGGAATGCTTTCTGAAAGCGGGAACGATGAGGTCCTTCCCGCGCGGGGTGAGGGCGATGATACGAACACGCCGGTCTTCCGTGCTCTCGACTCGGGTTACCAAGCCCTTCGCGAAGAGACGGTCCACAGCGATACTGATCGAGCCGGGCGTCAAATCGACGATCGGGCCGATTGTATTGACGGGCAAAGGCCCTTTGTGCAGCAGGACTTCCAGCACACCGAAATCCGAGAGGCCGAGCCCGGTCTCTTCAATATCAGCGGCTGCGTACCTTGTCAGGGCGCGCATCGCCTTCATCATTACTAACCAGACGTGGTCCGTCCCTAGAATGCCTCGGGTCATAAGAACCTGAATCTTCCAAAAGTATACAACATCAATCCTATTGATATCAATATACATGACGACAATGCAATGGCGCCGATCGAAAAAGGAGAACCCGGTTATGAGAACCGCTTCCGTTATCGCCCGATACCTGGCGGGCGTGATCTTTCTTGTTATGGCTTCCTGAACTTCATTCCCCTTCCCCCGCCGGGAGGCATTGCCGGACAGTTCATGGGCGCCCTTTATGTCTTGCATCACCTGTCGGTGATCTTCGCGTTTCAGGTCGTCGCAGCCGTACTGCTGTTGGTCAACCGTTACGTACCGTTGGCGGTCGCCGTGCCGGCGCCAGTAATCGTCAATATTCTTTCTTTTCATGCCCTGATGGCCCCGAGCGCACTTCCATTGGCCCTCTCTGTGTCTGTGCTATGGGCGTTGATCTTCGTCAACGTTCGACCGGCCTTTGCCGGCTTATTCCGATCGCGCTTGGAGAGACAAGCCTGATTGGGCCAGTTTGAAACGGTGTTCTAAATAGAAGACCAGCGTCTTCCCAGTTGAGTAGTGGCTGGAAGGAGAGGAAGTGTTCGTGGCGCTGGCTTAATTAAGAGATACGACACGCGCGCTACAGACTCGTCAACTGCGGGAATAGGGACGCAAGACCGAAGAGGGTCGAAGTGCTACTGGCGCCGGAAAGAATCCGAGATTACTTCTTGGTAGAGGCCGCTTCGAGCATGGTGCGAATCTCGGCCACGGCTTCCGGGTTGGAGCCTCCACGCCCACCAGCTCCTCCGCGAGGAGCCGCGCCTCTAGCTTGGCCCTGGGGTGGGCCCTGCGT
>DATFSM010000093.1:0-42824 GCA_035262625.1 Bryobacteraceae bacterium
GTTCTTCGGCTCAACCGAGATGCTGTTCTTCTCATTGGCCTGAGCCGCGAAATCGGCGGCGTGCTTTTTGTCCTGCGCATATTCGCCCGTAAAGATGACGTCGGCGCCATTGGGCCCAAAGATTGCGCCCAATGCCGGCAAGTCGAATTTCGAGGCCGCTTCAATCAATGCGTTAGCGGCCTGCTGCGGCGTGTCAAACAGCTTGCCTGTCGCGGCAGGCGCGGCCGGAACAGCGGGTTTGGCTGAAGCCGGAGCCGTCGCCGCCGGGGTGGAGCTTGCGGCTTTCTTCTCGGTCGCTTGCGGCGCCGCAAACAGCATCCATAAGCAGGCGCAGGTCAGCGTCAGTACCCGGCCCGCTCGCCCTGACAGATTGGCTAAAGATGATTTCATATTGGATCTCCTGTGGTTCATGAGCGTGATGGGCTACCGGCGACGCCCACCGCCTCCGCCGCCTCGACTGAATCCGCCACCACCACCGCCGCCGCCTCGACTGAAGCTTCCTCCTCCACCGCCGAAGCTGGACGATCCACGTGAGCTGTTGCTGCGTGCGCTCGATCCGTTGTAGCCGCGCGAGCCGCCGCCGAACGCGCTCCGGTCTCCTCCACCCGATCGCGAGAGATCTCTGCTGCCGATGCGATCGGCTCCTCCGCCCAGACCACCTGTCCTGCCATTACCGAGGCCCGAACTTCCCCCGCGATTGCCCAAGCCACCGCCGCCGACACCACCACCGCGATTGCCGTAGTTGCCGGACAGACCGCCTTGCCGGCCGAGTTGCTGGCGGGCGCTTGCCTGCCGATTCTGAAGCGAATCTCCGCGCGCGGTCCCGCCGAAGCGATCGGCTGTGGCACGGTCGCGATAGGGCGCGCCGCCGCGATGCGCGGGATTGTGCTGCCAGGTATTGCCGCCGCCGGGCAGTTGTGACGGACGATTGGCGCCACCGACGCCGCCGACTCCACCCACTCCGCCTGGGCCGCCAACGCCGCCGGCTCCGCCAACTCCACCGACCCCGCCGACTCCACCAGCCCCACCTACGCCACCTACTCCACCAACACCACCTACTCCACCAACACCACCTACTCCACCTACTCCACCTACACCACCTGCCCCGCCGCGCGAGGGCAGTTGCGAAGGACGATTCCCGCCACCTATGTTCGTGTTGCGGTTGAAATTGAAGTTGTTGTTGACGTTGATGGTGTTTCCGCCCCAACCGCACCCCCATCCCCAGCCGCCGGACCAGAAGGCCCCCATCATCACGCCGAAGCCGAACGATATTGCGGCGGTCGTAGCCACATAGCCCCAGCCCGGGTAGTAAATCGGAGGATAGGGGTAATATGCGGGACCGTAAACGACCACCGGGTCGTAGGTGGGGATGTAAATGACCTGCGGATTGGCCTGCTCGATGACGATCACGCTCTTGTTCTGGACTACCTGAGTCTCAACCTTCTGCTGCTCGGTCGTCTTCAGCGTTCCTTTGTCCTGCGCCTTTTTGCGCATGCGCTGCACGGCGTCCATGACATCGCGTTCCTGCGCCAGGAATGCATTGCCGAGATCGGTTGTCCACTGGATTTCGTCGGTGAGGCGTTTCACCAGATCAGGCAGGCCAGCCATGGCCTTGATGCTGGGGTCCCACGGCTGCTTGGCGACCGCATCCGAGAGAGCCTTATCCTTCAAGCCTTTGTTCTTGTCCAGCCAGCGCTGGAGCAGGACGAGTTCCAGCGGATATGTGGATGCCGCCAGGACTTGGGCAAGCAGCGGATCCGGATATAGAGCGATGGGCGCTACCAGAGAATCCAATTGGTCCGCCGGAATTTTGGCACTCTGCGCCGGCGCCGTGGTTGAAGACTGCTGTTGCGCGTAGATCAGAGTGTCGCCCGGCACGATGATGATCGCGCACAGGATTGCCACTGCCGATTGAAATTTGATACCTTTAGACCCCGCCATCATGACCACCTCGCGCGCGATAACGCGCCGAAAGGCGCGTTTCAGTCGGCGGGTCAGTGATGCAAGAAACCTATCGAGTGATGTATTTTTCTGGGCCGGTTAGCGTACGCCTGTTGACCCTCAACACCCTTCCGCGTTGTTGGTTGAGGCGGGGAGGAAATCAGCGGCTGGATTTTATGGCGGAGAGAGAGGGATTCGAACCCTACCGTGTTGTTGATTCTTTGCAAGTTATTGTAAACTCAACCGTCAGATGTCGCCCAAAAAGCACGATTCCCGTTTTTCTGGTACGTATTAGGTACATGGAATAGTTTCCTTGACCGATTTTCGTCGCATTGGGACGGCCAGTGGGGTGTCGGATTCCGGCGGTTTCTTGACAACGCGCAAGTTATTGAAAACACCAACGGAGCGCAAGTGTCCGCCGCAATCAAGACCCCATCCGCGGCACAAGATCAGATTGACCTGCCCCGCGAAACTCAGCCGATCAGAGATAGAAATTCCGGCGTTTTCCTATCGGAGAAAAGCCAGCTAACGCCCGTCCGGTAAAAAACTCGGCGCTGTTTGGGAAGCGGATCAAGCATCAAGAGGAGAGACAGCCTCCAAGCAGGGAGGGCTTATGCCGGAACGATACACGTGCGAATCCAGACTGCCGTCGCGGCGAGCGCGGATGCGCAACGGCAACGGCGATCCACACCGTCCGCCGGAGCGGGAGGCACGGCTCAGTCATCGCTTACAATCGTGATGGAACTTCGGAAGCAGTCGGACGGTCAGCCGGCGGCTTGCTGACCGTTGCGCGCAAGAGCCGGCGGTCGGGTTTTGAGATGCGTTTGGCGTGAGCTGATACAACGAGGCGTATCCATCGCGGCTGGGATCAGCCATATGGTGGCTTCTGCCGTGCTGGTGCGGGGGGACTCGGTCTCGCGTGGCCGATTGAACCACTGTAAGTTATTGATTCTGCGATGCCCTCGATCCGCAGAAAACGCAGGTTTCGGCATTTCTTTGTACAAATCCGTGTACAGGGCGGATTTTTCAGAGGGGTCGATCATGTACGCGAACAAAACCGCATTCTTCGTGGGCAGCTCGGCCTTGGACGGTAGCGGCTCAGGGATGAAGAGAGCCCTCTGTTCGGAAGCAATCGAGTTCGTGGACGGCGCTACTTCAGCCTCGCTTTTTGGGATTGTTCCCGGTGCCATTCGTCCGCGCCGCGCGCGCTTATCCGCCAACATTCGTCACCGGCGCGGACTTCGATAACCGCGTCCGGGTTGTACCACCACAAACGGCTCCATTCGCGGACGCCTGCGTAAGCCGCTTCTGCAAGACTCCCGGCTTCGGTTTCAAGCGAGTGAATCCAGCCGTCCAAACCCTTTATCGAGACCGAACAGAGGAGCATACTACCCGTTTTCCAAGCGAAGCTTCCGCCTGGCGCGCCTTTGTCTTCTTACTTCCCTTTCTACTTCACCGTGATCAGCGCCGCGTTGCTGGGAACTCCATTAACCGAAACGAATACCGCCTGATCGCCCGCCGCAAGGCCTGCTGGTACGATCACGTTGAGCTGTGACAGTCCTGCAAACCCGGGCGCCGCGCCGGCGTAGGTCAGCTGCGCCGATTTGCCGCCGATAGTCACTTGGACGTCGCCTGTAAGTACCGACAGGGGTGAAGCAGGCGCTGCCACGCCGTCGGGGACCGGAGGCGAAAGCGGGCCTCCGCCGGTCATATAGAGAATGATGTAGCTACCGGCCGGCGCGGGCGTCGCCGGCGTGTGTACCGTCAGATCCTGATTCAGCGCAGCGGCCCGGTTGTCGGTGGTCGTATAGAGTCCGGGTTGTACGGAAGTCAGATTAACCGTTTGGTCCTGCGCGATCCGAAGCTGGGTGGAACCGTTGATCACCCCAACCTGCACGTTGCCCGTCGGCGCGCTCGACGGCATCTGGAAATTGATCTGCGTCGGACTTACATAATAGAGCGGCACAACGGCGCCATCTACCGTAACGCTGGTCGGACCGAGTTGCGTCGGCAGTGGAAAGCCGCTTGCCTCATACACCCTATCGGCGAGATTGGCGCCGAAGAGGGTCGTGGCCCCCCGAGGAGCGCTGCCCGGGTGGAAACTCGCCGAGTTGGAGACCGACTGAACTGTAGCCGGGAGACCGGTGCAACCGCCCTGACCGCATGCGACGAGAAGCGTTACCGGCACGGCCACCGCATTGATCGATGAATCGGAGGGCGTGAACAGCAACGATCCGTTAAACAACCCCTGGTTGAGGCCTGTAATATCGACGCTGATCTGCGCGTTCGCCGGGGTCTGGGCCGAGCCGGACGGGACTCTCAGCCAGTTTCCGCCCGTTGGCGTGGCGACCTGCGCTGTTACCCCATAGCTGATCGGGCCGGCGCTGGATGCTGCTGTCACCGTCTGGGCGGGCGGAGTAACCGTCGCGCTGGGCGTGGTAAACACGAGCGTCGGTGGGGTAACCACGAGCGCGGGTTTGCCCCCGATGGTATAGGTCACCAGAACGACGGCTACCCCGCCGCTGCCATTGGTGAAAGAGACCGCTCCGCTGTAAGTCCCGGCTGGCAGTCCCGGCGGGTTCACCGCAATGGTTACGTTACTGGGAGTGTTTCCGCTCAACGGACTCACGATGAGCCAGGGCGCCGACACGGAGGCATTCCAACTGAGGGGCGCAGCGGTGCTCGACACCTGAACGGTCTGGGCCGGAGGCAGCGGTTGATTGATCTGGTTACTGAAGCTTAGCTGGGGAGGAGCTACGACAAGCGAGCCGCTCTGGGGCAGGTTGGTCAGAGCGAAAGTAGTCGGGCTGCCTACCCCCGCGACGGATGCCGTGGCCAGGAAATTCCCGGCCGTACCGTTCGCCGTCAGCAGGGGAGCCGCGGCGACTCCGTTGCTGTCGGTGGTCACCGTGGCTGTACCGCCGAATGCGCCGCTCGGCCCCGAGCCGGGGACCGCGAAGGTGACGCTGGCGCCGCTCACTGGATTATCGGCGAGGTCCTGCACCCGCGCCTGCAGCAACAGCGGAAACGGGATGGACACGGTAGTCGCCTGGGGCGTGCCGGAAATCGAGGTAATAGTGGCTGGCGCGCCCGCGCTGATCCGAAACGCGGTGCTCTGCGACGAAGGGACGGTTTGGGTCTTTGCAGCGAGCTGCTTGATTCCCACAGCGCTGATGCTCAGATCGTTAAAAGTGGCCGTTCCGGTATCGTCAGTAGGTTGTACGACGGTCCCCAGGAGAGCGCCCGTGCCGGAAGAAAGAGATAGAACAACCGGAACTCCAGCCTCGCTGGACGGCGCGCCCGAGGTAGCATCTTGTAGCTGAACCGCTACCGGAGGCGCGATCACTTGCCCGGCTACTGAATTCGTGGGTTGACGGACGAACACCAGCGTGCCCGCGGTCACAACCGTCGGTCGAGTATTCGTAAGGACGAAGGACGCCGAGCCGGTGACCATCGCGGAAGTTGCAGTGACGACATAGCTGCCGATAATGTTGTTCGCCGTGACAATCGCCGCGGCGTGACCTTCCGCATCCGTGTTTACTGAGACGGTCAGTTGTCCCCCAAATGTCCCGCTGGGCCCCGAAGCGGGAGCATGAACACCACCGGCACGCCGGAGACGGGATTACCGGCGGCGTCTGTCACCGTCGCCTGAACGGGTGAGGAGAACACCGTTGTCGCAGTCGCGGTCTGCAAGGCGCCGCCGCTGGCGATGATTGACGAAGCAGCGCCGGCAGTCACATGGAATGGAAGGCTCTGGGCCGATGCCAGACCAGGCGAACTGGCCAGCAGTTGGAAGGTCCCGGCCTGACCGATGCTGAGGTCCGGAAACGTCGCGAGACCGTTCGCGTCGGTGTTCTGGATCGGGTTGCCGGAGAAGAGGCCCTTTCGCTGGAGCACGGCATTTGCCTGCACGGTAACGGGAACGCCTGCCGTATGCACTGCGTTGCCCGAACTGTCCTGCAACTGTACCGTCACTGCGGGCGTGACGTCCTGGCCCGCAATGGTATCGGTCGGCTGCTGGACAAAGCTGAGCCTGTTGGTTGCGCCCGCCACGTTCGCGAGAGTGAACAGCGCCGCCGCTGGCGCTCCCGAGACGGTCGCCATCACCTGGAAGGTTCCCGGCTGCGCGTTGGCGACCATCGCGGGCGAGGTCGCGATCCCGTTCTTGTCGGTGTTCACGGTGGCGGAACCGGAGAATGTAACGCTGGATCCGCTGGACGGCGCATTGAAGGTCACCGGCGTGTTGATCAGCGGGTTGTTGTAGAGATCCTCCACCAGCGCCTGCAGGGGCTCAGCGTAAGTTGAGCCAATCGGCGCGCTCTGGCCGTCGCCGTCATAGACGGAGATCGTAACCGAATCGGTTCGGGGGCGGACGGTGAAAGGTCCGCTGATCGTCGTCGGCCCCCCGGCCGCCGTGGCCTGCAACTGATAGGCGCCCGCATTCTGAATTGCGAGATTTAAGAAGGTCGCGACACCGGTTGTGCCCGTAACCTCCATCGCCCCGAGCACCGGTACTCCGCCCGGGAGGCTAAGGGCAATCGTCGCGCCCACGATCGGATTCTTACCCGCATCTGTAAGAGCTACGGTGACCAGGGGGCTGATGATCTGGCCCGCGGGTGTGTCGGTCGGCTGCTGCACAAAGGTGATGGTCTGCGCCGGCCCGGCGAGATTCGTCAGATTGAACGTGGCGGCGAGAGGGGGAGTCACGCTGGTCACGCTGGCCGTAACCGTATATGTACCGGCGGTTGTGTTAGCGGTTGCCGTCACGCTGGCCATCCCGTTCGAGTCCGTGGACACTGACGTCGCCGACAGCGCCGCTGAGGCTCCCGCGACGGGCACGACGGAGAAGTTCACGGGCACCTCTGCTAATGGCTTTTTGTCTTCATTCGTGACCAGGGCCTGCAGCGCGTTTCCGAAAGGAGCGCCCACGGTCCCGGTTTGCGTTCCGCCGCCCGTCACGGTGACGAACACTGGCGGATCAGGAACCTCGAACTGGATCGCGATGGTGGTGTGCGTGCCTCCCACATCGAGACGAAACACGCCAACTCCGCCAGCGCCATTATCGGCATAGGATTGACCAATCGCGCCGTTCAGGTAAGCTGATGGAGCGCTCAGGTTGACGCCGACGGAACTGCCCGCGGCATTCAGGCCCACATTGAGGTCGTTATAGGGGCCATTGGCTCCTATCGGGACGCTGCCGGCGCTTTGGGTGTTGTATGCGATGCCGAAGATGACCTGATTGGGCAAAACCAGCGAGAGGCTGCTGAGGTCGAACGTGATAGGTAAGGCCATTCCGTTGTGGCAGCCATCGGAGGCTTTCCACAACGTCCCGCCGCAAGTGGGGTCGGGTTCCGGTCGCCAGGGAATGAAGAACGTCTGCGTGACGGACTTAATCAGGTTGCCCGGCGCCGGGCTGGCGCCGCTGTTGTCCACGGAATAGATATTGAGCGTGATGTCGTGGTTCCATCCGTTGCCGGCGAGATTGTATTTCGTCTGGTACGCGAGCGTGACCATGTCAATGGTCACCGTGGTCAGCGGCCGACGGTGCGCGATGGGCCCGGCGAACGAAACCAGATTGCCGAACTCTGAAATCCGCTGGGCCTGAAAACTCTGGCTGATCAGACTCGGTGGAAGCGGCGCCGGGGTGCTGTCGTAGATGGGTGCGGTTTGAGCGTTTAATAGAGCCCCAAACGATAAAGCGGTGGCGAGAGTCAAAAAGCGGCGCATAGGCCTCCCGTGGAATTTCACGCTTCGGCGCAGTTTGATGTACCAATCGTGCCGGAAGCTACATTAAATTGCTCTGCCGTGATGTCGAGTTCTCGCTGTGACCGAACCGACTACGGGTAGCTGGTGCGGATTGTTGTGATGTAACGCTCCGCATCATCCGCGCCGCCTGCCTGATATTCCGGGTAATGTCAGCGATCGCGGAGTCGGCTTGTTTGACGGCGCCGGAGTAACAATTAGTCAACGCGGCGGCCCTTCTCTCAAATTCCGCCGTGGTATCGTTCATCTTCTTCGCCGCGAGCGCCAAGGCATCCGCTGTCTGTGGAATCCCGGACTGTACGAATTGTTGTCCCAGCCTCGCTGCAACTTTCTCGGCGATCGCCGATGGGCGCTGCGGTGATCAGTTTTGCCGGCGGCGCCGCATTTATCCAGCGCTGTCAGGTACACAAGATTCGCAACGTAAGCGAATACCTGCCGGAAGAATCACGCCCCGCCGTGAAATTCCGCATGAGAGCGGCCTATCAGCAACGCGAAGGCGCAGACGCGAAAGGGGCATTGTTCAAGCTTCACGATGAACTGATGGAGGTGAACCCGAGCGCGGCAGCCAGTCTGGCCGAAGGAATGGAGGAGACTCTGACCGTCAGCGATTTGCGCATCACACCGCGTCTTCGCCAGTCATTGGCCAGCACCGGAGTAGGCAAGGCTGCCGCGGCCCGCGCGGCTTAGCATAGTTAACATCGCCCTTTTTCAAACGGAAGTCCGGACATCCTCACGGTGAGTCCTTCGCGTTCACAACTGCCGTCGGGTTTGCGCGCGGCTGTGGTTGGATCAACCGCGGGCAACAGCGCCCTTTTCCGGCCGCCGCCGTGGCATAGTCAGCGTTTTCCTACCGGCGCTCGCGCCGATTTCCATACTGAAGCTGTGCGTCATCAGCGCGGGCGTGCTCGGAACTTCGGCACGGGATTCGATACTTCAGCGAGGGCTTGGCCAGGCGCGACTGCCGGCCGGGATTCTTCGCGGTTTCTCACGACGCATGCCCTGCACTTTCTCCCAGGGGGCGATTCTGCTGGTCGCGCTGCTCTACGGATTCATCCTGTGGCGCGACCGGCGGGTTCCTAACGATCATCCGCTTTGACTAAACCTGCCGTTTACAAAACGAACTGGCCAAGCCCGCTTAACGCGACTGAAGTCGCGTGTCCGGGCTGCAAAACGAACTCAGGCGGCTTTTTTCGATACTTTGCAAAACGAACTGCCCGGCGGCGCTTCGGGCGATTTCAGGAGTTTCGTTACGGAGTTCGCGCTCGCGCATGGGCAGGGACTGAAGGTGGAAGAGCGTCTTCAGGTTGGCGTGCATGTTGCGCGTGATGCGGGCTTCGTAGAGCGCGATCAGGGCGAAGAGGCGCGGGTCGTGTATGAAGGTGAGCGCCTGGACCATGGCGTGATGGATCTGGGGATGCTCGGCTTCGATGCTTTTGTACGGACCGGAGTGGCCATAAGTGAAGACGTTTTCCTCGATGGCGTGGAGGCGGTTGAGGCGCCAGTTGTCCTGGGCGACGCGGCGGGCGATCTGACGCTCGAGAAAGTTGCGGGGGTTCAGGTCGTCAACGATGGCGTTGATGAAGTCGAAGTAGACGGCGCGATCGTGCTCACTCATGACGGCGACCGGCGCGGTGATTTTGTCGCGGCCGGCCTGGAGTTTGGCTTTGTTGACGGCGGATTTGTTCATAAAGTCCTCGGATAGGGAGTAGACAGACACTTGTCCTGTGACGCGGGCGGCCCGGCGCCGCTTGAGGGCTACGCCGGGCTCTGATTTCTTTCAGACCGGTTCGCTACGCCGGTCCCGGATTTCGTTTCCACCGGAAGCTCTGACTTCCGGGAAGACTTATTCATCGAATCGATTCGACGTACCGTTCATCAGCCGGAGGATTTTGAGGTCCTCCGGCCCGCGAAGAGCCTGCCGGCCGGCATAGGCGAAGGTGGGGACGTTCGGTTAAGGGACGGCCCCGCCTCTGGTTGGAGAGTGGCACGGCGGAAGTCGCCTTCGGCCCTGGCGGTCGGCTATGTATCTGAGTGGCGGGGAAATAGAGGTCGAAAGAATCGGACAACGTCTGAAATCGTTTTTCTCAATCGCGCAACGCCACCCCCGCGTCAGACCTACCAGTGAGTTCTCAATCTCGAAACCTATCGTTGAAGGGCTATGAGTGATCTGATCAACCAACCCTGGGTGTTCGGGCTCGTCAGCCTGCCCCTGGGCTTCAGCCTGACGTTCGCAGCGGCGCGATACATCGAGCGACGGGGGCAGTTGGTGGACGAAGCAAATATGATTGGCGTGGCCTATCTCCGAACGCAAGTGCGGCGGAGCCCTTTCGGCGGCCAGCGCAGAATCTGCTTCGGCATATGTGGACACTCGATTATCGAAAAAAGGCGCGCCCTAAGATGAGCCTCTCCGCCGCGTTAAGCTCCAAGCGCTGCCGGGACATCCTGATCGGTAGCTCAAACATGGCAAAACACTCGTGTTTCGATCTGGCTCTGGATCTGGCTGGCTAGCTGAAAGGATTACTGTAGGATCTTGCGCTCAACCCGCAACACAGGAGTAGTTTCGCAGAGTGACGCGCCGAATCGTGTTGCTGGACACGTCGACACGAACATTCTCATTAAATAAGACGAAATAAGAGCGCGTTTCATCAAGCTTATTAAATTGTAGAATTTGCTGACTCAGTCCCCGGAGGTTAGATGCGAAAGATTGCAAGCGCCGTCCTGCTTCTCCTCATCGGCGCATGTGCGAGTTCGGGCCAATCACCGCTTATCAATGTCCAGTTCAATCCGACTAGCTCCTACACGGGTGCTGGTGTAATCGGGGCCGCCAGCGATCAGTGGAACCGCCTCACTACCAGTAACGGAACTGCAGTCTCCCTGAGTTCGGTCTCCAACGCAGCGACTGGCGTGACGATGACCTACAGCGCCCCCTCGATAGTTACGGGCGTAGGCGGCGGATTCGGTTCGACGGCGTTTGCGAACCTGATGAACAATTATCTGGCGGTGGGAGGTACCCCTGGGACGATCACCTTCAACGGCTTGGTTCCCAACTCGACGTACACGCTGTACATCTACACGCAGGGTGATTCGCTTGCCGCAGGCAGGAGGGCAACATTTTCCCTGGGATCGACGAACATCACCACCGCTCCAACGGTCGCTACCGCCAACACGTTCATTCTGAATCAGAATTATGTGATTGTCGGAGGCATCAGCAATTCCAGCGGAGCGCTGACTTTCACCTTCGCGCGTGCCACCGGGGAGGGTGATTTGAATGCCCTTCAATTGGTCGTAGGTCCCAGCGTCACAGCAATCAGTCCAGCCTCAGGCCCTGCGGCGGGCGGGACTTCCGTTACGATCACGGGAACGAACTTCACAGGCGCCACAGCGGTCACGTTCGGAAGCACGGCCGCCACAGGTTTCAGCGTCGTCAACGCCACCACCATTACGGCGACAGCGCCCCCGCAGGCCGCCGGCGTGGTGGATGTGACGGTGACAACGCCGTCAGGCACGAGCGCCACCTCTCCATCGGACCAATTCACCTACGCCGCCGCTCCGACGGTGTCTGGACTCAGTCCCACGTCAGGCCCGCTGGCGGGCGGGACTTCCGTTACGATCACGGGAACAAACTTCACCGGCGCCACGGCGGTCAAGTTCGGAAGCACGGCCGCCACAGGTTTCAGCGTCGTCAACGCCACCACAATTACGTCGACAGCGCCCGCGCAGGCCGCCGGCGTGGTGGATGTGACCGTGACAACACCGGGAGGCACGAGCGCCACCTCTCCATCGGACCAGTTCACCTACGCCGCCGCTCCGACGGTATCGGGACTCAGTCCCACGTCAGGCCCATTGGCAGGCGGGACTTCCGTTACGATCACGGGAACGAACTTCACCGGCGCCACGGCGGTCAAGTTCGGAAGCACGGCCGCCACAGGTTTCAGCGTCGTCAACGCCACCACCATCACGGCGACAGCGCCCGCGCACGCCGCCGGCGTGGTGGATGTGACGGTAACAACACCGGGAGGCACGAGCGCCATTTCTGCGGCGGATCAATTCACCTACGCCGCCGCTCCGACCGTCACGAGTCTCAGTCCCACGTCAGGCCCACTCGCGGGCGGGACGCTGGTTACGATCACGGGAACAAACTTCACCGGCGCCACTGCGGTCAAGTTCGGAAGCACGGCCGCCACAGGTTTCAGCGTCGTCAACGCCACCACCATCACGGCGACAGCGCCCGCGCAGGCCGCGGGCGTTATGGATGTGACGGTGACAACACCGGGAGGCACGAGCGCCATTTCTGCGGCGGATCAATTCACCTACGCCGCCGCTCCGACCGTCACGAGTCTCAGTCCCACGTCAGGCCCACTCGCGGGCGGGACGCTGGTTACGATCACGGGAACAAACTTCACGGGCGCCACTGCGGTCAAGTTCGGAACCACGGCCGCCACGGGTCTTACCGTTGTCAGCGCCACAACGATTACGGCGACCTCGCCGGCCGGCACCGGCGTTGTGGATGTGACGGTGACAACGCCGGGAGGCACGAGCACCACCTCCGCGGCGGATCAATTCACCTACGCCGCCGCTCCGACCGTGACGGGTCTCAGTCCGACGTCAGGCCCATTGGCGGGCGGGACGCTGATTACGATCACGGGAACAAACTTCACAGGCGCCACTGCGGTCCAGTTCGGAACCACGGCCGCCACGAGTTTTACCTTCGTCAGCGCCACAACGATTAGCGCAACCTCGCCGGTCGGCACCGGCGTGGTCGATGTAACAGTGACAACACCGGGAGGCACGAGCGCCACCTCTGCGGCGGATCAATTCGCGTACGCCGCCGCTCCGACGGTGACGGGTCTCAGTCCCACGTCAGGCCCGCTCGCGGGCGGGACGCTAGTTGCGATCACCGGAACGAACTTCACAGGCACCACTGCTGTCAAGTTCGGAACCACGGCCGCCACGAGTCTTACCGTCGTCAGCGCCGCCTCGATTACAGCGAATTCACCGGCCGGCTCCGGCGTGGTGGATGTGACGGTGACAACGCCGGGAGGCACGAGCGCCACCTCTGCGGCGGATCAATTCGCGTACGCCGCCGCTCCGACCGTGACGGGACTCAGTCCCGCATCGGGCCCATCAGCGGGGGGGACTTCGGTTACCATCACGGGAACAAACTTCACGGGCGCTACCGCGGTCACGTTCGGAGGCGCGGCCGCCACGAGTTTTGCGGTCGTCAGCGGCACCACGATTACGGCAGTCTCCCCGGCAGGGAGCACCGGCACGTCAATCGTGAGGGTAACGACCGCTGGCGGTACCAGCGCGGCCGGCCCGCTCTTCACGTACGTTGCCGGTCCGACTGTTACGGGACTCAGCCCTACGTCAGGCCCGGCGGCGGGCGGCACTTCGGTTACGATCACGGGAACAAACTTCACAGGCGCCACTGCGGTCAAGTTCGGAACCACGGCCGCCACGGGTATTACCGTCGTCAGCGCCACAACGATTACGGCAAGCTCGCCGGCCAGCTCCGGCGTGGTGGATGTGACGGTGACAACACCGGCAGGCACGAGCGCCACCTCTCCGGCGGATCAATTTACGTATAGTTCCGGCCCGACCGTGTCGGGACTCAGTCCCACAACAGGCCCGGCGAGGGGCGGGACTTCCGTTACGATCAGCGGAACGAACTTCACGGGCGCCACTGCGGTCCAGTTCGGAACCACAGCCGCCGCGAGTTTTAGCGTCGTCAGCGCCACCTCGATTACGGCGACCTCGCCAGCCGGCGCCGGCACGGTAGATGTGACGGTGACGACGCCGGGAGGCACCAGCGCCACCTCTGCCGCCGATCAATTCACGTACAGTTCCGGCCCGACGGTGACGGGACTCAGTCCGACGTCAGGCCCGGTCGCGGGCGGGACTTCGGTTACGATTACGGGGGCAAACTTCACAGGCGTCACCGCAGTTCTGTTCGGAGCCACGGCCGCCACGAGTTTCACCGTCGTCAATGCCACCACCAGTACGGCGACGGCTCCCGCGCAAGTCGCCGGTACCGTAAACGTCAGGGTGATAACGTCTGCGGGCACGAGCCCCATCGCAGCGGCGAATCAATTCACTTATGGCCCCATATCCACCCCCACGCTTGGGGAGTGGGGCATGATCCTGCTCGGTCTGTTCCTGGCAGGGGCCGGGTATCTGAGCTTGCGCCGCCGCTTCGCATAATGGAACAGCGAGATAGATCCACGGCGAAAAGCGCTCCCGCGCGGGCGAAATGGCGCAAGAGCAATGTGCGGCCCGAACGGTTCCTGATCGCATTCGCGGTCTGCGTGGCTATCGCGTTCGGACTCCTGTTTGCGCCTTTCATGCGCCCTCTGACGGCCACTTTTTCCGATCGGCTCACTGAGATTTCCGGCGCGCTGATCGGCGCCGCCGGCGGACGCGTGCAGGTTGAGGGCGCGGTCCTGCGCGCTCCCTCCAGCGGGTTTGCGATCGAGATGAAGGATGGGTGCAACGGCGTGAACGTGATGGCGCTGCTGTGGTCGGCCATGCTGGCATTCCCGGCTTCGTGGGTCTGGAAGGCGAAGGGCGTACTGATGGGCACGGCCGCGATCCAGGTCATCAACCTCGTCCGGTTTATCAGCCTGTTCTACCTGGGCCAGTACAGCATCGCGTGGTTTGATTTTGCCCATTTGTATCTCTGGGAGAACCTGATCATGGCGGATGCGCTGGTGGTGTTCTGGCTGTGGGTGTCCCCGCTGCTGCGCGACGCGGGAGTTCCGGATGCTGCCCGGTAAGGCGCAGCGGCGGTTCCTGCTTCGCGCGTCGGCGCTGCTGATCGTGTTTCTGTCGGTCTGGTATTTCTTCCTGCAACGTCCCCTGCGGTTCGCGCTTTGGGCGGCAGCGCAGGCGCCGGCGGCGCTCATGAACGTAGAGGTGACCAGGCTGCCGAACGGCGACTGGAGCTTTCATATCCCGGTGTTCGATTCGGCGCCCGAGGCGCTTCGGCGCGCCGGACTCAAGCCGGTACATACCCTGGACTTCGACGTGGCGGCGCCGAACTTCGGCAAGTTCACGATGGGGCTGCCCGTGTTCTGGGCTTTGGCGCTGGCCGCCGGCGGAAGGGGCTCGCGCTGGCGCTATCTGGTTTGGGGATCGCTGATGCAGCTGGCGATCGGAGTTGTGTGTGTTTTGGTCTGCTATGAGATCTACGCCTACGGGATTTTGGGGCAGATGCGTCCGAACACAACCGGGCTGGGCGCATGGGCGAGAGCGTATGGGTTGTATATGACCGAAGTCGTCGTGCCTTTAGCCGCGCCGGTGATCACGGTGGTTTGGCTGCACCCTCGGTTCAAGAGAGATATCCTCGGCCTCGAGGAAGCGGCGCGGCCTGCCAAGCGTGCTAAGGTCGTCATCAGATCAAGGCGCGCCACATCTCAATAAGGAAATAGAGTCGGGGCTGCGACCAGGCAGAGCCATATTGGTGACAGCGTTGTCGATGCGACTGGACTGGCGCCGGATTATCTGATCTGAATTTTGATTTCGCCCGAAACGAGCGCCGACAGTCCGAAGGCCCCCACAATTTTCGAGGCTCTGCATTGACAACTCGGGCTCAAGCTGGGTCCGGTCGACGTCGCCGTTATCGACCATGTTGAGAAACCGGCCATGAACTCACGTGCAGTCCGGGAACTCGCCCTTACCCGACAACTCGTCGGACTTGGCCGCGCGAATTGGCCGTAAGATCGCGGAT
Organism: Bryobacteraceae bacterium; assembly: GCA_035262625.1. Lineage (GTDB taxonomy): Bacteria > Acidobacteriota > Terriglobia > Bryobacterales > Bryobacteraceae > BOG-234. The sequence continues at coordinate 15,431 of DATFSM010000093.1, forward strand.
GTGTGTTGCCCGAAGGTCCAGATGACCTCCCTGAAGGCGCCGTGTCACGGAAGTGTCTCCCCATTTGGCGCCTGAGATACGGCGATGTCGAAAGCGCCGACGCGACGGATTAGGACCGAACAATCGGCCCTGCAGCCGGTATGACCTCAATCAGGTTCGACGCCCTGTGGGTAGCGTTCATGAGCAGAATCACCGAATTGCCTCATTTGAGGCGTTTCCGTTCCTGCGAACATGCTGAGGTGGCGATGGCGGCGCCACCTGCGCTGCAGGCGCTGCGACACGGACAGGTCGCTCGGGCGCGTAGTGCAGCCAATCGTTCATGAAATATCCCAGTATCAGACCGAGAACGAGCGCGGAACTCGACAGAACCGCGAGTGAGAGCTTGTAATCGAGAAGAAAGCTGGTGCGGATCGCTGTGATTGAACGCTCCGCATAATCCGTCGCCTGCCGGATATTCCGGGTAATGTCAGCGATCGCGGAGTCGGCCTGCTTGACGGTGCCAGAGTAACAATTGGTCAACGCGGCGGCGCTTCGCTGAAATTCCGCCGTGGTTTCGCTCATTTTCTTCGCGGTGAGCGCCAAGGCATCCGCTGTCTGAGGAATCCCGGACTGCGCGAATTGTTGTCGCAGGCTCTCTGCAATTTTCTCGGCGATCGCCGACGGGCTCATGCCCCGGGCGATTTCCGCCGGGAGATTGGATAGCCGATCGTCCAGCTGTTCATGCCATACCGCGCTCGACTCCTGCATCGAGTGCATCGATTCCAGAGCGCTTTTCATGATTTCCGCAATTTGCTCCCGCTCCGACGCCATCTTTAAAGGGCCCTCGCGCGTGATCAGCGCCAGCAGGCCCATTGCCTCGACAATTCGCAGTAACTCGTCGTCCGGCCGTAGGTGACGGAAATAGAGCATGCGCTGGTAGAAGTATTCCCGCTGCTCGGGATTCAGCATCTTCCCGATTGCATCGAAGAGGTTTTCGGGACCGGCGGGCGATGCAGCTATCGTTGTCGAGGACGACGCGGGCAGGAGATGACTCACGGCAGCAACAACTCCTTGACGCGTTCGAACTCAGCAAAGAGCCTTTCCCGGTAGCCTTCAGCACGAATCACTGCCTTCGTGACCTGCAATTCGGGAACATCCGTGCGGCGCGCGATCACTTCACTCAGCGTCACGCCATGGTTGCGCATCGCGGTCTCGAGATGCGGGAGGCGATATTCCATCTGAATCACCGCCGGCTGGAACACCTTCTGAAACGCCCGCGCCTGCTCGCTTTCCCGCCAGTAAGTAAAATTGTCACTGCCATCGGCGTGGTTTTCAACAATCAGGTAGGTGACACGGCGCTGCAGGCGGTCTGCCCATGTCAGTACGCTTTCCACGCTCGCCGGGTCAGACGTGATCATGCCGACTGCGGTGAATACAATTCCGCGCCGCATCACCGGCTGGTGCATCTGATCGAACCAAGCGTGCGTTACTCGTCCCGAACCGCCACCCATATCGGCAAGAACAATTGGCGGGCCTCCATCCAGCACATCGAGAAACGCGTCGAGCCCCTCGGGCGCATGAATGTTGATCTTCGGCGCCTCGCCCCGGAAGAAGTGACTCAGGCTGCCCCGGGACTTGTTTTCCGTGTCCAGATCGAGCAATGTGACCGGAATCCGGTTTTCCTGATACCACTCGGCCAGCCCAGCCATCATGTTGGTCTTTCCGACTCCGCCCTTACCGCCCATCGAGAGAATGACGCGTTTGCGAGCGTCCGTCTCGTCCGCCTCCTGCCGGTTGGGAATTCTGGCCAGCTCTGCCTGTTTTGCACCGGCGTTATTCATGGAATTACCCTCCGCGGCGGTCCGGCGATGCGCCTGTAGACCCGATTCAGAACGCTCTCCGGGATGCGCAGCGTGACATATGTCCGTTTGTACCGGTTGCCCGGCCGCACGATTTTCAGAACGCCATCTTCACCCTGGAAGAGCCGCCGCACGGTGTCCGGCGACAGATTCCACATTTTGGCGACCTGATCGGCGGTGTAATGGTGTTGGCCAAAGGCTGTGTCGACACCGTCGCCTGAGGATCTGGCCGCGCTGATTGCGGGAATTCCGTTCAGTTGCTGCATATGACTTCCTCGTTGCTCTGTTGCGTTCGTCGTGAATCACCAGACCGGCCAAATTCGGTCCTACCTAAAGGGGTGTCACGATGCCCATTCCGAACACTGGATCAGACAAAAACTCCCTCTAAGTACTAATGAGCCGCAGAAAGACGTTTCGGGACGCTCCCACTCTCTGTAAGCCGTGGGCGAGGGGCCCCGTGACATCCGGCGGTGTTCGTTTTCATCCCGCAAGAGCACCGTTCAGGCTCTTCCGGTGAGCGTTGCGCGCTTCCTGACCATCGGCGCTTCGAGCGCGGAGAGTGATAAATCCGTGGAAACAAAAGCCGAACGGCAGCAAAGCTTACTATTCGGATTCGGAGCCCGCTTCGACGCGACGAACTTCGACCTCAGAGATCCGCGGCCCATCGAACGAGGCGAACCTGTCAGATCGAGCGGGCTCCCGCAGAACCGTAATCTGCTGTGCGGCGAAATCTGCGAGCAGCGGCGCAAGGCTGCTGCCTTTGACCAGGACATCGTGAGTTGAAAACGCAGCGCGGACTTCGTCGGCTGTGCCTTCGGCGTAGAGGAACTGACTCCAGGGCAGTGAATAAGTGCGCTTTAGCAGCATTACCTGCAGGCCACGCGCCCGCGCCGCGACGTCCACCGACCACGGTCGTTCATCGGCCAATCCCAATTTGCCGTCCTTTGGCCACTTCCTGTTGGTGTATTCGTGCTGGTGGAACAGAGTTGACCTCGTGTCCCGGTGGCTGCATTTCAGAGTGAATCTCCTGTTGTTGACGCGCGGTGCGAAGCGCAATTGCGCGAGCAGCCACGAGACCCCGATGATGATCCGGCTTACGAATCATCCGCTCGACGGCCCCTTGTTTGATCTTGCGGACCAATTCCGAGGCCGACTGACGCTCGCCGGAACACGCTACCGATTCGCGGAGCAATTCCTTGTCGCTCGTGACCACAGTGATACGTTCACGTCCCCGAGAAGCCGCAACATAGAAGAGCTCTTTCTTCATCGCATCGCCTGAGATGACGACCGCATCTACCGTCTTGCCCTGGCTGCGATGTGCCGTAACGGCATACCCGTGATCGAAGTGCTTGTAATCCCGTGGCAAGGTACGCCCATCGGCAAGATGAATCCTGCCCTGGTCATCAACGCGTGAAACTGTCGCCAGTTCACCATTGACGGCGCGAAACCCGGCATCGCGGCGATTCGCGGTCAACAGGATTTTGTCGTTCTCCGCAATGTCGATGGAGCGGCGCTCGAAAACCTCAAAGCATCCGGCTTGTTTCCCGGTGAGTTCACGCTCTACTCCGGTGGCGTTCCGCACCATCGTTCGATTGTTCCCGACCCGGACGACATCGAGGATCTCGTTCCTGGCGATTCCCTTTGCCGAACGATGGAATACCAGCACCTGCCCTTCGCGCAAAGCCCGTGCGGAGCGCTTCTGGGCGGTTGTGTAGTTACGCGGCACGAGCCGCTCTGCAGCGATATTCTTCCCCAGTTCCCCGGCGCGCCTGCGTTCTGTGCGAATGGCATCTGTGACCAGCCCGATCTCTTCGTGCGTCGGACAAACGACCAGCACGGTGGGCTTTGGAATGTCCCGCAATTGGAGCTCAGCTTCCCGCCATGCCGTTGCAACAGTCCGAGCCCGATCCATCCAGGGGACCTGTCGGATAGCGCCGATATCATCCAGTTTGTCGAAGCCGCGGCCCGGATTTCGCCGCAGTTCCTCAATTGCCTCCCGGTACTCTGCCGAGGTCTGGCGCTGCACCTGTGTCAGTGAGACGCTCTTGAGCTGCGATTCCTTCTCGAGAATCCGCAACGCATCGGAGGCTTCCACACTCCGAATCTGCATAGTGTCCCCGCTGAAGATCAGACGTGCGGACTGTCGTTCAGCCAGGCGGAACAGTTCCGACATCTGTCTGCCGGAGACCATGCCGGCTTCATCGACGATCACGGCCCTGCCCCTGAGTTCTCTCTGTGCCTTGTGGTCCGCAAGCAGCATCTGGATTGTGACCGCGTTGTCGAAACCGACTCTGCGAAGCTCTTCGACTGCACTCATGGTGGGAGCTACCGCGAGCACTTCACGGCCGGTCTCGGTCAGTCCGCGTCGGAGGTCCTGCAAGGTCGCTGTTTTCCCCGTGCCAGCGGCGCCGCGGATATTAACGGCCAGATCGCGAGAGGTGAGGACGAACTCGATCGCCCGCTTCTGTTCCGGACGGAGTCGGTCCGACGCAACGAAAGTATCTCCTCTCCCAAGCGGCTCGAACCGGCCAACACCCCGATTGACGGAGGCAATTATGGCACGCTCGCGATCGAGCGTCTCGCGCGTAGCGATTTCGTTTCCCGCACGGAGGATAGCGCCCGAGGCCTGCCGGAGCCGGAGGCCGCCCTTGGCTTCATCCAGATCGACGCGTCCGCGGCCATGCCGGAGCGCTTCGGCCAACAACTCATGCTCACTCGCAACCGACACGCGCTCGAAAATATGTTCCTGGGCATAATTCACCGAACAAGAGGCCGCTTCGCGGCTGGCGAGCGCTTCCACTCCGGATTTGAGTGCGGTCTTGTGGATGTCGTTCAGCATGCGATCCTCCGATAAGCCGAGCCGTGCCTTCTGCCGCATCGTGACTTCCGCCGTGGATATCTCGATCAACTTGTCGGCGCGGGACTCGCGCACAAGGATGGCGATTTCATTGTCTGTCGGCGGTCTGCCGTTCTTTGTCGTAAAGAGCTCGATCGCGTTGTCCCGCTGTCGGCTGCGCTGGCTGAATTTTCCGAGAAGCTCGTCGGACACGCCTCGAATTTCAAACCCTGCGTCGTGCCCGTTGGTCTCGTGACGGTCCTCAATCGCGTAACCCAGTCTGATCACTTCCCGCGCGAGTGCGTTTCGATAGACCTCCGTCAGGTAGGGCCGCCGTTCATAGATGCCGGAAGCCTGCAGGGCTTTCCAGCGGCTTTCAGTACCGTCCCATGTCATATTCGCTGCGACTGCGTGCGTATGGAGTTGGGGATCAAGTTCGCGGCTGGTGTCATGGTTATAGACGGCGAGGACGAGATTGCCTGTCGCCCGATCAGAGTTGCCGCCATTCTGCCGGACACGTGTCGCCGCACAGGATTCAAGTTCCTGCAGAGCCTCCGCAACCGCCAACCGGTGCGCAGCGGTCAACCGTTCATCGCCGCCGACGCTCGCCATGATCGACACGGATTTCGGAGCTGAGAAGGTGAAGTCGTAGAGGTTTCGCCCATGGCTTGTTGTGGCGCCATCGGCAGACCTGCGATCCGCGCTTTGTCGCTGGCGAAGAAATTCTCCGGTTCGAGGGTCAAGGCCCTGGCGAACCGCATCGAAGTCTTTCGACTGCACGTCGCCGGATAAGCCCAGAAGTTCGGCTCCGCGACCATGCCATCGCCCGGCGATGCGCTTGCCCTCGTCGTAATAGTCGCTGTGTTCAAGATGCCGTGAGGAGTAACCCTGTGCATTCGACATAGCTCGAATGGTCAGCATGCTTTACCGCTGAGTTGGCCAGCTACCTCGCCTTGCGAAATAATTCCCGACGTGGTCAGCGCCCAACTGCATCTCAGACTGATTCAGCGCGAGCCTGGTTTCTTCCGCGATAGATGGAATGGTGAGATTCGAGAAGCTTTGTGAATTAGGCAGAACGCGCGTTTCTGGCGGTTGTTAAGTGAGTGGCGAAATGGGGCGTCAAACGAACCGGTGGCGCGAAATATTCGGATCGTGCGATCAAGCGGAATCATCGCGAATACCGATTGAAGTCAGAAAGAAGTTGAAGCAAAGACACCATCCCTAAGCCTGCGGCTTAGGGACTGCGCGGCGCGCATGGTGATCCAGTCTCAATCCAGTTTGCGATCCAGCGAACCATCTAGTTTCGTGCCAGCAATTTTCCATAGTATTTGCATTCATCTTTCGGTGGGTGTACCATCGCGCCAGAGCTTCTGAGATGGACGAAACGCTCAAGAGTATCCTGGATACCCTGCCCCCCAAAATGAGCCGATCAAAACTGGAACCATACTCGGAGTTCATTCGCGAACTGCGCAGCCGGGGCCGAAGTTATCAGGAGATCGTCCAGATCCTGCGCGACCGATGCGGTGTCACCACCGCCTTTCACACTGTTTACAACTTTGTCCGCGTGAGGGCGAAACCCGAGAGAAAGCAGCGGGCGAAGCGGACAGGCGCTTCGAGATCAACTGAAATCGTCACATCAAATCGACAAGCCGAAACGGCTGAAGCTCAATCGCGGATCGCAGCGAGTAACGATGCCTGGGAACGGATTGAAGCGCTCAAACGAAGGCCGAGCGGGCAATCCGCGGGGGAAAAGGTGTTCGTCTATGACGAGGATCAGCCGTTGAAATTGGTCCAAAGGGGCGAAAACCTGGACTGGAGGTTGACCGCAAAGCAAAACCGCTGATATTCGGATCGGATCCAGGTACACGGTGTGCGAGCAGTCAAGGACACGGTTCTGGGATAATAACAGCGGCAATGAATTTCAACGTACTCACGCAGAACACCGAGGCCGCTATTCTGACGCGGGTGATCGAGACTGATACGAGCGAAATCACTCCCGATGTGGCCCACTATTTGCTGGCGATGCAGCTTCCCGAAGCAGACCGCGATCGCGTGGACGAGCTCTCTGCAAAAGCCCGCCGCGGCGCTCTGACTGAAGCCGAGACAGTTGAGTTCGACAGCTACCTCCACGTTGGTAGTTTGCTCGGCGTGATGCAATCCCGTGCTAGGAAACTCCTTAGCAATCGCGGCAACCCCACCGCTCAGTGAATCGGGATCTGCTCGCCGCCATTTGCAGGCGAGCTGGTGAGCGGTGCGAATATTGTCTAGTTCCGCGATTTGCGTTCCCTCTGCCCTTTCAGATTGACCACATTATCGCCGAGAAGCACGGAGGACAAGCTGTTGAGGAAAACCTCGCGCTGGCTTGCCCGCACTGCAATCGGTTCAAAGGACCGAATATCGCGGGAATTGATCCGGAAACGGGCGAGATTACGCGGCTCTATAATCCACGAACGGATATTTGGAGCAAGCACTTCCGATCGGCAGGCGCGACGTTAATTGGCACGACGCCAATTGGCCGTACCACCGTCAATGTGCTCAGGATGAACGGCGATGATCTTCTAAGGATCCGAGTAGAGTTGCTCGCCGAGGGCGGCGGCGCGTTCTGAAACGGCTTTCACTTGACTCGAACCAGCTTCGGCGTCCACGTCGCGGCGACGATCGAATCCAACCTGTCCTGCCTGCTCTTGATCCACTGGGAATAATGTTTAGCGACGATGGCGGGAGAATTACCGAGGATCGCAGCGACGTCTTCGACTGACGCCCCCTGCGATAGCAGATCGGCTGCCAAACTGTGTCGCATACGGTGCGGGTGTGCAGGAGATACTCCAACCAATTTGCAGATTGCTTTGAACCGTTTGCGCCAGCTATCGCTTGTGGTGTGCGGATGCAACGATTGTCCACGAAGAAAAAAATATCCGCCCGGCGTTGGGAGGGCTTTTAGCAAAGAAACGAGGTTGGGCGGAATTACGACTGAGACCGGCGTTCCCGCTTTCGTCGTGTAGAGATAAATGCGGTCATCACAAACTTGTGAAGTCTTGAGGAGCGCCGCATCGCCAATTCGTAACCCAGTATGCCGAAGCGTCAGGAGGAAAGCGAGTTCTCTGTCGTCTCTCGCCCGCGAGAGAATTCTTTGGACTTCTTCATTGCCGAAGGGGAGGCGGGGATTGTCCTTTACTGGCGGCGCTTTGATGGCTTTGAACCAGTTTCGTTGGACCCATCCTCTATCGTGCCAGAACCGGCACATCACCCTGGCGTATTCGAGAGTTTTGGATAGCGTGATACGGCGGCCGCGCCACCCCGCACAAAAAGCGTCAGCGTGCTCCTGCGTCCATTCACAGAGATCGCGAAGGCCATTAAGTGAACTGAAATCCTGAAACCGAGCGGCCAACGTTCTGTATTTTGATAGCGTGCGGCTCGCAAGCTGTCGCGATGCGCAGTACGTGAGGTAGGCGTTCACGGCTTCGTCGACGCTGATGTTTTTCGGTGGTTGCGGCTCCCGGCCGTCTTCGATTTGTCGCTTTAGCTTTTCTGCTTTGCCCCACCCATTGACGTCGAGCGACTGACGGTACGTGGTGCCATGCCATGAGCCCTGAATCCATATAGGGCACGTGCATTTGTTTTTTTCCTGAGAGGGGGTGCCGCGCGGTTTTCCATTTTCCGCGCAGCAGGCAATGTGACGCCGATAGAGGGTCAGCATGACTTACGCCGAGCCAAGCCTTCTGTTACAACCGGATCGGGCTGAAAGCTTCGCCAGCGGGGAATGAGAATGCACGACTTTTGAACCCTCTACGCACATTCTGGTACGTATTTGGTACGCAGTCAAATTATCGGCTGTAACCTGTTGAGTGTAAATGGCGGAGAGAGAGGGATTCGAACCCTCGATAGAGTTTCCCCTATACACGCTTTCCAAGCGTGCGCCTTCAACCGCTCGGCCATCTCTCCGAAAATGAAAGAAGCTTCACGCCGTTAAGCGCGAAGCTTCAGGATATCACGCAGAACTGGGGTTCCCGGATTAGCGGGCGCGTCCACCGCCAGCAGCCATTCCGCCAGCGTGACCGCCGCCCATCATGCTGCCGCCGCCCCCGGCCGATGCTCCCGAGAATCCACCGCCGGAGCCAACGCCAGCGCTGCTGGAGTTGCTGGTATTACCAACGCTCGGATTAAATCCGCCGAACGACGGGTTCCCGCCGAAGCGTCCACCGCCCGCAGCGCTACCCGCGCCGATACGAGCCACTCCAGGTGAAAAGCCGCCGCCCCGGGTTGCCGCGATCGAGGCCGAGCCGGCTCCTGCAACCGGGACCGTAATGTTCGTGTGGCCGCTCGCCAGGCGAACCGGGGAACCGGTTCCGAGACCTGCCGCACTGCGAACCACTCCCCCGGCCACTGGCTGAGGCACAAACGAAGTTGTGGGTGCGCCGCCCCCGCCGTACCAGTAATATCCGCCGGGCTGGTAGAACGAGTAAATCGTTCCGGGGCTGAAGTAACCGTATCCGAAGGGACTCCAGAAGGCACCGCCGTACGGGATATATGTATATGTTCCGAGGAGCGAATTCAGATACCAGCCACCCGAGAAGGCGCTGTTAAAGCCAAGTCCGGGATAGATCGTGCCGGAATACAGGCCGTTGCTGGAGAAGCCGTTCGCGGAAAGCGACCGGGCCGACGCCATGTTCGCGGCTGAAAGAGCCGCGCCGCGGTCCCGAGCCCAGAGGTAGAGGTCATCCACTTGCTTATCGTCGAATTTCTCAGTCGGAAGCGCTGCGGAGAGTAACACCTCTTTCCCGTCCTTCACAGTGGTCTTGACGGTACCCGCAGACGTGTTCACCTGGCCCTTATACACCTTCACCTGCGCCGGATCGGATGTGATCTCGAACACACCGTACTTCATCGGCTGAAGCTGGTAATCCTTATAAATGAGAGTGACCGCCGGATCCTTCACTGAGGCTTCCGGATCATCCGACTCGAGGATGACGGAACCGGAGAGGAATTCGACCCGCGTGCTGAGGAGCCGGTTGTCGAGCATTTTGATCGACGTGTTCTCGCCGAGGCGGAGGTAAACGCCAGGGGTGAGCAAAACCTCCGCACGGCCCTGAGCCGTACTCAAAACACTGTTCTCTTTGATTTCAGAGAACTTACCCGGTTTGTAATCGATAGATTTTCCGTCGATGGAAACCGCGCCATCGAAATAGTGAAGAAGGCCAGAGTGCGCTGAAGTGATGGTTTGGGCGGAGGAGATTCCCGCTGTTACCGCGATCAGTACCGCTGCCGAGGTAAGAAGACGCTGCGTGTACATAGATTGCCCCTTGTCAATGATAGTCTACCCGAATTCCGGGAAAGTCAATCACACCCGTGAAGCCTCAGCCCGTCTAACCCGGCTCGGAGCCGGAAGTTTCAGAGACGAAAAACCTTGGGGGAGGTTACGCCCTTCAGGGCGTTCCTTGTATCGACAATCAGCGCCGCGTCACGAAGGATCGCCGCGTAGTCGAAGCTTGAGTGATCGGTGACGATCACCACGCAGTCGGCCGTACGCGCAACCGCTGGTCCGCTCGATTGCAGCGCATCGCCGTCGAGGCGCATCTCGCCGACATGAGGATCGACAAAAGAGATCTCGGCTCCGCGACGCTTCAGCAGGAGCATGATATCGAGCGCGGGGGATTCGCGGACGTCGTCGATGTCACGTTTGTAGGCGACGCCGAAGATGCATATTTTCGAGCCTTTGAGCGGTTTGCCGACCTCATTCAGAGCGTTCTGAACCTTACCCACCACGAAATGCGGCATCTGGCCGTTGATATAGCCCGCTAACTCGATGAACCGGGCTTCGATGCCCGCCTGTTTCGTCTTCCAGGAGAGATAAAAGGGATCGATGGGTATGCAGTGTCCACCAAGGCCCGGCCCCGGATAGAAAGGCATGAAGCCGAATGGCTTGGTCGCCGCAGCTTCGATCACCTCCCAGACGTTGATACCCATGCTGTCGCACATAATGGCGATCTCATTGACCAGACCGATATTGATCATCCGGAAGGTGTTTTCAAGCAACTTCACCATCTCAGCGACCTGCGTCGAACTGACGGGGACCACCCGCTCGAGCGCCTGGGAGTAAAACAGCTTTCCCAGCGCCGTGCATGCGGCGGTCGTGCCTCCGACCACCTTGGGGATGTTCTTGGTCTGGAATTTGGCGTTGCCGGGATCCACACGCTCGGGGGAGAAACAAAGAAAGAAGTCCTGGCCGACCTTCAGACCGGATTTTTCCAGCAGCGGAAGAACCAACTCATCGGTGGTACCGGGGTATGTCGTCGACTCGAGGATGATCAGCATCCCGGCGTGAAAATGGCGCTCGATTTCCTGACAGGCGGCAAGGATATAGCTCATGTCAGGGTCCTTGGTTTTGCGCAGCGGCGTGGGAACGCAGATGTTTACGGTATCCAGATCGCGAATCGCTGAAAAATCGCTGGTTGCGCGCAGGAGGCCCTTCTCCACCAGCGGCGCAAGGACGGAAGAAGGGACGTCACCGACATAGGAGTCGCCGGCATTCACGCTTGCGGCTTTGGTCTCCGACACATCGATTCCGGTGACTTTGTAGCCCGCCTGCGCGTACTCGACCGCAAGGGGCAATCCAACATATCCAAGACCGACGACGCCCACATGGGCCGTCCGGGAGCGGATCTTCCCGGCCAGAAGTTCCGCGTTGGCGTTTTCAACAGTCGCGACCGTTGCTTGACTCATTTAGCCCCGCCATTCTCTCATATATGGAAAAAATACGAGCCTTCCGCCACGAATTCCGCTGGCCCGGTGAGCAGGATTCGGTCTTCGAGGCGCACATAGAGAGGGCCCGCAGGCGTATCGACCATGATGGGGCTTTCGGCGATTCCGCGGGCTGCGGCGGCAACCGCAGCGCCGGTGGATCCGGTCCCGGAACTGTTGGTTTCGCCCGCGCCGCGCTCCCAGAAGCGCACGTCAATCGTGTTCCGGTCCACCCCTCGGACGAATGAGACGTTCGTGCGGTTCGGAAAGCGGGAATCGCGTTCGATCGAGGCGCCGGCGGTCCGCCAGTCGAAATCGAAGTCCTTCACCATCAGCGCGCACTGGGGATTTCCTGCATCCACGATGACCGCGTCGTGGCCCTGGACTGAGACGTTCAGATCCACGACCCGAACATCTCCCATATCCATGCGAAACCAGTACTCGCTCCCGACCCTCTCGATCAGGTCCAGATGCTTGACTCCGGCGCCGGTGCGGATGCGGACCACACCTTCGGCCCGGTCACGAAGCAGGAGGGCCGCGGCGCAGCGAGTCCCGTTGCCGGAAAGCTCCGGTTCGCTGCCATCTGAGTTGAAAAGACGAATGGATGCGTCGTGGCCGGGTTCGGAGGAGCGATCGACCAGCATCCAGCCGTCGCCACCCACACCTGTGTAGCGGTCGCAGATCGCGACAGCGATTTCGGGAAGGCCGCTGGCCGGAGCGTCTTCGGTGTACGTGAGCAGGAAGTCGTTTTTCGCTCCGTGGAGCTTAACGAAGGGGATATTCATAAACGCGGTGGTAGATCTCGACGACTGGTTCGCCCTTGACTATAATGCGCTCGTTGAGTTCGTATTTGGGGCCGTGAAGACGCGCACGGTCAATTGCGGTCTGCGCGTCGTCGCCTCCCGTGACAATAGCCCAGTCCGTGTGGAGAAAGAGTTCGGGGCGAGAACAGGCCATGTCGAAATGCGGATTATTGTCGCCCGAAAGCGTGTCGCGAAACGGAATGCCCATCGAGCGATAAATAGAGGTCAGCCCGTAGCCGGTGAAATAGGTTTCGTTCGGTCCGGCGGCGGAGCGGAGGAAACGGACGGCCTGCGCGGTCCACTCGCGCCTGCCCTCGGAGTTGTGCTCGGCCTCCTGCCAGGTGATGGAGTGGTCCGAAGGATGGATCAGGAATACGCCGAGTGCGACCGCCGCGATCGCGAATGCGGCGATCCGTCCGAATTGCGCGATGGCTCCGGTCCCCAGGGCGATCAGCGGAAGGAACGCCATAGCGTAGCGGGTGTTGTACCAGCCGTGAGGTTCGAGCGTGGGAACAAAGACGGGCGTGCCTTTGGAATGAATGCTCCAGATATAGAAAACGGGCAGAAGGGCGAACAGCGTTATCGGCCAGAATATTCGGCGCGAGGCCGCGAGGATAACGCCGATAACTCCAATGGCTACCGCAGGCCACCCGGCTAGCAGATGGCCGGCTTCGAGAAAGTATCTCGCGGCCAGCCGCCAATCGCCTTGTCCCGGGTACGGGAGACCTTTCTGAATGGCGAGCGCGGACCAGGGGCCGCGATAGAAGTACAGGGGATCGTCGAAGTACCAAAGATTGTGCGCGAGCCAGAGCAACGGGCCCGCGCCAGCGATCAGGCAAAAGGTGATTGTTTTCACTATCCGCTTTTCGCTTGCCCGCACGAGTACAAAGGCGGCAATGAACGGCAATAGAAACCACGCCTCATAGCGAGTGAGGGTTCCGGCGCAGGCGGCTATGGCGGCACCCGCAAGTGCGCCCCAACTGCTTGTATCGCCAAACCGAACGGTGAAGTAGAAGACCGCGAAGAGCGAAGCAAAGAACGCCGCTTCGGTCATTGGGATGGACCCGAGATAGAGCGTGTTCGGATTGAGGAGGAAAACGGCTGTGGCCGCGAATCCTGAAGGAATCGACCTGAAAAGCCGTCGAACGCCCGCGAAAAGAAACGTCGCCGCAAGCGACATGCATAGCGCCGAAACGATCGCGCCGGCCAGGCCCGTCGTCCAAAGCCGGTCATTGCGAACGAGCGGCAGCATCAGCAGGTGCGGGAGCGGGAGCCAGGTCGTGCCGAGTTGCGCCCAGCCAGGCGTTAGCGAATCGACGACGCGGCGCGCGATGTCGAGATGAGCCTCGGCATCGCCCCAATAAAGAGTTGCGCCGGTCGAGAAGAAATACCAGACCGCCGCGGTCATGACCGCGGCGGCGATCAGGAAGCAGGCGGCGACTGCCAGAATCGCCGATCTCCCGCGAGAACTGCGTTCAGAACGACGTGAAGTTACGGAATTCCTGGAAGCGGGCATCGATTTCACCGCGCGTCAGAATGCGGAACCGGTCGACGCCGAATTTCTCGCAGCAGAAGCTGCCCATCACCGAGCCGTAAATCACCGCACGGCGGATTTCGTTGTGATCGGCCCTGGGATCTTTCAGATCAATCCCTTGTCCCGCAAGGTAACCCATGAATCCGCCGGCGAAACAATCGCCCGCTCCGGTGGGATCGAAAACGTCTTCGAGCAGGTAGCCGGGAACCATGAAGTGCCCGTCGCGCCGCCAGAGGATCGCGCCGTATTCTCCGCGCTTGATGACCAGCGTGTTCGGTCCCATGCCGAGGATCTTCCCGGCGGCTTTCTTCAGGTTCGTTTCGCCGGAGAGCATACGGGCTTCGCTGTCATTGATCAGCAGGAAATCCCATTCGGCGATCGTTGCCAGGAGTTCCGAACGGAAATCGGCGATCCAGTAGTTCATCGTGTCGCCGCCCACGAGACGAAGCGACCCGTTCATCTGCGCCCGTACCGCGCGCTGGAGAGCCGGCTGAATGTTGCCGAGCAGCAGATACGGCGTTGATTTGTAAGATTCCGGCAGCTTGGGGTCGAAGTCGGCGAAGACGTTAAGGTCCGTGACGAGGGTCTCGCGGTCGTTCATGTCGGGCGAGTACTTACCAGCCCAGAAAAACGATTTGCCGGGGACGCGCTCGAGACCGGCGAGGTCGATTCCACGGGAGCGCAGTAGTTCGGTGTCTTCATCGGCGAAGTCATCGCCAACAACAGCGACGATCTTCGGGCTGGTGAAAAAGCTGGCCGACAGCGCGATGTAGGTGCATGCTCCGCCGAGCATGCGGTCTACCTTCCCGTGAGGGGTTTCGACGCCGTCATAGGCGACGGAACCGACTACAACCATTGACATTATTCGATTGTAGCTTTCAGCCCATTTTGGATGCCTGGTTTGGCCTGATCGCTGGGGCCGTCCATTTCGGCAGCCGCTTTTTTGCCCCGTTTGGCGTAAACGATTCCGGCGACCAGGAAAAGTCCCGCGACGACGCCGGCCCCGATCCTCGGCAGGTTGTCCGGCGGTTTGGGCGGCTCGTAAACCACACCGTGTTCGTTGGCCTGGGCGGGTTCCAATACGTATCGTCCGTGCTCCGGCGGGGCGAATGTCCGGGCAAATTCGTCGAGTTCCGGGGCGACGCGAGCTCCGCTCATCGGGTCACCATGGCCGCAGGCGATCACGGAGGGCTTCAGTGCGGCCAGAGCGATTACGGAGCTGCGCGCTTGGTCCCAGTCGTAAGTGAAAGGGCTTGGAGGACGGGAAACGCGCGGATGCTGAGTGACAACGCCGTACCATGAGTCCAGGTCCGCGGTTGCGAGCGCATCACCGGCCACGAGCGCGCCGTCGGACTCGCGCCAGAACGCGACATGTCCGGGCGCGTGACCCGGCGTGAAGATCCACATCCATCCCGGGAGCCCGGGGACGGTGCGGGTCTCGGGAAGGTCGCGCAGGACTTCGGAAAGATTTGCGGTTCTTGTGGGAAAGAAGCGGCTCAGAAACCCCACGGCGCCACCGACAGTCGGGTCTTTGGTGGGATAAGCGGAAACGCCGGTAAGGTACGGAAATTCGAGCGGGTGCGCGTGGACGGGACGGTCCCAATGGCGCGCCAACTGAAGCGCGGAGGCGGAGTGATCGAAATGACCGTGCGTCAGGACTATCGCGTCAGGCCTCGCGCCGGCGCCGAAGCGCGCTTCCGCGGCGGCAATGATTCGTTCGGCGTAACCCGGACCGCCAGTGTCAATCAGCGTCCACGATTCCCGGTTTCCTGCAAAGTAGATGTTGCCGACTCCCCGGAGAAAGGCCAGATCCGGCGCTATCTCGACTGGCTTGGTCATGATTTTATTGTGGGGGCGAGGCGGCGTCCGCCCAGTAAGCGCGGCGGAACCGAATGCGAAGATCGGCACGATTCGGAGCGGGATCGCCCGACATGGACACGTCGATGCGGCGCATCCCGCGAGCGTCCGAAGGCTGTGGAAAACTGAGGATGTATTGAGCGTGTACGTCTACGCCGAGGTTCTCTATAGCTTTTTCGACGCCATGCTCGCGCAGGAACATGTAATGTGCGCCGCCGGTCGCCTGAGTGAGCGCAATGGCGTGACTGGTTTTGCCCGCGCGTGAAAGCTCGGAGAAGACGTTGAAGTAATTGGGACCGATCGGCGCGGGGAGATCGTCCGGATTGGCAGTCTGAGCCTGCGCCTGCGCGGAGTACGTAGCTGCGAAGACCTCAACGCCCTCTCGTTCGACCGCTTCGATCGCCTCCTCGAGTTTGGCCCGACTGCCTCGGTCGCGCGCCTCGCAAATCAGAAGGAGAATGCGCCGGCCCTTGCGTTCTTTCATCGCGTCGGCCACGTCGACGACGGCGTCGAGCATGTGGGACTGCAGCGAATCTCCGGGCGCGAGGGATGCGATGGTCTTGCGAATCGCATCGGAATCAGAGGTGAAGTTGAGTCGCCAGGACAGTCTGTCATCGAATGTTAGGACCGCGGCTTCGCCGCGCCGCCCGATTACCAGCGGCTGAATCATGCTTCCGATTCGGTGAATGCGAGCCAGAGCCGGTTTTGAAATGGCGGAGGTCTCGATTGCGATGGCGAGGGATATGGGCGCCATGCCTGTACCGAAGGTATCGAGCGAGATCGCTCGTTCCTGGCCATCGTCGAGGACGGTGAAATCACGGAGTTTCAGGCCATCGACGTGCGTGCCTTTTTCGTTCGAAACCGTAACAGGGACCTGAACGACTCTCGACTCGCTGCGGAACGGAACTTCCTGGGCGGTGATGGCGACAGCAACCGTGACCAGCGCGAGGAGTTTCATTGCGCTCGCACCTGATCGACCACGGCGCGAACAGCTTCCACGACAGCGTCGGGCGCGTCGAGTTGCATCCAATGGCCGGAATTTGTGGTTACGATGTTGCGTCCGCGCGTGGAGAGCGCGGCATCGTGATCATGCTCCGGAATACGCTTGCCTGCCGACAGAACGATTACCGGAAGATCGCCGAGTGTGGCTTGCTCGTCGAGTTGCGCCGCACTTTCAGGAAGGCTTTCGAGGTTTTCGGCCATTGCCTCGAACGATCGGGCCTCGCTCCAGTGCTCGGCAATGGCGGGCCAGAACGCGCGTGGAAGCTTGCCGACCTCGGTCGCGAGGCGGGTGGCCACTGTGGCGCCGTTCCCCGCCGAAACGCGCGCCATCAGACGGGGAATGCGATTCGCGCCGCCAGCCAAAAGGCGCAGGCAAACGCGCACGATTCCCATTCGGGCCAACATCGCCCCGCGGCGCGACAGCAGGACGCCGCGTTCGAGCGTGCGCAGCCGTGCGGCGTTCGCATCCCGCCAGTCACTTCGGACTACCTGGTCGACCAGGACAAGGCCGGCGACGAGCGCCGGGAATTTCTGCTGAAACAGGCGGACGATCAGGCCACCGAAGGAATGTCCGACGAGAACATACGGCGGAACTTCACCGCTGTGCTCCAACATCGCGGCAAGAGATTGCGCGGCTTCCTTTGCTGTGGGTGCGCTCGCAGCTTCCGCGCTCCATCCGAATCCCGCGCGATCGTAGCTGACGACCCGCGTGAATTCCGCGACGCGCGGCTGGACGAGCGACCAACTGACCGAACTGGCCGCGATCCCCGCTTCCAGCACCACCGTGGGACTGCCCCGTCCTTCGGCCCAGACATGGAGGCCATCCACGATGCGGCCTGGCGCGGGAATCTTCATTCGTCGGTAACCATTACTTTACGACCGATTCGAAGACCCTGCGCTACCATGCCCTCTTGAACGACTATCTGATGTCTCTCATCCTCGGAGTTGTCGAGGGACTCACTGAGTTCCTTCCCGTCAGCTCTACGGCTCATCTGCGGATCACCCAGGCGCTGCTCGGTATCAATCTCGACGATGGTTACTGGAAGATGTTCTCGATCGTGATCCAGTTGGGCGCGATTCTCTGCCTGCCTATTTATTTCTGGCGCCGGATCGTGGCATTTTTTGAGACATTTCCCAAGGGAATGCATGGTGATCGGACTGTCTTGTCGCATCCACTGACGCTCACGGCGATCGCGTTCGTCTGTACCGCGGGACCGGCGTTCGTGCTCACGAAGGTGATCGGAAAGAACCTGGAGAACCTTTCGCTGATGGGCATCTCGTTCATCGTGGGCGGCATCGTGATGTGGGCGGTCGATGCGATCTACGGCGAGCGGAAGAAAGGCGCGGACGAGGCGGTCGCGGCCGAGGAGATCGAGGAGATGGGGATCGGGCGCGCCGTGTGGATCGGCCTTTGCCAGATTCTGGCGCCGGTTTTTCCGGGCACTTCACGTTCGATGGCCACGATCGCGGCGGGGCAGGTTGCGGGCCTCTCCCGCACTGCCGCGCTGGAGTTCTCGTTCCTGCTCTCGATACCGACGCTGGGTGTTTCGACGGTGTACGAGTTTCTGAAGTTCGTTCGCCCGTCGCATGGGGAAGCGGCAACTGCTCCGCACATCGAATCGCACGGCTACGCACTGCTGGCGATCGGGTTTATCGTCTCATTTTTTGTGGCGTGGGCCGTCGTCGCGTGGTTTATGCACTGGGTGCGCCGCCGCGGGTTCGTTCCGTTTGCGATCTACCGGATTGCGCTCGGAATCGGTGTGCTCGCGTGGGCGTTTAACCGGCCGCACTAACCGAGACTGCCGTGCTGAGCGCCTGATTCAGACGCTCTCGGATTTCAGCGGCGTGAGATCGGGCATCGCCGAACAGATAAGCGGAGTAGGTGACATAGGTCGCGGGGCCGCAAGCCTCGCAAAAGACCGCGAGAAGCGAATCATTGAGATCCGGAACGGACGCGACGAGATATCCGGGCGCAGGCTGCGCGATTTCCCTTGTCTCCCTGCCAAGCGCTTGGGAAGGCTTCGGAACGTGGGGCCAGGCGGAATCGCGAGGCGCCGGAACGCTGCCGAGCACCGTTACGTTTTCGCCGGGAACTCCGGGATGGCGCTCGAGTCCGTAGCGGAGGATCGCGAAAAAGGTCAGCCAGCCCCCGCGAGTGGATTCGAACTCGTCATCGAATGAGCTGTCGGCGGAGAATCCGGACTGCACGAGGCGAAGCGTGGTCGTGCCGCCCTCCCCCGAGATTATGAATTCGATGCGCTGGCCGCCGCCAGCGGTCTTCGTGAGCTTCTCGTTCGGCTGCCATTCGAGGATTTCGCTCGAACCCTTCATTTCCGGTGTCCAGCCGATATCGATCTTCCCGCCCACGCCCGGCTCAACTTCCGCGATGGGCGCTAACCATTTGACGAGCTCCGAAGGGACAGTCAGGGCGTCCCAGACTCTTTCTTTCGGGGCGTTGATTTCGACGCTCAATTCGTGTTTGCGATCGCTCATTTGGATGTGACCTCGTTTCGTTCGATTGCCGGATATCCGCCGAATACCACTTTGAATTTCCTGCCGCCGGGAGCCGCATCGTCGTGATAGCGGGCGATCAGGGCGGCGAACATTTGCGACATCTCCGAGGCGAAGGCTAGCCGGGTGGCGGGCGAGGCGAACCGCACTTCGGATTCGAGCGTGAGGGTGGTGAGCTTCTTTCCGGCTGCATCGGCGCGCACCCTTAGGTTCGCGAGATCCGCCACGATGCGGGCGGCGGTGAACGCGAGATACGCCGATGAGAACCGATCGGGGTCGAGTGAAGGCAGCATAGCGCCGAGGACTTCCGGGCTTACGAGGTACGACTCCGCTGTGGCCTGAAGCAGGCGCTCAATGCAATTGCCTTTGCGGCGTTCTCCAACGAGCGAGACGAGACTGACGCGCTCGAGTTCGCGGAGGTGATAGTTGGTCTGCTGACGGCTGAGGTCGAGGCGCCGGGCAATGCCGGCGGCCGAATCCGGCGTTCGGAGGTGAGAAAGGAGGCGAAGACGCTGCGGGTCCAGGAGGGCGGCGGCTTTTTCGGGTCCGCTGATGATCTCCAGTGGGACAGGCATGGCTGATTCTGCTCCGAAACATTAAATATGTCAAGACAAAAATTATTTTCGGTTCAGAATCGCGGCTACTGACGCGCGGCCCGCGTTCTAATCAGTAGCGACGACGATGAGTGTACGATCTTTAATCCTGATTTGTTGTTTGAGCGTGGTCTCGGCCCTTGCGCAGGACCCTCCTTCACGGGTGGCGCGGCTGAACTGGATCCAGGGAAATGTATCGTTTCAGCCAGCTGGGGTGGATGACTGGGCCGCGGCGACCATCAACTATCCCCTCACAACCGGGGATCACATTTACACCGATGCCGGCTCACGCACCGAAATGCACGTCGGGCCGAATGCTCTGCGGCTGAACGGCCAGAGTAATTTCGGATTCCTGAATCTGGATGACCGTACCGTGCAGGTCCGGTTCACCGAGGGTGCGCTCGAAATGCGGCTGCGGCGGCTGGATGACGGCGATCTTTACGAAGTCGACACACCACAGGGCGCGATTTCGCTTCTGAGAACCGGCGACTACCGGATCGATACCGACCCGGATCGAAACGCGACGATGGTGACAGTCTGGACCGGTGAGGTTGAGGTGACGGCGGGTGGGAACAGTTTCGCCGTGCATCCTCGCGAGACAGCATACTTCGGCAACGGCGGAGCGCCGGATGTGCGGTCCGCCAATCCGCCGGACGATTTCGATAACTTCGTGGCTTCGCGCAATGAAGGCGAGGACCGCATTCCGCCGCCAACGCATGTTCCTCCGACAATGGTGGGCTACCAGGACCTCGACGCATACGGCGCATGGCGGCAGGCGCCGGACTATGGGTGGGTCTGGGCTCCGCGAGTGGAGGCGGGATGGGTTCCCTACCAACGCGGGCACTGGGCGTGGGTTGAGCCTTGGGGCTGGACATGGATTGACGACGCGCCTTGGGGATTCGCGCCGTTCCACTACGGGCGTTGGGCGTTCGTGGGAACCGGTTGGGTGTGGGTTCCGGGCGCGGTAGTGGCGCGGCCCGTCTACGCGCCGGCGCTCGTTGCCTTCGTGGGAGGGCCGGGATTCAGCGTGAGTGTCGGATTCGGGGCCGGGACCGTGGCGTGGTTTCCGCTCGGACCGCGCGAGCCGTATTATCCGGCCTACCACGTTTCGCCCACCTACATTCAGCAGGTAAACATCACACACGTTACGAATATCAACGTGACGAATGTGAATGTGACGAATATCCGCTACGTGAATCAGCAGGTCCCCGGCGCGGTGATCGCGGCTCCGCAAACTGCATTCGTCGGCGCGCGGCCGCTGGCGGGCATCGCTCGACCATTGAATCGGGCCGAGATCGCGCAGGTTCAAGTGGTCGGGGCTGCGCCTTCTGTCGTGCCCGTGAGGGAAAGCGTACTGGCCGGAGGCCGGATGGCGGTCGCTCGCCCTTCGCAAGCCGTCATGACGCGCGCGGTGGCGGTGAAGGCGACGCCTCCTCCTCCGCCGGTGAGTTTTCAGGCCAAGCAGGAGATGCTGAGGGCGAATGCGGGGCGTCCGCTGGATGCGCAGCAGATTAATGAGGCGCGGAGGCAGGATCCTCGCGCAGTGATGAGCCGTGCGCCGATCCGGACCGCGTCTGGTCCGATTGCTCCGATACCCGCGGCAGCTCCGCAGAACCGCCTGGATTCGCGGCCGCCTTCGGCGAGGCCTCTCAGCGCACCCGCGCCAGAGAATCGTCCGATACCGGCAGTCGCGAGGCCGGCGTCTGAACCGCGCCCAGCTCCGGAGTCGCGATCTGCGGCGGCACCGCGCAGCGCTCCGGAGGCGCGTCCGGCTGCAGAGGTGAGAGAACGGCCTGCTCCTGCCGCGCGCGAAGATCGGCCGAGGCCCAAGCGCGATCAGCGCGAAGAGAAGGATAAAGACAAGAAGTAGCCGTCAATAACGGCTGCGATGAAAGAGGCTTCGCATCGAAGCCGTGGATTGCGCCGAGCCCGACATCAGGTTGTATGGAAATTTGGCAGGCCTGAGCATCTCGTTGTAGATCTCGTCGGCGAGATTAGCGTTTACGCCGAGTCCGGCGAGATACTGCAGCCGGAGATTGCGGTCGCGATTGATCTGCGCGCCCCGGATCCATTCGCGAAGGTCGGATGCCTGGGCCGCGTAGGTCGAAAGCAGATCGAGCGCGGTGGGGAAGCCGGCATCACGCAGGGATTGACGGACGGCCATGTAGTCGGGACGGTCCAGCTTGCTCTGCATGGTCTCAGGGTCGATCCGGAGCGGTTCGACCTGGCCCATCAGCACGAGATCATAGCCCGAGCCATCGGTGTTGACGTTGCCCCACACGGTTCCATTGGGGAAAGCCTCGAAGAAGGTCGCGATTTCAGTGCGCGCCGCTTCGATGCTCGTCTCATAAAGCGGAACCCATTGCGTCACGAACCCGCCGGGATTCAGGTGGCGCTTGCACAGATCAAAGTACTCGGTGGTGTAGAGGGAGGCCATGCCTTTGACCCACGGATGAATCGGATCTGAGGTGATGATGTCGTATTTATCCGGGCTGGTGAGGACGAAGTGACGCGCATCGTCGTATGTGATTTTCGTGCGCGGATCATGCAGGACGTGGTGATTCTCGGGTCCGAAGTACTTGTCCGACTGCGGCGGAATCGCGGGCTCGATTTCGCAGATGCTGATGTGCTGCACCTCGGGATGAACGACGAACGTGCCAGCGGTGACGCCCGCGCCAAAGCCGACGATGAGGACCGAGCGGGGGTTCTTGCTCATCAGCGCGGGAAGGTGGCCCAGCATGCGCTGCAGGCTCATGTCCTGCGGCTCGGTGGACGCCTCGACCTTGCCGCTCACATGGAAGTAAACGGTACCGCCCTCCCAACGTGACCAGACCGCGGATGAGTTCATGCCCTCCGCTTCGTGGAGGAGTTCCCAGTTGCCGGTGGTGACGGGCAGTCTGCGGCCGAATCCGATCAGCTTCCACGGGACCGCCGGAATGATCCAGGCGAGAAGACCCGCGAGCACGACGGCCCCGGCGAGTTTCAGAGTGGATTTTTCCAGCGCGCCATCCAGCACCGCGATGCCTGCGATAGCCGAGAAGGCGATGAGCAACTGCTGGGAGCCGAGTGTCCCGAAAACGGGAATGAACAGCAGACTGAACAGGAGGGAGCCAAGAATCGCTCCCACGGTATTCGCGCCGTAGATCCCGCCCACCAGGCGCGCGGGATCACCAGTCTCCTGGGCGATGCTTGCGAGCGCGAGCGGGAAACTTGCGCCCCAAAGAATTGAGGCAGGGAGGACGGAGATGATGCACCGGAGGATGTCGCCCTGAAAATCCTTCCAGGGACCGGCGACGGAGTTCACGTTGCCGGACCAGTAGGGGAGGTAATCGGACAGCGCGAACGCTGCCCATGCGACCGTAACGCAGGCGAGTACCTGACTCACGCCGAGCCAGAAGCGTGGATTGCCCCTACGATGCGCGATATCGGAGCCGGCCCAGCTACCGAGGCCAAGCCCGGTCAGGAAAACGCCGAGAATGATCGAGAACGTGTAAACCGTTGGGCCGAGAATGAGCGAGAGGATTCGCGTCCAGACGACCTCGGCGCCCAGAGCGCACAAACCCGAAAGAGCGATTGCGAAATATACCGAGCGCAGGCCGGGCGTCTGATTGGGTTCGACGGGGTGAGTTTCTGCTTCGGTCGAAGTTCCGCGGCCAAGCGCCAGGGAGACCAGCGCGACAGCGATGTTCAGGGTCGCCGCGACAAAGCTCGCGACCGTCATGTCATGCAGGCGAAGCAGATAGAATCCGGCCGCGAAGCAGCCCACCACGCCGCCCGCGATGTTCGCGCCGTAGAGATAGCCCCAATGAGCCGCTGCGCCCGCGCTGCTTTTGACCCACCGGGAAATCGCCGGAAGGGTCGCTCCCATCAACAGAGTAGGCGGGAGCAGGCAGATGATGCAGGCGAAGCCGCGCAGAAGCATGTTGGGCAGACCGTGCGCGACACCCGAGGTATAGAAGCGCTCCACCATCGGGAGTCCAAAAAGGACCAGAATGCCGAAAACCGCGGTACCGGCTTCGAGCGCCGCGTAAACCTTTAATGGATGTTTGGAGGCGTCAATCGCGCGCGCGAAGAGCACGCTGCCCAGGCACATGCCTCCCATCCAGGTGCCCAGCAACACGGCAAGGGAAACAGCGGAGGAGCCGATCACAAGCTGGAGCAACTGGAGCCAGACGATTTCGTAAATGAGAGCGGCTGTCCCGCTGGCGGCAAAAAGTATTAATAGGACAGGAAGGTAATTCCTGGGAGAGTTGGACGATTCCACAGTGAATCCACGAGGATAACAATGTGGCCTCGCGAGGGCCGCTCAGGCGGGCTTCAAGGCCTGTCGGACGGCCTGTACTACGCGCGCGGCATGCAGCGGGGTCGTAATCACGTCAAAGCCGCCGCGCTCGATGACTTCGAGCCAAAAGCGATCGTCGTTCTCAGGCGACGCGAGGATGAGACAGGCCCCGGGCGACTGGGCGGCCAACGTCGTCAGCGCATCGCGCCACCCGGACGGCCTTACGTCGCGAGCGCACAGGATGATGTCCGCGGGATGATGCTGCAGGATTTCGACAGCGGAGCCGCAGTGCGACGCGAGGCGCAGCGACCAGCCTTCGTGCGAGGCAATCGCCGTCAGGCTGACACGGTCCTCGGGATTCGGCAGCACCGCGAGAATTCGTACGCGGTCGCGCGGGTCGGAGCCGATGATTTTGCGCAGCCAGTTCACCGCAAATTGCCGGATTGATACTGGAGGAACGAATTTCGCGCCTCGAAATCGAACTTCGCGCCGGCGTTGGCGATCTGCGCGGACGTGTAGTTCAGTTGCGCCTGGCTCAACTCCACGATTGAGCCAAGCCCGAGATCATAGCGGCCCTGCGCTAAATCGAGCGCGCGCCTCGCCTGATCCATGAGTTGGGCCGTCAGGTCCACCTGTTGATATGCGGTACGGGCGTCAAGCCACGCGGTGCGCACATCGCGATCAATTCGGTTCTGCAGGTCTTCGACATTCTTCTGGGCCGCGGCGAGGCGCATCTCGGCTTCAGTGCGGCGAGCTTTAAAAAGTCCGCCGTTGAAGATGGGAATGTTCACGTTGACGCCCGCGGCGCCGTACGTTCCAGGAATCGCCGACTCTCCGGCCGGAACAGCGCCTGCTGTGCCGATCGCGCTCACGGTGGGGTATGACAATGCCCTTTCCGCCTGAACGGTGCGCTCGGCGGCGTTCACCTGCAGCCGGAGTTGGGCGAGTTCGGGCCGGTTCTGCGTGGCCTGCTGGATGTAGTTGTCCGCCGTGGCTTCCACCGCCGCGGGCATCGACGGTTCGGTGAGGAGGAAGTCCTGCTGTGCGGGCGTGCCGAGAGCGGTCGCAAGCTGCGCCTTTGCGGCCTGGACATCGCTCTCGGCTTCAGCCAACTGAATCTTGGCCTGGGCGAGATTGACATTCGCGAAGCTGACGTCGAGATCCGATTTCAGCCGGTTGCGGGCAAGCTCCGAAACCTGATCCGAAACAAGCTGGCGCGCCCGAACCGTCTCGTTCGCGACGGTGAGGACGGATTGAGCGCGCAGGACGGCGAAATACGCGCGGTCGGTTTCCAGCACGATATTCGCGTCGACCGTCTGAGTGACCTGATCCTCCGCCTGAGCGTGGTATGTGGCGGCCTGAGTGAGATCGCGCGTGCGGCCGAAATCCGTGATGAGTTGGGTTACGGTTATGCCCGTGCCGATACGGCTGTACACAACAGGATTGTTCAGCGCGCCGGCGGCGAGGCGTGAACCGCTGTCGGCGCCCACGCCGGTGACACTGCCGAAGACTGTGGGGGCCAGGGCGGACCGGACTTCAACGGGCCCTTGCGCGGCGGCGCGAGCGTTAAACTGCTGCGCGGTGAGCGCGGGATTATTCTGAATCGCCAGCTTCTCCGCTTCGGGAAGGGTGAGGTTGAGCGGCGCCTGACCGAAGGCTGTGCCGCATAAAACGATCGCAACCGGAAACAGTCGCCTACGCATGCTTTCGATACACGAGGTAATAGGCGGCGGGGACCAGGAACACCGTGAGCATCACGGATACGCTGAGGCCGCCGAGAATAGCGCGCGCAAGCGGCGCGTAAGATTCGCTGCCTGCGCCGAGCTTGAGAGCCATCGGTAAGAGACCGATGATCGTTGCTAGTGAAGTCATGAGTACGGGGCGAAGACGCACGCGGCACGCGGCTGCCACGGCGTCTTTAATGTTCATTCCCTCGGCTCTGAGATGCCGCGTGAATTCGACGATCAGAATGCTGTTTGAGACTGCGATGCCCACGAGCATCACGACTCCCATCAGCGACATGACGTTGAGAGTGGTGCCGGTGAGCCAAAGGACCAGGATGACTCCCGCGATACCCGGAGGTACGGCGATGAGGATGATGAACGGATCGATGAACGAGCGGAACTGCGCGACGAGGATCAGATAGAGCAGAACCACTGAGAGGCAGAGGCCGAGCGAGAAGCTGCGGAAGGAGTCGCGCATTCCCTGCACCATGCCGCGCAGAGTCACAGACAGGCCTTCGGGAACCTGAGTCCGGGCGATGATGCGATCGATGGAATTCGCGAGGCGGGCCAGGTCTTCGCCCAGGGGGCGCACGTAAATATCCGTGGTGCGGCGCAGTTGGTAATGATCTACTTCCGTGGGGGAGGCGATTTGCCGAACCTGGCTGATCATGTCGAGCCGCGTGGGCTCGGATTTGTCGGGTCCGCGAAGGGGAATCGACTTCAGCTCGCTCAAAGTCCGGACCTGGTTTTCGGGGTACTGAACGGTGAGCATGTAGTCGTTGCCGGTCTTCGGATCGATCCAGAAACTGGGCGCGATCATCTGGTTGGAAGTGAGGGCCGTGATGACGTTGTCGACTACTTCCTTCTGATCGAGGCCTAGTTCACTGGCGCGGGTGCGATCGACGTTGAGCTGAAGCGCCGGGTAATCGATATCCTGCGGGATAAATACGTCGGCGGTTCCGGGTATTTTTGCGATTTCACGAGCGAGGCTGAGCGCCACGTCATGGCCGCGCGTCATGTTCGAGCCGGCGACCTGAACATCGATTGGGGCGGGAAGGCCCATGTTCAGCACCGCGTCGACGAGGCCGCCGGACTGGAAGTAGGCGCTCAGTTCGGGGAGTTCCGCCGCGATGCGCTTCTTCAGCAGCGACATGTATTCGTAGCTGCCGGTCTTGTGACCATCCTTCAGGCTGACCTGTACGAACGCCGTGTGCATGGCGGAGTTGGTTGTGTAGATGGCGGAGAAGTCGGGCGTGGCGCCGATGTTCGAGACGATCATGCCGAGGTCGGAGGGCGGCACTTCGCGGCGAATCAGGGCTTCGAGCCGGGCGACTTCGTTGTCCGTCACGCTGAGGCGTGTGCCGGACGGCGCTTTGAGGTTGATCACGAACTGACCGGCGTCCGTTCGCGGGAAGAAGGAGAGCCCCAGCAGAGGGAAAATGGCAAGGCTCAACGCAAAGGCGCTAGCGAAGGCCAGCAAGGTGAGACCGGGGCGACGCAGAACGCCGCCCACCATGCGATCGTAGATTTTCAGGAACGATTCGAAGCGGTCATTGAACCAGACGTTGAAGCGCTCCGCGAAATGGAACCGGCTGCGGGTTTGCCGATCAATCACGACGGGCTGTTCGGATGCCGGCGTGCCGTGATGCCCGGGCGCCTTGATGAACCGGGCGCAG
>DATFSM010000094.1:0-126587 GCA_035262625.1 Bryobacteraceae bacterium
CAAACGGCGCGCCCAAGACCGGACGCAACGATCCCTGCCCCTGCGGTAGCGGCAAAAAATACAAGAAGTGCCACGGCGCGTAGCCTTCTTCTCGGATACATTCGACGAAATCAACGGAGTTGCCTTAACGAGCAGGCAACTCACTGACTTTGCGCGGCGGCGCGAGCTGCCGTTTCTCTGCGTGCGCGGCGGAACGGAGACGAAGCGGGTCGAGAATGGCTCGGGCTGGAGTCTTGAGTTATGCCGGGGGCCGCTGGCGTTCGAACTCGACCGCGGGCTTCGGCATGATCCGATGCTCTGGCGGCTGCACGGGCACGTAGAGGAGGCGGTCGAGGATTTCAAGCCGGACATCGTGCATGTGGTGAGTCCGGGTGACGTGAGCGAAATCGGCGTGTACATCGCGAAGATGAAGAATCTTCCCCTGGCGATTTCGTGGCACACGAACCTGCATGAGTTCGGCGCGATGCGGCTGGAGAAGATGCTCGGTTGGATGGGCACGGAGGCTCTGAAGAGCGTTCGGGAGTTCAGCGAATCGGGCATTCTGAACATCGTGCTCGCGTTCTACAGCCTCGGCGACGTGCTGTTCGCGCCGAACGATGAACTGGTGGAAATGCTGCGGACGCGCACGGGAAAGCCAGTGTTTCTGATGAAGCGCGGCATCGATACGGAGCTTTTTCAGCCATCGAAGCGGACGGCGAAGGACGAAGTCCTGCGGATCGGGTATGTGGGGCGGATTACGCCCGAGAAGAGCGTCCGGTTTCTGCGGGAACTGGAGGTCAAGCTTCGCGCTGCCGGCGCGCCACCGTTTCGGTTTCTGATCGTAGGCGACGGCAGCGAACGGGAATGGCTGGCGTCGAACCTTGAGGCAGCGGATTTACCTGGAATTCATCGCGGCGAGGCGCTGGCGGAGTCGTACGCGAATATGGACGTGTTCGCGTTTCCGTCACGCACGGACACGTTCGGAAATGTCGTGCTTGAGGCTTTCGCTTCGGGCGTGCCGGCGGTGGTAACCGATGGCGGCGGCCCGAAGTACATCGTGCAGGACGGCGTCTCGGGGTTCGTAGCCGCGAATGACGCGGAGTTCGTCGAGCGCACGGCGCAGCTACTCCGTGATGCACAGCTCAGGCGCACGATGAGCGCGGCGGCGCGAGCGCAGGCGTGCGGTGAATCCTGGGATTCCGTGTTCGAAAAAGTCTATGCCGGTTATGAGACCGGCATCGCTACTCACCCCGCCGCATGAGTACTTACCCGATAAGTGCCGGGTTCAGCGCGGAACGAGATGGCGAAGCGGTTCCATCCGTTGATGGCGACCACCGCGACCGTCAGGTTGGCTAGCTCGGCCTCAGAGAAATGCTGTAGCGTGCGCTGATAGAGGTCGTCGGAAACGTCGTGTTCGGAGATCAGCGTGAGGGTTTCGGTCCATTCGAGCGCGGCGCGCTCGCGGTCTGTATAGAAAGGGGCCTCGCGCCACGCGCTGAGGCAGTAAAGACGCTGTTCCGTTTCGCCTTTGTGGCGCGCGTCTTTGGTGTGCATGTCGAGACAGAAGGCGCATCCGTTGATCTGAGATGCGCGGGTTTTCACGAGTTCCAGGAGCGAGGGCTCCAGCCCGCATCCGCGAACATAAGCTTCGAGTCCGGCCATCGCTTTGTAGGCTCCGGGGACGAGCGACACAATATCAGCACGTTGCGACATACCTTCATGATTGCAGCCGTTCAACTGCCGTCAGGGAAGCCGCCGCGGTGGAGGATCATCGGATAGTGCGGGAGGGCATGGCGTTTGGGGACTGAAGCCCGCCAACCGTCGGAATAGGGTTCCAGACCTTTGAAGAGGAGCGAATGGCTCGCGTTTTCTCCGGCCAGGCGCTCGAGGGCCAGCCGCAGATCACAAACCGGGCTGCCAAACTTCGCCGTCCAATCCTTCTCAATTCCCCAAACGACCCGGAAGTAGCTGTCGCGCGCGTGTTGCCCCAGGGACGTCAACCTGAGCATCCTGACGCGACTGCCTTTCGATTCCGTCCGTACTGTTGCGAAGCCGCGTTCTTCCAGGCGGTTCACGGCCATAGCGACTGCTTCTTTCGAGACTCCGGACAGGCGTGGCAAATCGCGGGTCGGCGTTCCGTTTGCGCCAGCGAGGCGCAACACGTTCGCGCTGATGGCGAGCGACAGACCAGACTCGGCCTCATATCGGTTCGCGAAGGCGAGAAGCGCTTTCGCAAGGAGAATCGGCAGAGTATATTGACCCGCGACGTGCGTGGCGGGCCTCGCGCCATCGCTCAATCCGGCGCTCAACATGTCATAGCCGAGGATCGGAAGAAAGTCCGGCAATTCGGGATCGAATTGATCGACCAGCGACTGCATTGCCTTGCGCAGCCGATCGATTTTATCGGCGCCGAAACGCTCACGCCAGCGCTCCTCAATGATGCCGGTCAGCGGCCGCCAGACCTGCAGGGCTTTTAGACCGCCGAGTGTAGGTTGTACCTTTCCCCCGGGCGTGTCGATCACAAGATAGCCCCACCATTTGCTCAGGCGGCTCAACCACATCTTCATTTCCTGATTCGACAGAGCCGCGATGCGGCCCAATTCTCGAACGCTTATGCCGGCATCGGGGACGAAGCGCAGGTATTTGATCCAGATCACCATGGAAACAAGCCACGGCGCGGCGGCAGAACCGCCTGTCGAGCCGTAGTCTGTTGTTCGATGGGGCGTCCTGTGCTCGAACTCGTTATCGAATTCGATGGTAAAGGCCACCAGGGCTTGCGACAACAGGGCCGAGAGGGGCAGTCGTTCAGCCACGAACGTAACTCTATACTGAACGATTGAGAATTCTGGATACGGCGCGCCATCCGTTCGAGAGGCGCATTCAAGAGACTCGGCAGAGAGTGCGGCCCGAGCCGTTCGGTTGGTACCAGTTCGATTCGTTCGCGAACGTTTCTCATTTCGAAAAGCTCATTCCGGGCGGGCTCGATACGCTCGTCGAACTGGCGGGCGAGGAACCGATTGCCGATATCGGTACGGGCGATGGGGATATGGCGTTTCTGCTCGAGTCGCTTGGGCTTAAGGTGACTGCGATGGACTGGCCCGGCGTGAATGAAAACCAGATGGAAGGCGTGCGGCTGATGGCGCGGGAGCTTGGGTCGTCAATTGAGATTCGTGAGGTGGAGATCGACGATCAGTTCCGGCTGGATGGCGAGCGTTACGGGCTTGTGCTTGCGCTGGGCCTGCTCTATCACCTCAAGAACCCATTTTATTTTCTGGAGCGCCTGGGGTGGCATTCACGGTACTGCGTGCTGAGTACGATCGTGCTGCCCTCGCGCGTGAAGGATCCAGTGGCGCGGCTGACGAAAGAGGGAGAGGTTCACGGCGACGTGACGAACTTTTGGTTTTTCTCGGAGTCGGGACTGGAGCGGTTGGTGGATCGCTGCGGGTGGGATGTCCGGCATCAAATGCGTTCGGATGACCGGATGTTCTGCTTTCTGGAGAGCCAGACGGCGAAGCGCGCGCCGGTGATTCGTCTGCTGGACGGATGGCATGGCGTGGAGAATCGCGCGTGGCGGTGGACAGCGCGCGAGTTCGGGGCTGTGGTTGAGAACACCGAGGGCGCGACCAGGCTTGAGCTGCGGTTCACGATGCCGGCAGCGCGACGGTTGACAATCGAGGCAGAGGTAAACGGGGTTCTTTTGCCGCGGCGGGATTTCGGCGCGGCGGGCGAGTATGTTTACTCAGAGCCGATTGCCGCGGCGGGTAAGCGCAACACGGTTCGGGTACGGATCGGCGGCGAACCATTTTCGGACGGCCGCGAACTGGGAATTGTGGTGAAACTACCCGCGCGGACCATTATTGACGAAGATTGCGGGTTGCGCCTACTCGTAGCGTAAGGCTTCGATGGGATCGAGACGCGCCGCCTTCAGCGCGGGCAGCAAGCCCGCGATCAGACCGATGATTTCCAGAACTACCGTGGATGTGACGACCGCAAATCCCGAGATCTTCAGGTGAATATCGCCGGTCCCACTGGTGTCCTTAAAGAGTGGGCCCAGCAGCGGCAGCGTCTGAATGCCTGACGTCACGCTCCAGCCGATGAGGACGCCCAACAGGCCGCCGAAAGTGACGATCGCCATGGCTTCCAGCAGGAACTGAAAGAGGATCGCGCCGCGCGTGGCGCCAATTGATTTCAGAACGCCGATTTCACGGGTCCGCTGCGTCACCGAGACCAGCATGATATTGGCGAGGCCGATGCCGCCTATAGCGAGCGTGAGGGCGCCGATCAGTCCGAGCAGAACCTGAAGAGCGATCGACATCGTATCGATGATCTTCATGAATTCGTTGAAGACGATGATCTGAAGCGCGCGTTCATCGTTCCCGGAGAAGTTGTGAGTGCGGCCGAGAACGGTGCGGACATCGTGAATCGCCTGCTGGCGGAACATCGGGTTGGCCGGCATCCAGACGATATCTTCCGGATATTTGATGTCCTTGAGTAGAGACGCTGTGGTCAACGGAACGAAGACGCACTCGTTATCGGGCGTGTTGTAGTTCGAGATCTGCGTCTTGGTCTTGAGAAGACCGACCACTTCAAACGTAAGGCCGTTGATCTGAATGTTTTCGCCAACCGGCGGAATTTCACCGAAGAGCTTTTCCGTGGCTTTGGCGCCCAGGACGGCGACACGGACCTTCTGAAGATCATCCTGTCCGGAGAGCCAGCGGCCGGAGGAGACGCTCATGTTGCGGATCTTGCCGTAAGGAGCTTCCACGGCGCGGATCGTCAGGCTCTGCTGGCGAGGGCCGCGGACCACGTTGGCTCCACGGATGAGCACTTCGTCGGAAACGGCGGCGACCAGAGGAACGTTGTCGCGAATGAGCTGGGAATCGTCCATTTCGAGGCGGATCTTGTGGCCCGCGCGCTCGCCTCCCGCCTGGAGCGATGTCTGGCCGCCGAACATGAGAACGAGATCCTGGCCGACGGCCTGAAAGGAGGTCTGGAGCGCGGTTCCGAAGCCCTCGCCATAGGAGTAGAGAATGACGAAGCACGCTACTCCCCACGCCAGGCTTGCCATCGTGAGAAGGCTGCGCTGGCGGTTGAAGTTCAGCGCGCTCGCGGCTTCGGTGAATACAGAGGCGATGCGCATCATTAACGCTCGTAGCGAAGCGCTTCCACGGGAGTAAGACCGGCGGCGCGATAAGCGGGGATCAGCGAGGAGGCGATGGCGATCAGAGTGAGAGAGCCGAACGCTACGGCGCTCGTGATGCCGCTCACCGGAAGTCCAGGGAACATGTCCGGCATCTTGACCAGCTTCAGAAGGCTCGAAAGGCCGAACGCAATGGACCAGCCGATGAAACCGCTGGTGAATGCGAGAACGCATCCTTCCGCCAGGAAGTCGATCATGATGCGGCCGCGGGTCGCGCCGAGAGCTTTGCGCAAGCCGATTTCGCGGGTTCGCTCGCTGACGGTGACCAGCATGATGTTCATGACGCCGACGCCGCCGAGCGAGAGGGTGACGAACCCGATGAAGGCAAGAAATACCGTCATGGAATCGAAGATGCCGTCGACCTGCTTTTGATTTTCCACGGTGTCCCAGACCCCGAGAGCGCTCTTATCGATGGGGCTGAAGTTATGGGCGCGCGCAATGACGTGGCGGACCTGGCTCTGAGCTTCCTCGTACTCGGCGAGCGAACGAGGCTGATAGATGATTTCGTCGAGCAGACCCGGAACGTAGTATTTGGCCGGCGGAACGTCGCGAACCATGGCCGTGTAAGGCAGCCATATTTTCTTCTCGTCAAGACCGGAATAGCTGCTGTTCTGGTTCTTGTCGGCCATGATGCCGATGACGCGGTAAGGAAGGCCGTTGATCGCTATGGAAGAGCCGTTGACTCCGTTGCGCGTGCCGAAGAGCTGCTTCCGGACATCCACGCCGATGATGCAGTAACGGGCGCCGGACTGTTCTTCATCAGCGGTGAAGAAACGGCCTTCGCCAATTGGAATGGTGCGCAACTGGGGGAAGTGGGCTTCCACGCCGCTGACGTCGAAGGAGCCGCTGTTGTACTGGCTCGTGGCGTGGACGTTGCCTTCGAGTTCGGCGGCGACGGCTTTCACGAGGTAGCATTCGCGTCGGATGTTTTCGACATCGGAATAGTTCAGACGAATGCGTCGACCGGCGCGCTCGCCTCCGGCCTGCATCTGAGTGCGGCCGCCAAAGAGAATCACGATGTTTTCACCGAGGCTTCTCGTGTTGTTGCGCTGGCCCTCCTTGAAGCCGTCGCCCATGGCGACGATGAGGACGATCGAGGCGATGCCCCACGCGATGCCCGCCATGGTCAGAAAGCTGCGCAACTTGTTGCGCATCAGGCTTCCGATTACCTGGCTCAGCAGCTCAGACAGGTAGGTCATGCCGGTTACTGGAGGATGACCTGCTGCCCTTCGGAAAGCCCTTTGACAACCTCGGTCTTGGCCCCGTTGCCGATGCCGGTCGTGATGGCCACTTTGCGGAACCCTTTCTCGGCGGTCGGATCCGGTATCTGAACGGCGGTCGATTTGTCTTTGTTGTAGAGAATCGCGCCTTCGGGAATGGCAAGAACGTGTTTGTGCTCTTCGAGAATGACTTCGGCGTTGGCGGTCATCTGAGCTTTGAGGATGTGCTTCTCGTTGGAAATGGAGACGCGAACCTCAAAGGTCGTGACGTTGTCTTTCTCGACTCCCAGCGGGGAAATCTTTGTCACTCGGCCCTCGAATTTCTGATCTTTGAAAGACTCGACGGTGATGCGGGCCGGCTGGCCGAGGTAAAGTTTGCCGACGTCGCTTTCGTCCGCCTTGCCTTTCACGTAGACCTGGTTGAGATCGCCGATGGTCATAATGAGAGTTGCGCTGGAGCCAACAACCAGAATCGAACTGACCGCGGTACCGACTTCACTGTCGCGCGAGAGTACGACTCCGTCGATGGGTGAAACGATGGTCGCGTTGCGCAGATTCTCCTGCGCCATGTCGAGCGCGGCCTGCTGCTGTTCGAGCGCGGCCTGAGATTTGGCGATGGCAGCTTTCGCTGAGGCCAGATTGGCCTGAGCGGACTCCTGTTTCTGGACCGCCATCTGATAGTTCTTCTCCGACTCGTCGCGCGAGTTCTGCGGGATCAGACCGTCGGAAAACAGCTTGCGGGCGCGTTCCATGTCGCGTTTCAGGAAGGGAACGTCAGGTCCCTGCGCGTCGACCTTGTAGCGCTCGTAGTCCGCCTGCGCGGTCTTCAGATTCGCTTCCGCGACGTGAAGGGCGGCCTCCTGCTGCTTGAGCGCGGGAAGGAGATCGTTCTGATCGAGCTCGCAGATTACCTGGCCTTTACGGACGAAATCGCCCACATTTACCGGAAGCTTCTGAATAATGCCGCTGGCCTTGCTCTTAATTTCGACCTGCGTAACGGGCTGGATTTTGCCCGTGGCGACGACGGACCGCGCAAGATCGATGCGTTCCACCTTGGCTATCTTCTCCGGGTCGATCTTCTCCGGTTTGCTGGACAGCGCCTTGACTGACACCATTGCGGCGCCTCCGAGCACAACCAGGACCACGGCGATCCAGATGAAGCGCCTGCGTTTCTTCGATGCCATAAATTATTAGTTTTCCAGGATACGGGCCGATTGAATCGGCATATCAAACGAAGCCGGAGATGTGACCGGTCCGCAAAGCGAACTGTGGACTTCCGGCGATTTACCGAAACGGTTCGCCGCCAATATTCCGGCCAGAAACAATGCCGAAACAATCGCTCCCTCGACGATTCGCATTTCGTTCCCTCAGAGGGTTATACGCGCCACAGGAAGAAAAGTTCGCATCCATCTGCTTCGCCCTCGGCAGCCGTAACGCATAGACAATAAAGTTCATGGCTGAGACTCCGGAAGACGGCGGGCTTCGCATTGCGGCTGCGGATGCGGGGTACGCAAAGCGGGTCCGGCAACTCGCCGAAAGCGTGCAGTCCCGGTTCCGCTATCACGCTATCGAGCTTCCGGATGGCAGCGTTCTTCCCGGCTTGCAGAGTATCGAGCACCTTCGATGGAGGCTGGACCTTTTCGGGCTTCCGAAAGATCTGCGCGGAAAGCGGGTGCTCGATATCGGCGCGTGGGATGGCTGGTTCAGTTTCGAATGTGAGCGGCGGGGCGCCTCGGTCGTTGCGGTGGACTGCGTCGAACTGGATACATTCCTCGAAGCGAGGGACCTGATCGGGTCGAAGGTCGACTATCTGACGCTCGATGTGCCGGAGCTATCGGCGCGGCGCCTCGGCAGGTTCGATATCGTTCTGTTCCTCGGTGTGCTTTATCATTTGCGGCACCCGCTGGTGGGACTGGAGAAAGTAGCGGAGTTGTCGGCCGATCTTGCGTTGATTGAATCGTTCGTGATTCCAGACGAAAGCAGAGCCGTGCGGTCGGTGATGGAGTTTTATGAGCGCGGCGAACTTGGCGGTCAGGTGGACAACTGGTGCGGCCCTTCACCGGAGTGTCTGACGGCCATGTGCCGCGCCGCCGGGTTCGCGCAAACAGAACTGCGCGACATCACGAATCAGAGGGCTTCGTTGATCTGCCGGCGGAAATGGCCCGAACCCAAGGGGACGAGTTCCCTGCCCTATCTCAATTCGGCGACCAATCACCGCGATTACACGGCCTGGTTTCATCCGGCGAAGGAAGAGTACGTCTGCTGTTACTTCAAATCGGCGGAGACCGGGCTGGATGCGGATTCGGTTTTCATCGAAGTGGATGGATATGGGGTTCCGGCTCTTTCGGTAACTTCGCAGGGCACGGGCGCATGGCAGGCGAACTGTCTGCGTCCGCCGGGACTGGAGGCCGGTCCGCATCGCGTAAACGTGCGGACGCGCCAGAGCGCGCGGAGTAATGCGGTCGAAATTTTCATGCTGGGCGACGACGGCGGCATGCCGGCGCGCAGCGGAGCGGCAGAGTTGCCTCGAGAGGCTCCGGAACTTTGCAGCGCCGAGTGGCATGTTTCCGGCGACCGGCGCCTCAGGATCAACAGAGGCGGCATGCTGATCTGCTATTTCCGGTCATCGGCGGCGCGCCTGGGCGCGGATCAGGTGTGGATCGACTGTGGCGGCATGATGCTGCGGGCGCACTCGATCAGTTCTCTCGAACCGGGCGTGTGGCAGATTAATGTGATGCTGGATCAGCCTGTCAGCCCGGGGAGTTCAACGCGGCTGCGAATCGGGGAAGGTGAGTGGAGCGATGCGCGCGATCTGCGTGGATGACGAGGTCGAATTGCTTCCCGTAGAAACAGCCTTCGCCGACGAACTTTTCGCGGTGACGCAGCGGAACCTGGTCCGGCTGGGCGAGTGGCTGCCGTGGGCGACTCCGGATTATTCGATGGCGCACATGCGGGTGTTCCTGGAAGAGACAGAAATCGAGAACGCGGAAGGGCTCGCCCTGACGACCGCGATCCGGTTTCGCGGAGGATTTTGCGGAACGATTGGTCTTCATCACTTCGATCGCGCGAACCGGAGCACCAGCATCGGCTACTGGCTGGACGCCTCACATGAGGGGATGGGGATCGTGACGCGGGCGTGCGCGGCGATGGTGACGGAGGGGTTTCGGGCGCGCAATCTTCACCGGATTGAAATCCGGTGCGCGACGAGGAACCTTCGCAGCAACGCGATTCCGCGCCGACTGGGATTTCTGGAAGAAGGCATACTGCGCGATGCGCAATTGCTTAGAGACGGTTGGGTGGATCTCAGAGTGTACGCGATGCTTGAATCGAACTGGAAGCCCTAACCCTAAGTACCGGTACTAAATTACGCGCGCTGTAGTTTGAAGTTCCCGGGCTCTGATAAGATTCCCTGCATAAGTTTTGTCGTAGAACGGGGTGGTAATTGGGTGGCTTCTTGTTCCGGGGACGTCGTAACTCCTTTTGTGTCTTCTTTACTTCGATCGTCTGCTTGACTCCGCTTGCGGGCCAAACAACGGTCACCGGTTACGGCGGGGTAACGGCGAGCGTATCTGCGAACGGCGCGTGGTCCGTTTTCGCGCCCGCACAGAACTGGACATTCAGCGGTACGGTCGGCGCGAACACCCAGTTCACCCATGCGGACTCCGGGTCGGACAATCTCGGGACTTACCAGGAGATCGCCTTTGCCTATTCGATTCGGGGAACACATCGGGCAGCGGCGATCCGGCTCTATCCGAACCGGCCCGTCGTTCTGTTTTTCTCGCTCTACAACGACGCTTCAGCGAATGCGGCGCCGTTTCCCTTGATCAGCGCATATCCTTCGCTGCCGCATCTCAGTTTCAACGGTGAGTTTGCGGTTCCGGATTTCAAGAATCTGCATCCGGACAGCCCGTGGGCTTTTTTCGATTCCGCTTACAACACATGGATTCTGTCGCCGGCCGCGAACTATATGACCGCACAGATGGCGATGGACAGCTCCGGCAACATCACCGGTGGGATTGCAGACGGAATCACGAGCCTGCCGGCAGGATTCACGCACGCTACCGCGCTCACGATTGGCGTAGGAGTTAACGCTACCTTTGATGCGTGGGGCCAGGCAATCACCGATCTGACGCAAAAGCAGAAGCCCGCCAACGATGCCGACACGCTGCTGAAGAACGTAAGCTACTGGACGGATAACGGCGCGACATATTACTACAATCCCGGGGCAGCGGGGTACATGGGAACGCTGGACGCAGTCCGGGCAAACTTCGATGCGATCGGGATCCGGCTTGGTTCCCTGCAGCTCGATAGCTGGTGGTATCCGAAGGGACCGGATAACAGCTGGTCAAGCCATATGGGCATCTGGACCTATACCGCCGCGCCGAGTCTCTTTCAACCGAGTCTTGCAGGCTTTCAGGCGGGATTGAAGGTTCCACTGATCACGCACGCCCGGTGGATTGACGGGAACAGCCCGTACAGGACCCAGTATGTGATCTCCGGCAATGTGGCCACGGATCCGCAGTATTGGGAGGATATTGGCTCGTATCTTCAGGCCGCGGACGTAAAGGTCTACGAGCAGGACTGGCTGGGAGAAGGGGCCCAGACCAGCCTGAACCTGACCGATCCATACCTGTTTCTCGGGAACATGGCCGCGTCGATGGCGAAGCGCGGAATCAATATTCAGTACTGCATGGCCACGCCCAAGCACTTCCTGCAGAGCACGAATTACCCGAATGTGACGACGATCCGGACGAGCAACGATCGCTTCGGGTCGAACCGCTGGACGGAGTACTTTTACAGCAACCGTTTCGCATCGTCGGTCGGCCTCTGGCCTTTTTCGGACGTGTTCATGAGTAGTGAGACCGA
Organism: Bryobacteraceae bacterium; assembly: GCA_035262625.1. GTDB lineage: Bacteria > Acidobacteriota > Terriglobia > Bryobacterales > Bryobacteraceae > BOG-234. Next base: position 11,266 of record DATFSM010000094.1, read on the forward strand.
AAATGCGATCGCGGCGCTGTTGTCAGGGGGTCCCCTGGGCGTGGGAGACGCGGTGGGGGCTCTTTCGGGGACGAACTTAGCAAGAGCGGCCCGCGCCGACGGCGTAATAGTGAAGCCGGACACCACCGCCACGCCCATCGACAGCGTCTTCGCGGCGGACGGGAGCGGAATCGACACGCCGATGATCGCATCCGCAGCGACGGACTTCGGCAGCGGCCTTCGCGCGAGCTACATATTCGCCTACGCGCGAGGCGCCAACAACACCGTCGTCATCGATCCCGCGGCGTTTGGGATCGCGGGCCCGAGCTTCCTCTATGACAATCTGGCGGGTACGGGCGTCTATCTCAATCGAGGTCAGACGTACACCTTCCAGCTCACGAGCAGCGCCGGATACTACGCGTTGGTTCCGGTTGGTCCCACGGGCATAGCTTTTCTTGGCGATCATAACCAGTTTGTGACGCTGGGGCGTCAGCGCGTATCATCGGTTTCCGATGACGGAACCCTGAATGTCACGGTGGCGTTCGCGCCGGGAGAGAGAGTGCGGACCATCTTCGGGTATTCGCCGCAAGCGGTCAGCGTGAAGTCGATCAGCGGAGCGAACCGGGATGTGGAGTGGGACCCCAGCACGGGGATTTTCACCGCGCTGTTGATGCCCTATAAAGGAAGCGCGCAAGTGCGGATTGGGTTTGCCGCGGCGGGAGAGGTTTCCACGGGATGCTCGACGAATTGCGCAAAGTAAACGCAATCGTGCGCTGATCGGCAGGGCCCGCCTAACGGTGAGCTCCAACCGGAATTGGCCCACATCGATTTCCACGCGCCCGTGTCCAGCACCTGTAATATCCGCGCTGGACGACGGTCCTTCTTTGCATGGGTCAGGATCTCCGGTACGCTTTGCGCGCGATTGCGCGGCAGCCATGGCTCGCCGTCGCCATAGTCCTCACGCTCGCGCTCGGCCTGGGACTCAATGTCGGCGTCTTCACGGTGATCGACGGAATTATGTTTCGCGCCCGCGTCGAGAAAGACCCGGCGTCCTTCATCCATTTATCGCCTGAATACCGCTATCCGCGCCCGACGCGGGAACCTCCCTGGCTGGTATCGTGGCGCGACTACCAGGCTTTCTCCACCGAGGCTCACGCGTTGAGCGATCTCTCCGCCTGGGCGGTCGTACAGGCCACGATGAACCACGAGGAAAAGTCCACTCCCGCGATGCTCATCACCTGCAATTTCTTTCGCGTTTACGGACTCGCAGCGCCGGCCGAGGGGCGCCTTTTCTCGGCGGACGAATGTTCCCGCAGCGACTCCCGCGCCGTCGTCCTCAGCGAGGAGTTTGTGAAAGACCGCTACGGCGCAGGCGCGCGGGCCGTCGGCCAGACCTTCATGATCAATCGCGAACCCTTCACCGTCGTCGGCGTCCTGCCTGCCGGGTTTTCAGGGCGGCTGCGCGGCCCTGGAATCTGGATCCCCTGCTCGTCCCAGCCTTTCTTCTACGACAACCGTGACTTCTTTCGCGAAGATTTGCAGCGCTGGCTCAATGTGGAAGGTCGGCTCGCGCCGGGCCGTACCCGCGCAGAGGCCCGCTCCGAATTGGCGGTCATCGCGGCCCGCCAAGATGCATTCGAACCGGGACGCAAGAGCGCTCTCCTTCTGACCAACGGCTCGTTCGGCGAAGAGCCTTCGCTGCGTGGACTTGTTTTCTGGATGGCGGCTCTTCTGATGACTGCTTTACTGCTGATTCTGCTGATCGCCTGCACCAACATCACGGTGCTTCAGCTTTCGCGCGCCGTCGATCGGCGCAGGGAGATGGGAATCCGCCTTGCGCTTGGCGCCCCCCGCTCCAGGCTTATGCGCATGTTGCTCACCGAAATCCTGGTGCTCAGCGTTGCCGCCGGTCTATTGAGTCTTGTCGTCGCCTACGAGTCGCCGGGCCTGTTCCGGAGACTCCTCGCGTCCACGGCCGCGACGCCGGTCTTCCAGATGCGGCCGGATCTCCGCGTTTTCACATATCTCTGCATTGCCGCCTTGACCAGCGCGGCAGCGGCTGGCTTTTCTCCTGCGGCCGAGTCCCTGCGTCTCGATGTCGCCGGCGCCATGAAGACAGGCGAATCCGCATCCGGCACCAGCGCGCGGCGTGCCCATGGCTTGCTAATGGGCGCGCAGGTGGCGATGAGCCTCGCGTTGCTTTTCGCCGCCGTTTTGTTTCTGCGCGCGCAGCATCGAATGTTTTCCGCTGATCCCGGTTTCGAGACGAAACAGGTCCTTTCCGTGGTTCTCCGCAAAGGAGCGGACGCCCCGAGGGTATCCGCCGCCCTGCGGGAAGTGCCTCGCGTCGATTCAGTCGCCGTTGGTTCGCCCTTCGGCGGAGGGGAATTCGATTTCGACCTCGAAGAAATCAGAACTGCCGGACAGCAGCCTGGCGCCGGTAAGCAGTCGCGGGTCAATACCGTATCGGGCAACTACTTCGATGCGCTCCATATCGAACTCCTGCGGGGCCGCGCGCCCGTCAACAGCGCGGAGGCTGCGGTGTCGCTGGCTTTCGCCCAGACCTTCTGGACGGAAGGAGAGGCGCTGGGCCAAAGAGCCACTCTGTCCGACGGAACTGCAGTCACGGTCGTCGCCGTTACGCGCGACATCCAAACCGAGCATGTGGGCATACCCGACAGCCCCGTGCTCTACCGTTGGCGCGCCCCGGACTCGTCCGCAACGGCCCTGTTGGTCCGGTTCAAGGGAGACGCTCGCGACGTTGCCCCGCTCGCGCGCGACGCGCTGCGACGCTTTGATCCGGACGCCAGAGCCGTACCGAAAACATTGCGTAATCTCCTCGATGAGCAGGCCGAAGCGGGAACGCCGCTGATCCGAATGATCGGTGTGCTCGGCCTGCTCGCTCTGTCGCTCTCCGCGCTGGGAATCTACGGAGTTGTCGCTTTCGCCGTTAGCAGGCGCACGAAGGAGCTGGGTATCCGTATGGCGCTCGGCGCGACGCGCGGGCTCATCGTGCGATCCGTGATCACCGCAAGTTTCCGCCCGATCGCGCTGGGTTTGGCCGCCGGGATCCTGCTCGCCTCCGCGGCTGGTGAATCGCTCGCGGCCTTCATGCGAAAGACGCCGATTCCCATCGACGCCCGCGACCCCTTGGGCTTAAGCGCCGTGATCCTGCTCCTGAGCGGAGTGGCGATCCTCGCCATGCTGAAGCCCGCGCTCCGCGCCTCCGCGATCGATCCGGCGCGGAGCCTGCGTGACGCGTAGTTTCTAAGGAGAATACCCTCGCATCAGGACTGCAAGGATCAACGCGTGCGCAAACGCATTCATCTTTTCTCGTAACCGTTGCCGGTCTCGGCAGTATTACCTTCAGGATGACCGGCAACCTCGCGCATATCCGCTACGCACTCCGTCAATTCCGCCTGGCGCCTGGCTTCACGGCGACGGCGGTCCTGACTCTTGCTCTCGGGATCGGCGGCACGACCGCGATCTTCACCCTGATAGACGCCGTGATGCTGCGCTCGCTGCCGGTCACGGACCCGTCGACGCTGTACCGGGTCGGCGAAGGTGACAACTGCTGCGTACAGGGCGGCCCTCAGGATAAATGGGGCTTCTATTCCTACTCGCTCTTTCAGCGCCTCAAGGAAGCCTCTCCCGAGTTCGCGGAGGTCACCGCTTTTCAGGCCGGCACGGGGCGAGTCAGCGCCCGTCGATCCGGATCGAATGAGCCCCCAAGGGCCTTGCGTTCGGAGTACGTCGACGGTCATTACTTCTCTGTGTTCGGAGTCGGCGCACTCGGCGGACGTGTTCTGACGCCCAGCGATGACGTCGCGGGCGCGACGCCGGTCGCAGTTCTGAGCCATCACGTCTGGGAGACCATTTACGGCGCCGACCCCTCGATCGTCGGCTCGACGTTTATGTTGGATGGCCATGCCTTCACAGTCGTCGGAGTCGCGCCGCCAAGATTTTTCGGCGAAACGCTGCGTGGCGACCCGCCGGACATCTGGATCCCTCTCCATCAGGAGCCGACTCTTGCCGCAGAGGGCTCCCTCGTGAGCCAGCCAGTCTCCGCATGGCTGCGCATGATTGGGCGCCTTCGCGCGGGGGCATCCACTACGGAGATGGGGCCTCGATTGACGGGCGTTCTGCGCCGGTGGATGCAGTACGAGTCACAATATCCGGCCAACTGGATGCCTGACATTATCAAAGGTCTTCCGAGGCAGATCATCAACGTGATTCCCGCGGGCAGCGGCGTCGAAGAAATGAAGGACGAGTACGGACGCAGCCTGAACATTCTGCTCGCGGTTTGCGGTCTCGTGCTGCTGATCGCCTGCGCAAATGTGGCCAACCTGCTCCTCGTGCGATCCGTGGGCCGGCGCGGCCAGACGGCGCTGCGGCTCGCCATAGGCGCAACCCGGCGTCAGATTATTCTGCAGGCCCTGGCCGAAAGCGTACTGCTCGCGCTCGGCGGAGGCATCGCGGGACTTGTCGTCGCGACCGCAGCGGCGCGCCTTCTGCTTTCACTGGCATTCAGCTCTGCGAAGTTCCTGCCCGTCTCGGTGTTGCCTTCCCTGCCGGTGCTCGGCTTCGCCTGCGCGGCTTCACTGGTGACCGCTCTGATTTTCGGAGCCGCGCCCGCATGGTTCGCCACGCGCACCGATCCCGCCGAAGCTCTGCGCGGGCAAGGGCGCGGCGGGACGGACAGGTCCTCGTCCGCGAGCAAAGTACTTCTGATCGTGCAGGCGACTTTGTCCGTCGTCCTCATCGCGGGCGCGACGATGCTTTCCCGCAGCCTCAATAATCTGCAGCACCAGGATTTCGGCTATCAGTTGCGCGGACGCGTGGCCGTCGCGCTGAACTCTCCGCCCAGCGCCTATCCTCTGCCGAAGCTGCAATCCATGTATCGCCAGATGGAAGCGCATCTCAATCAGATCCCCGGCGTGCGCGGCGCGGGCCTCGCTCTCTACAACCCGCTCGTGGATAACTGGGGCGAGCTGATTATGGTGGCCGGACATCCGCCGGGGAGAATGGACTCGAATGCCGGTTCTTCCTGGGACCGGGTGAGCCCCGATTTCCTCCCCATTCTGGGGATGAAGATGGTTCGGGGCCGCGGTCTGACAGCATCCGACAACGAGAACACCGAACTCGTCGCTGTCGTGAACGAAACATTCGCGAGGCGGTTTTTCGGCAAGAACGAAGATCCGATCGGCCAGCATTTCGGGCTCGATGAGCCGCAATACGCGGGCACGTTTCGCATCGTGGGAATCGTGAAAGACGCCAAGTTTGCCGGTTTCGCGCTCAACCGTCCGGCGCGACCGATGTTCTATGTTCCGCTCGCCCAAAACGTCGATTACGGGACGGATACGCTTATGGCGCGGATCGAGCGCTCTTCGCATCTCGTCCGCGGGATCACTCTTGAGACGAATATGCCGCCGGGCGTGCTTGAGCCGCTGGTGACTAAGGCCCTTGCCGAGGTCGATCCAAACCTCACCGTGGTCAATCTGCGGACTTATGAAGATCAGGTAGCGTTGCGCTTCGACCGTCAGCGCGCCGTCGCCACGCTGGCAAGCTTGTTCGGGATCGTTGCGCTGCTGCTGGCTGCCGTCGGAATGTACGGCGTGACCGCCTATGGCGTGGCGCGACGTACGGCCGAAATCGGCATCCGGATGGCGTTGGGCGCAGATCGCGCGAAAGTCGTGCGGATGGTGCTGCGCGGGGCATCGTATCGCGTTCTCATCGGGATCGCGGCGGGCGTGCCGCTGGCGGTTGTCGCAGGAAATTTGCTGGCGGCGGAACTTTATGGGGTAACAAGCTGGGATCCGCTCGCCCTGATTCTGGCGGCGGGCACGCTTTCGGCGTGCGCTTTTGTGGCGGCCGTGATTCCGGCGACGCGGGCTGCATCGATCTCACCAACCAGCGCTTTGCGTTCCGAGTAGCGCCGATTTCTTTTGCAAAAGGAAGCACGAACTCCGGCGAATTGGTGTAACATAATGCCGATTCGTACAGGAGGAGTCGATGACTTTCCGAGGTCGTACCGCCCTGCGGTTGGTACTGATGGCAGGCTTCGCGGTGGGGCAAGCCTACGCTATTTGCGCCGCGAGCAGTTCCGTATTCGGCGATTCGCTTCAAACAGACCCGGTAACGTGGACGTACAACCTCAGCGTGATCAATGGCTGCGACTTTGCGAATCAGCCGTTTATGACGGACTTCTATATTCCGTACTTCCCTGATGCCGGTATTGCCAACATCATGGTTCCGCCCCCGGACACGATGTCGACGACCAGCACGATCACGTGGACGTACACTATCGATCCAACCAATAATCTCTTCAATTTGACCGGCGCCGGCGTCATTGACTTTCAGGTGACTGCCACACCGGACCTGCAGGACTTTTCGGGTCAAAGCGCTCCCGGCGTCGGCTACTACGGTGTTTCGGGATTCAGCTTTACGTCGAGTTTCGCCCCGGTCGAAGGGCCGTGGGCAATTCTGCAGTCTCTGCCGCCGAACTACACGACAACGACCCTGCTTTTCGGCGATCCGCCGATTCCAGGCAGCCCGGATACCATTGCTGCGCTGCAAGGAGTTCAATCGCCGGAACCCGGCACGGCGGCATTGGTGACTCTCTTGTTGTGCGCGGCGCCTCTCGTCAAGAGGCGGTTCTGTCGGCAGCCGGGGCTCGCTCCGTCTGACGCCGCTCAGTCCCGGTAGTCACAGAGGCGGCTCCGGCGCGTACGCCCATGGCGACCGCTGCGGCTACCAGGCTGGCCCCAAATCCCGCGACCACGTCAGCCGTGTAATGGTACCGGCCATAAATGGTCGCGATTGAAACGCTGCAGGCGTAGAACAGCATCCCCCATGCGAACTCTCGTCGCTTCGGCAGCGCGACAAATAATCCCCACGCCGCCGAAAAAGCCGATGACACGTGCGCGCTCGGGAATACCGAGCTGTGAATGGTCGCCGAGTCGAGTAACCACAGATTCCACCCCCGAAGCCACGTGACCGCGACCGCGGGATCCGCCAGCATTCGGGGCGGCATGGTTGGGAAGAATGGAAACAGTCCATAGGCCAGCAGCGTCCCCGTGAGGTAAACAACCATCCAGCGATCAACCACCGGTCGCCTGTGAACCATCCAAATTGTAAGTACGCAGAATGCGCCGATCGAGTAGACCAACAGGTAACACAATTCCAGATAGGCGGGCACGACAGGCCCCAGTGCTCCCAGCGCGCGCGCAAGCCCGAGACGCGTTAGCACCCAACCGTCCCACCGAAGCCAAGCGTGCTCCCATCCGAGCGCATAGCGCGATGGGGTAAACCAGTCCATCTCGCGAAAAGCTCCGAGCGTGAACGCGAGCGGCGTCCAGTCGCGAACCATGTTGAAGATTGGGTGAAAGCGCTCGGCCGCAGCCAGCGTCACGATCACGAATGCAGCCAGCCCCAGCGCGTAGACTGGCCTGTCGCTCAAATGGGGCCGCGCCGGAAAGAAGAAGGTAAGGATCGCAACGTAGAAGAAATAGGCCAGAAGAAGCCATTCCGATGCCCGCAGCCGCATAACGCTACTCTGGGGTAAGAATAGCGTGCTGCGGCGGCGACTTAAGAAAATTCACAGGACTGTGCGCGAGATGCGCATGTTCGCCCGCGCGATGCAGGAGAGCACACATCCGATCCTCGCTCAGATCATCCCGGTTCGGCGCTGTAATCTCGATTGCGCTTATTGCAACGAATACGACAAGGTCTCGACGCCAGTCCCGATCGACAGCATGCTGCGGCGCGTGGACAAACTCGCAGATCTCGGCTGCTCCATCATTACTCTGAGCGGGGGCGAGCCGACTCTGCATCCGGACCTCGACGCCATCATTGCCCGCATTCACCAGCGCGGGGCGATCTCAACGCTGATTACCAATGGCCTCCTGCTAACGCGAGAACGCATCCGGGGTCTGAATCGCGCGGGCCTCGATTATCTTCAGATCAGCATCGATAACGTTCGACCGGACGAGACATCAAAGAAAAGCCTCCAGGTACTCGACCGTAAACTGCAGTGGCTGGCTGAAGACGCCGAGTTCGGCGTGACCATCAACTCAGTGTTGGGGTCCGGAATTCGTAATCCGGAGGACGCCTGGACCATCGGCCTTCGGGCCCGCGCTCTGGGTTTCCACTCCACTCTCGGCATCCTGCACGATGGTTCCGGCCAACTCGAGCCGCTTACGGCCGAACATCAGAGCGTTTACCGGCGTTTCCGCGAACTGGGCTCATCGCTCTTTTCGTTCGCCCACTTCGATCATTTTCAGGAAAACACCAGCCGAGGGCTGCCCAACCAGTGGACGTGCCGCGCAGGCGGCCGATTCCTGTACGTCTGCGAGGACGGGCTGGTGCATTACTGCTCTCAGCAGCGCGGCCACCCCGCCATTCCCCTCGAATCGTACACAAAGGAGGATCTCGCGAGGGAAGCCGCGCGCCCCAAGGCGTGCGCGCCTTTCTGCACCATCTCCTGCGTGCATCAGGTAGCTATGCTCGACGAGTTTCGGACGCGTCCACGCGAAGCTCTTCAGGGCATCCTGGACCGTCGCCGCGCAATCGATCCGGCCTTCACACCCCCGGCTTTGGTAAAGGCGCTGGACTGGGCTTTTCTCAGCGGCCCGCACCGGCAGACGTTCACGCGCCTCGCCGCGGCGCTGTTCCGCACGCGGTAAGCGACGTCGTCACATCGCAGAGCTATTTCGGCATCGGAATCGACACGGCCTTGCCGGCGCCGCGCTCGGCGATCCAGATCGTGTCACCCGCGGGTTCGACCGCGGTCGGGGTTTTGAGTCCCTCTTTGATTACCGTGACGCTGGCCTTATCCCCGTTGACGGTAATAACTGAGATTTTTCCGCTGCCGTTCTCTGCCACGAGCAGTTTGCCATTGGCCGCGCGCATGCCATCGGGGCCTTTCACTGGCTGATCCATCCAGATATCGACCGGTTGCCCGGCCTTGCCCGCGGCGTCCACCGGAATCCGGTAGAGGTTGTTCGAGAACACATTGTTCACGTACAGCGTGCCGTTCAGGAATGTGATTCCATCGATGCCGTAGAGCGCACGATCTTCCAGGAACAGCTCGGCACGGGAAGCGCCGGCGGGCAGCTTGTAGATCTTGCTGTTGGCAGTGTCGCTGATGTAAAGCGCTTTGTCCGGCCCGATCGCGAAATCATTGCAGGTACTGTTGTCGCCAGGCAGGTCCCAGCGAAGCTTTTGAGCGCCAGTAGAAAGGTCAAAACCCCTCAGTGCGGTGTGACGTTTCACCGGCGTTGCGCCCGCGACAGGCGTTAGCTGACACGTCCACAGCGTATTGGTAGCGGCATCGGCGAGCATGCCGAAGAAAAACGTCCCCGCGCCTTCGGCGCTCGCATCAACGAACTTCTCCGGAGTGGTCGAACCGGGGCGCACCTTATAGACAAACGGCGTGCTCGCGCTCCCGACAATCAACGTTCCACCAGGCGCAACGGTCAGGCTCTCCGGCTGCGACTTTGCATCGACGATCAGAATTTCAGCGGCAGGCGCGACATGCGCAAAGGCCGCCGACAAAGCGAGGCAGGCGGCGAATTCTCGTACACTGAACCCAGACATCGTCAAATCCTCACCTTCCGCGTCACCGAATCACTTGGGCGTTACGTGAATCAGAGCGCCTTTGCTGTCGTCTTCGAGCATCCAGAGCGAGCCATCCGCGGCTTCTTCCACATCGCGGATGCGGTGGTCGACATCCCACCGCTCGGCGGGCTTCACCCCACCATGGCCATCGAAGATGAAGCGGTTGAGCGTCTTTGTTGCCATACCGCTCACGAAGCCGTTGCCGTTCCATTGCGGGAACATTTTGTCACCCGTATAGAACATGAGGTTGCCTGGAGCGATCACCGGTACCCAATAGATCACTGCATCTTTCAGGTCTGGCCGCGTGTCCGGATTCGGGATCGGCACTCCGTCATAGTTCTTCCCATGGGAAACCAGCGGCCACCCATAGTTCTTGCCGGGCTGAACGAGATTCAGTTCATCGCCTCCGTTCGGGCCATGCTCCACTTCCCACAGTTCACCCGAGGGCGAAAAGGCGAGGCCATAAGGCGTGCGGACGCCGCTCGCCCAGGTTTCCGCCAGCGTCAGGTTGGGGCTCGGGAAAGTATAGTTGCTGACCACCGGAGCGTTCTTGGCAAGTTCAGTGTTGCGAGGCGGGTCGATCAGCGGAATAGTTGCCGCGCCAGTCTTGCCGTAATGCGGATTGCCGGGGGCGGGTTTGCCGTCGAGCGTGAGGCGCAGGATCTTGCCAACAGGCTCATTGGGATCCTGAGCCGGAGTCATCCGCTGCCGATCGCCCACCGCAAGGAACAGATACTTACCGTCCGGGGAGAAAGCGACCTGAGCGCCTTCCTGGCCGCCTTTGCCGCGCGGCATCTGGCGCCAGATTACTTCGAGCCTTTCCAGTCGCGCCGACGAGCCAGTCAGGCCAAGGTGAGCGCGCGCAAGGGCGAGCCCGCCGCCATAGTCACCGGGCTCGGCATAGGTGAGGTAAACGATCTTGTCAGTCGCGTAATTGGGCGAGAGGAAGATGCCGTGCATGCCGTTCTGGCCCTGCCAGTAGACCGGAGGCGTTCCGGCCACCATGGTCTTCTCGCCTTTCTGATCGACCAGCCAGATGGGACCGGGCTTTTCGGTTACGAGCATGCGGCCATCCGGCAGGAACGCCAACCGCCACGGCAGGGTAAAAGTGGCCACCGTGGTCATCGTGAAGGGCAGGCTCGGTTCGGGCTTCTGTTCGCCCACATTGACCTGAGCCCAGGCCGCAACCGATGCCAGGGTGAAAAACGCCGCTGCCAATTTCATCGACACTTCTCCTTACTTCTTCAGAACCAGACTTCGAGTGATTGGGGTGACGTTGTGATCGTACTACGGAGGCGCCCGCCGGACCTGAACGCCAGGAACAGTACCATACCGAATAGGGCCTGCCGTCCGTGGGAAACCTGCTGCTCGATGTTCGTTATGCGCTGCGCGTGCTTCGGAAGTCTCCGGCGTTTACCTCGGTCGCGCTGCTCAGTCTCATGCTGGGGATTGGCGCTAATGTGGTCGTCCTCGGGGTAATGAATGCGATACTGCTGCGCCCGCTGGACGTGAGCGATCCGCAGAGTTTGTATCAGATTCGCCACAGACAGTGGATGATCGGAAGGCTGCTGACCACTTCGTATCCCGCATTCGAAGACTTCCGTCAGCGCAATGTCACGTTCAGCGGAATGGCCGCGGTATACGGATACTCCCGGGCCTCGCTGCGCTGGCGTAACGCGGTGCGGGATGTCGCCGGCGATGAAGTCAGCGGCAACTATTTCGATCTTCTTGGCGTGCGGCCCCAGATCGGACGATTCTTTCACGGCGCGGACGAGCATGGACCCGGTTCAGCGCCTTACGTCGTGCTGAGCGATGCTGTGTGGCGGACTGCGTTCGAGGCCGATCCAAGCATCGTGGGGACGACCGTCGAGCTCAATGATCATCCGTTTACCGTGCTCGGCGTGACGCCCGCGCAATTCCACGGCCTGGAGCGCTTTGTCTGGCCCGACTACTGGATACCGATCGTGAATCAGGGGCAAGCAGACGGGCGGGATTTTTTGCAAAGCCGGACATCGGTAGCCGTTACGGTCATCGGCCGCCTCAAGCCGGGCGTAACGCCTCAGCAAGCGACCGAAAACCTGAATACCATCGCCGCGGCAATAGCGAGGGAATATCCGGAGTCGGATGACGGAGAACCGCTGCGATTAATTCACCCGGGGCTCTTCGGCGATGAAGGCGACGTGATTCGCGGATTCATTTACGGCGTGACGGCGCTCGCCATGCTGGTGCTGACGGCCGCATGCGCGAATCTGGCAAGTCTGTTCGCTGCGCGCGTGGCGGACCGGAGCCGTGAACTGGCGCTCCGCGTTGCGCTGGGATCGAGCCGACGCCAACTGTTAAGGCAGTTGCTGATTGAAGCAATCCTGCTTTCGCTCGCCGGCGGAGCGGCGGGGCTGGCGACTGCGGATGCGCTGCTGCGTGTCCTGAGCCACTGGCAGCCGGCCGCGGAAGCGCATCTGGCCGCGAATGTGGACGGACGCGTGTTCCTGGCGGGTATGGCGCTGACCCTCGGAAGCGCGCTGCTGTTCGGGATCATTCCAGCGCGGCAGGCATGGCACAGCGCTCCGCTCCAGATGATGAAGAGCGGACCGGCGGGCGGAACGTCTTTGCGCCGCTTCGCCGTGCGCGATCTGCTGTTGGGCGTCCAGGTCGCCGTCTGCACACTGCTTGTGGTCGCTTCGCTGGTTGCGGTGCGCGGCATGCAGCGCGCGTTGCATGCTCCGCTGGGGTTCCGGCCACAGGGCGCGACGCTGGCCAGCCTGGGCCTGAAGCGAATCGGATGGGCCAATGACGTGGCGATCGAGAAACAGAAGGCGATGATTGAAGCGGTGCGGAGCATCCCCGGCGTAACAGCGGTGGGCACGATTAACCGCACACCTTTTACCGGCGGGCTGCATGACATTCCGATCTTCCGGCCGGGGACTGTTGAGTTCCGGCTGAAAAACTCCGCGCTGGCGGCCTACGTGTATCAGATCTCGCCCGGATATCTGAACGCGGCAGGCACTCGCCTCCTTAACGGGCGCGATGTCTCCTGGCATGACACGGCACACACGCCGCATGTTGCGATCGTCAACGAAGCTTTCGCCCGAAAGATGTGGGGCGAAGCGCCGGCGATCGGACAGCGTTTTCTGGTGTCGGGGAATCTGACCGAAGTGGTGGGTGTGGCCGAGAACGGCAAATACCACGATCTTGAAGAATCACCCCATCCCGCGGCCTATCTGTCGCTGTCGCAAAGCGGCCAGGGAGAGACGATTTTCGTGGTGCGATCGCGCCGGACCGTCAGCGAAATCGCGGCGGACCTCGAACACACGCTTGGCAGCATCGCGCCGAATTCGTCGATCGCGGTGCAGAGCTGGACCGATGCTGTGGACTCTGAGCTGCTTCCGGCGCGAGCGGCGACCGTGTCGCTCGGCGTCATGGGTCTGCTGGCGGCGATGCTGGCGGTGACAGGCATCTTTGGAATGGCCGCCTACAGCGTGAGCCGACGCATGAAAGAGCTGGGGATCCGCGTGGCTTTGGGGGCCAAGGGAGGCCAAGTGTTCACCGCCGCCCTGGGCCGACCCATGGCGCTGCTCGGCGCCGGATCGCTGGTGGGCCTGACGGCGGGCTTCTTCGCCAGTCGCCTGCTGGGGCAAATCGTGTATCAGGCCAACCCGAGCGACCCGGCTGTGGTGGTTGGCACGGTATTGACAATGGCGTTGCTGGGCCTTGTCGCGTCCGCCATCCCGGCGCGCCGAGCGCTTACCGCGGATCCATCGAAACTCCTGCGGGAAGAGTAATTCGCAACGCTTCTTCGAATCGTGGCTGGCGCAGGTTGCGCCGGAGCTGTTCCCAATGAACCCTGCCGAAGACGATCTTCGAATGGTCATCCGCGACGCCGACCTCTCGTGCCCAGAATCGGCGCTGGAAATCGCCGTACGCCGGAACGGGCTCGTTCCAGTCGACCGGTTTATTCGCGGAGGATAGACCGAGGAAGGCCATCGCGTAGAACATGTGGGCAAGCTGCCGCATGAGATAGAACCGGGCCGACTGGCAGGAATCGGGCGGCGCTCCGAAATATTCCTGAAGATAGATCTGTTCCTCGGCTTCATTGGTGACGAGCATATTCGCGGCGACGGCAAGGTCAGCGTAGCGATCGTTCTGAAACGCTGCCTCCCAATCCACCAGCCAGAGGCGGCTTCCGTCAAAGAGAATGTTGTCCGGTTTGAACAGGTCGTTGTGACTCGGGACCGGGTCCGGGTCGAGAGACGAGTACGCCTCGGCAATTCGCGCGTATTGAGCGAAAAAGTCGGCGTCGCGGAACTTCTGAAGAAACCCGTCTAGGGCAGGCCCTTTGTTCAGCAGGAACGTGCACGTGGTGTTGAAGGGCGCCACAGGAAACGGCGGCAGGGCGTGCAGGGCGCGCAGCGCGGCGGGCACGCGGCGCAGCGCCTCGGCTGCCGAAAGGGGGGCCGTCACTACAAAGTCGGTGATGGAAACGCGATCTTCGGCGTTGGCGTAATGCACTCTCGGAGCGAGCCCCGCGTCAGCCGCCGCCTGCATGCAATGAAAGTGGCGCGCCATGTCGCCTGCGCGTGTGTTGATCCGAAGCAGGTATGCAGATCCGCGCACGACGATACGAAAAGCGCGATTGGAGCCGGGGCGTTCGGTCAGGTCACGGATTTCATCGAATGCGGCGACGCCGAAAGTCTCGTTGAGGCCGCGAGTCACAGCTGCGATTTTGTCTTGCGGAATCATAGGGCCAGGTGTCGATGCTAGCCGAATTCTACGAGAATATCTAGTCTTGTTTTCAATAATTTAGTTTGATATTCTTAAAGTGGAGTTAGTGGCTGATCGCGCGAAGGTCGGCTGACGTATTTTCGCCGGCGCGTACCGACACAGTCGTCGCGGTATTGAGTAAGCCCTCGTCATCCCAAGTGGTTGCGTACCACGCTGTCGGGCTGTTCCCTGCATTTGCGAGCGCGTAATAATCGCCGGGGCGAACGGCAGAGATCTCATAGCGATCATTCGAATCGCAAGGCGTGAACAATACAAATCCGGGACGCCGCCGGGCCCGGTCGCGCGGGAGCAGCCGCACGGTTCCGGTTGAGCAGTTCTCCACTGCGCCGCGAACAGTTCCCCCGCCAAATTTGTAGGTCACGATCAACGGCTGAGCGCCGGGCATGAGGTCAACGGCCGCCCCCAGAGCATCGCGGCCGCCGATTTGAATGGAGTCGAGATAGTATTGCGACGGCGGAGGTCCGGGAAGGATCTGATACGCGCCTGAATAGACGTTTCGGATTTCGAACTCGCCATTCGCATTAGGTGACGCCGTGGGGAAGGGGTCCGGCGGGTTAGTCGCCAACGCAGCTACGCCGTCGTTGTAAGCCAGCGTGATGCCGGGCCGCTTTTGCGTAGGCGCTCCTTCGGGCGCTTCCATCACAACCCTTCCCCGGATTGCAAACGGGGCAGCCGGACGCAATTCGACGTCTTCCGAATCATGGGTCTCCACCTGAACCCACCGTGCAGTCCAGAGTTGAGTGCTCCCGTGCTCGAGCTTCGCGGAGATTCGCCATGGGCCTTCGGCCGCCGCTTCGAATTCGAACGCGCCGTCATCGCCAGTCCGGCGAACCAGAGCGGGCGATCGGATGGTGTTGCTCAGCGTAACGACCGCCTTCGGCGCCGGATCGCCATTGATATCGAGCACAACGCCGCGAATGCGATGGACTGGAACGGCGACCAGCCTGATATCCAGATTCGAGACATCGCCTCCGGTTCCGACTATCACTCTCACCGCAAGTTGAGCGCTGGCCACGCCGGGGTAAAAACTCTGCGCCCACTCAACCCGACGATCGTCCCGCCTTTCCGGCGGCGTCAGGGATGAAGGCGCAATTGCAGACAACAGCCACGCGCCGGGAACGTCAAGATCTGTGATGCTGAAGGCCCCATTCCGATCGCTCCTGGTCTGGCGCAAAATGCCGAGGCATGAAGGCGTTCTGCACAACCAGTTCTCGCCCCAATGCAGGAAGATTGCTGCGTTTGGAACAGGCTCACCGGCGTCATCCAACACCCTTCCCGAGATCTTTCCGATCGGCTGCATGCGGGCTTCGAGCCGCAACGGGTCAGGACCGCCGATAACCTCGAACGGATGCCCACCACGCTCCGTAAAGAAACATTGGCCGCATTCGCGTTCGAAATCTTCATCCAAAGACAAGTTGGGAATGGGCCAGAAGCCACGAGTCATATAGCTCGCGGTGTAGGCGCCGGGTTTTACGGCGGTGATCTGAAAATGGCCCCTGGGATCGGTGGTGGCTGAATAGGCGACCTTTGCCGATTGAATCAGATTTACAGTCGCGCCGCCGATATCGGCTCCGGTCACTGCGTTGACGACATGGCCTTCGACGGTTTGAGCGGCGAGATCGCTGGCCGCCAGCATGAGGGCGATCAGGATCAAACGCGACGTACCATCGTCGGTGGACATGCGGACCGTCGGTTGCGCGTCAGGCGCCAGTAATAAATCGGCGTGCGATCAGTACGTTAGAAATCCGCCGGTGTAGCTGATCAGCGTCATTGTCTCTCCGCTGGCTACGGTAGCTCTTTCGGCAGTTCGGCCGAAAAATCGTAGAACACGCGGATTTGATTCCCATCCCGATCCGAGGCTCGGAACTCGCGCAGACGCCATGGCTTGTCCTCCGGCTCGGAGAGGATCTTCGCTCCTGCGCTTTTCCAGCGGCGGTAAAGCTCGTCGACTTCGTCTCTGCTGTTCAGGTTCAGCCAGATCACGACCGCCGCCTGGTTACCATAGCCCTGGCGGAACGCTGCGTTGGTCAGGAATATCCGGCAGTCGCCCTGCGAGATACCTCCGATGCCGCCCTCGTCGTTACCCCAGTCGAAACGGAAGCCCAGCGCGCTTACGTAATACTCCGCCGCCTCGTCCACATTGCGGACGGGAATCTCGGGAACGGCAGGCGGGAAACTCGTGAGCATGTTTTATTCTGACGGAATCGGCGCGGGCTGCCACTGGCTGCCCCAGCGCGATGGCTTCGCTCCCATTCGGAACTTCAGCGTGGCGCCCGACTGAATCTGCTCCCACGTGATGAGCGGCTGATTGAGAGGCTTTCCATCCAGCGTGGCGGACTGAATATAAAGGTTCGTGGCCGAAACGCTCTCCGCGATGACGTTGAAGGTCTTGCCATTTTGCAGCCGAATGCCTATGCGCCGGTACAGAGGACTGCCGATCATATACTCGCCGCTCGCCGGATTCACGGGATAGAACCCCATCGTCGTAAAAAGCAGCCACGCCGACATCTGACCGCAATCGTCGTCGCCATCGAGGCCGCCCTCGTCATAACCGTATTCCGCCGCCGCGATTTCCCGCACTTTCGCCTGCGTCTTCCAGGGTTGACCCGCGAAGTCATAGAGATACCCATAGTGATGGCTCGGCTCGTTGCTGTGAACGTTATGTCCGCCGCTGAAATGAGCATCGAGCTTCGCCGCATAGTTTTCTTTGCCGCCCATCAGCTGAATCAGCCCCGCCTGGTCGTGCAGGGGCGACCAGGTGTAAACCCAGGCGTCGCCTTCAGTCCACCCCGCGGCCGAACGGTTTGCCTGCGTATCCTGCGAACCGCCGATGGGAGCCCACGCGCCATTCGACGTTTTGCCGTTCATCAGTCCGAGCGCTGGGTTAAACAGGTGGCGATCGTTCAAAGAACGATGCAGAAAGAAACGGTAATCCTCTTCCCTGCCGAGAGCTTTCGCGATCTGCGCGACGCACCAATCGTCGTAGCTGTCTTCGAGCGTTCGGGACGAGGCCTCGTCTGTTTTGTCGGTCGGGATATAACCAAGCTGCTTGTAATAGGTAAGCCCGGCGCGCGCTTCGTATGGCGTTCCTTCCTCGCGGTCAAGCCAGCGGCGAGATGTGTCCCCGTCGGGCGGAGTCATGGCGTCTTTGAAAACGGCTTTCCATGCGACTTCACGATCGAATCCATGGAATCCCTTGCGGATCGCTTCCGCGACCAGAGAGTCGGCGTGAGTCGCGATCATGATGTTCGTATAGGACGGATTCGGCCACTTCGGCATCCATCCGCCCTCCTGGAAATTCTGAAGCAGGGCCGTAATCATCCCGTCGATGCGCTCAGGCGCAAACAGGGTGAGCAGGCTGTTCTCGGCGCGGAACGTGTCCCAGATCGAAAACGCCGTATAGCTTTGGCCGTCGTGCGCGCGATCGTCGAAGGCGCTGTAATACCGTCCATATTCGGAAAAGATCCGCGGATAGAGTAGGGAGTGATAGAGAGCAGTGTAAAGGCGCGTTTTCTCGCGATCGGCGGCGCCTTCGACTTCAAGACGCCCCAACTTCTCGGCCCACGCGGCGCGTAGTCTCGCGCGCGCGGCGTCGAAATTCCAATCCGGTATCTCGCGCCGGAGATTTTCGCGGGCCTGATCGACGCTGAGAAACGACGTGCCGATGCGGACTTCGACCAGTTCACCCGCCGCGAATTCGGCGTACGCGCCACGGCGGGCGGAGGCGTCCGATTTGTCGAAACCGTAGGTCTCCGCGCTGCGCGGAACCTGCCGGAACTGGACCGCGAAATAACCCTTGAAGTTGGGCAGCTTGTATGGCCCTAGATGCGCATCCATACGGTGCGGGTTATAGCCGGTGATTTCGCCCGACTTCGGATCGACGGCGGCAGAGCCGGGAACGCCCGGCCGGGACATCTCGACAAGCACGCGCGCTGCGGCAGCGCCCGGAAACCGAAAGCGTAAGAAGGCGCATCGCTCGGTGGCGGTCATTTCGGCGCGGATTCGCGATCCGTTCGCCAGCCTGAGCGAGACAGCGTAATAATCGGGGCTCGCGACTTCGTCGGTATGCGAGAAAGGCAAGCCGCGCGCTTCCGGCGTGGTCCGCAGTTCGCCAACCTGCGGCATCACCGTGATGTAACCGTAGTCGCCCATCCAGATCGCCGGCTGGTGAGTGCCGATGAACCCGGTGATCGCGCCATCGTCGTACTCATAAGACGTGACGCTGATCTTGTTCTCGCGGGTCTGCGGCGTCCAGTTCGTCATCGCGAACGGAGGCGAGACGAACGGCATGGTGCCGCCGTAACCGATTTTGCTTTTCTTCGTCCCGAGCAACGGGTTTACGTAGGAAACCGGATCGCGATTAGCGGCAATCAGAGCCGGGACAAAGAGTAAACAGGCCAGACAGCGAACCATGGATGATCAGTAGATACTTTACCGGTCTGGAAGGCGTCGGCCATTCCACGATCAAGCGCCTTTCACTGCTGGTCGGCTTCGGCCACTGGCCGACCCTTTTCGAGATACGGAATCCCCTTTTCCATCCACATCGGCTTCTTCGCGCCTTTCAGTTCGTAATCGAAGAACTGTGACATGCGCATCGCGAAATCCTTCTGGTTCGCGCGGTGGCGGATGCCGTGGGGCTCGCCGTTGTAGCTGAACATGTAGGCTTCCTTGCCCAGGCGGCGCAGCGCGAGGAAGAGTTCGATGCCCTGATACCACGGCACGGCGTCATCCATATCGTTATGGAGGATGAGCATCGGGGTTTTGATGCGGTCGGCCATGAAGACCGGCGAGTTTTCAATGAAGCGCATCGGATACTCCCACAGACTGCCGCCGATCCGGCTCTGCGTCTTCTCATACTGGAATTGGCGCGGGAGACCGGGCCCCCAGCGGATGCCGTCGTAGGCGCTGGTCATGTTGGCGACCGGCGCGCCGGCTTCGACCGCTGTGAAACGGGTGGTCTGGGTGACCATATAGGCGATCTGATAGCCGCCCCAGCTGTGGCCCTCGATTCCGATGTTCTTCTCGTCGACGAAGCCGCGGGCGACAATGGCGTCCACTCCGGCCATTACGCATTTGAGCGCGCTCTGGCCCGGATAGCCGGTGGTGTAGACGATATCGGGCGTGAAGACCAGATATCCGTTGCTTACGTAGTACGAGAAGTTGATCGTATGCATGGGGCGCGGGTCGACAAAATGATTCACGTTCTGCGAAAGGCGCTCGTAGATATACACGATCATGGGGTACTTCCTGTTGGGGTCGAAGTTCTCGGGCTTGTAGAGCACGCCCTGCAGGGGAACGCCGTCGAGATTTTTGAATGAAATCATCTCGGCGGTTCCCCAGAGCAGATCGGCCTTCTGCGGGTTGGCGTCGGTGATTTTGCGGAGTTCCTTCATCGCGCTGTCGGTCGCGAGGAGGTCCGGAAATTCGTCGAAGGTCTGCCCGGTGAAGACCAGTACATCGGCATTTTTCGCTTTGACGGGTTTGCCGAAGTCTCTTGCGGCCAGGAGTAGTTTTTCGGGCCCGGCGGATTGAGCGCCCGCGGGAAGTCTGACGCGAAAGAACCCGGTGTCACGCGTGACCGGGCTCTCCGCGCGGAGAAGCAAGGGCTTCGAGGCGTCAATGGCCTTTTCTTCGGGGTCCAGATTGACGTAGCGGAATTCGAGATTCTGGCGGCGGCCTTCGCCGTTGGTGACGTCTACAGCGGAACTGCCGTCGGCCGCTATGCGCCAGAGATCGAAGCGATCGTACGCGAGAACGTACTTACCGTCGGAAGTCCAGCCTGCGAGGCCATAGGGGCGCGGCGTGCTCGGCGTGTCCGTCTCTTCATTCCAGAATTTGACGCCGAGTTTCGCGGTGAGGTTTACAGGCTCGGCGGCGGATGTCATGGAGATGGAAAGCCAGTCTTTGCCATCGAAAAGGACCGCATGCAGGCCGTTCGGAGACCATGAAGGCGCTCCGCTGTGCTTTTTCGCGATCAGGCGGCGCGCGCCGGTCTCCGTGTCGATCACGTACGCGTCAGAGTACCGCTCAGAGTACTCGACCATCGGCCGGTATTCACGGTCGTCGCCGCCCAGCGCGTAACGGGCGTCGTCACTCGGGACGGCGTCGGTCATCGTGTCGTCGGCAAGCTGGATGAACTTCTTCGAAGCGATGCGATACATGGCGCGATAGGAACGACCGCCGTCTACCGTGGCGCGGACCTTCTGCATAGGCTGGATGTGATCGTCTTTGTAGTGCCAGAGGTCGAAAGAGACTTCGTCTTCGGTGGCAGGTCCGGTGTGTTCGCGCGGAGCGGGTAACGCGGGCGGTCCGGCGCCGAAGAAGATCGCAGAACCATCTTTTGTGAAGGTAACCGCAGCCTTGTCACTGATCACATACCCTTTGTGGAATCCCGGCGTTGCTGTGGAAACGACCTCCGCAGCCTGCGGAGCTTTGACTTTCCAGAGGTAGACCTTATAGTGAGGTTCTTTTGAGGCCGAGTCGTCGCGGTCACTGATGAACGCCGCCTGCGTCTGATTCTCGTCCCAGGCGATCCTGGCATATTTGCCTTTGCCTGAGAGCAGCGCACGCGAATCACCGCCCGAGGTCTCGAGCGCATACAGTCCGTCTGTTTCCTCTTTGGGGGATGAGACGGCGTACAGAAGCGTGTTGCCGTCGCGGCTGAGGCTGAATTCGGTGACGTCGGAAAAGGCGCGGTCGGTCCGGGTCGAAAAGTTGCGGAGGATCAGATCGGAGCCGATGTCCTTTTTCGTTCCGGCGGCAGGTTCTTTCAGGTACGCGAGGAACCCGCCGGTTTTGTCGGGCACTCCAAAGCTCTTTACGCCGGGCACGCGGAGAGCGTCGCCTGAAGTGAGGTCGATGGCCACGAGATCGTTTCTCGGCATCTCCTCGGGCTTTTTCTTCTGTTTCTTCGCTTCGTCGACGGCAGCTTTGGAAGGGTATGAGAGGTAGACGAGTTCGCGCGAATCGGCCGTAAAGGCGAGCCTGATGGTGCGCACCGGCGGCGCGGGATCCTCGCTGTTGGGATCGGGCGCGGGCGGAGGCGGCAGTGCGCCCGCGTTCTCGCGCCATTCGTGGCCCGTTTTCATGTCGCGTACGACCACGACGCCGTCGCCTTCCTGGGGGAAAAGTCCATAGGCGAGAAAGTGACCATCGTTCGACAGGGTGGGGCTCAGGATACTGCGCCAGGAGTCGTAATCCTGATGCGTGAGGGGCCGTTTAGCGGCCCAGACCGAGCACGCGGCGATAAAGAAGAGCGCGAGTTTCCGGCAAGACATTTTCAATGAAGTATAAAGGCGTGATCCGATGCGCGCAACAGGCGACTGGCGGGCTCAGGCGACGTGACCAACGTGCAATGCGGCGATGCCGAACGTCAGGTACTCCCAGTCAACGCGCGCGAATCCGTTCGAGCGCATCATGGCGGCCAATTCATCGGCATCGGGGAACTTGCGCACCGATTCCGGAAGGTAGCGATAGGCATCGGGCGCGCCCGAAATCACGCCGCCGATGATCGGCAGAACCTTGCGGGAATACCAGTTGTAGAGCGCCGCGAAGGCTTTGTTCGGCGGTTGGGTGAATTCGAGAATCGCCAGAGCGCCGCCGGGCCGGAGGACGCGGCGCATTTCAATCAGCCCGGCGCGATAGTTCGTCAGGTTCCGATAGCCGAACGCAATGGTGATGAGGTCGAGGCTGGAGTCCCCGAAGGGCAACGTGAGCGCGTCGGCTTCAACGAGTTTCGAGGCCAGGCGTGAACGCTGAAGTTTAGCGTTCGCGCCGGTGAGCATGGGCCGGCAGAAGTCACTGCCGATCAAACCGCGTCCGGCTTCACGTTCGAGAGCAATGAGCAGGTCGCCCGTGCCACAGGCGAGATCGACGACGCGGGAATCGGGACGGGTGAGGACATCGCGAACGGCGCGCACCGTGCGGGCACGCCAGCTTTTATCGATATTCGCCGAAAGGAGGTGATTCGCGAGGTCGTAACGGCGTGCGACGCGGCCGAACATCGACCGCACCCAGCGCGAGGCTTCCTGTTCCGACTGAATACCTTCGGGAGTAGTGCCGGCCGCGCTCATCGGCAATCCGCCAGAGCGCGTTCGATGGCGGCTTTGACGCGCGCGGGATCGATGTCGGATCGCACGGCGACTTCTCCGATCTTCACCGGGAGCACGAAATGAATGCGATTCTGAATCGTCTTTTTGTCTTTGACGAGGCGCGCCCGAAGGGCTTCGGCTCCAATGCCATCGAGTGAAGGGATGGGTCCGTAGAGATCGAGCGCATGCAGGATGGCGTCACGTTCGGCGGCCGTAATCATCGCGAGATCGACCGCAAGGTAAGTTGCCGCGCGCATCCCCCAGGAAACAGCCTCGCCGTGCAGGAAGCGGGTATAACGGGTTTCAGCTTCGAGCGCATGGCCGAATGTGTGGCCGAAATTCAGAATGCGGCGCAGACCGGATTCGCGCTCATCGGCAGAGACGACTTCCGCTTTAATGCGAACGGATTCCGCGATGATGTGATCGACAACTTCGGGATCCTGCGCCAAAACGTCGTGGGCGCGGTCGGTGAGCAGACGGAACAGCGGCTCGCTGGCGATGATTCCCGTCTTGACGATCTCGTAGAGCCCGGCCCGGTATTCGCGCTCGGGCAAAGTGGGAAGCACGGCGGGATCGACAATAACCGCGCGGGGCTGATGAAACGTGCCGATCAGATTCTTTCCAGTGACGAGATTCGCGCCAGTCTTACCGCCCACCGCGGCGTCAACCTGAGCCAGAAGTGTCGTGGGGATCTGAATCACCGGCACGCCGCGCATGAAGATGGAGGCGAGAAAGCCGCCGAGGTCCGTGACGATGCCGCCGCCGAACGCGACGACCAGGCTTGATCGATCCGCTCCACCTTCGGACATCTGCTCAGCGAGCGACTCGACGTGCGAAAGCCTCTTGTTGGCTTCCCCGCCCTCGAAGAACAGCACGTCGAATAACAATCCGGAGAGCGCCGCGCGCGCCGCATTGCCGTGTAGTTCCCACACGTCGCGCGTGGTCACCACGAAGATTTTTCCGGGCGCTTTCCCTTCAAAAGCCACGAATTCGCTCAGGCGCGCGATGCCGCCGCGCTCCACCAGCGCGGGATATTCACACTGCGGAGTGGAGACGCGAAACACGCGTCCGGCGATCTCCGCGGGGGATGTATGCATTCACCCCAATTGTGTCATCTCAGCGTGCGCGAAAGCTGTTGAGGTCAACGAGCACTGCGCCGGCTTCGCGGTTTCGGTGAAGCGCCTTGAGCGATTCGGCATAGCGCTGCATCACGTACGCGCGGAGGTTCTTCACCGCGAACGGGCCGTCGGCGGGGAGTCCGGCGAGCGCGCGCTCGTACTGTTCCGCGGCGGCGGCGAAGTTGCGGGCGCGCTGTTCCACGAATCCTCCATTGGCGTAGGCTGCGCCCGCCATCGGCGACGTCTCTCCGAAGACACTGGACTGGATGGCGATAGCGCGTCGGAGGTAGTCGCGCGCCAGGTCGAGGCGATTTTGGCGGGCGAGCGCGCTGGCCAGGGCCTCGAGGATTACAGCCAGCTGGGGATGTGACGGCCCGAAAGCGACTTCGCCGGCGCGCAAGGCGCGAGTCAGCGCATCTTCGGCGAGGGCAAGTTTGTTCTGGCCCATGTACAGTTGCGCCATGCGCGTCAGGGTCGCGGCCAGTTCCCGCTCGCGCGGTTCCGGAGCATTCTCGAACGACGCCAGGGCCCGGCGCAGGAGAGGTTCCGCGCGAGCCGTGTCTCCGCGCTCAAGCCACGTAGATCCTAAACCGCGCATGGCGCTGGCTAACAGCAATTCGTCACCGTGCGCGCGTGCCAGTTCCGCCGTGGAATTCCATTCGGCGATGCTTTGGTCCCAATTCCGCTGGCCCTGATCGAGCTCAGCCAGACCTGTGGTGGCGTCGGCGACGCGGCCCCAGGAAATTCCCGGGATGCGCGCTGCTTCCGAAAGGAGCGCTCGGGATTCTTCGTCTCGGCCTTCTTCGCGGAGCAGGTCGCCCAGTTCGTCCAGCGCCAGAGCTTTTGCCTCGGCTTCGTCCGAGGTGAGCGGTTGATCCGGTGGAAACGAGCCAACCGCGTCACGGAGGATACGCTCAGCCATGGCGTAGTCGCCGAGTTCGCGGTCGATCTGCGCGAGGGTCGCGGACGACGCCACGACATGCGCGCGTTCGTGCGCGGCGGTCCACCCCTCGAGAGCGCGCCGCAAAGCCACACGCGCTTCAACGGATTTTCCGGAATGGAACAGGACCAGAGCGATATCGTCTTCAGTCCTGGCGATTTCAAAATCCGAGTGGGCGGCGCCTCGGCATTCGTCGAGCAGCCGTATGGCTGACGTGAGTTCGTTTCGTTCCACCGCCGCCAGGGCGCGGTCGTGAAGATCTTTCCAGGCGGCGGAGACCGCAATGCCGGTACCCGCACGGAGCGAAGACACGAACAGCAGAAGCGCAACCGTCGTGCGCATAGAGCAGATTCCTCCTCAAGCCGCAGCGCTGCCGCGGCGGCGATTTATTGAAGAACGGCTACCTGGCTTGAACCTCCCGATTCGAACGATCGGGTCAATCGACGGGGAACCGCGATACTGTGAAACCGCCCTCTCCGGGGACTGCGTCTCTCGGGTTCAGAACCATAGTCGCATGAAGATGTTTATTTCGAATTAAAAGCCGTGATTTCCGCCACGGCGTGTTTCGCCTCGCAGCCGGGATGCAGTTGCGAAAGAACGTTCGCATACATAGCAGCCGCGTTCTGAAGCGCGACCGACGCCTCTCGCACGGATTTGAAAATCGCCAGAGCTCGAACTCCGCAGCAAACAGAGACGCGGGGAAACCGCCCGGACACAAAACCAGGATAAGAGAACGAACGCGCAAGGCCGATCCTTTCGTTTTTGATCAACGGATTGTTGATCGCGGGCGCGTCAGTCGGGGAGCAAAACACCGTCCAAACTGGCCGCTTCCACAGTTGCGAGCGCGCCGCTCCGTATGGAATCTCGCGGGCGCTTGAAAGGGATATGCGCACCTGCGCTGTTAGAATCGCAATGGCAATGCAATGCGACTTTCTTGTCATTGGCGCCGGCGTTGCCGGTCTTCGCGCAGCGATTGAACTCGCCAAAGCGGGAAACGTAACGGTCATCGCCAAAGATTCGTTACGCGAGTCTTCATCGGAATATGCGCAGGGCGGCATTGCGGCGGCGCTGAGCGATGACGACGAAGTGGCGCTGCATGAGCAGGACACGATCTATGCGGGCGATGGATTGTGCGACGGCGAGGCCGTTCACACGCTGGTAGAGGAAGGCCCGGGGGCGATTCAGGATCTGATCGAATGGGGAGCGCAGTTCGATAAAGAAGGCGGCGGTTTGGCGTTCACGCGCGAAGGGGCGCACAGCCGCAACCGTGTTCTGCACGCGCACGGCGATTCAACGGGACGAGAAATCGCGCGAACGCTTTACAAGAAGGCGTCCTCGCTTGCGAATGTGCGGTTCGAAAGCTACGCCGCGGTGACGGATCTGCTTCTGGCGGACGACCGGGTGGTGGGGGCGGCCGCGTTTGAATCGCACGCAGGAAAGATGCGCGAGATCCGCGCTCGGGCGGTGCTGCTGGCGACCGGCGGGCTCGGGCGCGTCTTCCGCGAAACGACTAACCCAGGCGTAGCCACCGGCGACGGAGTTGCGATGGCGTATCGGGCGGGCGCGCGAATCGACAACATCGAATTCGTTCAGTTTCATCCGACGGCGCTGCATGTGGAAGGCGCGCCACGCTTTCTGTTATCGGAGGCGCTGCGCGGAGAAGGCGCTGTCTTGCGGAACAAGGGCGGCGAGGCATTCATGAAGGCGTATCATCCCCTGGGCGATCTGGCGCCGCGCGACGTGGTTTCGCGCTCGATCGTGGCGGAGATGTGGAAAACCGGAACGCCGCATGTGTGGCTCGACCTGACGGCGCGCGACAGGGAGTTCATCCGCGGAAGATTTCCGCGGATCTATGAAACCTGCCGGGCTTATGGCGTGGATATCGCCAGCGCGCCGGCGCCCGTGCATCCGGCGGCGCACTATGCGATGGGAGGCATTTACACTGATCTCGACGGGCGGAGTTCACTGACAGGGCTCTATGCGGCAGGCGAGGCGGCGTGCACCGGCGTGCATGGCGCGAATCGACTGGCGAGCAATTCTCTGCTGGAGGCGCTGGTGTTCGGAGCGCGCGCCGGCGCGACAATGACTCACGAAGCCGGCGACGCTTTCGCCGGAAAGGCTTCGGCGCCTGACATTCTCGAACCGCAGATGACCGAAACGGAACTGCGCGATCTTACGTGGGAGTACTGCGGGATCAGCCGAAACGGCGACGGACTCGAAGCGGCCATTCACGGTTTAGAGCGGATTGTCTGGGAAAAGGCCGCTGAACCGACTTTGCCGGGAATAGAGCTACGAAATATGCACGAGGTGGCGGCTCTGATAGCTCGCGCGGCCCTATGGCGACAAGAGAGCCGCGGCGCTCATTACCGAACCGACTTTCCAGAAAAACGCGAGGAGTTCCGGCGGCCTTCGACCGTTCAGGCTGCTTCGAGCCATCCGCGCATCTGAGCGCGGGGTCTTACGCCCGTATACTGGCCGACTGCGTGGCCATTCCTGAGCACCAGAAAATTCGGAATGCTCTGAACGCCGTAGCGTGACGCAAGCTCCGGATGCTCGTCGATGTTTACCTTGAGCACTAACGCGCGACCCGCCATCTCCTGAGCGATCGCGTGAAGGTCCGGAGCGGCCATGCGACAGGGACCGCACCATTCAGCCCAGAAATCCACCAGCACAGGTACGCGCGTCTCTCGGAGCACATCGTCGAATAGCTGCGTGTCAGCTTCGATCGGTTCGGCGCCGGGAGGCAGCGGCGACTTGCAGGAACCGCACTTTCCCGTGCCGGCGAGATAACGGGCGGGGATCCGATTTTTCGCGCCGCAGTTCTGACAGATTCGGATCATCGCGCACTCTCGCAGCAGTTTTGTCGCCAGCGCCTGATCGATCGCATAACGGTTCAAAGATAGCAACTTTCCACATCCGAATGCCTGGCGCGGTCGTATTGGTACCTGAAAGCATTGCCGCAAAGCCTGCGGTTCAAAAGGAGAGCCTATGCTCACGAACTTCCGGCGAACGTTGACGCTTGCGGTTTTCGCGTGCGCATCAACGTTCGCAGCCAGTCACCGAAACGGACCGCTTTTGCTCGAAGACCAGACGGCCAATCTCAACGACCTGTACGTTTTCCGCAGTTATGAAGCAGGCCGGGGAGATTATCTGGTCATGAGCATGAGCGTACAGGGGTTCCAAAACCCCGATAACGGCCCGAGTTACTACAAATTCTCGGACAGCGTGCTCTACCGTTTCAACATCAACAACCAGCGGGGCCTGGATGGAAATCCTGACATACAGATCGACTTCCTGTTCCAGACTCAGCTTCGACCGAATCCCACGTTCGTTTCCTATTTCGGCGCACTGAAAGGGATCGATGACCCCGGGATTTTTCTGTATCAGACCTACACGGTCGCAATCCGCAATCTGGCGACCAACACGACCACATATATCGATATGGACAGGAACGGCCACGCGCTATCGGTGGCGCCTCCCAATATCGGGCCGAAAACAACGCCGGATTATGAACCGACTTTCGGCCATCCGTCGGTGTTCACGCTGGCAAACGGCATAAGGGTATTCGCCGGACCGCGCGACGACGCATTCTACTTCGACAGCGGCGCGACATTCGACACTCTCAATTTCCGGCCGCCGGCTCCGATCCTGACGGGAGCGGCGGATACGAATTCCGGCGGAGCATCTTATCCCAGTGCCGTGGACGGTTTCGCCGGCTATAACATCAGCCTGATCGCTGTTGAAGTACCGATAAAAATGCTGACCCCGGACGGGACATTCCCGACGGACACGACCAAGCCGAATGCGCACATCGGCGTCTGGGCATCTACTCATCGACAGATGGTGACGGTGCGGCCGAGCCCGGCGGATCCGATCCACTACGGGAATTACGTGCAGGTGGACCGGGTAGGGAATCCGCTGACCGTAGAAGCGCTGATCCCACTGCCTGTTAAAGACTTCTGGAACCGATCGGCTCCGGCGCAGGATCAGCAGTTCGCGCAGTACATCGGAAACCCGTTTTTCGCGAGCGGCATATTGAATGGCGTGTTCGGCCTGAAGGTGCCGCCGGCGCCGCGGAATGATCTGCTCGGCGTGTTTGTGCCGGACATCATGCGCGTCGATCTTACGATTCCGCCGACGCCGCCCGCTAGTCAGAACCGGCTGGGTCCACTCGCCGGGGACAACGCAGGGTGGCCGTTCGGTGGGCGGCGTCCCATCGATGACGTGGTGGACATTGGGTTGCGCGCTCTGGCAGGCGTGCTTGTGAAGGGCTTTGGCGTCGCGCCGAACACCGAGCTGGGCGACGGCGTGAATTCGAATGACGTACCACTTCAGAACGTGTTTCCGTTCCATGCGGCGCCGCACGCTGGCTATTTGCATAGCCAGGAGAACGGTACCAACGGCAGAGGCACGGCAACTCAGTAACCCATACAACAACGGGCCGGAGGCGATGTCCGGCCCGATCCTCACTTCAGATGAAACCCTCACTTCGTTTTGTAATTTCTCTTTTTTGCGTTTCGGCCACCGGAGTGTTCGCGCAGAATTCGGGGGCGGACCGGCTCGCCCAGGCATATCAGGACCGCATTCTCACCGAATCCACGTCGTCGATGAAGACTGACGACCACATTGCGATGTACGAAACGCTGGTGAAGGCGCAGCCCGAGATTGCTCATTATCAAAACCTGCTCGCGGGAGCGTATATCCAGAAGGTGCGCGAATCGATGGATTTCAGCTATCTCGATCGCGCGTCGCAGATCGTCAATGCTGTGCTGGCTCAGGATTCGAAAGACTATGAGGCGGCGCGTCTGAGGACGGAGATTTCACTCGAGCGGCACGATTTCAGGACGGCGGCGCAGTATTCAACGGCCCTGACGGAGTGGTCTCCCATGGATCCCTGGAACTGGGGGACGTTGGGGGACGCGCTCACGGAACTTGGCGAGTATGAGAAGGCGGCGGACGCATACCAGAAGATGGTTTCTCTGCGGCCTGATCTTTCGAGCTACAACCGCGCGGCGTACTTCCGTTTCGTCTACAACGATCCTGTGAGCGCCGAGAAAATCATGCGAATGGCGATCGCGGCGGGCAGCCCGATGGCCGAGAACACGGCCTGGTGCCAGGTCGAGTTGGGCAAAATTCTGCTTAAGACCGGCAAGTTGAAAGAATCCGGCCAGTCTTTTCAGACGGCGCTGCGCTTGTTTCCGAATTATCATCCGGCGCTGGCCGGGATGGCGCAGGTCGCGGCGGCGCAGGGCGACTGGAAAACCGCTATCACAGCTATGAAACGCGCGCAGGCGGCGACGCCTCTGCCGGACTACGCGGCGGCGCTCTACGACTATTTCACGGCGGCGGACGAGCCCAAAGAAGCGGAAAAACAGAAAGAAATGATCTTCGTCATTGACGATCTTGGCCAGGCGACGAAGGAAAAGGCCAACCGGAACCTGGCGATCATCTATGCCGATCACGACTGGAAGCTGGACCGAGCGCTGGAACTAGCGAAGGCGGAACTGGACGTCCGCGGGGATATCTATACTTACGATGCCCTCGCTTGGGCGCTGTACAAAACTCGCAACTATGCGGCGGCGGCGGACGCGATGAAAACGGCGATGCAGTTCAGCACGCCTGAGCCCGCGTTTTACTATCACGCGGGACTGATCGCGGGCGCGCTCGGGAACAAAGAAGAGGCGCGGAGCTTATTAAAGAAAGCGTTGGAACTGAATCCGAATTTCGATACGCGCCAGGCATTGGCGGCAGATAGGGCGTTGAAGGAGTTGTCGTGAGATTCGTAATTTTAATAGCTGCCGCGCTTCCGTTGATGGCGGGCGACCTCGAGAACTTCACGGATACCAGCCTGAACTACACGCAACGGAACTCCGCCTGTTTCGCGCTGCGCGGGAATCGGACGCCGGAAGCGATCGCGGCGATGCGATCCGCGCTGGATAATGCGAACCTGCAGGCGTGCGCGGCTGCGAATCTGCGCATCGCCGGCGCCGACGCGGACCTTCTGGACGCGCTGCAACGCGACAAAGATCCGACCGCGCGGGCCGCCGCGGCGCAACAGCTTGGCGAGACGCGGAAGAGTAAGTATCTGGCGATCCTGCGGAGCGCGGCGGAAGACCGGGACCCGCTGGTGTCAAGCAACGCAGTGGAAGGTCTTATGAGTTATGAAGATCATTCCTCGATACCTCAGTTACGTGAAGTGGCCTTATTGGGCGGAATGGCGTCCACTCTTGCGATCGGCATTCTGATCGACTGGCATGATCCGGAGGTGGCGGCGATCGGGCGAAAGCTCATGGCGCATTCGGACCCGGGAGATCAGATCGCGGGAATTCGCGCGGTGGGCCTTACGGGCGACGCTTCGGATCTTCCCCGTCTGCGCGAACTGCAGAAAAACGATACCGCGATGGGCGCGGGCAAGCGCGGGTTCGGACTCATGCCCGCTATCAGCATCGGGCGAACCGCCCATACCGCGATTCAGAATATCGAAAGTCGATCGGCGCGAATCGACCGCTAGGATCGAATCCCCGATCGCTGCCAACAGGTAGACCACTCCCATAGGTCGCTTATCGGACCATTGGTCAGACTACTGATACACAACTAGGACGTGACGTGCCGCTCGCCGTGCGGGTTACAGCTGATCGCCAAAAGAAATCGTCAAGATAGTATTAAGAAATCATAGCCCTGAAACGCAGCGCCCAATGTGCGGGAACCCACAAAAGGCGCGGCCTAAGTTTATTATTGCAAGGCAGTTACATCTTGCCATCCACTGCAGCTTTCCCGATATACTGAACCAAGTAATCAGTAAATTGAGGTAAGTCGTTTTTTCGCCGTACGAGTAGGGTCCTCTCGTCGCGATCGGGTTCCTATATAAGAATTCGGAATGACATAACCCGAATTACTTTCATCGTGACCTAGGCAGCTCTCACTTCGTACGGTCCAATCAAGGGGAGACCTTATGAAGAACAGGTGGATGAAGGCAGCGCTTGCCTTTACCGTGGCGGTCATTCCGCTTTTGGTTCAGGCGCAAACTGATAACGGCACCATCGTCGGATACGTTAAGGATCCGTCCGGAGCAAGCGTGCCAAACGCCAAAGTAGTTATCAAAAACGAAGGGACCGGCACCGAGTCCCGAACCGAGACGAACGATTCCGGTTACTACGTTGTCAACAGTGTTCCGAGCGGCCTGTACACGCTGACCGCCGAGGCCTCGGGATTTAAGAAGTTCGAGAAGTCTCACAACAAGCTGGACGCCAACTCCACACTTTCGGTCGACGCTGATCTGCAAGTGGGAGCCCCGACGGACACGGTGGAAGTAGTGGCCGAAGCCGCGACTTTGCAGACCGAGTCCGCCGCGGTGGAGAAGCTGGTGTCACGCGAACAGATCGACTCGCTCGAACTCAACGGGCGCGATCCGCTCTTTCTTGCATCGCTTCAGCCCGGCGTGCGGAGCGGCACGACGCTCGGCGACTTCACATTCAGCCTGACGAACGGCGGTTATGCCATCAACGGCGCTCGCTCGCAGGACACCACGATCACATTTGACGGCGCGCCGGCAGTTCGAACGCGCGCGAACGGTACGAGCATCGGCGTCGCGGATGTGGATTCGACGCAGGAGGTCCAGGTGCTCACCGCCAGTTACAGCGCGGAGTACGGAAGAGCCTCGGGCGGGCAGATCCGAATCGTGACCAAGGGCGGCACGTCGCAGTTTCATGGCGCGGCATACGAGTACTTCCGCAATTCCGAATTGAACGCGAATACATGGTCGCGCAACCAGAGCACTCTGACGAATTTCGCGTCGCCTTTCCGCTACAACCAGTTCGGTTTCAACATCGGCGGTCCGGTGATCATCCCCCACATCATCCCGAGAGGCAAGATGTTCTTCTTCTTCGGAGAGGAATGGGCGCGTTACCGTAACGTGCAGACGCAGACCGGCGAAGTGCCAACTGCGCTGATGCGGCAGGGCAACTTCAGCGAGCTGCTGGGGTCCAATATCTTCTACAGCAAACCGACAGTCATTTACAATCCGAGCACCTGCCCTTCGGTGGGGGCGGCGAGTTGCCAGCCATTCACCAACAACGTTATTCCGGCCAGCATGCTGAGCAAGAACGGCCTCGCGATTCTGAATGCGTATCCCGCCGCTAACGGCCTCGTCAACGGGAACCAGAACTGGATTGCGCAGGCGTCTCAGCCGGAGAATCAGCGCAAGGAGACGATTAATTCCGACATCCTGCCGGACGATAAGGATCGTATTCAATTCCGCCGGACCGGTCTCTCCTACTACGAACTGGATCCCTTCGACCAGAATCTCGGAATCACGCCGAAATCTTTCGACCGGCCGAATCAGGCGAATTCCCTCGTCTGGATTCGGACTCTGAGCCCGAGTCTGATTAATGAAGCGCGCTTCACAGTCAGCCTGGACGACGTGTACATTCCGGTTATCACCAGCGCTCCGGGCTTCAACCGGTCTACGCTTGGCTTCGATTATCCGTATATCCTGCCCAACGGAAAGGATCTTCCGGGCAAGATTCCGACGGCGAATATTCCGAACCTCACCAGCCTCTCCGGCGGCCCCTATCCTTCTCACTCCACCGGTCCGATCTACACAGCAAACGACACGATCACCAAAGTCTGGGGCAACCATACTCTGAAAGCCGGGTTCTATTGGGAGCGATCCGGCGAGAACGACGGAGATCAGATCAACGTCAGCACCGTTCCCGGCGGCAGCAACAACCAGAACGGAACGTTCCAGTTCAGCGACCCGCGTACCGGACTGGGCGCCACGTCGGGAGTGGGCATGGCGAACGCCGCTCTCGGCCTTGCGGACAGCTACACGGAAATCGGTCAGCGGGCTTATACGATCTATCGCGGATTCCTCTATGAGTGGTTCGCACAGGATTCCTGGAAGGTCAATCCCAAGCTGACGATCAACTATGGCGTCCGTCAGACGATTACCGTGCCATACAAGGCTCTTTGGGGCAATCAGGTGTTCTTCGATCCGGCTCTCTACGATCCGACGATGGCTCCGAAGATCAATCCGACTACAGGTAACGTAATCGTCGGCACCGGCAATGTGTACAACGGGATGGTTATCCCCGGCGACGGCTGGCCGAGTGACGCCTGCGGTCATGGTGTCACACAGGCCTGCGGAACCGCATACAGCAGCCTCTTTCACAACTACCCCGACTATTACGGTCAGATCAATTATCAGTTCCAGCCACGCGCTGGCGTCGCTTATCAGCTCAACAGCAAGACTGTGATTCGCGGCGGCATCGGCCGCTACCTGACTCGCTTCGGGCTGCTCGACAATATCTTCCCCGGAGCCAACTCGCCCTTCCAGCCGTTCGAAACGGTAGCCAACGTTTCGGTCGACAATCCGGGAGCTTCGCTCAGCAGCGCCGCGACTCCGCCGCTCACGGTTACCACCCTTGCCCGAAATAACCGTCCTCCTTCCGCCTGGAACTGGAACGTTACGGTGCAGCGGGATTTCTTCTGGAAATCCACCCTTGAAGTGGCTTACATCGGGCACCGCGGACTCAACCTTCCCGAGGTGTTTGACATCAACCAGCCTCAGGTCGGCGCTCTCCAGGCCAACCCTGGAGTGAACGTGAACGCTCTCAGGCCCTACGCGGGCTTCGCTTCTATTCAGGAAGAACTGAACGTGGCGCAGTCCAAGTACAAGAGCATGCAGATACAGTGGAACCGCCGCTTTGCCTCGGGCTTTTCGTTCGGCTTCTCTTATACGCTGGCCGAGAGCACCGACAATTCGAGCAACTATCGCGACATCGTTCCCGATACCTACAACACGTCCAATCTGTGGGGACCGTCGGAGTTCGACAACCGCCACGCTGTTGTTTTCAGCTATGTCTATAACCTGCCGTTCTTCAAGGATGCTTCGAAAATGACGGGCAAGCTGCTCGGCGGATGGCAGATCAGCGGCGTGAATCAGTTCCAGACGGGCACGCCGTGCGGCATCGGAACCAATAACGACTACGCCGGCGTTGGAGAAGTGGGCAGCTTCGGTTGCGGAAGCGAGGGGCAGTTCTGGGTCATGAACGGCACACCTCAAATCCTGGGGCAGTTCGCCAATTCGACGGCGAGCCCGAACCAATACTTCTCAGTGACCAACTCGAGCGGACAGGCCTTGTTCACCGCTCCCCCCACCGGGACGTTCAATCTGCAGAAAGGCGTTCGGGACTCGATTTATCAGCCAGGCTTTCAGGACTGGAACCTCGGACTTTATAAAAAGTTCCGGATTACTGAAAGGCAGGGCATCGAATTCCGCGCGGAGGCCTTCGACGTCAACAACCATCCGAACTGGAGCGGCCCGGGTCTGAACCCGACTGCAACGAACTTCGGAAAGGTGACGAGCAAGACGGGGCTTTCGCGAAATCTGCAGCTCTCACTGCGGTACGCGTTTTAGGATTCCGGTACACTCATACTCCGAAGGGCGGCCTCACGGCCGCCCTTTAGTTTTTGCAGGCACATTAGTCCCAGGAAGGGCGGGATGGCGAGCATTCCGTAAACCGGATCGAATCCGTAGCGATCAACGATTGCTCCGATCAGCGGTGAGATTCCTGTTTGCAGGAGTCCGTAGGCGAACACGAGGAACGAAATCGCTACGCCGGCCCGTTCCCCGCCCCAGATGTCCAATGGAATCGTGTAGAGATTTACGCTGCCCGCGGTGGTCCAAAAATAACTTGCCGCCGCGACCAGGGTAGCGAGCAATGGAGTTCGGCAGAACGGGCCCGCAAGGCAGATCAGGCATCCGAACGCGCAGACTCTCATCGCCGCGATGCGCGCATCCAATGCCGACGATCCGCGAGCGATCAAACGCCGCGACAACGCGCCCCCAACGAAGCCGCCCAACGTAGAGCCGACAGGCGGGAACCAGGCATAGGCGTTCGCGTCGCGCGTCGAGAGATGGAACGTCTCCGCAATGTAGATGGTGGTCCATGTGGACCACAACGCGTACGCCACCATCCACAACATATTCGCGACTGTCAGGAACTTCAGCCGCCGATCTCGAATGAGGCCGAGACCTTCCGCCTGCGGTCGCGGAGGCACGACTTGATAAGGCACGACTGACCGGCGCACATATAGCCAAAGCGGAATCCAGAACAGGCCGAGCGCACCGCAGATGAAGAACGGAGATCGCCATCCAGCGATCGCCGCAATCAGAAGGGGCGCCACGACACTGCCGATCGTCAGGCCGACCTGGGTTACGGCTGCTCCCAGGGCGCGATTCTCCGGTTCGAGATAAATCGTGTTCAGTTTGCCGGCGGCCGGAACACCGGCGGATTCGCCGATCGCCAACAGCACTCTCGATACGAGAAGTTGGGTAAAGGTTCGCGTCCATCCGCAGATCATGGCGGCGACCGACCAGAAACCGACGGCCCAGGCAGCGCCGATTTCGAGCCCCACCCGATCGAGAAACCAGCCAAGCGCAGGCGATGCGAGAGCGTACGCGAGGCCGAAAGCCGCCCCCAGCCATCCATAGCCGGTGTTCGAGAGGTGAAACTCCGCCTTGATACGGGGAGCGGCGGCGGCAAGTAACTGTCGGTCGAGATAATTCCACGTCGAAGCGAGCGCGAAAACGCATACGGCGCCCCATCGCGCCGCCACGGACCCGCGGGCTACAGCGTTATGCTCCATTACTCATCCGTATGCCGCTCTCCCGCTCATATCGACCGCTTGAGATAAGCTTTAGGATCACATGGCAACGGCTGTCTCGTCCTCGCGCCTGCGTAGTATTCCTCTTACCCGGACGCAGTGGATTTTTCTCTCACTCCTCGTTCTGTCGATCGGCATAAATTACATCGATCGCGGCAGCCTCTCGGTGGCGGACCGCTACCTTCAGAACGATTTCGCGCTCGATCCCGAGCATCGCGGCAGGATTTACTCCGCGTTTTTCTGGTCGTATGCGGGGTTTCAGATTATCGCGGGCTGGCTCGTGGATCGTTTCAATGTAAACCGCGTATTGTCCGCGGGATTTCTGATCTGGTCCACGGCGATGTTTTTCACGGGGGCGGCATCGGGGTTCATGATGCTGTTCCTGGTGCGGCTCGCGCTCGGAATGGGCGAGTCGGTGGCTTATCCGTCTTACTCGAAAATCCTTGCGGGAAACTTTCAGGAACAGCAGCGCGGATTCGCCAACGCCGCGATTGACGCCGGATGCAAACTCGGGCCGGCGATCGGGATCCTGGTCGGCGGCCTTCTGATGGGGCGGTTCGGCTGGCGGATCTTCTTCTTCATCACCGGCGGATTAAGTTTGTTGTGGTTGATTCCGTGGAACATCTGGGCGCCGAAGGATCAGGCGCTGGTGCGTGAGGTTAAGGGCAAGGTTCCAAGTATCGGCGAGATCTGCTCGAAACGGTCGGCCTGGGGCACGTTCTTCGGGTTGTTTTGTGGGAATTACGTCTGGTATTTCATCCTGACCTGGCTGCCGTCTTACTTTCGCGACGAACTGCACTATACGCAGGACCAGATGGCGATTTTCGGCTCGATTCCGCTGTTCGCGGTAGCTGCATCCACGCTGACTTTCGGGGCTCTGTCGGACCGATGGATCGCAAGCGGGGCGAGTCCCAATCTGGTGCGGAAAACGTTCACGGGCGTGGGTTTGATGCTTTCCACGATCATGCTGCTCGCGGTGTTGGCGCACGATCCTGTTACGTCATGCGTTCTGCTAAGCGCCGCGTGCTTCGCTTACGGGATTTACTCCTCAAACCTGTGGGCGATCACGCAGACGTTGGCTGGGCCTTGGGCGGCAGGGCGATGGACCGGACTACAGAATTTCGTCGGAAATCTCTCCGGGATCCTGGCTCCGTGGCTGACAGGTTGGATTGTCCAGCGAACGGGTCAGTTTTATTGGGCCTTCGTCGTCACAACCGGCATGCTGGTGATCGGAACCCTTTGTTTTACTCTTGTCGTCCGCCGAGTCGAAGCGGAAACCTGGAAAGCCTGATTCAGCCCCAAAAGTACTGATAGTACCAACGGCCCTGTGCGTGCGGCTAAATTGCCTAGAAAGGCTAGCCGCACTTGCAAATGTTTGGGCTGTACAATTCTAAATATAAAGATTATCTAAGTGAATGCGTTGATTTTTCGACGCAGCGCGCCCACGGCCAGCGACAAGGGAGAAAACAATGAACCCCGTTTACACGCCCGAATACTACGAATTTTTGTACGAGAAGTCTTCGCGAAATCGGATTTTGGTTACCGCGCGGACACTGTTCGCGTCGCTGGGCTACGACAACACGAGTACCGCTCTCATTGCGAGAAACGCAGGGACCAGCGAATCGCAGCTCATGAAACACTTCGGCGGCAAAGCGGGGCTGCTCGAAACGATCTTCACCGAAGGCTGGGACAAAATTAACGCCCATCTGATGGAGTGTTTCGGGTCCGCCAACGACTTCAACGCCAAGCTCAGCTGCATTCCCGGAGTGGTGTCGCAGTATCTCGATAAAGATCTGGAACTGAAGACACTGGTTCTGCTCGAAGGGCACCGGATGCGCGACGTCGCGCGGCGGAACGGTTTACAGAGCGGTTACGCCCGGTTTCTGCAACTGATTGACGAAGTGATCGGGAAGGCGGCCGAGACGGGCGAGCTGCCCGAGAGCGCGTCCAAACTTTGCGTTCGTTCGGCGGTGGTCGGAATTGTCGAAGGCGGTATCCGTGAGCAGGTTCTGGCGTCCCGCGCAAACTTCCCGGCCAACTACACCACGGAAGAGTTCACAAAAGTTGTGAGCGGATTCCTGCGAAGCGTCGCGGGGGCTGAAGGCGAGCGCATCTGCGCCCGTTAAACATCGCCGCACTGCCGTAGCACCTCAATTCCAGGAAAACCCCTCCTGCTGCAACCCGGCGAGTAGGATAAGAGCCGCTTGCAAATCAGATTCCGTGCGCCCGAACGCCCGGCCTCCCCGGCTTTTATCTTTACGCGCCCGCGTGTTGCAGCAGAGGGCAGGTTGAGTACTTCGACAATTCGGGGTTTAGAATAGCAAACCGCCTACCACGGAGTCGAGTCTCCAAGTGATTGATTTTGTGAGGTTCCGCCGAATTGGGAGCCACGCGACCGTAGTGGTGTGAGACAGAGGTGTGTCGCGATGACCCGAGGTTCGCTACACTGAGCGGAATTATGCGATCCGGGTATCTCGCTGCGTTTCTTGTGTTTTGCTTATCCCCAGCCATTTTGGGGCAGACTCCGGAAACCAGTTCGGCACCGGGCGCTCCACCTGCATCCACACCGGCTCCGCCCCCTGACCCGCTACAGCCGGTTATCGATCGGCTCAGTCTGGAACGTTACAAATCGACCATCAGAGGTCTGACGCAGTTCGGGGACCGGCGGCAGGGGACAGACCGGAACCGCGCGGCGCTGGACTGGATCGAACAGCAGTTGAAGAGTTATGGTTGCGCTAACGTCGAACGGATCAGCTATACGTACACTACGCCACCCGGACGGGGTGGCCGCGGCGCGAGTCCGAATGCCGAGGCCGATGCCACGGCAACCGGATCAACTCCGGCGGCAACCGCGGGAGGGCGCGGAGGACGAGGACCAGCGCGCGGCGGCGCGCGGCCCCGCGGGGAGCGAGTCAAGACCGGCGTGAACAACGATGCCAACGCACAGACCGATGAAAAGCTGCGGGCGCTGAATTCGCAACCGTCGGCGGCGGGACCTCGACAGGAGGTTTACTGCACCAAGGTGGGCACGACCCATCCCGAGGAGGGTTACATCGTCGCCGCCCATATGGACGGAATCGGTTGGGGCGAGGCCGCAAACGACGATGGCTCGGGCACGGCGCTGGTAATGGAGGTTGCGCGGGTTCTGAACTCGCCGGACGTTCAGACCGAGCGATCGGTTCGTTTCGCGTTGTGGAATAACGAGGAGACCGGGCTGAATGGCAGTCGCGCCTATGTGGATCAGAGGAAGGATCTTCAGGGTAAGGAAGATACGCCGGGTTCGGGAAAGTATTCGGAGCCGCGGTGGCTCGGCCTGATTCAGCACGACATGCTGCTTTTCGATCATGGGATGCCGCACGACGGAGTCGTCTCGAAAGAGCAACGCGCCGAAGCCGATGTGAACATCGAGTTTCAGTCGGCATCGAAACAGGCGGCGCAATCCGCCGCCCTCGGATGGACGTTGGTGGCGGCGAACGAGAAGTTCGCGACGGATTATCCGGCTGCGCTGGGAAATCACATGACCAACACGGATTCGACGCCGTTCCAGGATCTGGTCGCGTCGGTGAGCGTGCGAGAGAACGAACGCGGGGGGCAGATCGGTAGTGGCTGGGACCCGCACTGGCATCAGCCTACGGATGTTTACGCGACGTTTTCGGACAAAGACTTCCGTCTGGGCCTGAACGCGGCGCAGACGACACTCGGCGCGGTTTTGCAGCTTACCGGCGCGCGACTGGTCAAGTAAGTCCGTTCGTTATAGTCGGAAGGACAGATGGCCATCTACGCACGCTTCGATTACGAAGGCAGACAGAACTACGGGGTTGTGAACGGGAACTCCATCACGGAACTTCGGGGAGGACTGTTCGAGCCTCATGATGCAAGTGGGCGCGAGTTTCCACTGGAAGACGTGACACTGCTCGCTCCTTGCGTGCCGCCCAAAATCCTCGCGGTGGGGTTGAACTACAAGAGCCATCTCGGCGCAAGGCCCGCGCCTTCGAGTCCGGAGATGTTTTATAAGCCGGTGACGTGCATTCAGAATCCCGGTGATCCGATTCGCATTCCCGCGGACGCGGAGGATACGCATTTCGAAGGGGAACTAGTGGTAGTGATCGGAAGGCCAGCGCACCATGTGAGCACCGACGAGGCTCTGGACTGCGTGTTCGGGGTAACCTGCGGCAATGACGTGAGCGATCGCAACTGGCAGCGCAACACGGACCGGCAATGGTGGCGCGCGAAAGGCTGCGACACGTTTGGACCGCTGGGGCCGTGGATTGTGAGCGGTCTGGATTACGGCGATCTGGCGCTGCAGACGCGGCTTAACGGGGAAGTAGTGCAGGAACAGCGCACGAGCGATCTGCTGTTCGACGTGCCCGCGGTAATCAGCTTCGTGAGCCGGTACGTGACGCTACTGCCGGGCGACCTGATCTACACCGGCACTCCGGGTAACACGAAACGCATGAAGCCGGGCGATATCGTCGAGGTCGAGATCGAAGGAATCGGCGTACTGCGCAACCCGGTCGAGTAATAACCCTTGATAAAATAAGCGCTTATGGCAGAAATCAGGCGCCGGAAGTCGACGCCCGTGAACGTGGGTGGAGTTCGGGTCGGCGGCGACTACCCGATCGTGGTCCAGTCGATGACCAACACCGACACGGCGGACGTGACCGCAACTGTGAATCAGGTGGCGGCGCTGGCGAAGGCCGGTTCGGAACTGGTTCGCGTCACGGTGAACACGGAAGCGGCTGCGGCTGCGGTTCCGAAGATTGTGGACACGCTGAATATGATGGGCGTGCGCGCGCCGATCGTGGGCGACTTCCACTACAACGGCCATCTGCTGCTGAAGAAGTATCCGGCGTGCGCGAGGTCGCTGGCGAAGTACCGGATCAATCCGGGCAACGTCAACATCGGCAAAAAGCACGACGACAATTTCCGCACCATGATTGAAGCCGCGATCGAGTACGGAAAGCCCGTGCGGATCGGCGTGAACTGGGGATCTCTCGACGGCGCGCTTCTGACGCGCATGATGGACGAGAACAACAAACTGGCCGAGCCGAAAGACGCGCGCGACGTGACGCTGGACGCAATCGTGGCAAGCGCGCTGCTTTCCGCGGAAGCGGCGGAGAAGTACGGATTGCCGCACGACCGCATTATCCTCAGCGCGAAGGTGAGCGGAGTTCAGGATCTGATCGACGCGTACCGATCGCTGGCGGCGAAGAGCGATTACGCGCTCCATCTCGGGCTTACCGAAGCGGGGCTCGGTTCGAAGGGAATTGTGGCGACTACGGCGGCGTTGTCCGTGCTGCTGCAGGAAGGAATCGGCGACACGATCCGCGCGTCGCTCACTCCGCTGCCGAACGGCGATCGCACCGAAGAAGTGATCGTAAGCCAGCAGATTCTGCAGTCACTGGGAATCCGCAGCTTCGCGCCGCAGGTAACGGCCTGCCCCGGATGCGGACGCACCACGAGCACGTTCTTTCAGGACATGGCCGACCAGATTCAGACGTATCTGCGTGAGCGGATGCCGATCTGGAAGGGCCAGTATGACGGCGTGGAGACGATGAAGGTCGCGGTGATGGGTTGCGTGGTGAACGGACCCGGAGAATCGAAGCACGCCAACATCGGGATCTCTCTGCCGGGAACGTTCGAGGAACCGGTCGCTCCGGTCTACATCGACGGAAAGCTGTCGGTCACTCTGCGGGGCGAGGCCATCGTCGCCGAATTCATTACTCTCCTGAACCGGTACGTCGATTCGCACTACGTTCCGGCCGAAGCCGCGGCGCTTGAAGAAGCCGTACCGGCCTGAGCGATGGGCCGACATTTCACGCTGGCCGGCGCTCGGGCGATGCTGCCCGCGGTGGGACGGCTGATCCGGGAATCCGTGCAGGCGAAGGCCCGGTATACCGAAGCTGAAGACTATCTGCAGAATCTCTCGCAGCGAATTCTTCTGCTGGGAGGGCTTTCGGTGGATGTCTCGACCGTCGAAGCTCTGAAGGCGCAGAAGGATCTGAGCGGTCAGACGCTGAAGCAATCGCTCGAGAAGATCGAGCAGATGGGTGTTGTGGTAAAGGACCTCGATGTGGGGCTGGTGGATTTTCCGACGCTTTACCTCGGCGAAGAGGTCTACCTCTGCTGGCGAATGGACGAGGACGACATCGAACACTGGCACGGCGTTCATGAGGGATTCGCCGGGCGCAAAGAGATCGACAAGCACTTCGTGGATAATCACCGCGGGCGCGAGAATTAGCGGATGAAACGGCTGCTGGTCACGTTGGGTCTGGCGGCTCATACGCTGGGCGCGAATACGTTATGGGACGCGACCATTAACGTAAACGGCGCAAGCGTTCCGTTCCGGATGGAGTTCTCCGGATCCGGCAAAGGATTCAGAGCCTGGTTCTTCAACGGCGACGAGAAGACCATCTCGGCCAGTGGGGAGTCGACCGCTGACACAGTGATTGCGCAATTCCCTCAGTACAACTCAAAGCTCGAGGCTAAGGCGCATGACGGTTCGCTGGAGGGAACCTACACGCGCGATGGAAAAGTTTATCCCGTGCGCGCGGTTGTTCATCGCGCTCCAGCGCCTGCAGGGAATGTTCCGAATATTGCGGGATCGTGGGTGATCGAGACCGGCTCGGCTACGGGCGAAAAGGCGTGGCCGATGATCGTGCGACAGACCGGCGCTGAGATTACGGGCGCGATCCTTCGGGTCGACGGCGATACCGGAACGTTGACCGGTCGGTATCAAAATGGAAGCTTCACGTTCAGCCACTTCTCAGGCGCGCGACCTGTGGTGTTCTCGTTGACGCCTGCGGCGGACGGAACGCTGAATGTGGTGCAGAACGAAAAGCAGAAGTTCGTGGCGGTGCGGGAGACGGTGGCGCGCGAAAAGGGATTGCCTGCTCCGGACGACCCGATGAAGCACACCACAATGCGGGATCCTAATGTTCCGCTTCGGTTCGAGTTTCCGGACCTCGAAGGGCGGATGGTTTCGAGCGCCGATCCCCGGTTCAAGGGTAAGGTGGTGATCGTAGCCGTGGGCGGGAGCTGGTGCCCGAACTGCCATGACGAGGCTCCGATGCTGGAGTCGCTTTACCGGAAGTATAGGTCGCAGGGGCTGGAGATCATCGATCTTTCGTTCGAGGAAGAGGATCAATTGAAGAACCCGACGCGGCTGCGCGCGTTCCGGGCGGAGTATGGGCTGAATTATCCGGTGCTGCTGGCAGGCGAGCCTTCGCAGCTGGCGGAGAAGTTGCCGCAGGCGCAGAACCTGGATACGTTCCCCGCGACGTTCTTCGTGGGCCGAGACGGGTTAGTGAAGGCGATACACGCCGGTTTCGCGGGCCGGGCAACCGGCGTGTTTCATCAGCAGTTGTTGGAAGAGATCGAGGCGCTGGTGAAGCGCCTGCTCGCCGAGAAGTAGTTATTCCCGATACGAAGGCGGCCAAGAGACCAGCGCCGGGAACTGTTTCTGATGCCAATAGGGGTATGCCGCCGGGCGCTGACTTGCTTCGTCGAGTTTGGCGACCTGTTCGGGCGTTAGTACGAAGCTCGCCGCCGCTAGATTATCGCGAAGCTGCTGTTCGTTGCGCGCTCCGATGATGACGCTCGAGATCGTCGGCTTACGCAGGAGCCAGTTCAGCGCAACCTGCGGTACAGTCTTTCCGGTTTCGGCAGCTACAGCGTCCAGCGCGTCAACCACCTGGTAAAGGAACTCGGTGGGAACAGGCGGGCCCTGATCGGCGGTCTTGTGCAGTCGGCTGACCTCGGGAACCGGCTGGCCGCGGCGAATCTTTCCGGTAAGGCGGCCCCAGCCGAGCGGGCTCCAGATCAGGGCGCCGAGGCCTTCGGCCTGCGCCTGGGGCATCAACTCCCACTCATAGTCACGGCCGACCAGCGAATAGTAGACCTGATGCGCGGTGTAGCGCGGCCAGCCGTGGCGTGAACTGGTTTCGAGCGATTTCTGCAGGTTCCAGCCAGAAAAGTTGGACGCGGCGATGTAGCGAATTTTGCCCTGCCGCACGGCCTGATCGAGGGTCGAGAGAGTCTCTTCGGGCGGGGTGTGCAGGTCCTGGCCATGCATGTGGTAGACGTCGATGTAATCGGTTTTCAGCCGCTGAAGGCTGCCCTCGATCTGGCGCGTCAGGTGATAGCGCGAGGAGCCCGTGTCGTTCGGTCCTTCACCGAACGGGAAGGTTCCCTTGCTCGATATGAGCACGGATTCGCGCGGGACATGACGGATCGCCTGGCCCAGAACTTCTTCAGAAATCCCCTGCGAGTAGATGTCGGCCGTGTCGAAGAAGTTCACGCCCGCTTCGAGGCAGATGTCGACGAGCTTTGCGGCTTCTGTGACATCGGTATCTCCCCACGCTTTAAAGAATTCATTTCCTCCGCCGAACGTCGCGGCGCCAAAACAAAGTACGGGAACGCGCAGTCCGCTTTTCCCCAATTGCCGGAATTCCATGATCCGTGAGATGAGCGGGGCGGCGTACACGTCGCAGCATTCAACAGCTGAGTAGATGGCGCGGCCCGGGGCTGATGGGCGAGAACGCAATGAGAGGACAAGGCGGCACGTATAGAGACACTTATGCCGAGACGCGGGAGGCCCGGCGCACCGTAAGGCGACGCCGGACCCTGACTTCTTTTTAAGATCGGTTCGCAAGGCCGATCCCGGATTTCATTGTCCCGGGGCTCTGACTCCCGAGAAGACTTATTCATCGAATCGATTCGACGTACCGTTTTCAT
This sequence comes from Bryobacteraceae bacterium, assembly GCA_035262625.1. Classification (GTDB taxonomy): domain Bacteria; phylum Acidobacteriota; class Terriglobia; order Bryobacterales; family Bryobacteraceae; genus BOG-234. The sequence goes on from DATFSM010000094.1 coordinate 56,193, forward strand.
CAGCCGGAGGACTTTGACGTCCTCCGACCCGCGAGCGCCTGCCGGCCGGCATAGGCTTCGGCGGGAATTCGGTTAAGAATGGCCCCGCTTCTGATTGGAGGTTGGCACGAGGAGCGCAAGAAGTTCGATGTCCATCAGGTAAGTGATTGAGATCGCACGAAATAAAGCCGAGAAAAAAGTGCGAACACCCGAATATTTCCATCCGGCTTCTCAGCATGCCGGATCAGCATGATCTTCTTCGATTTGGCCATGTGCGTCAGAAATTGTATTTCAGCGCGAACTGGATCTGGCGCATTGTCGTGAGGGTGCTGCGGATTTGTCCGAAGCTATTCGGCGCGGCGACGTTTGAACCGCCCCAGCTCGCGTTCGGCGCACCCCATTCGACGTGATTGGCCGCGTTGAACATCTCCATGCGGAACTGAAGGGCCTGATGCTCGGTCACATGGAAGTCCTTGATGGTGGAGAAGTCGAAGTTCACCTGGTGTGGTCCGCGCAGGTTGTTGCGTGCGCAGTTTCCGTAAGTGCCTGCAACCGCGTTCGAAAACGCCGCCGGATTGAAATAGCCGTTCGCGGTGGGAGTAGCAAATATCTGATTCACGCCCACGAGGCAGTTGATGCGGTTGCTCGACGGATTGAAATTGGTTCCCGCCGCATCCCATGAGGTTGTGTCGATGGGAAGCCCGTCCTGAATCGTGCCGATGGTGCTGACCTGCCACCCGCCGACGACCTGATCGAGAACACCGCCGTGATTGAGGAAGCGCTGACCTTTGCCGAACGGCAGGTTGTAGAGGACTGAGGCGACAAACCGGTTCGGCACGTTGAAGCTGGAGTATGAGTATTCGCAGTGCCTGCAGCGCATGTCCTCCGGCGCGAAATCGTTGGCGACACCGCGGATGGCGCTGGAATCGTCAAGCGCCTTCGACCAGGTGTAGCTGAAGAGCGTGGTCAAGTTGGAACCAAAGCGCTGGGTGATTTTGGTCATCAGCCCGTTGTAGTTTGCGATGCCTTCCGCAACCAGGAACTGAATACCGGCAAGTTCCGGGTAAGGAGCGCGTGTGGCAAAGGCGGTGATTCCTGGAATAGGCGCGTTCTGGTTGGTCAGATAATCGACCTTGCGACTTTGAGATCCGTTGAAGCCCGCCTCAACCGTTGTGCTTTTACCCAGCAGCCGCTGCACGTTGAACAGGTAATTCATGCTGTAAGTGGTGGGCAGTTGAGGATTGGCTCCCCAGGTCAGGCCGGTAGGAACCTGAACCGGGAGATTGGAAGGATCAATGAAATTCTGATAGGTAGTGGTCGGTATTTTCGTTGTGTCCGGCAGAATGGTCGCGCGTCCGCCCAGACCGCGATTCAGGTCGAAGATGGAGTTCTTGCTTTCCTGAGAGAAGAAGATGCCGACGCCGGTGCGGAACGACCAGTTGTTGTTCGGGCTGTAGGCGATTCCGAGGCGCGGCGCGAAATTGTTGTAGTCCGTGTTGACCATGCGATCGCCGAGACGATTGTCGCGGGCAACCTGCACGGCCGGGTAGGCAGAACCGCCGGTCGGCACATAGCGGAAATCGATGCCGTCGTAAAAGTTTCCGGAGGATCCCGCGCGAACCAGAACGGGATGCAGATTGAGATCGGGAACGTCCGCGATGCCCGGCAGGGACTCCCGCAACTGGACGTTGACTTCGTGCTGTGACTTATCGAGGAGCGGCTGCGCTACCTCCCAACGGATGCCTGCTTCGATGGTGAGGTGCGGCCGGATCTTCCAGGTGTCGTCAATGTACATGCCCCACTCACTATTGCGGAAGTCCGCGGAGGCGAGGGCGACAGCCATATCAACGCGCTGTACGGAGCCGAGCAGCCAGTCGGCGCCGGAATAGCCGCCGCTTCCCGTGTTCGCGTTGCCCGTATAGATACCGGTAAAGAAGAACTGACCGCGCGGGAACTCATTTCCAACCTGCGGGAATTCGTTGTAGCGATATTCGCCGCCCATGCGGAGCGAGTGCTTGCCGATCACCCAGGAAAAGTTGTCAACGCCCTGAAAAATCTTGTCGTCGATGGAGAAGGGGCTGCTGGTGGGATTTCCCGGGCTGCTGAGGTTGTTGTTCAGCGCGATGTTGGGAACGCCCCAGGAGTTGGGGTCGTTGACCGGCAACGGGGTTCCCAGTTCCGCGTTGACATTCTCCTTCCCGGCGAGTTGTTGGGAGATCACGTTGTAGAGGGAGTTGTATCCGAATCGGGCCTCATTGACTTTGGAGGGCGAGAGAATGCGGATATTCGAGAGAGCCCACTGGCTGGCGCGCGTGAATAAGGTCTGGCCATCGGTTGTGAGGCCCGGCATCAGCGTGTTTTCGTCGGTCCAGCTATAGCGGCCAAACCATTGGGAGTTGGCGCTCTCGTTGAAGTCGATGCGTTCCGTGACCTGGCTCTTGTCGACAGGTGTTTTCGCGAGGTACTGATAATTCTGGTTCGGCAATCCGGACTGCGCGATGGTCGGCAGAGGGTCGAATTTCGACATCAGAAACAAGGAGTTCTTATCGAACATGCTGGCTGGAATCTGATTGCCCGGAAACGGAGAAGAAGTGACATTGGGGACGGAGCCGGCGCGCGAATAGGGGTTCTGGAGCGCGGTGGAAATAGCGGAGAAGTCGCCGTTTCGCATGGCAGCGGTGAGGGTGGTTGCCGTCGCAACGTTGGTAGTTCGCGATTTGAATCCCTCGTAGTTGGACATGAAGAACAGCCGGTTGCGTCCGTTGAAGATTTTCGGGATCCACACGGGGCCGCCCAAAGTAAACCCATACTGGTTCTGGCGGAAAGCGGCCTTCGGGGGATGGGTGTTGATGAAGTCGTAGGGGCGAGCGTCGAGTTTGTCGTTGCGGAGGAAGTCGAAGGCGGTGCCGTGAAAATCATTCGTGCCCGGTTTGGTTGAAACGTTCACCTGGCCGGCTTCGCGTCCGAATTCGGCCGAGTAGACGCCGGACTGAACTTTGAACTCCTGGAGCGCGTCCACGGACGGCAACACGATGTAGAGGTTGAAGTCGACGTCCGTGTTGGTAATGCCGTCGAGCGTGTAATTGCTCCACGTCGCGCGCGCGCCCGAAAGGGACATAGTGAGAGCAGCGCGTGAGCCGCCCTGGCGGCCGGCAGCCTGGGCAGCCGGGGTGAAGCCGTAAGTTACGCCGGGCGTGAGGGAGACGAGACTGAAGAAATTTCGACCATTCAGCGGCAAATCTTCGATACGTTTTTGCTCGATGACCGTGCCGACCGTAGCATTTTCGGTGGCAAGCAGTTCGCCGGTGGCGCTGACCTCTACGGTCTGGGTTGCCTGGCCGACGGTGAGGGTGAAATCGACGCGGGCGGTCTGCTGCACCTGAAGTTCGATATTGGTCTTGACGATGGTGTCGAAGCCAGGAGCGGAGGCTTTTACCTGATACACGCCGGGCGTGAGGTCAGGAAAACTGTAAACCCCCGAGGTGTTGGTTACAGTGGAGCGCGCGACGTTAGTGCCGGAATTCGTCGCGGTGACTGCCACATTCGGCGCGATGGCTCCGCTTTGATCCTTAACTTCGCCCGTGATTTCGCCTGCTGTCTGAGCGAACACGGCCGCGGGCAAACACACCGCTACGCACACGAGTACACGTTTCATATGCTGACCCCTCTACGACTGGAGTTGTTGCGGAAAAAGCTATCACAGCCGATTTCCGGACACAAGCCACCCATAAAGTTTTTGAACGCGGTGTTCCGAGAGAAGGGCCGCAGCCGTTTGGCGCGCGAATTGCACTACGCGGCCCGGAGGCTACGTAAGAATGCTTCACTGGACGCTCGTTTTTCTGGTTATCGCGTTGATTGCCGGGTTACTGGGCTTCGTAGGGATTGCCGGAACAGCCGCCGAGATCGCGAAGATTCTCTTTTTCGTGTTTCTTGTGCTGTGGCTGATCAGCTTCGTCGCGCGACGAAGAGTCTAGCGAGGGCGCGCGCGGGTTGCGGGCAGCCGTTCAGCGGCCGCGTTTGATCCGCGCGCCCAGGTACCAGACGATCCCGATATTCACGAGCAGAAGAACGACCCTCATCCAGGTGAGGCGCCGATATAGTTCGTATGCCTCAACGGGCAGGAACAGGGCGGTGCTGATGGTGGTCAGATACTCCGCCCAGTGTTTCTTCGCCAGCAGTCCGCAACCCTCGGTCAGATACAGACCGGCATAGAGGAAGGTACCCGCGCTTAACTCTTCAAGCTGCTTTGGAGTAATGCGGAAAATGCGCGAGAGCGCGCGGTGAATGTAGTAGTTATCGGGATCGAGGCGAAGGTGTTCGACCCAGGAATTGACGACCGTCGCGACATCGCGGTGCAGAAGCCTCAACAGACCGATTCCCGCGATGAGCAGAGTCGCAGCCTTCAAAAGTTTGAACAGGCCGATGAGGATGATTCCGGCTTCGCTTGAGCCGCTGGGAATTCGTCGCGCCAATTTTCCAGAATAGACTGCCGGCGCTGCTCATTTACTGGGTTGGCTCAAAGTAGCCTTTGCGCCAGTAGGCGCGCAGAGCGGACAGTCCGGGCGGTTGATTGATTTTCACTCCGATGCGGCGGAATTTGCCATCGCGGGCGGTGTTACTCGGCCGGTATCCGATCAGATACTCGTTGCGAAGCTCAATGCCGATTTTTTCGGCGATATCGGGCAGATCGTGGAGCGTGGCGAAGAAGTGGCGGCCTCCCGTCGGTTCGGAGAGACTGCGCAGGAGATCAGGACCGGCGAGTTCTTCGGGGGTGCTGGCGCCGCCGTAGATGCCGATGGCGTAAATCTGAACGTCGGCCTCTTTGAGGCGGTTGCGAACTTCGGCCTGGGTGTAGCGGCTGTGATTGTCGCCGCCATCGGTAATCACGATCAGCGCTTTTCGGGGGTTTTTGGCTTTGCGCATCGTATTCAGTCCAACGGTGACTCCATCCAGAAGCGCCGTGGAACCCTTCGACTGAGTGCTCAGAAGGCGCTCCTCTATCTCGCCGGGGTTGTTGGTGAACGGGACGACGAGTTCGGGGCGATTGGCGAATTCGACCAGGCAACCTTCATCCGCCGGATCAGTGTATTTGAAGAACGCGGCGACGGCTGCGCGGGACATGGAGAGCTTGCCGCCCATGCTGCCGCTGGTGTCGAAGACGATTCCGATCGACAAAGGCGCGTCCTCGCTTCCGAACGAGACGATCTTCTGCTCGACATCGTCTTCGTAGACACGGAAATCGCGCTGTTCGAGTCCGCTGACGAAGCGATTGAGGCGGTCGGTTACGGTGACGGGCACGAGCACAACGGTCGTATCGACGCGGATGTTGGCCTTGACGTCGGTTTCGGGTCTGACCTGGGACTTGTCCGGCGGCCGGGGCCGAGGAGCGATGTTCACGGGCGCTTCCTGGGCAAGCGCGACCCACTGGAAAACCAAAAGGGGCGCGAGAAGCGGAACGGTGACGTACCTCATGGAGGTCGGGTCGATTTCAGTTTTGCACAGAAGCGGGTCGGGCCACTGGAAGGGTAGACTGCCGAACCACGAGGTGCGTTTCGACGCGCAGTTCCCTCCCCGCCTGCTCGGGGTCGTTCATCATAGCCCAGAGCGCCTGAAAGGCGGCATTACCAATTTCGCCTCTCGGCACCGCAACGGTTGTGAGCGCGGGCTGCGTGTACTCCGAAAACATGATGTCGTCAAAGCCCACGACCGAGAGATCTTCGGGCACGTTGATGCCGGCGTCAAACGCGCGGCGGAGGACTCCGATAGCAGTGAGGTCGTTGCCGGTCACGATCGCGGTGGGGCGCGAGCCGCTCATGAGTTCGCCGCACGCGGAGTAGCCGCCTTTGACGGTGAAATCGGAATCGATTGCGCGAGCGGGCTCAATTCCGGCCTGCAGGGCTCCCTTGACGAAGGCTTTTTTGCGAACCTGGGCCGAGGGCAGCTCGAGCGGGCCGCCGATATAGGCGATGCGTCGATGGCCAAGTTTCGCGAGGTGGTGCAGGCTATCGCAGATGCCGCGCTCGTAGTCGACGACGATGTTGCTGACATTGCGATTGACCCGCCCGAGGTCGAGGAAGACGGAAGCCACACCGGACCGGGGCAGAAGGTCGGCTACCGCGGGATCGATCTGCGAAGTGAGAATCGCCACGCCGGGGACCTGAAGTCCCGTGAGGCGCTTAACGGCGTTCAGCGTTCTCTGCGGATCGTAGTTCGTGTTCAGGACGATGGCATCCATGTTGTGCAGAAGGGCCTGATCCTGAAAAGCGGAAGTGACTTCGGGAAAGAACGGGTTCCGGATGTCCGAAATAATCAGTCCCAGAAGCGAGCTGCGCCCGCGCGCCAGATTGCGCGCCGCCTGATTTTGGGCATAACCGAGTTCGCGGATGGCTTCCTCGACCCGATCCCTGGTTTCCTGACGCGTTCCCCGCGTACCGTTCAGAACGTGCGAAACAGTCGCTATCGAGACCCCCGCCCGCGCAGCGACATCCTTGATGCTTACCGACAAGTAATCTCCCCCCGTGGACTCTATCCGGCTGATTTTTGTAGTCTATCCGAAGCGGTCGAGCGTCTGATCCGTTCCCGGCAAACTTCGGATACCTGCCGTTTATACTGTGCTTTCCATGTCCATTCTGGATGTTAACGAGATCCGGACGATACTTCCGCATCGGTATCCCTTTCTTCTCGTGGATCGAATTATCGAACTCGAGGCGGATCGGGTGGTCGGCATCAAGAACGTTACGGTCAACGAGCCGTTCTTCGTGGGCCATTTTCCCGATTTTCCCGTGATGCCGGGAGTCCTGATCGTGGAAGCGATGGCGCAGACGGCGGGCGTTCTGGTGCTGCGCAGCATTCCGGACCGCGAAAACAAGCTGGTGTTTCTGGTGTCGGTTGACGCCGCGCGTTTTCGTAAGCCGGTTGTGCCTGGCGACCAACTGCGCATCGAAATGAAGGTGATCAAGCGCAAGGGCACAGTTGCGAAGATGGCGGGCGCCGCGACGGTCAACGGCGTGCTCGTCGCGGAAGCCGAAGTGATGTGCAAGCTCGAGGACAAGGATCCCGAGCACTTGCTGCCGGTTACTCCGGCGCCTTAATGCCGGTTCATCCGACAGCGATCGTCGATCCTTCCGCGAAGATTCATCCGCTGGCGGAGATCGGCCCGTGGTGCATGATCGGGGCCGATGTCGAGATTGGCGCGGGCACGCGGCTCATGTCGAACCTGGTGATCGAGGGCCCGACGGTGATCGGCGAGGACAATTTGTTCTTTCCGTTTTCGACGGTCGGGGTCGCGTCGCAGGACAAGAAATACCGCGGGGAACGCGCGGAGACGCGGATCGGAAGCCGTAACAGCATCCGGGAATTCGTGACGATTCACCGCGGCACGCAGGGCGGCGGACTGCTGACCAGCATCGGGGACGACTGCCTGCTGATGACCCATACGCATGTGGCTCATGATTGCCGCATCGGCGATCAGGTGATCCTCGGGAACAGCGTGGGGCTGGCCGGGCACGTAATCGTGGAGGACTGGGCGGATATCAGCCCGTTCAGCGGGGTTCACCAGTTCTGCCGGATCGGGCGACACGCGTTCATCGGGCCCTACACGGTGATCAAGCAGGACGTGATGCCGTTTTCCCTGACGAGTCATCAGCCGGAGGCGCAGGTATTCGGGGCGAACGCCGTGGGGCTTTCGCGGCGAGGCTTCGAGAAGAGTTCGATCGAGGCGCTGCAGACCGCGTTCCGGCTGCTGACGCGGGCCAATCTGAATACGTCGCAGGCGGTGGAGCGGATCCGGGAAGAGGTGCCTCCGTGCCCCGAGGTGGAACATCTGCTGGAGTTCATCGCGAGTTCCGAACGCGGCGTAGTGAAGGGTTAGCTTGAAATACGGGATTATCGCGGGGAACGGGCGGTTCCCGATCCTTGCTCTGGAAACAGCGCGCCGCCAGGGGGATGAGGCCGTGGCTTTCGCGATCCGGGAAGAGGCTTCGCCCGAGGTAGAGCACGCGGCGGCGAAATGCTACTGGATTTCGTTGGGTGAGCTGAGCCGGCTGATCGAATCGTGCAAGGCCGAAGGTATCCGCCAGATCATGATGGCGGGTCAGGTAAAACACGCGAAAATATTCTCGTCGATTAAGCCGGACTGGCGTCTGTTTAAGGTGTTGGCGGCTTTGCCCCGGAAAAATACGGATTCGCTGATCGGGGCGGTGCAGAAGGTCTTGTCCGACGAAGGCATCGAACTGGTGGATTCCACGCTTCTGCTCAAACCTCTTCTCGCTCCGGCGGGCGCGATTACGAAGCGGAAGCCCGATTCGGAGGAACGGCGGGATATCGAGTACGGGCGGAAGATCGCTCATGCGCTTGCGAGTCTGGATCTCGGTCAGAGCGTGGCCATCTCGGACAAGGCGTGCGTCGCGCTCGAAGCGATGGAGGGTACGGATGCGATGCTGCGCCGGGCGGCGAGCCTGGTGCAGGGGCGGCGTTTGACGCTGGTAAAGGCGTCTTCGCGACGGCGGCATCTGTTATTCGATGTTCCGGTGATCGGACCGGGGACTGTGGAGGTAATGATCGAAACGAACACCACGGCGCTCGCAGTTGACGCTGGCCGCACGCTGATGCTGGATCGGGATGAACTGATTGCGAAAGCGAATGCCGCGAAGCTCGCAATTACGGGAATGGAGGCCGCGGAGTGACGCGGGTGGCGGTGATCGGGGCGGGTTCGTTCGGCGCGAATCACGTTCGGGTGGTGGGGGATAGTCCGCGCGCCGAACTGAAGTACGTCGTGGATTCGGACGGCGAGCGGGCGCGTGAACAGGCTGAGCAACGCGGTGCAGAAGCGGCGACGGATTACCGGGAAGTCATCGGCAAGGTGGATGCGGCGATTGTGGCGGTCCCGACAATCGCGCACGCGGAGGTGGCCTGCGCGTTGCTCGATGCCGGGATCGATGTGCTGGTCGAGAAGCCGATTGCTCCGAGTCTTGAGGAAGCGGACCGAATTGCCGCTGCGGCGGAACGCGGCGGCCGCGTGGCGCAGGTGGGGCATCTGGAACGCTTCAATCCGGCGGTGCTTGCGCTGGAAAAGATCGCGACCATCCCGCTGTTTTTCGAGATCCACCGGATGAGCGTTTTCACGCCGCGAAGCCTCGATGTCGACGTGGTCCTGGATCTGATGATTCACGACCTGGATATCGTGCTCGCGCTTGCCGGCTCAAGGCTGAAAGACATCAAGGCTGCAGGAATTTCGGTGTTGTCGGCAAAAGTGGATATCGCAAATGTGCGGCTGGAATTCGAGAGCGGGTGCGTGGCCAACCTGACCGCGAGCCGGGTGTCGACGGAGCGGGTGCGTAAGCTGCGCCTATTTCAGCCGCAGCAATACATTTCGGTTGATTATGCCAAGCGCAGCGCAGCCGTGTTCACGGTGGGAGGTCCGCAAGGCATCGGTTTTGAGCAACTGGATATCGAACCGGGAGAGCCGCTGAAACTGCAGTTCGACCATTTTCTGGACTGCGTGGAAATGCGCGCGAGGCCGAAACTCGACGCTCGGGAGGCGCGTAAAACACTGGAGGCAGCCCTGTCTATCCTTGCTAAAATTGAAGAGCACGCAGGGGTCGTCGCGAAAACTCTCGCTTCAGGATGGAAACCTTAACCCCGGCGGTGGCCGCCTCTAACAGCACGGAATCCGAACCGAAACTCGATCTGTTGCTTCGGCTGGATACGCCGGCCGACCAGCGGCGCCGTCGAAGAGCTGGCATTTTATCGATTGTTTTTCATATAGTTGCGATTTCCGCGCTATTTCTGATCAATCCGGCGCCAAATTCTTCGCAGCGGCCTCCGGAGCGATATTTCGTCCGGCATGTGACGCCCCTTTACACGCCTCCGGAGCTAACGCAGAAGGCGCCGAATAAGGGACCTGTAAAGAAAGAGCTGACACTGGAGACGATCGCGCCTCATCCGGCGTTGAAGTCTCCGGCTCCGGCCCCGGCACCGAAGCAAACGGCTAACAAATCCATTCCCCTGCCGCCGACTCCCACGCCGCAGGCTCCCCGCACCATTCCGACGATTGAACCACCGAGGATCGAAGCCGCGTTGCCCATGCAGCAGGCGCCGCTGGGCGTAACGGCGCAGCTCCCTCCTCCGCCTGGAAGCGGCCAGCCGAAGATCACTCTGGAAGATGTTGCGCCGAAGACGCAGCCTTCGGGTAAACCAACCGGCGCAATTGCGCTGCCCGGTGCGACTGTTCAGGACGCTTTGCGCGCTCTGAACAAGGGCGGCGCTGCCGGCGCGGCGTCGGGCGGCGAAATCACGTTCGATCAGGGGGGAAGCGGACCGGGACTAAACCTTCCGGCTTCCACTGGGCAAGCGAACGGGGGAATCAGGCTGCTTAGCAATCCGGAAGGCGTGGATTTCCGCCCTTATTTGATCCAAGTCATGGCGGCCATCCGGCGCAACTGGTTCGCGGTGTACCCTGAAGCCGCCAAGACTGGGATGCGGGGAGAGGTTGTGCTGCAGTTCCGGGTCGCGAAACAGGGCGTGGTGGCTAAGGTCGTTTACAACGGGCAGTCGCCCTCACGTCCGCTGAATGAGGCTGCGGTTTCGGCAATCAGCGCATCAAACCCGTTCCCTCCGTTGCCGGCGGAGTTCCGCGGCGACCATGTCGATCTGCAGATGCGATTCCTCTACAACATGCCGCGGTGAGCGCGAGCTAAGGGTTGGTTTGCTGACCGGAGTTCGTCACTGAACCGTTGCCGGTTCCTCGCGGCAGTTGTTGGGCGAAATCCAGACGCAGATTTTGCAGCGTGGAGACCGCTTGCGGAATGGCGATCAGCCCTTCGCGCATGTCCGTGAGCAGGTTCGCGCTCTGGCCAATCAGAGACCGGTAAAACTGCGCGCGTTGTCCAAAAGGAAAAGCGCGCTGCGCTGTGACTATGGAGGCCACCAAGCCACCGAGCACGGTGGCGATACGACTGGCGTTCCAGGCGCCAGCGGCGATGATGGAGACAGAGAGCAAAATTCCCGCGATATTGAGCGTGTTGTCCCATCGAGAATTGAACTGATACCGGTGACAACAGTCCTGCCGGAATTGCTCTACTTCTGCGATCAAGGGATTATCCTGCAGGGGGCCGGCTGTCGTTGGGACGACAGGACTGAGGGTCGGCGTGGCCATACCAAGAAAGCATAAGCTCGGCGGGACGAGCAGGCAAGCAAAATCGACCGACAAGAGACGGTCAGAGCAAATCTGAGTATTCGGGATGCTTTCCGAGATAACCCTTCACGTAAGGGCAACTCGGAATGACTTTCAGATTCTGTTGCCGCGCCCAGTTGAGCGCCGCCTCGGCGAGCTTTCCCGCGAGGCCCTGGCCCTGGTACTCCGCAGGAACTTCAACGTGGACCATTTCCACAGCGTGGCCAGCCGGGCGGTAACTCAACTTGGCCAGATTCGGAGGATCCCCTGCTTCGAAGCGGTGGAACTTCTCGTTGTGGCGTACCTCGAGCCCAGCCATGTCTCAGGCGGCCTCGGCCATTTCGGCGCGCGCCCGGGCGATCGCCTGAAGATACTGGCGGGCGCGGGACTCCATTTCGTCGTAGCGGTTCTCGCGGATTAGCTTGGCGTCAACCAATTCGCCGCCAACTGCGACAGCGCACGCGCCGGCCTTCAGGAATTCGCCGGCGGTTTCGAGATTCACGCCGCCGGTGGGGATCATTTCGATGTGCGGCAGGGGTCCTTTGAGCGCTTTGATGTACTTGGGTCCGCCAACAGAATTGGCCGGAAAGACCTTCACGACGTCTGCTCCGGCTTCCCAAGCCGTCAGAACTTCGGTAGGGGTTAATGCGCCGGGACAGATGACCTTCGAGTAGCGCTTCGCCATCTCGATTGTGGCGATCTTCAGGGTCGGGGTAACGAAGAACTGGGCTCCGGCGAGCATGCAGGCGCGGGCGGTTTCGGGGTCGAGAACCGTGCCGGCGCCGAGCATGATCGAGTCGCCGAACCGGTCGGCGAGCTTTTCGAGCGCTCGGATGGCGCCGGGGACTGTCATGGTGACCTCGGCGGCGCGAACACCCCCGCGATGAATCGCTTCGATGGAGCGGATGGCCGATTCGGCGCTCGGCGTGCGGACGACGGGGACGATCCCGATACCGCTGATAAAGTCCAGAATCTCGCTGGCAGTCACAGTTCCAACGATATCAACAGGGGTATCTCTCGATAAACGTAAGCGGCTGGCCAGCCGCTTATCGCTAAACTGAAAACATACTCATCGACTTTTTCGGCCGTTCGTCCGTCTTCACACAAGGAGCCAGAGTTTGATCTTTCGGGCCGTCGAGGATGCGGACCTGATCGCACGCGTTCGGCGGAGCGATATCGAGGCGTTCAATCACCTCGTTTCGCGCTGGGAGAAACGTGTTTTCAATTACCTTCTTCGCCTCACCGGCAACCCGGACGACTCGCTCGACCTCAGTCAGGACGTGTTTTTAAAGGCTTACCAGAACATCCGCAAGCTGGATGACGCGGCGCGTTTCGGGCCATGGCTGTTCCGCATTGCCCATAACGAGGCCTATTCGTTGTTCCGCAAGCGGCGACCGGAATCGGACTTCGAAGACGCCGAACTGATTGAACGTGAACCTGCTCGAAGCGTCGCGCCCGACCTGACCATAGCGGTGGGAGCGGCTCTCGACCGCCTGACGCCTGAACAGCGGGAGGCGGTGGTGCTGAAGGTTTACGAAGGCTTCAAATTCGACGAAATAGCCGAAATACTTGGGACACCGGTTTCCACGATCAAGTCGCGGCTTTACACCGCGCTCGATCTGCTGAAAACAGAACTGGCCCCGAGCCACAGCAGAGGTATGCGATGAGTACTTGCGACCGCGCGGAAGCCCTCCGCGATTACGCTTTTGACGAACTTCCCGCCGCGGAGGTCCGCGGCATGGAGCAACATATTCAGACCTGCGAGGCGTGCGCCGCCGACCTGGAACGCCTTCAAATGACGACCGCCGCGTTGCGCAGCATTCCCGACCGCGAAATCCCGCAGCGCATCGCGTTTGTATCGGATAAGGTATTTGCTCCCTCGGCTGCCGCACGCTTCTTCAGCGGCTTCTGGAACTCCTCGGCGCGGCTGGGCTTTGTTTCGGCTTGTGTGCTGGGAACAGCCTTGATCGTTTCCGCTTATCGCCGCACTCCGCCGCCGGCGGCTGAGGTCCGCACCGTGGTTGAGACTGCGGATGTCTCGAAGCAGGTGAATGAAGCCGTGTCAAAAGCGGTTGCCCAGGTTCGACAGGAAGACGCTCGGCTCACTCAGGCCACGCTCAAAGCCGCGGAAGCGAAGCATGAGCGCGAGTACTTAGTTCTGAGCGAGGCCGTTCAGGTACTTCAGAAGCAGGTGAACACAAATACTCTGCTGGCTTCAGCGGATGTCGGCCCGTCCGGCGTGGTGGGGCAATGAAGGCCCTGCTTCTGATTGGACTCGCGACCCTGTGCTTCGCGGCGTCCGAGCCCGTGGTGTCGCTGGGCTCCCTGAAAACGGTGGAGGCGTCGATCAACGACCGGATTCGGTCGAATATCAACGACCCCTACGATCTGCTGGGTCCCGCGCGCGGAACCTATCTCGAAGGCTATGGCGCGGTGTTCACGGTTGAAATGAATCTGGTACTCGTGTCGCCTCTGACGCTCAGCCCGTTCAAGCAGGTGGTTTCCGACAAAGAAATTTCGGATCTCCGCGAACGGAAAGCGAAGAAGGTCGACGGGCTCAAGGTGATGATGCGGGATCTGATGGCTGGCGCGAGCCGGTCTCTTCCGGGTCTGCCGCCCCAGGAGCGCATCGTGATGGAAGCTTTTCTTTTTAACTACCGTTGGGAGAATTCGCGCGGGCTTCCACGTCGCCTCGTGCTGACGACCACGAAACAGCAACTGATCGATGCCGGAAACAGGCACGCGACGCCCGCGGAACTGGCGGCGCTTTTCACCGAGGAAGAGATCTGAGGGTATTGACGGCTTGATCGAAACCGCACCACCGATTGGTCAGATTCTGATTCAGCGCGGACTGATCGGAGCCGACGACCTCGAGCGCGCATTGGAACTGCAGCGCGAGCGTCACGGCGAAAAGCTGGGCCGCATTCTGGTCGATATGGGTTTTCTGGCGCAGCGCGATCTGCTGGCAACCCTGTCACAGCAACTGGGCCTGCCGATCGCGCAACTCGCCGCGCCGCCTTCGGCCCCGGAGACCGAAGGGCTGTCACCGCGATTTCTCCGGCAGGCATTGGTTTTCCCGCTTGCCATCGAAGAGGGTTCGCTCACGCTCGCGATGGCCGACCCGCTGGACTTCGAAACCATCAACGCCGTTCAGAATTCGGTAAAGCTCGAAGTCCGCCCGCAGTTCGCTTCGGAACAGGATATCGTCGACGCGATCGACCGCTATTACCCGGAGGGAGGGCGGCAGTCTCCCACGACGGATTTCGCGGGCGGCGACGAAGAAGATCTCGAGCACCTTCGCGACATGGCGAGCGAGGCGCCGGTCATCCGCCTCGTCAACGCGATGATCGCGCAGGCCGTTGAAAAACGCGCCAGCGATATTCATATCGAACCGTTCGAGAAGGAATTCCGGATCCGGTTTCGTATTGACGGCGTGCTGTTCAATCAGGAACAGCCTCCGCGCGAACTCAAGGCCGCGATTATCTCGCGCCTGAAGCTGATGGCGAAGCTGAATATCGCGGAGCGGCGGCTTCCGCAGGACGGCCGCATTAAGTTGCGTATTCTGGGGCGCGAAGTGGACCTTCGCGTATCCACGCTGCCGACGCTTTTCGGCGAGAGCGTCGTGATGCGCCTGCTGGATCGGTCGGCGGGCGATTTTTACGATCTGAAGCGCCTGGGGTTCGACGATCGAATGCTGGGGCGCATGGAATACTACACGTCGCTGCCCCATGGAATTTTTCTGGTCACCGGCCCGACCGGCAGCGGTAAGTCGACGACGCTTTACTCAGCGCTAAAGCGCATCAACCTGCCGGACAAGAAGATCATCACGATCGAAGACCCGGTCGAGTATCAGATGGACGGGATCAATCAGATCCACGTCAACCCGGCTATTGGATTGACATTCGCGGCGGGGATCCGGCATATCGTTCGTCAGGACCCGGACGTGATCATGATCGGTGAAATCCGCGACCGGGAAACAGCGGACATTGCGATTCGCGCCGCGCTGACCGGGCACTTCGTGTATTCGACGCTGCATACGAACGACGCTCCGAGCGCAGTCACCCGGCTCACCGACATGGGCGTCGAGAACTACCTGATTTCTTCTTCAGTGGTCGCGGTGCTTGCTCAGCGGCTCGTGCGGCTGATCTGCCGCGAGTGCATTGAGAGCGCCGGCAACGCGATGTCTCCGTACGGCGAGCGCATCCAGACCTTCGCGGGGCGCGGCTGTCAGGCGTGTAACGGCTCCGGCTTTCGGGGCCGCGCAGGGATTTTCGAGCTGATGGAACTGAATGACGAACTACGGCAGCTCATCATGGCCAATGCCGACTCGGGTCAGCTTACGGAATGCGCTCGGCGGCTGGGCATGACAAATCTTCGGGAAGACGGCTGGAAGAAAGTGGCGGAAGGGCTCACCACCGCGTCTGAAGTCACGCGCGTCACGCAGGAGTTCTGATGGCGACGCTGACGCAGGGGGGCGCGACATTTCACTACCGCGCGATTGCGGCCGATGGAAAACTGCGGACCGGCGTTATCACGGCCGAGAGTCCTCGTTCGGTGACGCGCGAACTGCAGCGGCAGGGTCTCACGCCGGTATATGTGGGCGCGGACGCGGGGAAGAAAGGGGTTGCTCTCAGTCTTCCTTCCTTCGGATCGAATAAGCGCCGCGATGTCCTCTTCTTTACGCAGGAGCTTTCGACGCTGCTTAATTCCGGAGTGCCGCTGGATCGGGCGCTCTCGATCACGACGGACCTGACGACGAAAAAGCAGTTCCGGGGTATCGTTTCGGATATTCTGCGGGGGATCAAAGGCGGCAAATCGCTTGCGGACGCGCTGGCGACGCATCCGGACTACTTCTCGGAGTTGTTTATCAACATGGTGCGGGCGGGCGAGGCGTCGGGCAACCTCGGCCAGATTTTCGACCGCCTTTCGGTGTTCGAACGATCACGCGACGAACTTCGGAGCTACATCATTTCGTCGATGATCTACCCCGCCCTGCTCGCTCTGGTGGGCGCGGGCTCGATCTTCGTGCTGCTCGACTTCGTGGTGCCGCGGTTCGCCAGCATCTTCGACGACAGCCGCATGAAGATCCCGACGCCGACGCTGATCATGCTCGAGGCCAGCAAGATCATCCAGCAGTGGGGATGGCTGGTCGCCGGCAGCGTGATCGCATTCGTTCTTATATTTCGCCTCTATACGCGGACGGGGCCGGGGAGGCTTTGGTGGGACGAAACGCGTCTCCGAATACCGATCCTGGGCGATGCCATGCGAAAAGCCGAAACGTCACGATTCGCGCGCGCGATGTCGACGCTGGTGGCGAATACGGTTCCGCTGGTACAGTCGCTGCAGATCTCGGCGGGCATTCTGATGAACAGCCGGATGGCGAACTCACTGAAAGAAGTGGCGCAGGGCGTAAAGCGGGGCGAAGGCATCTCGCAGCCTCTGGCGAGGACGAAGATGTTCCCGCCTCTCGCTTCGCATCTGCTGACGGTCGGCGAAGAGACGGGCAAACTGGATCTGATGTTCGCGCGAATGGCGGACATCTATGAGGAAGAAACGCGCGCAGGGATCAAGCGCTTCACTTCGATCTTCGAGCCACTCGTGATCCTCATCATGGGTATTGTGGTGGGAGCGATGGTTTTGAGTATGCTGATCGCGATTACCAGCATTAACGACGTGGCAATTTAAGCGAGAGGTCAAGGACGGCGAGGTGTCAAAGATGAATCGAAAACGAAATGCAAGAGCCGGCGTAACGCTCATCGAAATGCTCGTGGTGGTCACGATCATCGCGTTGTTCGCCGCCATCGTAGGGCCGCGGCTGCTGCATCGCGGCGATCAGGCCCGCGTGGTCGCGGCCAAGCAGCAGATTTCCGATATTCAGCTCGCGCTCGGGCAATACAAGCTGGACACGGGCATTTTTCCGACGCAGGAACAGGGGCTCGGGGCGTTGCGACAGCAGCCGGGCGGCGTCGATCAGTGGCACGGCCCGTATCTTGTGAAGGACCTCGGCAACGATCCGTGGGGACATCCGTATGTGTACAAATACCCCGGCGATCACGGCGACGAGCCCGACATCGTGAGCTACGGCGCCGACGGGCAGCCGGGAGGCGCCGACCTGAACGCTGATGTCGTCAGCTGGAAGTAAGCACGAAGCGGGGGTCACCCTGCTGGAGATGCTGATTGTAGTGGCGATCATTGCGGTGATGGCCGGGCTCTCGTTCCCCGCCCTGACTGCCGGACTCGCGGGCGTGCGGCTCGCTTCGGCGGCGGGGTCGGCCGCCAGCTTTCTGACATCCGCAATGAACAACGTCGAACGCCGCGAACGGCCCGCCGAGATCGTGATTTTGCCGAAAGAGAACCGAATCGCCGTGTTTACCGCCGCCGCGGGAGACCATCCTGTCGATTCCCTCTCGATGCCCGTGGGCGTGTCGGTTGAAGGCGAAGAGCCTCACCGCTTTCTGCTGTTCCCGGGAGGGGCATTTCCGCGAATCTCGCTGGTGCTCAGAAACGACAAGGGCGGGCGGCGCTCGATCGAGATCGACCCGGTCACCGCCGTTCCAAAGATCGCGCGGCCTGGAACGGACGCCAAATGATCAGGCGCAGCAGGGCCGATGCGGGATTTTCGCTGCTTGAAGTGCTGGTTGCGACCGTCATCCTGGGCGTCGCGGTGACGAGCCTGATCGTCGGGTTGTCTCAGTCCGTCAAGAATGCGTCGCGCCTTTCGGACTACGACCGGTCGGCCACGCTGGCGCGGAACAAGATGAACGACCTTCTGCTTGATGCGGATTTGCCATTCGACGGCGAAGTGGAAGGCCAGTTCGATAAAGACGCCGGATGGCGCGCCGTCGTGCGGCCTTTTGAGCAACCGCCTCAGGCTGGCCCTGGGACTCCGATCCTGCAGCGAATCGCGCTCGAAGTCTGGTGGCAACCCGCGACGGGCCCTCGCCGAACGATACAGGTGGCAGGCTATCGTTCCACGAGGATTCCCGCACCTCCGGTGGCGCTGGGAGTCCGATGAACAAAGAGTCCGGCGTTACGCTGATCGAGATTCTGATAGCGGTGTCGCTGCTGAGCCTGCTGTCTGTCGGCGCGTTGATGGCGATGCGGATCGGGCTCTCCACGATGGACAAGACGGACACGCATCTGGAGCACAACCGGCGTGTCGCGAATTCGCAGAAGATTGTGGAAGACGAAATCGCCGGGTTTGTACCCACGATGGCGATGTGGCATGCGGGGACACAGGTCAGCCGCCCCACGCCCTTCGTGGAATGGCGACCGCAGAGCATGCGATTTGTGACGTCTTATTCGCTGCGCGAGGCGTGGCGCGGGACGCTTCAGATTGCGGAGTTCACCGTGATTCCCGGCGATAAGAGCCAAGGCGTGCGCCTGATCGTAAACGAAATTCCTTACACGGGCCCTGCGCAGACGGGTCAGATGATCGCGGGATTCGACAATGAGGTTCCGCAATTTGCGCCGATAATACCCGGGGCCGAATCCTTCGTGCTGGCCGACCGGCTCGCGTACTGCCGGTTTCGTTACCTCGAGCCGCGCCCCGAGCCTCCGCTGCGGGTGTGGCGCGACGACTGGGTTTTGCAGAGGCATATTTTCCCTCTGGGCATTCGCATTGAAATGGCGCCGCTCGACGATGCGCCCGGCGAACTGCACGTCTCAACCGTAACCGTTCCGCTGGCTTCCACGCGCCTTCCAGGCGTTGGGTATTTCGATGGGATGTAACAGGCGCAAAGGCTCGGCGCTGCTCGTTGTGCTCTGGCTGACGGCCGCACTGGCAGCCATTGGCCTGGCCGTGGCCAACAACGTTCGCGGCGAGACCGACCGCGCCGCGACGGGAATGGATGATCTGAAGGCATATTTCGTGGCGAAGGGGGCCATCGAACGGGCGCTCCTGCAGATGACGTGGGGGCCGGATTTCTACCGGTACGCTCAGCCCGGCTTCGATTTCACGTTTCCGGACGCCCAGGCGCACGTGGACATCATTCCGGAGGCGTCGAAGCTGAGCATGAACCTATCGCGACCCGAGGAATTGCAGCGGTTGCTGCTCGCGCTGGGTCAGCCTGAAGATCGCGCCACCGAGATTACCCAGGCGATCCTGGACTGGCGCTCGGCGCCAGCGGCGAGCGGGGAGGGGCCTTTCGATTCGTTTTATCTGGCGCGCTCTCCGTCTTTTCTTCCGCGTCACGCGTCTTTTCAGGAGAACGAGGAATTGCTCTTGGTGAAGGGGGTTACGCCGGATCTCTATTTCGGAACTTCGCTCGACGGGAGCCGGGCGGGGTTACGCGACTGCCTTTCCGCGCATTCAACGGGATTCGCCGTGGATGTCAATTCCGCCCGCGCGGAGACGATGATCGCAATCGGAATCGATCCGGAAAGCGCGGCCGCGATTGTGAAGAGCCGCGCAACCCATCCGATCACGCAAATGGAAGAACTGGCTTCCCTGCAGCAGTCTCTCGGACCCGCGGGGCGTCGCCTTCGAATCGGCCGCGGCGGTATGTTCACCTTGCGCGCCACAGCGGTTATACGAAGAGCGGACGGGCGATTGTCGGATCTCAGGCGCACGGTCGCGGCGTTGATCAAGGAGTGGCCCGGAAATAACCAATTCGGCAAGCGGCCGGGATTTGAAGTGGCGCGGTGGTATGACCGCGGCTGAGTCCGTCGCATCGCGCGCCGCGATGCCGATGCGGACCTATGCTCCGCTGCGGCGTAACTGGCTTGTTTTCGGAACGGGCTTCGGCATAGCGATCGGAGCGCAGCGCCTGGATCTCGCGATTGTTCGGTCGCGGGCGAAAGGACCGAAGCTGGTGGCTTCCGGAGCGATCGAAGACTTTCGCTCGCGGCCCGCCGCGGAATGGGGCGCCGAGGTGGTGAGGTTTCTCCATTCGGCGGGCGAGCGGAACCTGGTTGCGACTGCGCTGCTGCCGCGCGAAGAGGTTATCGTGCGCACACTGCGGCTCCCGGGAGTGCCGGATAAGGATATCGCGGCCGCCGTCGAGCTTCAGGTGGACACGCTGCACCCCTATGCAGACGAGGAAGTCTCGTGGGCATGGGCTCGCGCGGGACGCGACACGGTTTTAGTCGGTTTGGTTCGAAAAGCGCTTCTCAATGCCTACGAGACGCTTTTTTCTGAAGCGGGTATTGGACTGGCGGCTGTTACCTTCTCCTCGGCCGCGATCCATGCGGCGCTGCGCATCTGGAGCGCCGCGCCCGCTTCCCTTCTGTGTTTCAACGATGACGAGGGGGGACGCACCGAGGTCTACGGCGAAAGCGAAGCGAAGCCCCTGTATTCCGCCGAGTTTTCGTTTCCTCCGGAGCGCGCGCTGAGCGTGGCTCGCGCGGAACTCAGGCTTCCGCCGAATTTTCTTGCGCGGACGCTGCGCGAGGAACTGCCGGCCGCGCCGAAGAAATCATCGCCGTTGGCGTATGCGGCGGCGCTGACCGCTTCTGCGACGCTGGCGGCGAAGACGGTCAATTTTCTGCCGCGCGACCGCCGGGCATCGAGCGCCCGGCGGCACTATTTGTTGCCCGCGATTCTGGCAGTGTTTGCGATAGCTGGAGCTCTCGCGGCTTTTCTGATCGTGCCCGCGCTGGAACAGCGGCGTTATCTGGACTCCCTGAACAATGAAATTCACCGCTTTGAGCCCGCGGCGGCGCGGGCTCAAATACTGGAACAGCGCATCGCGTCGGGACGAGCCCGCCTTAGCGCACTTGACCAGTTTCGGCAGCGCACACCGGCGGATCTGGACGTCCTCAACGAACTGTCGCGCATTCTTCCTCCGAAGACGTGGGCCAACTCGATCGAGATCTATCCCGACAACGTAGTCATCGCAGGCGAGACCGACCAAGCGGGGCCGTTACTGAAGCTGCTCGATTCGTCTCCGCTTTTTCAGAATTCCGAGTTCGCGCTGTCGGTGTCGCGTACGGCGAGCGGACAGACGGAGCAGTTCCGTATTAAGACGATGCGCCGAAACCGCGTCGGGAGGACGACTCCTTGACACTCACCGGGAGAGAGAAAAAGGCGCTGATCATATGGGGCGCCGCCGTCGCGATCGCGCTCATCGTTTATTTCACGATCCCGGAGGTCGGAGTAATTCCGGCGCGTTCGGCGCGCATTGCAAATGTCGAGATCGCTCAGCAGCGGGCGGTACGGGTGCGGCAGTTGGCCGCGTTGGCGCCCGCGCGGGAGGCGACCATGCGCCAGGTGACCAGCGATCTTGCCGATCGTGAGCGCGGGCTGGTCCCGGGCGACACGGCCGCGGAGGCTCAGGCGTCCGTCCTCGAAGTGGCGCGCCGCGTAGGCAAAGGCGATCAGATCGACGTTCGCGGCGGTGATTTTCCCGCAGCCAAGCCGTTCGGCGACTACGGGCTGGTCTACGCGACGGTGTCGTTCGAATGCCATATCGAGCAACTGGTGAATTTTCTGTCGGATCTCGCGAAACAGAATGAACTCGTTGTGCCGACGGAGCAGCGCATCAACGCGGGCCTGCAGCCGAAACAAAAGATGGTAGCTGTGCGGATGATCCTGGCGGGGGTGGTGGCGAAGAAGCTGATTCCGGAGAAGAAAGGCCTGGGCGCGTTTTGAAGCCTCGTCTCATCGCGCTGAACATCATTCTGGCAGTGGGCGCCGCCGCGTTCGCCTGGGAAGCGCGCGTTCGCATGCATGAAGCGGAACTGGCTCGGCAGGCGCGCTTCGGCAAGACGGTCAAGCCTCCCGCGCCGCCGGCGCCTACGCCGGCGCCCAAACCGGCGGCGCCGGCCGCGATCCAGTACGAAGACGTCGCAAAGAAGAACCTGTTTTCGGCGGACCGCAACGCCGATATCATCGTGGACCCGCCGAAGGTTGAAGCGCCCAAGCCGATGCCGCCGCTTCCGGTCGTCTACGGCGTGATGACGCTGCCCAGCGGAGTCAAAGCTTCTATGGCCGACAAAGTGGGCGACCCCACGCGGATGCTGCACACAGGCGACACGGTCGGCGAATTCAAGATCATCGCGCTCGATGCGCAGAACATAACATTCGAATGGAACGGCAAGCCTGTTCCCAAAAAGATCGACGACCTCATTGACCGCTCGAACCACCAGGCGGCCGCCGGCGGATCGGCTCAGGCAGGACCGGCAGGACCGGCAGCGCCGCCACCGACGCCTGCGGGGGGTCAGCCAGTGAACCAACATCCCACCGAAGCGAATCTTGGCATCGAATTGACGCCCAGTTCGCGCGCCTGCCTACCCGGCGACAACTCCGCGGTAGGCGCAGTCGTCGCCGGATACAAGAAAGTGGTCACAACGACTCCGTTCGGACCGGTGTGCCGATGGAATAAGGAGTAACGAAATTCATGAAACACATGATCATTGCCGCGATGGCCGTTGCGCTCAGCACCGCTTACGGGAGCGCCGCGGCGCAGACCGCAACGGCACCAGCCAAGAAGAAGGACGCGAAAGCCGCGTCGGCGAAGAAGCCCCAGCCCTCGACGATTCAGCCTAATGTCATCCCGAAAGACGCTGTCGCGAACCCCGACGGCACGTATTCCTACCGAGATAACACGGGTAAGAAATGGCTTTACAGCAACACGCCATTCGGAATTTCCAAGGTCGAGGACACGCGCGGCACTGACGGGGGTTTTTCCACGACTTCGCTGGATCAACTCGTGAAGAGCACGGACAATGGCGAGACCGTGAAGTTCGAGCGACAGACTCCGTTCGGACCGGCGAAATGGGAGAAGAAGAAGTCTGAACTCAACGACGACGAACGCAGAATATACGAACAGCAGCATCCGAAGGCTCCGCCGCAAGCGCAGCAGCCTGAACAGCAGCCACAACCGGAACCGCAGGCGAAGCCCTGAACATCCCGATGACGAAAATCCGCCGGATCACCGCCCTTTTCTGCGCCTTCGCGCTTTCGAGCGCATGGGGGCAGGCGCCTCCTGCCGCTCAGCCTCAGCCGCCGGCGCAGACGCCTCCCGCGCAGGCCGCGCCAGCGACGCCTCCTCCCGCGCCGCGAGTGGTAGGCGCGGTGAACTTCAACAATCAGCCGCTGCTGGAAGTAATCAACGTCCTCGCGCAGGAACTGCATATCAACTACATCCTGGATTCGAGCATCAGGGGCGGGACGGTCACGATCAACACCTACGGCACGGGTCAGGGCGTCGAACTGCGGCCTCTGTTTGAAACGATTCTCAGGATGAATAATCTGGCGCTGGTGCAGGCGGGCGACATATATCGCATCGTGCCGCTCGCGAACATCGCGCGGCAGCCCATCCAGCCGATTTCACAAGCCGATCCCTCGAAGATAGCGGATGACGAGCGTCTGGTTCTAAATCTGGTTTTTCTACGCTACGTCACATCCGCCGAAATGGCGAAAGTCCTTGCTCCTTTCATCGGGGATGGCGGTCAACTTCAGAGCTACGACCCCGCGAACCTGCTCATCATTCTCGATAACAGCCGCAATATGCGGCGGACGCTCGAGTTAGTCGCTCTCTTCGATAGCGATGCATTCGCCGGACAACGGGTACGCGCGTTCGAAGTGAAGAATGGGCGGCCCAGCGATATCGCGAAAGAACTGGAGGAAGTATTTAAGGCCTATTCACTTTCGGGCAACAAGGGAAGCGGCGCCGTACAGTTCCTTCCTGTTGACCGGGTGAATACGATTCTTGCGATCGCGCCGAACCCTGGAGCTTTCGCGGAGGTCGAGAAATGGGTCCAGAAACTGGATGTACCGGCGCGAGCGCCGGCTGGCGGGATACAGAACTACGTCTACAAGCTCAAATACGGGCGCGCCGAAATTCTGGGCAGCGTGATTGGCCAGCTTTACGGGGCATGCGGAACGGGTATCGGGTACGGCGGAGCTTACGGGATCTCCGGGAACTCCAGTTATCCCTCGCAAAGCTACGCGGGCGTAGCGGGGAATTACGGCGGCGGCGCATATGGATCACCCTACGGCGGGAGTTTGCCTAACGGCGGTTATGGCGGCGGCGCTTACGGAGCGGCACAGTACGGCGGCGGCGGATTCGGCGGCGGATTTGGCGGAGGATTTGGCGGGGGCTACTCAGCAAACTGCGCTCCCGGAGGTTACGGTTCACCTTACTCGGTAACGACGAATAACCCGACGCTTGGCGCGTTCGGCATCCCGGCTTCGCCTGCTCCGACGGGAGCGGCGACCGGTTCCGGATCGACGAACCCTTCCCCTTCGACAACCGCATCCACGACTGATCAGACCGGTTCCTACCTCAGTGGCTCATCGTACGGCCCTGGGGCGTTCGGACAACCGCGGATCGTCCCGAATCCATTCGACAACACGCTCATCGTGCAGAGCACCCCCGAACAATGGGAACAGATCAAAGCGCTGCTTGATCAACTCGATGTTTCTCCACGCCAGGTGCTGATCGACGCGAAAGTGTATGAGGTGGATCTCTCCGGCTCTTTCGCAGCGGGCGTTGAAGCGTATCTGCAGCAGAAGGGCGCGACGAATCCGGCCGGCATCACGAGCACTCAATTGCTTGGATCAAGTAACGCGGCCGGGAGCGCCACATTGCTGCTTTCCGCCGGAACACTGGTCGGACAGAGCCGCGAACTGCTCGCTTTATTGAGTCTTCAGGAGTCGCGGACGCGCGCCAAGGTCCTCTCGGCGCCGAGCGTCATCGCGACCGACAGCATTCCAGCGTCGATCACGGTTGGCGATTCGGTCCCGACCCTAACCTCGCAGGCGGTGAACCCAGGGATCACAACAAGCGGAAACTCCCTGTTCACTCAGACGATTTCGAACACCAGCACTGGCATCGGGCTGAATATTCTGGCGCGGGTAAATTCCAGCGGCATCGTTACGATGGTGATCAATCAAAACGTCACCGCGCCGGAACCGAATCCCACCGGCACGAACATTAATTCGCCGTCGTTTTCACAACGTAACGTGAGCACGCAGGTGACAGTGCAGGACGGCGATACGATCGCCATCGGCGGCATCATCAACGAGTCCACTACGGAGACTTCTTCGGGAATTCCGGTCCTCGACCGGCTACCGTATATTGGCGCGGCCTTCGGCATGAAGAGCAGCACCAAGAAGCGAACGGAACTCATCATCTTTCTTACCCCGCGGGTCATCTACGACACGAACCAGATCGCCGACGCGACTCAGGAACTGAAGGACAAGGTCAGGAATCTCAAGAAGGCCATCCGCAACGAGTAGACTTACGGATAATTCCGACACTATAATCGAAATTCCGGCTGATTGACCAGAAATCTGACGGATTCGGCTGCGCCCACACAGCGCCTGCTGATCCGGAGGGTGCGGCAACTGCTGATGTTGCGCGGACCCAGCGGTCCCCGGCGGGGGGCCGCGATGCGGGACCTGCAAATCGTAAATGATGGCGCTCTCCTGATCCACAACGGGGTGATCGAGGAGTGCGGTTCCGCTCAGCGCATTGAAAATCTGCGAACGGCGCGGAGCGCCCGCGAAATCGACGCATTCGGAAAGATCGTAATGCCGGCCTTCGTGGATCCCGACGCGGCTCTGGTGTTCTCCCCGCCGCGGATCGCGCGCGTTCCCGATGACGTTCCGGAGACGCCCCTCCGTAAGATCTCCAAGAGACGACTGGAAGGGGCTGTAATCGACAACGCGGCGGCATGGGCGAGGCACGGCGTTCTGACCGTGGGGGCTCACACAGCGCATGCGCGGGACTTTCGCGAGACAGTGAGGGTCCTGCGCCTGCATCGCAATCTGCAGGAGCGGTACTTGCGTGTCCGATCGATCGTGTCGCCGTACTCATTGCCCGAGCGCGCCAGCCTGCTCGGAGAATGGCTGCCCGTGATTCGTCATCGCAGACTGGCGCCCATGCTAGAGCTTTCGGTAGACCAGCATCGGTCGGCGGAAGAGATCGCGAGCGTCGCCGCGAGTCTCGGCTACTCGCTGCGCCTGCGTTCTTCCGTACCCCTCGAGCAAAGCGCGTCCGCCATCGCCGCGGCGACGGGAGCAGTCGCGATCATTGCTCCTCCGCCGCGCTCCGGCGAATACGCAAGGCGACTCCTCGAAACGAGCTGCGTTCAGATCCTTCCGTTGTTCCACATGGCCACCGGAGGAGCGGAAGGCGGCATGCCCGTGCGGGACTATCTCGAGCGCGGCGCGGCGCTCGCGCTGGCTTCCTGCTACCGCCCGCGGACTCTGTCAACGTTCAATCCACAGTATCTTCTCTATCTGGCGGAACGGGCGGGATTCACACCGGAAGAGGCGATTTCAGCAGCCACCTGGAATGCGGCATGTTCTCTTCGAATCTCGGGCTCGGCCGGGTCACTGGAACCGGGCAAAGCCGCCGACCTTCTCCTCATGGATGCGCCGGATTATCGCGAACTCTCCCGACGTCCCGGCCACAGCGACGTGCAACTCGCTTTTCGGGAAGGTCACGCGGTTTATGCGCGAGGCGGATTAAGTCTCGATTAAGGCGGGCAACGCTGGTCGCGGCGCACGGCGTCTCACGACGTGAGGTACTGATCGATGCGCCGAATTCTTCATAACGTACTCTACTGCGGGCTGGGTCTTGCCACTCTTTGCTCCGTCGGCCCGGCTTTTTCACAGGGTTATTACGACCGCTCTTATCCGGCGCCGGGCGCCGTTCGGACCGACCATTCGATGTTCGACCGCGTGCGGATGGACTTAGACCGCGCCGCCAATTACCCGTATTCGTCACGCGGCGACCGCAAGCGGTTCGATGAGGCGCGCAGAGGGCTGTTCGACTTTGAGGCGCGTTTCGATCGGGGCGTATACGACAAGCACGACTTTGACCGCGTGATCGAGCGGGTGCAGAACGTAGCGGCGCACAACTCGCTCGATCCGCGGGACCGGGGCGCTCTCGACGAAGATCTGCGCCGCATGCGCGATTTTCGCAATCTCCGGGATCATAACTGGCGATAGCAAGCCTGCGAATATGGACCGTATGGTCCTCGACCGGATTCGCGCATGGCTTTCCGCCGAAAAGGTTCCTTTCCGCGAGGCGCATCACGAGCCGACACGCACATCGGAGGAGTCGGCCCGCGCTCGCGGAGAGGAAAAGAGGGTGGGAGGCAAGGCTTTAGTGATCAAGGTCGACGACACCTTCCGGCTTTTCGTTCTCAGCGCCGACCGCAAGCTGGATTCCGCGGCGATCAAACGACACTACGGCGCAAAGCGCACCAGATTCGCCACGCCCGAAGAACTGATGATGATGACCGGACTTGTGCCAGGCTCCGTTCCGCCGTTCGGGGAACCGATTCTGCCCTTCCCTCTTTCGGTCGATCCATCCGTATTTACGAACGACCGCGTCGCCTTCAACGCGGGTTCGCTGACGGACTCGATGGTCATTCCGATCGACGACTACCGCCGGATCATCAAGCCGGAGGTGTTTCCGTTTTCGACGGAGTGATCAGCGACCGTTGCGAGCGCGGGTCACGATATTCCGGAAGCGCCGGCAAAGCTCTCGAACCCATTCGAGGTCTTCTTCGGCGATGGCCTCGCGAGGAATGAGATCTTCGCCGATACCGAGCGCAGCCGAGCCGGCGTGGATGAAATCGCCCGCGGACTGTTGATTGACACCGCCGGAGGCGATCATCGGGACACCCGGAAACGGGGCCTTGAGGGCGCGAATATAGCTGGGACCTCCGACCTGGGCGCAGGGAAATATCTTTACAAAGTCCACGCCCGCCTTATGGGCAGTCATGACTTCCGTAGGCGTCAAGGCGCCGGGGATGACGGCGATTTCGTGTCTCTCGGCGAACGCAACCATCTCGAGGTCAAGACCGGTACTGGTCAGAAATGACGCGCCCGCGTCCAGGCACTTCTTCGCGGTATCCACATCGAGCACGGTCCCTGCTCCTATCGCGGCGTCCGGGTGGGTCGCCGCGAGTTCACGGATGACTTCAACGCAATTTGGAATGGTCATCGTCAACTCGACAATGGGAATTCCGCCGCCAAAGACGGCCTCGGCGCCGAAGATCGCGTGTTGAGGCGAGTCCACGCGCAACGCGGGAATAATCCCGACCTCGGCGATGCGGGTGCGCACTTCCGCTCTGTTCATTGAATTCGATTGTCTCCCACGGAGGCTTCCGGCGGGGCTACTGCTCGGCCGTATTCTGAAGGATCAAAGCGTTGCTCACGATCTGGTCGCCGGGAGCAACTCCCTTGAGAATCTCCTGCTTGTCGGGGGGGATCATTTTGCCGCCCGCAACTTCCACACGGCGAAATTCCTTACCGCCGATCGGCGTATAAACCCAGTCTTTATCGTGCAGATGGAGCACGGCGCTCGCCGGCACCAGAGCGCGCATCTGTTTCTCGGCGCTGTGAAACGTGGCGGTCACGAACATACCGATACGCATGATGCCGGGGTTAGCCATTTCCAGCCGTACTTTGGCCGAACGGATATTCGGATCGAGGATCGGGCCGATGTTGCTGATTTTCCCCTGAAACACCCGGTCCGGATATGCGTTCAGCCGGACATCGGCAAACTCGCCGAGTCGGACGTTTTTCAGATCGTTCTCGAACACGTCACAGAGAATCCACACATGAGAAAGATCGGAAATGGTGAACGGATTGGGGGACGCCAGACCCTGAACGCCGCTGGCGGCGGTTACCTGCTGGTCGGTAATCACGCCGCTGATGGGCGCGAACACATCGATCACCGCGGACGGGTGGCTCTGATCGGCCCCCAGCACGCGGAGATGCTCCTGCGCGGTTTCGACCGCTACTCTGGCCTTCGCCTCGGCATCAACCGCGACTTCGTAGTCCTTCTGCGCGATGGCTCCTTTGTCGAGCAGCAGCTTCGACCGTTCGAGTTGCGCCTGCGCGAGGGTTTCGTCCGCCGCAGCCTGGCGGTAATCGGAATACGCTGTAGAAATATCCGCGCTCTGCACGCGCATCAGCAACTGTCCTTTGGTCACGGAATCGCCCAGTTTGGCGTGGACTTCCACAATCCGTCCGGCGGCCAGCGAAATTACCGGGACGGCGCGGGAAACGTCTGCGGCGACAACGCCGGTCGCGGTCACTTCGGTAGCCGCGGCATAACTCGATGCCGGCGCTAACGGAAACTGCTCGGGATGATCCACTCTCACGATGCTGGGATCGCCGACATGCTCGACCTGAGCCGGTGGCGGCGCCTCCGCCGCAGGATCTGCTTTGACGTCTTTGCCGCAACCCGCGGTCAGCGCCGCGATCGCAAAGCATGCCAGCGCCGTTATAATAGCCGTTCCTTGACGTTTCATTGCGTGATCACTTCCCTACCAGCGGCCAGATTCAGTTGGTTCGCCGCGCTCAGATACGCTCCTACCAGGTTCAGATAGCTCAAGCGCGTTGTACGGTAATCGTTTTGCGCCGTCAGGAAATCCAGCAGCGAGGCGCCGCCATGCTGATACGCAAAGGTGATCGTGTCCCGCACCTGCATCGCCTCTTCGAGGTATTTCGTCTTGTAGGGGCGCAACAGAGCCAGACTGCTGTTCAGTGTGGCGAACGCGGAATCCACATCGCTGTAAACCTGCGCCTCTGCGGCTTCCCTGAGGCGTTCGGAGCGCCGGACGTCGATCTCGGTTCGTTCCCTCTCGCCCTGATTCCGGTCGAAGATTCTCAGGGGAACGCTGACGCTCCCGCCAATCGTGTTATTCGCGAACGGATTGCTGAATGAGGCATTGTTGGTCCACCATCCGCTGAAAGTAGGATCGGACGACCCGTTCGCCACCGCCAGCTTATGATCGGACTTTGCCTTCTCGACGGTCTCGATGGCCGCGCGCAGATCAGGCCGGGCATCGAGCGCCAGATGACGGATTTCTTCGAGTGTTGAGAGGTTCTCCGAAAAATCGAAGGCGCCCGAGATATCGAACTGTTCCACCGGCGTTCGATCGTTGAGCAACTGCTGCAACTGAATCTTCGCGGTGCGAACATTGACCTCCGCGGTCTGCAAATCGGATTCGTACTGCACGCGCTGCAAATCGAGGCGCATGAGATCAACCTGCGCGATGTCGCCCGCACGGAGACGGTCGCGCGCCACGCCGAGAACCCTGTCGTAGGATTCCAGATTCTCGCTCGCAACCTGCCGCACCGCTTTCGCCTGAAGCGCCGAGACAAAGGCGCCGCGAAGATTGAACAACATATTTCGGAGAGTATCGTCGCGCTGCGACGCGGCAATCTGAGTATTCTTTTTAGCGCTTTCGAGGCGCAGTTCGCGTTTGTGATCGCGCTCGTGAAGATAGCTGATTCCGGTGGTAAACAGGACGCCCGAAAACGGCTGCCAGACGCCCTGGTTCGGCGCAATCTGATAGCCGTCCGTGGTGAAATTCAGGTCCGGGTTGGGGCGCAGGAACGCCGTGATTTCCATGACTTTCGCCTCAGCAATGCTGTCATCGCTCGCCCGCAGAGTGGGGTTCGTCTTCTCGAGCCGGTCCTTGATTTGATTCCACGTATAGGTCTGCTGCGACAGCGCAGCGGGGGAGAAACACGCGCTCAAGAGCAACAGGCGCACAGGCACGTGCCGTACAGAGAGCAAATTTTACTCTAGCCGGGAAGAGAGATGCGTTTCTATTATCTTTCGGATAACATAGGTTATCTTTCAGTTATCGCCTTGACATCTTTCGGGCTTTCAGCTTTAATCTTGATCCCGCCGGAATAGAATGTGGTCAGACGCGTTCATGCTGTCTTTTCTGATCCGCGGCGCGCCTCGTGCCGTTCTGTTCCGCGCCGCCGTCATGACCGCCATTATCGCGGTAACCGACTGGCGAATCGAAGGCAACATTCCGCTCGGGTTTCTCTACCTGTTCCCGATGCTGCTTGTAGGCAGCGTGCTGAGCCGATGGCAGATCGCGATCGCGGCGGGAGTTTGCGCTTTTCTCACCGAGGTATTCGATGAGTTCGCTTTCACGCTGCCCTACAGCATTCCGCGCGACATTCTGATCTTTGCGGCGTTTCTCTGCATGGGCCTGTTCGTGTTCGAAGTGAACCGGAGCCGTCAACTGGCGCTGGTCCATCTGAAGGAAATCGAGCGGGAAGCTCAAGCGCGCGCCGAGGCGGAGGAGCAGCTCAAGGTTCTCGTGGAAAGCAGTCCTGCCGCGGTATTCACCGCTTCTTCGGATGGGCGCATTCTACTGGCGAACGAAGCCGCGCACCGGCTGTTCGGCGTTCCGGCGGGTTCGCTTCCGGGGCACTCCATTCACGAGTTTCTTCCGTCGCTTCTGAACGTGCCGGCGCCGGACGACAATCATGCCGCTTATCGGACCGCTATGCAGTGCCGCGGTCACCGCGTTACGGGCGAGGTCTTTCTCGCGGACGTCTGGTTCTCAACTTATCGGACGAGCGCGGGGCCGCGGCTCGCGGCAATGGTGGTGGATACTTCGGAGGACTTGCGGAACCGAGAAGAAGTCAGTCTGAATCAACTCCTGGCGGGCTCGCGCATCCTTGTGGGCGCCGTGTCGCACGAAGTTCGTAATGTCTGCGGCGCGATCGCGATGGCGCACGCGAATCTGTCGCGCTCCGGATCGCTCGACCGCAACAAGGATTTCGAGGCGCTCGGCAACCTGATTCTTGCGCTCGAAAAGATCGCTTCGCTCGAACTGCGCAACACCACGAATCAAGGCGCAAGCCTGGATCTTGGATCTTTGCTCGAAGAGCTGAGGATTGTCGTCGAGCCCGGTCTCGCGGACCAGGACATCGAACTGGCCTGGAAAGTGAGCGCCGCCCTTCCGCCCGTATGGGGCGACAGGCAGAGCCTAATGCAGGTCTTCCTGAACCTGACCCGGAACGGGGAGCGGGCCATGCTGCACGGCGAGCGGCGGACGCTCACGGTCCAAACCACGGTGGAACCGCGGCGCGTGGCCGTGCGGTTTCAGGACACCGGATGCGGAGTGGCTCAGCCCGATCGATTGTTCCGGCCCTTTCAGCGCGAAGCCCAGACCACCGGTCTCGGGCTTTACCTGTCCCGCGCTTTTATGCGAAGCTTTCGTGGCGATCTGCGCTACGAGCCCGAGCCCGACGGGTCGAGCTTTATCGTCGAACTTTCTCCTCTGCTGACCGCCTATGAAGACGATCCGGATTCTGCTCGTCGACGACCACAGCCTCTTTCGCGAGAGTCTGAGCCGGTTGCTCGAAGCCGAGCCTGACTTTGAAATCACGGGTACCTGCGCCACCTCGGCCGAAGCGCTTGACGCCATTGCGCGCCAACACATAGACGTCATTTTGCTCGACTACGATCTGGGCGACGAACAGGGCTCAGGATTTCTGGAGGAATCTCGGCGTCGAGGGTTCACGGGGCGCATTCTGATGGTCACGGCCGGGATGACCGACGGCGGAACGCTGCGCGCGTTCGAAGCCGGCTCTTCGGGCGTTTTCCTGAAGCACAGCCCGCCGGCGCAGCTTGTGGAAGCGATTCACAAAGTGGCCAACGGCGAAATGTGGCTGGATTCGCGCGCGGTTCAGGCGCTGGTCGCAGGAGCGTCGGCAAAATCAACGGAACAGGAGGGCCGGGAATCGCTTACGTCGCGCGAGCGTCTGGTGCTTAAGGCCGTCTTCGAAGGTCTTTCCAACAAAGAGATAGCCGCGCGGATGCAGATATCCGAAAGCTCGGTGAAGGCAGTGCTGCAGCAGTTGTTCGACAAGACGGGAGTGAGAACGCGCGGACAACTCGTGAGGATCGCTCTGGAAAAGCACTCGGGGGACTGGCTGAAAGATTAGATGAACCCACCGGGAGGCGCCTCCGAGCGCCCCCCGGGCACGGTTATACCGGACCCTGACTCCTCCGAAAGGATAGTGGTGGATTACGCGACTGAGTGTCGCGGAAATACCTGATATTTCAGCCGCGTTTCAAATTATGCAGAAGAAATTCAGGGTCGTCAGCGCAGATCCCGAGAGCCGTGATTTTCCGGTGCAGACCGAACAGGCGCTCGGTGGTAACAGGGGCTGTGAAGCCGATGAAAAGATTGGGCTCCGCGAATTTGGGGTAAACAAAAACTTCATCGCCGCCCATCGATTCCCGATGGCTACCGACAGCGCGGATGGAATTCTTAGGAACGCGGAGAGAAAAAAGAAGCCCTAGTCGAAACAAGACTTCGTCACCAGTGACGTAGCCGGGGCGCAGTCGGAAAGAGCG
Source organism: Bryobacteraceae bacterium (assembly GCA_035262625.1). Classification (GTDB taxonomy): domain Bacteria; phylum Acidobacteriota; class Terriglobia; order Bryobacterales; family Bryobacteraceae; genus BOG-234. The sequence continues at coordinate 89,433 of DATFSM010000094.1, forward strand.
CCAGACAGCCAGAATCCAGACAGCGGCGTAAATGCCGAGGCCGGTCAGAACCCAGGCGGCCAGGCGACTCCAGTGGGACGCGACGAGATGCGCTGCGGGAATTTCGATAAGCGAAGCGCAGCCAACCAGGAGAAAAAGGTCTCGCGCGCCACTATTGCCGTGAAGCGTGAAGACGCGTCCCTCCAAAGGCGCATCCACCCGGGCGCGCCAGGCAAATGCGTAGTAGAGAGCGCACAGTTCCCCAGCCACGGCGCGGCTGACCGGGGCCGCGTGAATGATACCGGCAAGCGCCGTCTGAATGCGCTCGACGGGGTCCCCTCCACGGGCTTTGCGAAGCGCCAGAATCGCGACTGCGACCACTGCGCATTCCGCCGCCGCGAGAATGAACTCGCGCCCCCGAATCACCGAAGGAAATGCGAATGAGGCGCGGAGCAAACCCAGCAGGGCAATGAACACCATACTCAGACGTCCACGGATGCCGGGCCGAACTACGAGCCAGTAGTAGATCGCCGTAACTGTGATCGTCAGATCGAGCGAAGCCGCGACCGCGACGTGGCGGAAGCGAACGGGGTCCGATACGGCCCTGGCCATGACGCCCGCCGCTACGTTGATGAGCAGAGCGATCCCGAGGAAGGTCGTCTGAGGATGCCGTCGAGCAACTGCAATCATCGTGACTTCAGCTCATCAAGCGTTACTTCGCCCAGACAAAGCCGCTCGGCTTCGAGAAACGTCAGATCCACTCCGGCAACACGGAGTTTCGTCAGCCCCTCGTTGGGCACAAGGTCAACCCCGCCGAATCGCTTCCGGAGACAGCGAACCAGTTGCTCCATATCGAGCGGGCGAGGTATCGAATTCACTTCGATTGCTGGGTCTGTTCTTTTTCACCGAGCAGGGGATCGTTGACCGTAGCGGCCTCCGGGCCGCTGTGCTGATGAATCGCCTGGCTTTGGTCCGAATAATAGGTGTGAGTGCCCGATGTTCCAAACTGCGTCGGGACGGCCGTGATCGCGTATCCGGTCTGGCTGGGCTGCAGCGTGAATTTGAAGTTGCCCTTTTCACCCGCCGCCAGTTCCTTATCGATCAGATCGGCCCCGTTAGCGGTCGCCGTGCCACTGGTGGGAGGGCCGAGCTGCGCGAGAGAGGTCGCATACTGGCCGTACTGCGAATAGTATTGCGTCTGCTCGGTGTGGATGGTGTTAATCGCCTTGATTGCGGCCATCTCCTGCGCGAACGTACGCGCTTTCGTCAGTTTTGGCAGAGCCACCGCGAGGATGATCAGGATGATCGCGATGACGATCAGAAGTTCGATAAGAGAAAACCCGTTCTCGAAGCGGCGCTTACGGTTGAGCAATGTAATCCTCTCCCTTCAGTCTATGACGCGCGGGAACGGACAAGCGTTTAGTCGGCTGGTTTGTCCGACGCCAGCCGCGCTTCGTGCAGCATCCGCATCTTTCTGAGAAAACGGGGCAAAAGGTCGAGGCGGAGCGCGTTCGGGCCGTCGGAGAGCGCCCGCTCGGGGGCATCGTGCACTTCGACGAAGATGCCAGCGACGCCGATGGCGACAGCAGCAGAGGCCAAGGGCTCGATGAACCGGGGCTGCCCACCTGATACTCCGCCCGCGCCGCTTGGTAGTTGCACACTGTGCGTCGCGTCGAAGACGACCGGCCAACCGGAGTCGGCCATGATGCGGAGCCCACGCATATCAACGACAAGATTGTTGTAGCCGAACGAGGACCCGCGCTCCGTGAGCACCACCTGACGGTTACCGGTGGATGCGACCTTCTCCGCCGCGTGATGGATGTCATGGGGGGCGACGAACTGTCCTTTTTTTACGTTGACGATTCTCCCGGTGCGGCCCGCTTCGACCAGCAGGTCGGTCTGGCGGCATAGAAAAGCCGGAATCTGAAGAATATCCACCACTTCCGCCGCCGGACCGGCATGACCGGGTTCGTGGATGTCCGTCAGGACGGAATAACCGCGCGATCGGACCCCGGAAAGGATTCTCAGGCCCTCGGTCAGACCCGGTCCCCGATAGCCCGCCATGCTGGTGCGGTTGGCCTTGTCGAAAGAGGCCTTGAATACATAGGGGAAGCCCTCCGCGGCTGCCACGGCCGAGATGGCGTTGGCCATCCGATGCACGTGTTCTTCGCTCTCGATCACGCACGGGCCAGCAATTAGTACGAGGCGCGCCGGATCGGTGAAGTCGTCGAACCGGATCATCAAGCGCTGTATTCGGGTTCCGGCAGAAGCGGCGCCATCATTGCGGCGATGCGGTGCTTCCGGTGCTTCCTCGCCGCTCCGACAAAAGCGCTGAACAGAGGATGCGGCTCGAGCGGCTTCGACTTGAACTCCGGATGGAACTGGCAACCGAGGAAATACGGGTGGTCCTCGATTTCGCAAATTTCTACGTATGTTCGATCCGGCGTCTCGCCAGTGATCTTCAGGCCGTTTGACGTCAGCGCGTCTTCGAATTCACGATTGAACTCGTACCGGTGGCGATGGCGCTCACTGATCTCCGTAGCGCCGTACGCCTGATGAGCGAAGCTGCCTTCCTTCAGAATGCAGGGCCAGGCGCCGAGGCGCATGGTACCGCCAAGTTCGTCGACACCCTTTAACTCGCGGAGTTTATAAATCACCCGCTGAGGAGCCACGGGATTGAACTCGGTGGAATTGGCTTCCGGCATGCCGCAGACGTTGCGGGCAAACTCGATCACCATGGTCTGCATGCCCAGACAGATGCCGAAGTATGGGGTCTTCCGGATGCGCGCGAACTCGATGGCGTTGATCATGCCTTCGATGCCGCGCTTGCCGAATCCGCCGGGGACGAGAATTCCGTCGTATCCCTCGAGTTCCCGGTGCAGTTTGCCCTTCTCCAGGCTTTCAGCCTCAATCCAGTGGATCCGGACCTTCACATTATGGGCGATTCCGCCGTGCAGGAGGGCTTCTTTGAGGCTCTTGTACGAGTCCTCATATTCGACGTACTTACCAACAAGAGCGATGTCCACTTCGTCCGCCGGATTCTGCATGCGGCGCAGCATCTCGCTCCAGCGTTCCAGGTTGCGCGGGCCGGTGGAATCGAGATGGAGGTGACGCAGAATAATCTCGTCGACTTTCTCTTCAGCAAAGACCAGCGGGATTTCGTAGACCGAATGAACGTCCTTCGCTGTAATGACCGCCTCAGGGTCGACGTCGCAGAAGAGCGCGATCTTATCCTTCATCTCCGACGGCAGGAAGCGCTCGGCGCGGCAGAGAAGAATATCCGGCTGGATACCGATGGCGCGGAGTTCCTTTACGCTGTGCTGCGTCGGCTTGGTTTTCAGTTCCTGCGCGGCGCTGATCCAGGGCACGAGCGTCACGTGGACGAAAATGCAGTTCTCGCGGCCAACCTCGTGTCGAACCTGGCGAATGGCTTCGAGGAACGGCAGGGATTCGATGTCGCCGACCGTTCCGCCGATCTCGCAAATGACCACGTCCACGTCGGCGGCAAGTTTCCGGATGGCGGCTTTGATTTCGTTAGTGACGTGAGGGATTACCTGCACGGTTTTTCCGAGATAGTCGCCGCGCCGTTCCCGCTGGATGATCTGTTCGTAGATACGCCCGCTGGTGAGATTGTTGGCCTGAGTGAGGTGCGCGTGGGTGAAGCGTTCGTAGTGGCCGAGGTCGAGATCGGTTTCCGCCCCGTCGTCGGTCACAAACACCTCGCCGTGCTGGAACGGGCTCATCGTACCGGGATCGACGTTCAGATAGGGATCGAACTTCTGGAGCGTCACCCTGAGACCGCGGCTTTCCAGCAGGCAGCCGATGGAAGCAGCGGCGATGCCCTTTCCCAGGGACGAAACCACGCCGCCGGTAACGAAGATGTGCTTAGCCATGGTTCACCCCCGCGGGGCTCACCTCCGGAGGCCTCATCTCGCCGAGGGTCGCGGCGCGCCCCGCGCGAAATAATTCACGAACCCGCTCCAGATCGTCGGGAGTATCCACTCCCAGCGATTCATAATCTGTTTCCACCACACGGATTTTGAATCCGTTTTCGATCGCTCTCAATTGCTCCAGTCTCTCCACCGTTTCGAGGGGGCCCACATTCAGGGCCGAATACCGCAGTAAGAAGCTCCTTTTATATACATACAGGCCGATGTGTTTGAAATAAGCCGCGGGATTTCCGTCGCGCACATACGGAATTGGCGACCGCGAGAAATAGACAGCGTTTTCGAAGCGGTCCGTCACGACTTTCACGACGTTGGGATCCGAAACTTCCCGCGGGTCCTCGATGCGCTTTTTCAGCGTTCCCATGGGGATCGAAGGCTCTTCGAGAAGCGGCATCACAGCAGCGTCGATCGCGTTCGGATCGATCAGGGGCTCATCGCCCTGGATATTCACAATGATTTCGGCGTCTTCGAAGGAAGAAGCGACTTCGGCTACGCGGTCTGTTCCCGAAAGATGATCGTCCCTGGTCATCTGAACGCGGGCCCCGAAGCTGCGCGCCGCATCATAAATTCGCGCGTCGTCCGTGGCGATAACTACGGCCCCGAGGTAGCGCGCCATCGTGACCTTCTCGTATACATGCTCGAGAATTGTGCGCGATTCCAAAATTGCGAGGGCTTTTCCAGGAAAACGGGAGGATGCGTACCGGGCAGGGATTACAGCCAGGATTTTGCGGGGCACACGCGATCTTACCACATGCCGCCTATGCTAGACTTCCATCCAGAAGGGGAAGCATCCGATGCGCTCCCGAATTGTCGTAATCACCCTAATCGCGACCGCCACCACCCTGGTAACCTCAATCCTTTCAGCGTCCGACCCCCCGGGTTCTGAACCTCAAAATACAGCAGAAGCGCAGGTAAAAATCCCGCAGCGAAGCAAGCCTGAAGCCGCCCCGGCGGTTCTGCCTCGCGCCAATATCCGAATCGACACGAACATCGTTTTGATTCCCGTTACGGTCACGGATCCGCTGAACCGATTCGTTACCGGACTCGATCAGGATGTATTCGACATTTACGAAGATAACGCCCGACAGAAGATCGCCTCGTTCGGTAGTGAGGACGCGCCGCTTTCCGTCGGAATCGTATTCGACACCAGCGGAAGCATGGGACCGAAGCTGGAGAAGTCGCGTCAGTCCGTCACGGAGTTTTTCAAAACGGCCAATCCGGAGGACGAGGCATTCCTCGTGGAGTTCAACGACCGCCCCGAACTGGTCGTCCCGATCACGCACAATCTCGAAGAAATCCAGAATCGCCTGACTTTCACTCAATCGAAGGGTCGGACAGCGCTGCTCGATGGCGTCCTGCTTGCGCTCCGAACCATGAAGAAGGCCCACAATCCACGCAAAGCTTTGATCGTCATCTCGGACGGGGGCGACAACAGCAGCCGGTATACGGAGTCCGAGCTGAAAGCGTTCGTAAAGGAAGCCGACGTGCAGATCTACGCCATTGGGATCTATGAGCCGATGTCGTCGCGCGGCCGGACTCCGGAGGAACTTGCGGGGCCTGGGCTGCTGACCGACATCTCCGAGCCGACCGGGGGCCGGCACTTCGTGGTGGAGAATCTGAATGAACTGCCCGATGTCGCGGCGAAAATCGGTATTGAATTGCGAAACCAGTACGTCCTTGGGTACAGTCCCAGCAATACGGTCCGCGACGGCAAATATCGTAAGGTGAAAGTGAAGATCAATCAGCCGCGGGGTCTACCGCAGCTACATGCTTTCTGGAGAACCGGCTATTATGCGCCGACGCAGTAATACAGTACAAAAAATACTAATCGTCAGCGGGGCGGCAATAATGCTCGCCCCGTTCTTTTTGCTCAATGCGCAAGCGCCTAAAGCTCCCGCAAAGACTGATAGTCCCGATTCGGGCGACACGGTTTTTACTTCCGAGACTCGTCTGGTCCCTCTGAACGTCACTGTCACGGACAAATCCGGGCACCTGGTGACCGGACTTCAAAAGAATGCGTTCCAGATATACGAGAACAACGTCCTGCAACAGATCAAGGATTTCAAGGGCGAGGACGTTCCGGTTTCGCTCGGTCTCATCATCGATAACAGCGGCAGCATGCGCGACAAACGCCAGAGCGTGGAGTCCGCCTCGCTGGCTCTGGTGCGCGATTCCAATAAACAGGATGAGGTGTTCGTCGTGAATTTCAATGACGAGGCCTACCTGGACGCCGACTTCACAAACGACATCAAGGTGATGGAGCAGGGGCTCACGAAGATCGATTCCCGCGGGGGAACAGCTATGCGGGACGCCATCCGGATGTCAATCGATCATCTAAACGAAAAGGCGAAGCGCGACAAGAAGGTGATTCTCGTGGTCACCGACGGTAACGACAACGCCAGCGTGGTTTCACTGCGCTCGCTGGTCGACAAAGCCCAGCAGGACGACATTCTGGTGTATGCCATCGGACTTCTGAGTGACGAGGAAAAGAAGGAAGCGCGCGCGGCGCGAAAAGCTCTGGACCTTCTTGTCGAGAGCACCGGTGGGTTGGTTTTCTACCCGAAAGACGTGACCGAGGTCGAACGCATCGCCCACGAAGTGGCCCACGATATCCGCAATCAATACACGATCACGTATACTCCGAGCAATCAGGCGCTCGACGATACGTTCCGGGTGATCAAAGTGGCGGTGAAAGCTCCCGGGAATCCCGTCGCCCGCACACGTCAGGGGTATTACGCCAGGAAGTCACTGACGGCCAACCGGTCGGGCTCCTTCTGATTCGGGAACTGGCTCTCGCATTCCGCCTTGCGAAAGGCTACCGGCTTTGTCCCTGGGCGAGTCCCTACCTGCGCTGGCGTGTGGAGACCTGGTCCGGAATTCCCGCTAAATCGATGTCCGATACCGAGTTTGTCGCATTTGCCTGGGCTCACCGGGCGGAGCTTTATCGGTATCTCCGCTGGGCGGCGCGCCAAGGTGGGCGATAGCGTCCCGATGTGTCTTTCCGCGCCCGCCGGGATTAGCCCGGATAGGCTATAGTCGCGACAGCGGCTAATTGGTGAAACTCGAAGTAGTGGAAAACGGCCCCGCGACTCGCGAGATCACGCAGGGCAGTATCAGGCGCGTTCTCGCAATCGGCTTTTCGCTGGTGATCGCAGTTTTGCTCATCGGCGGCAGCGTGGAATTCCGAAGCATCGCATCGATCCAGAGCAATATCGCGACACTGGTCAACCAGGAGAGGGTAACGCGCGTTCTGATTGAAAACCTGCAGGACGAGCAGAAAACCCTGAGCCAGATTTTCTATACGCTGACCGGCGATCCCGATACAGCGGACCCGGTACTGATTTCTCAGCGCCTTGCGGACGTGGAGAAAACGCTCGATGAGTTGTCGAGGGCGGGTAATCCGGGTCCCATCGAACGCGCGCTCTGGGGCGACTTGTTGTCGGCATCACACGGGTTCGGCGTGGAGGCGCGCCGCCTGCTCGCCGAGCCGGGATCCTCGTTCGAAACCGGTTCACGGGATCTGTTCCGCCGGCACGAGGAAGTGATTCATTTCATGTCGAGGCTGGTGTCGATCGGGTTCGACAGAATTGTGGATTCGGAGCGCGAGATCGGCCAACAGGCGAGCGCTTTCAATCGCCAATCGATGACAGTAGTCTTCGTTTCGCTCGCACTGGCGCTCCTGTGCAGCATTCTCACCGCCGGCAAGACTGGCCAGCTACTGAAAAACATGACGTGGCAAGAGAAGGAGCTTGCCCGCGTGTCATGGCAGATGGTCGAAGATCAGGAGACTATCGCGCGACGGTTCTCGCATGAAATTCACGACGAACTCGGTCAGACGCTTGCGGCGCTCAAATCGAACATTGCGGCGGTGCCCCGCCGTCCGGAGAATGAGGGCCGCCTGGCCGACAGCACGCGTCTGTTGGACGAGGCGATCCGGAATGTCCGTCAGCTTTCGCAGCTCCTGCGGCCGATGATTCTGGACGATTTCGGAATCGACGCCGGACTGAACTGGCTGTGCGAAGGCTTTATGCAACGGACGGGCATTGAGGTGGATTACAAATCGAACGTTCATAAGCGGCTCGCGGACGAAGTGGAGACGCACCTTTTCCGCATCGCGCAGGAAGCGCTGACGAATGTGGCGCGGCACTCGGGCGCAACGAAAGTCAGCGTGAAACTGCACTCAGCCGACGATGAACTCCGCCTCACGGTGGCCGACAATGGCCGAGGGCTGGCGCGGATTCCGGCCGGCCAGACCGCGCCGCAGAGTCTCGGAATGACGGGCATGCGCGCCCGCGCAAGGGCGGTAGGCGGGGTATTCGAAGTCACGGCGCCAGAAGGCAAGGGCGTGAGCATCGAGGCGCGGGTTCCTTATGCGGAAGGCGCCAGGGAGGAATATGAATCGCATACGCATATTGCTGGCTGACGATCACGCCGTTGTGCGCCAGGGCTTTCGGGCCATACTTGCCCAGCAGCCGGATATGCAGATCGTCGGCGAGGCGGGCAACGGCCGGGAGGTGTTATCGCTCGCGCAGGAAACCGCGCCGGACGTCATCGTGATGGATGTCGCGATGCCTGAACTGAACGGAATGGAGGCGACGCGGCGGCTCGCGACCGCGCTGCCGAAGGCCCGGATCCTTGCGCTCAGCATGCACAAAGACGCGATCTACGTACGCGAGATGCTGAAGGCCGGGGCCCGAGGGTATCTGCTCAAGGATTCCGGAGAACATGACCTGCTGGAAGCCGTGCGCGCCGTTTCACGTGGCGGCGAGTATATCAGTCCCGCACTGCAACCAGCGCTTTCATCGACCTGGAAGCTCGGGGGCAGCACCCCGCTGGATCAGCTAACCAGCCGCGAGCGTGAAGTGCTCCAGCTTATCGCCGAGGGCAAGACCAACAAAGAAATTGCGGTTTTGTTGAATATCAGCGCGTTTACCGTGGACGCGCACCGCGGGCGCATCATGGAGAAGCTCAACGTTCACAACGTGAACGAATTGGTGCGCTTCGCGGTTCGAAACGGGTTGGTCGATTAGCCCGGTTAGTGATGATCCTTGTTGTCGGCCCCGCGACCCGACTGCGGCGGCTGCTGATGAGGCGCGGGCGGCGGAGCGGCGGGATGCGCCACCGGCGCGGGTCGCGATTCCTGTCTGACTTCCGGATGCGGAGCCGGAGCGGCCTGTGGTCTCATTTCTGGCCGAGGCTGTGGCTGCGGCGCGGGCATTTGAGGACGCGGCTGCGGCCTCATCTCAGGTCGCTGCTGCGGCGCAGGAGCCGGATGCGGAGCCTGCTGCTGGGGCATCTGCTGCCGCTGCGCAGGGATTGGCGATGGTCGCTGCTGCGGCGCAGGAGCCGCATGCGGAGGCTGCGGCTGGGGCATCTGTTGCCGCTGCACGGGGACTGGCGATGGCCTCGCCTGGGGCGCGGGCGCCGGCATTGGTGAAGGCTTCGCTATCGGGTTGTGTTGTTCGGGAGCAGGTCTCTGCTGGGCCTGCATCGGCGGCATCGGACGATTCTGCGGTTGCTGGCGCTGGGCTTGCTGTGGCTCCGGGCGCGGCTGAGGCTGCTGTGGAGGAACGGCGCGGGCCTGCGCTCTGTTTTCACCGCGCCCCGGCGCTACCGGCTGGAATGGATTTGGTTCATTCTGCGCCTGGCGTTGTTGCGGGCGAGCCGGAGCTTGGGCAGGAGGCTGCGGGACGGGCGCTGTCTGGCGGGCTTGCGCCCTGTTCTCTGGAGGCGGCTGCTGGGGCGCCGGCTGGAAGGGCCGCTGCTGATTCGCCTGCGCCCGCTGCTGTTGCGCATTTTGAGGCGGCTGAGGCTGCGGGGGGACTCCCTGCCCTCGCGATTCCACGCGCGCCGGAGGCGGCACAGGACGCGGGGGCAATATTGCCGGGTGCCCGGGCACCTCGTTGGGGCGCGGAGCGGGGGCATGATACTGGGTCTGCAAAGGCTGCGCCGCGACGACTTGCGGAGGCCGCCCACTGTTTACACTTGCGAACTGGGCCCGATTTGTTTGGAATTGCCGCGCGTGCTGAACCTGCGCCTGCACTGGCGCGAGCCGCTGCTCACGCAGCACGGCCATTTCCTGAGGCATTGGCCTCACCGTCACGCCGCCGGGGCCGCCGTTATAGCTCACGCGATTCGTGGTGACGTTTGTGGTCCGGTAATTATAGACATTGCGGATCACCGCGGTATTCACGTTCGTGACATCGCGGTTGTAGGCGAAATCACCGTCTCGCCAATAGCCTCCGTAAAATCCGCGGCCCGTGTAGCCGTAACCATAGTTAATTCCGCCATAGAACCCGATGTGCGACGCCCAATAGCCTCGGCGCCACAGATAGCGGCCTGAGACGAAAGCCCAATAAGGCGGTGTCCATAACGCGCCTGTGTAGGGAGCGAGCACCCAAACGCCGGGTACCCAGTAATAACCTGCCGACGCGTAATTCCAATAACCAGGCGTCCAGATGTAGTTCTCACCCGGGCATGGAGGCTGGCTGTATTCGGGCAGTGGTGGTGGTGGCTGATAGGCCTCGACGACCGGTTGACCGGAATCATAATAGTAGCCGGCGTCGGAATAGTCGGAATAATAATCCGGATTCGAGTTGTACGTCTGGTCTTGCCCCGCGTAGCGGGAACTGTAGTTTGGTGGAGGTGGCGCCGGATTCTGTCGCTGTGAATAGGCCGCTGCCTGCGAGTTTGGCGCCGGCCCGTTATATGCGCTTTGATCCTGCGGGGTTTGAGCCGCCTGATCGGCTGGCGCGAGATTTCCGTTCGCTGGATCAGCCGTCGTAGATGTTGTTTGGTTTCGGCTGCATGCGGTGATGCCGATGCATAATGCCGCGATGGCCGTCCATCGCACGGGCGCCGCTAACCGGTTCAATCTCCTCACACTTGCCTCCGTTGGAACTAATGAGCACGCGCGTCGCCATTTGCAGGATCGGGTTGTAAACTGATATCCCGATGCTCCGAGATACCGCTCCGTTTCGCGCCGATCATGTAGGAAGCCTTCTGCGTCCGCAGGAATTACGCACCGCCCGTGCACGCTATCAGCAAGGGGAACTCGATGCCGCCGGGTTACGCGCGATTGAAGACGCGTGCATAAAGGATGTCGTCGCGAAGCAGGAATCAGTCGGTCTGCGCGGCGTCACCGATGGGGAGTTCCGACGGGAGTTCTGGCACGTCGATTTTCTCGCCGCTCTCGACGGGATCGAGCGTTACACGCCGGAGCGCGGCATTCAGTTCAAGGGCGGGGAGACCAAGCCGATTGGGATGCGAGTCACCGGGAAGATCCGGTTCACTTCGCATCCGATGCTCGGTCACTTCCGGTTCCTAAAAGAGCACGCGAAGGCATCGCCGAAGATGACGATTCCTTCGCCGAGCGTTCTGCATTTCCGCGGTGGGCGGAAGGCGGTGCCTGAATCCATCTATCCGACAATGGAAGAGTTCTACAGCGATCTCGGTAATGCATATCGCCATGCCGTCCGCGCGTTCGCCGATGCGGGCTGCCGTTATCTGCAACTCGACGAAACGAATCTTTCCTATCTGTGCGATCCGGAGCAGAGGCAGATCATCAGGGATCGCGGCGACAATCCGGACGAACTGCCGCATGTCTACGCACGGCTGATCAATGCCGCGATCTCCGATATTCCGGCCGACATGCGGATTACGATGCATACCTGCCGCGGCAATTATCGCTCGCTCTGGATTTCTCAGGGCGGATATGAACCCGTCGCTGATGTTCTGTTCAACGAGATTGGCGTCCACGGATATTTCATGGAGTACGATACGGAGCGCGCGGGTAGCTTCGAACCTCTGCGTTTCGTGCCGAAAAACAAGACCGTAGCTCTCGGACTTGTGACTTCCAAAACAGGAACGCTCGAATCGGCCGATTATCTGAAGCGCCGCCTCGAGGAAGCTTCGAGGTTCCTGGACCTCAATCAGCTTTGCCTCAGCCCGCAATGCGGCTTCGCGAGTACCGAGGAGGGTAACGTCCTTTCCCACGACGAGCAATGGGCGAAGCTTTCGCGCATCGTGGAAGTGGCTCACAGCGTTTGGGATTAACGACATCACCGTGTCGGACCGGTCGAACGGTTACGAGGCCATCGCGGACGATTTCATTCGGGCGCGGAGGAGCTCGATCGGGCCGTCGGTTGTGCGCGCGTGGTCGAAGCGTCTGGCACCCGGCGCTTCGATACTCGATATCGGATGTGGATCCGGCGTTCCGATCTCACAATGTCTGATCGAAGAAGGATTCGAGTTACACGGCTTGGACGCATCGGCGACGCTCATTAAGAGATTTCGCGAGCGTTTTCCGAGTGTTCCCGTCGAGTGCAGCCCGGCGGAAGATTCGTCCTTTTTCGATCGAGCTTTCGATGCGGTGGTCGCCTGGGGGCTGATGTTTCTGCTGCCGGCCGAGACGCAGATCATTGTCATCGGCAGGGTCGCCCACGCTTTGAATACTGGCGGGCATTTTCTCTTCACCTGTCCCTCGGAAGTCTGCTCATGGACCGATGGAATGACGGGTCTTCTTTCGGTTTCATTGGGTTACCACGCTTACGAGCGCCAATTGGCCGCGCATGGCCTAATCCTCTCCGGAAATGACCGCGACGAAGGAGAGAATTTCTACTATTTCGCCGAGAAGCGCTGACTGGCTCGGGAACGAGGGACGGTATCGGTTCCAGCTTCGCGGCGAGGCCTCGAACGTCTTCAACCACACCAACCCGAGCACCTTCGGGTCGACCAATAATACGAGTTCGCTGTTCGGGCAAATCACGGGTTACCGGGATCCTCGGATTGTTCAGCTCGGAGCCAAGTTCTACTTCTAAGCACGGCTACAAAACGAACCGGAAGCCCCGCGCCGCGCTGTCGGCTCGGGGCTTTTCTGTTGCATTGAAAACAAAGCCGTTAGCGATCGAACCACAACAAATAGATGCATGGTGCATGATGCCACACTATCTTGGGCTCCAGACGAAGATTTTGGTTGACTCCATTTCGAAACTATTTCACCATTGCAAATGCGTGCCAGCACGCAACCCAGCGCAGGAGTCCAGCGAATGTCAGCAGTTTTACGTGCGAATATAGAAGAGAAGGCAGTGCCTACCCCCACCAGGTCGACCCGCACCGGGGTCGAGTTCCCAAGGTATTTCTCGGCGCGGCTTGAGGCCGGCCAGACGCCCTACGACGAGATTCAGTGGGAGACCCGTACTGCCACCATCGGTAACGACAAAGGCTCGGTGATATTCGAGCAGCGGGATATCGAGGTTCCGGCCGACTGGTCTCAGACGGCCACGAACATCGTGGCCAGCAAGTACTTCCATGGCAAGCTGGGCTCGCCCGAGCGGGAGCGCAGCGTCGCGGAACTGGTTCATCGGGTTGTCGATACGATTGCGGACTGGGGTATTAAAGACGGCTACTTCGATGGGCCGGAGAGCGGCGACAATTTCCGGAATGAGCTCGCACACCTGATGCTGCACCAGAAGGCGGCGTTCAACTCGCCGGTCTGGTTCAACGTCGGGGTGAAGGAATCCCGCGGCTACGGCTGGTTCTATGAAGCAGCGCAAGACGGCATTAAAAGGATGACGAATGAAGCCCGGCCACAGTGCTCGGCGTGCTTCATTGTTTCGGTGAAGGATTCGCTCGAATCGATTCTCGACCTGGCGAAGACGGAGGGAATGCTCTTCAAATGGGGCAGCGGAACGGGTTCGAACCTTTCGGCGCTCCGTGAGGAAGACGCGATCCTTTCCGGCGGCGGACGCGCTTCCGGACCTCTTTCGTTCATGAAGGGCTTCGATGCTTTTGCGGGCGTGATCAAGTCCGGCGGCAAGACGCGGCGCGCAGCGAAGATGGTCATCCTGAATGCCGAACACCCCGACGTTCAGCGTTTCGTCTGGTGCAAAGCGAAGGAAGAAAAGAAGGCACACACGCTGATCGAAGCGGGCTATGATTCGTCGCTCGACGGCGAAGCGTACAGTTCGATCTTCTTCCAGAACGCGAACAACTCAGTCCGGGCGACGGATGAGTTCATGGAAGCTGTGGTCGAAGACCGCGACTGGTGGACCAAATCCGTCAGTGACGGTAAGCCGAAGGATCGCATCCGGGCACGCGACTTGATGCATCAGATTGCCGACGCCACATGGCAGTGCGGCGACCCCGGCATGCAGTTCGATACCACGATTAATCGGTGGCATCCCTGCAAGAACACGGCGCGGATTAATGCATCGAACCCGTGCTCGGAGTACATGTTCCTCGATGATTCGGCCTGCAATCTTTCGTCGCTGAACCTGATGAAGTTCGTGGGGCCGAACGGGCAGTTCGACGTGCCGGCATTCCGCCACGCGGTCGATACGCTGATCGTGGCGCAGGAAATTCTGGTCGATAACGCTGCTTACCCCACTGAAAAGATCGCGCAGAATTCGCACGATTACCGCCCTCTGGGCCTGGGATTCGCGAATCTCGGGGCGTTGCTGATGTCGATGGGCGTTCCGTACGACAGCGATCGGGGACGCGATACCGCGGGCGCGATCAGCGCGATTATGTGCGGACAAGCGTATCTGACGAGCGCTCGTATCGCGGAAGCCGTCGGTCCGTTCCCCGGTTATGAGAAGAACGCGGAGCCGTTCCTGGAAGTCATCGCGATGCATCGGGATTCGGTCCATGGCATCAATCACCGTAATGTGCCGAGCGAGATGTATCAGGCGTCGAAGAGGTGCTGGGAAGAGGCCTATCAAACCGGTAAACGCAGCGGCTACCGGAATGCGCAAATGACCGTGATTGCGCCAACGGGCACGATCGGATTCATGATGGACTGCGACACGACGGGCATCGAACCAGATCTGGCGCTTGTGAAGCACAAGAAGCTGGTGGGCGGCGGCGTGATCAAGATCGTTAACAATACCGTTCCGCAGGCTCTTATCAAACTCGGCTATTCTGCTGAGCAGGTCGAGGCGATCGTCAGCCACATCGATTCCACCGGCACCATCGAAGGCGCGCCCGGTCTCAAGAACGAGCATCTGGCGGTTTTCGACTGCAGTTTCCGTCCGATGAACGGCGTTCGCTCGATCCATTACATGGGCCATCTGAAGATGATGGCGGCGGTGCAGCCGTTCGTCTCCGGCGCGATTTCCAAGACCATCAACATGCCCGAGGAGTGCTCGGTCGAGGATGTGATGGACGCGTATATCGAAAGCTGGCGGCTCGGTCTGAAGGCTGTTGCGATTTATCGTGACGGGTCGAAGAAGGTGCAACCGCTCAGCACCGGCGCGGGATCGAAGAAGACGACGGCAGTCGCGGTGGCGAAAGAAGCGGCGCCCGTTGTAGCCGAAAAGGTAGTGTTCCGGCCTGTGCGGCGCAAGCTGCCGGATGAACGGCAGTCGATCACGCATAAGTTCTCCATCGGCGGACATGAGGGCTACATCACCGTCGGCATGTTCGAGGATGGAACGCCGGGCGAGATCTTCATCACGATGGCGAAGGAAGGCTCCACGATTTCGGGGCTGATGGACAGCTTCGCCACGTCGGTCAGCTATTGCCTGCAGTATGGCGTGCCCCTCAAGTTCCTTGTGGATAAGTTCGGGCACGTGCGGTTCGAGCCGAGTGGATGGACTGGTAATCAGGCTATCCCGTATGCGAAGTCGATTCCCGATTACATCTTCCGGTGGCTGGCGACGAAGTTTCTGGGAGCCGAGTATGTAACGAACGAAGCGGGAGCGACTACGACGCTCAAACCGACCGAGCCGAACCCGCAGGAGTCGCTTCCCTTCCCCGCAGTGGCCAGCGACGCGCCGCTTTGCGCCGAATGCGGCGGGATGATGACGCGTAACGGCAGTTGCTACAAGTGTGAGAATTGCGGCGGTACGAGCGGCTGTAGTTAATTAAAGGCTGGCGAAAACGTCGTCTAATTCGAGCGAAATCTCTCCAGCGGAAATCTGGCCTCCCTCGGCAACGGGGTGGGGCCTTCCGCCGGAGTGATACTCCCAGCAGGTTTTCTCTTCCGGATCGATAATCCAGCAGTAAGGCGTTCCCCAGCGGTGGTAGTCGTCGCATTTCACGACAACATCGGCGAGGCGGTCTTCGGGAGACAGGATTTCGATGCAGAGGTGGACAGGGCGCGTGGGATACGGTTCCTGCAAGTCGTCGGTCCGCTGAACGGCAATGTCCGGTACCAGAAACCGCGACCTACTGATCCGGACCGTAAGTTCGGGAAAAGCCTCGTATCCACAATTCCGATCATCGATCAACAGCGAAAGGCGCTTCTCCATGCGAGAATGCCCGGATGTCGGCATCGGCTTCTCCCTCAAAATCCCTTCGAGATATTCGTAAGCCGGTTTGTGAGTCGATGCCAGGTACTCTTCAACCGAGACGAGGGTCGTGCCGGTGGCCACGATCCTAGGATACGAAACCTTTTCCGCCCCAGATGCGACAATAAGATATGCGGTTTTCGTTCCTGCGAAACGCGGCGCTGTCGTGTGCCTTGGCCGTCGTGTCTTTCGCACAGGGGACGATGCCGGTCAGCAAAGTCGTTGAATTTGTTAAGTCTTCGATCAAAGAGAAGCTGCCCGATAAGGACGTCGCGGATTATTTGGCCAAAGTCCGCTTGAGCCAGAAACTCGACGATCAGACGATCGAAGGTCTTTTGTCTGACGGCGCCGGGCAGAAAACGATCGAGGCGTTGAAGAAACTTGGCGACGCTTCAGCAAAACTGCCCGAGGCGCCTCCTCCGCCGCCTCCTCCCAGACCCTCGGATGGCGGCCCTCCGCCTTCGAAAGCCGAGCAGGACCGGGTGCTCGCAGAATTGCAGGAGTACGCCCGCAATTATGTTCAGTCGCTGCCGGATTTTCTCTGTCTGCAGGTGACGCGGCGGTCCATTGACACGCACTATGTGCCCGGCAACCCACCCTCCTGGACGCCCAATGACCGGATCGCGGAAAAGCTGAGTTTTGTCGACCACCGCGAAAAATACGAGCTGCTCAGCCGGAACGAAAATGCGATGTTTGGGGAGACTTGGAAATCCGTCGGCGGCGCGCTGTCCCGCGGGGACTGGGCGACGATCCTGGAAGCGATTTTCGATCCTCAGACCGAGACCTACTTCACATGGGAACGCTGGGGAAATCTCAAAGGTAAGCGCTACCACGTGTTTCGCTATCAGGTCGACCGGGCACACTCGAAAGAGACCCTCGAGGCCGATCATCAGACAGCGACGCCCGCGTTCCACGGGGAGATTTTTGTTCCCACCGATGAGAGCGTGATCCGGCGCCTTACCGTCGAACCGGAACCGCCTCACGATTTCCCGATGCAGGACGTGAAAGAAGTCCTGAATTACGATTACGTCGATATCAGCGGCCACCGTTTCCTATTGCCCCTGACCTCCGATGTGACGATGCGGACTGGCCGCATCGGCAGCCGGAACGAGATTGAGTACCGGCGTTATCAGAAGTACTCCGCAGACACGTCGATCACGTTCGACGACGTGGAAGACCCGGCGACCAAGAAGCAGTGACGACCCGACGCCGCATCATTGCAATTCTTGCGATTCTGGCGCTGCTGGGCGTATCGGCGGCTTATTCTTCTTCGCGCCATTTCCATTCGAAGTCGCCCGGCCAATGCGATATCTGCTATACGGCGCACGTAGTCTCCTACGCTTCCGCGGCCGTGGCGGCTGTTGTGCTTCACGTTCCGGTCGACCGTGAACTTTTCGTCGTTTCGGAAAATGCAGCGGGCTATGTTCTGCCCGCGCTCCGGCTTGCTGTTGACCGGGGCCCACCCTCCCTCGTTTAATTCGCGTCCTTCGTGGCGGCCTTGGGGCCGTGTTACGCAGCCATTTCAGGGAGAGACAGGTTAAAGTGATCAGGGTTCTTTTGGGAGCGATAGCTCTCAGCGGCGTTTGGGCCGCATATGCCGGGCCACAGGGCTCGGTCAGCAGCGTTACGGGAACAGTGACAGATCCGAGCGGCGCGGTCATCGCGAACGCGACGGTTCAGTTGCAGAACAAAGTGACCGGGTTCGATAAGTCCGCCGTGACGGATGCAAGCGGGTCCTTCCGCTTCCTGAATCTGACGCCGGACAGCTATCACGTCGGCGTGACGGCTCAGGGATTTCAGCCTACGAAGCAGGACATCATCGTACGGGCAAGCGTGCCGTCCAATGTAACGATCAAGCTTTCGCTGGCGGAAGAAGCGACGAGCATCAACGTGGCCGAAGACGCCGACCTTGTGGAAAGCATTCCCACGCCACACACCGTAGTGGACCAGGGCCAGTTCGAGAAGTTGCCGAACAATTCCATAGGATCCGGCCTGAACACCATCGTGGCGCACTCCGCGCCCGGAATTGTGGAGGATTCGAACGGTTTTATTCATCCACAAGGCGATCACGCCCAGACACAGTTCGTATTCGACAACCAGCCGGTCACGGACCAGCAGAGCAAACAGTTCTCGACCTCCATGCCTGAGAATGCTATCGCCTCCGTGGAAGTTATCGCCGGCGCCCCCCCCGCCGAATACGGCGATAAAACCAGCCTTGTCGTCAACGCCGTCACAAAGAGCGGCCTCGGCGTGAGCCGGCAATTCGGCAGTTTGGCGCTTTACTACGGATCCTTTGGTACCGCCGGCGAAAACTTCACGGAAGGCTTCGGCTCTAAGAAGTTTGGATACTTTATCGCCGCCAACACTGTTCGATCCGGACGATACCTTGATCCGCCGGAGTTTTCCGCGATCCACGATGCCGGGAACAATCAGACCGTGTTCCAGCGTTTGGATTACCAGCCCACCGACGCCGATACGCTGCATCTGAATTTGTTCTTCTCTCGCGCCTGGTTCCAGACGCCGAACACATATGACCAGAGCGCAGCCGGACAGGATCAACGCCAGCGCATTCTCAGCTACAACATCGCGCCCGGCTGGGTGCATCTGATTAACGCCAACTCCACCGTTACGGTGAACCCCTATTTCCGGCAGGATCAGGTTGTGTACACGCCAAGCCGCGATCCGTTCGCAGATCAACCGGCGACTTTGGCTCAGGGAAGGCGTCTCACGAACGTAGGCATCAAGTCCGATTACTCGTGGGTCAACCACAACAACAGCGTGAAGATCGGCGCGCAGGTTCAGCACACGTTCCTGACGGAGCGCTTCTCGCTCGGGATCACCGATCCGAACTACGTGGTGGATAACAATGCCCCCGGCCTGGCCCCTTACGACCTCACAAACGGTGGCGTGCCGTTTCAGTTCAACGATCACGCCGATATCAAAGAGTATTCGTTTTACATTCAGGACAGCATCACGTTCCACGGTCTGACAGCCCAAGTCGGATTGCGCGCCGACTGGTACCGCGGGCTGGTGGCGGCGAGTTCGCTTCAGCCACGCATTGGGCTCTCATATCTGTTCAAGCCGACCAACACAGTGCTGCGCCTGTCCTATTCCAAGTTCTTCGAGACGCCTTATAACGAGAATCTATTGCTTTCCAGCGTCACAGGCGAAGGTGGTTTGGCGGCCAACACAATCGGCGCTTTCGGCGCCCAACCACTCCACCCTGGCACGCGTGATCAGTACAACGTCGGGGTTCAACAGGGTATCGGCAAGCGCGTCGTCGTGGACACAGGTTACTTCTGGAAGTACACCCACAACGCGTTCGATTTTGACACGCTGTTCAACACACCGATCGCGTTTCCCATCGAGTGGCGCAAGAGCAAGATCGACGGCGTTTCAGCGCGCGTAACGATGACCGACACGCACGGGTTTACGGCGTACTTCATTCTGGGACACACGCGCGCGCGGTTCTTCGGACCCGAGATCGGCGGCCTGTTATTCAATTCGCCGCTCGATACCTCAGTATTCCGCATCGATCACGATCAGGCGCTCGAAACCACGGCCAATATTCGATATCAGCCGAAGAAGAACGGACTCTGGGTTTCGTTCAGTTGGCGCTACGACTCCGGCGCAGTTGCGGGAGCGGTGCCGGATCTCCAGTCCGTGTACGCCCTCAGCGGCGATGAGCAAGCTGCCATCGGCTTCCACTGCGGCTCCACGTATGCGGCTGTCGGGTTCCCGATTACGTCTTGCCCGGGCGGCAACGCCACGGCAACCCGCGTTGTGATTCCCGCGCCCGGAACGTACAACGCCGATCTCAATCCGCCCCGCATTGCGCCTCGCAACCTGTTTGATGCCGCAATCGGTCATGACAACATCTTCCACACCGACCGAATTCGCTACCGCGCACAGATCACAGCCGTCAACCTCACCAACGAGGTCGCGCTTTACAACTTCCTTTCGACGTTCAGCGGCACTCACTTCGTAAGCCCCCGGGGAATCACGGCCGAAATCGGCATGATCTGGTAAAGACGCGCGGCTGGCTGTTACCCTCGAAACAGCGTGGGTTCCACAGCTCAGCCGCGGTCGCTCTCTGACGTCCACCGCACCGTCGCGATCGATCACGTCTCGTTCTGGCGGCGCATGCTCGCATTCGGCGGGCCTGCTTATCTCGTCAGCGTCGGCTACATGGACCCGGGGAACTGGGCGACCGATCTTCAGGGAGGCGCGGAATTCGGCTATGCCCTGCTCTGGGTGCTCGTCATGTCGAACGCCATGGCGGTGCTGCTGCAGACTCTGGCGGCGCGACTGGGGATCGTTACCGGACGAGATCTGGCGCAAGCGTGCCGCGAGACTTATCCGCGGGCAGTCAATTCGGCGCTCTGGATTCTTTGCGAAATCGCCATTGTCGCGTGCGATCTCGCCGAGGTGCTCGGCGCGGCTATCGCGCTGAATCTGCTGTTTCATATCCCGCTGCTGATCGCCGTAGCCATCACTTCCCTCGACACGCTTCTTGTGCTGGGCTTACAGAAGCTCGGCATTCGATATCTGGAAGCCTTTATTCTCGGGTTAATCGGGGTGATCGCCTGCTGTTTCGCAGCCGAAATCTTCATGGCGAAGCCCAATCTGGGCGAAGTCGCGGCGGGACTGATTCCCAGCCTGAACAGCCGCAGCCTCTATGTCGCGGTGGCGATGCTCGGGGCCACGGTGATGCCGCACAATCTGTACCTGCATTCGGCGCTTGTGCAGACGCGACGAATCGGTCAAAGCGAAGAGGAGAAACGGGTAGCGTGTCGCTACAACCTGATCGACAGCGTAGTAGCCCTGAACGGGGCGATGTTCGTGAATGCCGCGATCCTCATTCTCGCGGGCGCGGTTTTCTTCACGCGTCATCAGGATGTCACCGAGATTTCGCAGGCTTATCTCTTGCTCGCGCCGCTGCTCACGACCGTCGTTGCGAGCAAGCTCTTCGGGATCGCGTTGTTTTGCTCTGGTCAATCCTCGACCCTGACCGGAACGATGGCCGGGCAGATCGTGATGGAGGGCTTCCTCAATATCCGCGTGCAGCCTTGGCTGCGGCGACTTGTGACAAGGCTCCTGGCCATTGTTCCGGCGGCCCTGGCGATCTGGCTCAATGGCAATCGCGGAACCCTGCAGTTGCTCATCCTCAGCCAGGTTGTGCTTAATCTCCAGTTGCCTTTCGCGATCGTTCCGCTGCTGCATTTCACGAACGACACGCAGCGTATGGGGCCGTTCCGCAGCGGCTGGTCGATGCGGCTGGGCGGCTGGGCGACGGCGGTCGTAGTGGTGGGGCTGAACGTGTGGCTGGCCGCCGACACGATGAGCGAATGGGCGCGTGACGCCGGGACATGGGGACCCTTGGTATGGGCGGCGTGCCTCGCCATAGGCGCGAGTCTGCTCGGTCTTCTGGCCTGGATCGCGCTGCATCCTTACCGAAAGACCCTGGCGCCGGTCGCAGGGCTGGGACTCGAGCGCGCTTCGTCCGACGTCATTGCGGTTCAGCAGTATCGACGGATTCTCGTGCCGCTGGATCATTCCAGCCTCGACCGGCTGGCATTGAGCCACGCGGCAGGTCTCGCGAGCCGCAATCACGGACGTATTTATTTGCTGCACGTGGAAGAGGGCGTCACCAGCCAGATTTACGGCCCTGAAGCTTCTACCGCCGAAGTTGAGGCCGGCCAGCGATATTTGGACGGTCTGGTAGCGCACTTGGGCGAGATGAATATTGACGTTGAAATGGCGATCCGCCACGGATCGAATCCCCGGCGGGAGATTGTCCGTTATGCCCGCGAGATTGAGCCGGACCTGCTTGTGATGGGCGCGCACGGCCACGGCGGAATCAAAGATCTGATCTTCGGCAACACCATCAATCCGGTCCGCCACAGCCTCAATATCCCCATCCTCGTCGTTAGGGAATCCTGAAGATTCACCACTATCAGACCTATCGAAAAAATCTATTTCCGCCCGTTCTCACACAACCGTAAACTGAGTTTTCCATTGGTTAGTCGGGACACCCAGTCAGTGTTCAACCCCCTCAGTTTCTAAAGGAGAGATTTCTATGCGAATACCCCTTTGTATTCTCGCGCTGGTAGTGTCCTTGTGGGCTTCGGATGACGTAACCATTCCCCCGCCAGACAATACGACGGAGCAGGCGGCTCAGACGCCCGCTCCTGCCCAGACACCCGCGCCTGCGGATGCCGCGAAGCCGGCCGATGCTACGCCTCCTGCTCCGCCTCCGAAGTACAACGGCTGGGTATTCAGCGGTCTGGCCGATGGTTACGTGAGCGGTAACGATAACCATCCTTCGATGGACTACAACCAGCTTCAGAACTTCGATCTGCACGATGGCGCTCCACGCCTGAGCCTGATCAAGTTCACTGTCGATAAGTCCGATAAGGTGCTCGGCATCCATCTTGACGTGGGAACCGGCGAAACCATGCGGTTGATTCACGCAAGTGACCCGGCAGCCATCGAGCATAAGGGGCTCCGTTACGAAGAGCAGATGTATCTGATCTTTAAGCCGAACAACTCGCACGGCCTGGAGGTCGATTTCGGTCAGTTTGTTACTTCGGCCGGCGCGGAAGTCATCGAGAGCAGCTCCAACTGGAACTATTCCCGTTCGCTTCTGTTTTCGTGGGCGATCCCTTACTACCACTTCGGCTTCCGGTCGACCATTCCGGTCACTAAAGAACTGACGGTTGGCTTTCAGTTGGAAAACGCGTGGAATACGATTTGGGGCAACAACAACCTCACCAACGCCGCGTTCACGATGGCGTACACGAAGCCTAAATACACCTACAGCCTCAACTATCTCGTGGGACCGAATCACCAGGGTACGTCGGAAGGCAAGCGCAACCTGATCGACACGACTCTGCTGCTAACGCCAAACAGCAAGCTCAACGTCTATATCAACGCCGATTGGGCGCGTGACAATCAGATCGGTGGCGGGTACGCGCAGTGGTATGGCCTCGCCGGCGCCGCGCGGTATCAATTGACGAAGCTCTTCGCCGTCGCAGGCAGGGCAGAATTCTTCAACGACCCGCAGGGATTTTCCACGGGCGTGGCGCAGGTCCTGAAGGAAGGCACGGTGACTGGCGAATTCAAGCTGAACGACCACCTTGTGAGCCGCCTCGAATACCGGCACGACTCTTCGGATCATACGTTCTTCGATCACGGCACGGGCAAACCGCTGGGCAAATCCGAGAATACGGTAGTACTGGGCATTGTGGCGTTGCTCGGTCCGTTAAAGTAGTCGTGAAGCGCGCGTGATCCCTTTCGGGCCATGCGCCCGAAAGGCGGTCACGAATGAACAAAATCGTTATTCTTCTGTCAGCCTTGGCGCTGACGGCCGTTGCGCAGAACCCCGGGATTCAGCGCACGATCGTCCAGCGCCAGGACTTGTCTATTCCGGGCCGCGAGGCGGTCGTGGCGCGCGTCGAGCTTGCGCCGGGAACCTTTGCGGGACGTCACACCCACACCGGCGAAGAGATCAGCTACGTCATGGACGGAGAAATGGATGTGCTGATCGAAGGACGCGCGCCACAGCATGTGAAGGCCGGCGAATCATTCATCATCCCGGCGGGCGCGATTCATGACGCGCACAATACCGGATCGTCCACACTGCGGCTGGTCGGCGTGTACCTCGTCGAAAAGGGCAAGCCGCTGGCGACTCCCGCCAAATGAGTGCGCGAACGGCACATTCCAGTAATATGCGCGTCGAAATAGTCATGCGATTCGTAACGGTTAGTCTGTGCTTTATCGGGCTGGCGTGTTCCACCGTGTTTGGCCAATCCTTTGAAGTGGCTTCGGTAAAGCCCCATGCGCCGTCTGGCGATAACCGAATTCGGGTCATAATGGGCGGAGGGCCGGGAACGCCGGATCCGGGACGCATCAACTACGAAAATGTCACGGTGATGAATGTTCTTACCCAAGCGTTCAACGTTCGGGACTATCAGATTTCAGGGCCGAGCTGGATTGATTCCGAGCGTTTCGATATCACGGCGAAGGTACCGCAGGGCGCCAGCAAAGAGGAGTTTCGCGCAATGCTGCGGAACCTGCTAAAGGAGCGGTTTGGGATGGCGTTCCACATGGACAACAAAGAGCTGCCGGCGTACGCCCTTGTGGTGGCCAAGGGCGGTCCCAAGCTCACCAAGGCCGCGGAAACGCCGGAAGATCCTCAGAATCCGAATGCGCCTCCTCCGCCGCCATCCGGCAAGATGACCGATGGCCCGAAAGACAAGTACGGTTTCCCCGCGCCACCGCCCGGCCGCGGCGGCAACATGATGATGATGATGCCGGGCAAGGCGAAGATGGTCTCCAACAACACGACGATCGCCCGATTCACGGAGATGCTCGCCAATCAGTTGGGTCGTCCGGTGGTCGATAAGACCGAACTGACCGGCAAGTACGACATCACGCTCTACTTCGAACCTGAGATGATGCGAGGCAGGGGCGGGATGGCCATGCCGCCTTCGGGGATGACGCCGGAGGGGGGTGGTGCTGGCCCGATGCCGCCTCCGGCTGATGGAGAGTCCGCGCCGACGCTGGTGACGGCGTTGCAGGAGCAACTCGGCCTGAAGCTTGAATCGCGCAAGGAGTCCGTGGATTTCGTCGTGATCGACAAGCTGGACAAAACGGTAACCGACAACTAGCGGCCTTACGCTCTCTGAGGTACACGGGAACGGGAGGCAGAAGGGGCACACGGAGGTCTACCGGCGATCGGAATATAGGGTGGACGTGAGGCCGAAGGTCAAGGTCGAGGTCGTGGGTCCAAGTGGAGATCTCCACAGGATCATCATCAAGCGTGATCTCCGAATCCGCACCTGATCAGGAACGGCGAGCGCGGTGAAAGCGCACTGTAGCTTGGTGTGTTAGAAGGTGCGCCGTTTCAGGCGCTCGATGGTGAACTTGGCGGTGTTGGCTACAGCCATCACCGCCATGACGCCGGCCTGAACGGGGTCGGTTACGACAAGGTCGGCAGCGTCGGGGACGCTGCCAGCCATATTCAGACTGATCACCAATAGTCCGGCCGCGCGGACCTCGCGCACGGCCGTTTCTATTTCTCCCCCCATCAAAGAGCCAGCGAGAACCAGGGCGCGGGCGCGCGGCAGGCGTTGGACGGCCCGAACAGCATCGGCAAGGGGCTGCTCTCCGACAAGCGGAATTGTGTCAACTGAGATGTGTTCGCCGCGGATATTATGGCGATCGGCCTCCACGATGGCGCCCATTGCTACCTGACCTACCTGCGCTCCGCCCCCGATAATAATGATCCGCTTGCCGTAAATGCGCTCCATGCTGTTGACCACCTCAAGCCGGCGCACGACCGACAGGGCCCGCAGATCGGTAAGTATCTCGTCCCAGGACGCTGCGCTCACCTCGAAGTAGATCCGGGCGCCTTCCGAGTTGTTTTCGAGAATCGAACAGACTCCAATGTCGCCTTCGTGATTGGCGATGACTCCGGTGAGGGCATAGAGAATTCCCGGTCCTGTCGTGGCGTCGATCAGCAGGCCGTGTTCTTGGAGGTCCATGGTTATAGATATGATCGCAGTGTGACCAGACGAGAGATTCTCGCGTCCGCCGCCGGACTGATCGCGGCGCGGCCGCTGAGCGCGTTTCGGACGCACATCACCAAAGCTCGCATCAGCGCCATCACAGACGAAATCGGAAATACACAGGCCGATGCGATCGAATTTGCGCACAAATACGGTATGCAGTGGGTGGAGTTGCGCAATGTCCCCGAAACGAAGAAGGAATTCGCAACGCTGACAGAACCGGAGTTAAAGAGGTGGAGCGCGGAACTGGCGTCCAATAAACTGAAGGTCTCGTTTCTGAATACGAGTCTGCTGAAATTCACCTGGCCCGGAATGGAGCGGGACGGCAAGCCTGCGGATAACAAGAGATGGGCACGCCGGAAGGAAGATCTGGCCAACGCGCTGCTGGCCGCGAACATCTTCGAAGTAGATAAAGTGCGGATTTTCGCGGGTTCGCGCGTCGAACACCCCGAGACTGTTTATCCCTTGATCGTTCGGACAATAGAAGAACTGATTCCGATAGCCGAAAAGGCAAAAGTGCGGCTGGCCATCGAGAATGAAACATCTCAGAACATCGGTACGTCCGCGGAAGTAAAGGCAATAATGGGTCTGATCTCAGACCGAACGGTGGGCTACAACTGGGACCCGCAGAACGCCGTGGGGCTCGGTGAAAAACCATGGCCGGACGGCTATACGCAGCTTCCGAAAGACCGGATGCTGAACGCGCAGTTCAAAGCGAAGGGGTTGCTTGACGAGAGTCCGGAGAAGCTGGACTGGAAGTCGATTCTCGAAGCGATGCAGAAGGACAATTACCGAGGCGAGATCGGGCTCGAAACACATATCTTTGACGGTACGCTGATCGAGAAAGCCAATGAGTCGATGAAGATCATTATGCATATGGTCGGAGAGCTCTCCTGAATGCGCAAAGGCTTTCTGATCGCTCTGGGCGTTGCGTTAGTTGTCTCGGGCGTGGCGTTCATGCGTACTTCGGCATATTTCGCGAAGCACCGATTGGCGGAGGGGAAGATCGGCAAAGTCCGCGTGCTGCAGGTGGACGAGAACGAGACGCTCGCGATTCTCGATTTCGACCTCATCAACGACACGGATCAGCCGATTGTTGTTCGATCGCTGCTGCCGAGTTTTAATGACAGCACCGGGTCGCAGGTGGATGGTCATATGGTCGCGGCGCGTGATGTGGACAATATCTTCCGGAATTATCCGGACCTTGGCGAGAAATACAACCCGCCTCTGGTCGCACAGGACACGCTCCCGGCGAAGGGGAGCATCGATCGAATGGCGGCGATTCGATTCGACGTTCCCCGAAAGACGTTCGACACACGGAAGGAGATCGTGTTGCAGATTGACACCAACGGCGGGGTTATCGCCGAACTGAAGAAATGAGACCAGGCATTTTCGCGCTGATTGCTTTGCCCGCGCTCGCGGCGACAGTTCCCGCGGGAACCGAGTTCAGCGTGCGGCTGAAAGATAAGATCGCGAGCGAATCCACTGCTGTGGGCGCCGCCGTTCATGCGGATCTGATTGCGCCCGTGGTTGCGGACGGGAAAATTGTGATTCCCGCGGGGGCGCTGCTCTCTGGGACGGTGAAGCAGGTCAAACCGGCCAACGGGACGACCCGGGCCGAAATGCAGTTGTCGTTCACCGATATTTCGATGGGAGCGTACAAGACGAAGATCAACGCTGTCGTCAAAACTTTGGAGAATGCTCGTGAGACGGTCGATGACAAAGGCGTGATCGAGGGGATCGACGGCGCATCCACGTATTCGTCGCGAATCAATCAGGGAATCACGAAACTGGGCGGTAGCGATCGTTTCGCGGGCCTTGCGGGAATCCTACAGGGCGCGAAACAGGCGCTCAACATTCAGGACGCTAATGCCAACATCGATTACGACGCTGGCATAGAGTTCACGCTGAAGCTTACGTCGGCAGCGGATTGGCAGGGTCCGGCGCAGGGCCCCGAGGCAAACCTGAAACCGTTCCCGGACCAGGCGGCGCTGGCTGGACTCGTCAATCAGCAGCCTTTCCGGACGGTTGCGGCCGAGCCACCCAAGCCATCTGATCTCACGAACCTGATGTTCATCGCGACCGAATCAGAGCTGCGCGCGGCGTTCGAGAAGGCCGGATGGGCTACGGCCTCAAGCCTGAACGCGACATCGAAGCTCGAGACGGCGCGCGCTCTGATCGAGGACCGCGGTTACAAGGAGGGACCGATGTCAGTTCTGATGCTGGACGGGAACCCTCCGGCTCTCTCTCTTCAGAAGGGCAACAATACCTTTTCGCAACGCCATCACCTGCGGATCTTTCGCAGAGATGGTACGGTTGACGGGAAGCCTGTGTGGGTCTGCTCCTCGACGCATGATATCGGGATCGATTTCTCCGAACGCGACCGCACGTTCATCCACAAGGTGGATCCCAACATCGATGCCGAGCGGGCCAAGGTAGTTAACGATCTGCTGTTCACGGGCCTGGTGAAGTCGCTCGCACTCGTGGACCGTCCGCAGGTTCCGACGGAAGCTTCCAATGCGACCGGGGACGCGCTGCACACAGACGGGCGTATGGCGGTCCTGCTGTTCTGATTACAATGATTTTCCGGTAAGCAGACGAGCCAACACGGGCAGTGGTACCGCGCCTTCCTTGAGCGCGCGGTCATGGAAATCGTGAAGATTGAAATTCCCCGCGCTCTTCGCGACCTCGCGCACGCGTAGCCAGTCGCGCCATCCGACGAAGTACGTCGGTAGCTGGGTTGACGAGAGCTTCGCTCGCTGCAGCTTCGCGACGGCTTCTTCGTGTTCCTGAAACGTGGAATTCTCCATCAGGTCCATCGCCTGTTCGTCCGTCATGCGGTTGGTCTGCAGACGGATGTCCATGATGGCATTGGCGTCCACGCGGAGTTCCTGTTTGAGCAGCGTCAGCCGTAGTTCGGGGGAGTTGTCGAGAAACCCCTCATCGAGCATGACCTGCGTGACATATTGAGCCCAGCCTTCCACGTAAGGGCCATTGCCGAAGATCGAACGAAGCACGCGCCGCGTCTTCGGTTGGACGTCATTTGCGAATTCGCCCTGCACGTAGTGACCGGGCATGGCTTCGTGAATCACGAGGAGGCGCAAGTTGTATACGTTGTATTCGCGGAGTTTGGATTCCACGCGCTCTTTAGGCCAGTCCGATGGAATCGGGGTGATCCAGAAGAAGGCGCCAAGTTGGGGCTCAAGTACTGGCGCTGGATTGAACCCGCCCACGCCATAAATGCCGCGCTCAAAGACAGGCGTTGGAATCACCTTCAGGTTCTTGCCCTCCGGAAGCGTCAACAGGTTCTTTGTCTGAACGAATGCGCGCGCTTCATCGAGGTCCTTGCGCGCGTCGTCGAAGTAAGAGGCTGGCTTGGAATGATCCTGGGCGATATGGTCCAGAATCTCCTTTACGATTCTGTTCTCGCGTTCCTCGCCCTTCAGCTCGGCATGATCGCCGTGCGCGGCGAACCATTTCGCGTGGAGGGGTAGAGAGATCTCGAGCATGCGCGCGCGGACTTCGCCAACACGCTTTTCCGCATCAGCGAGAACCTGGTCAGGCGACCGATCCGTCGCGAGCGCGAGACGGAATTTGGTCGCGTAGCGATCGGCGCCGAGACGCCAGTCAGCGGTGGCGCCGCCGCGGCGCGGAAGATCGGTTTCGAGAAAACGGTTGAAAAGGCGCAGTGCATCAAGCGCCGCCGCCGCCGCCGTATCGTAGGCCGATTTGAGTTCCACCGGCGCGGCGTCGCGAAGCGTGTGATCAATCAGGTCGATATTGCCGTCGTTCTCCGCCTTTGCGACGCTGGCCCATATGGAGGGAACTCCCGACAACTGGCGGCGCTCAATTTCGATGAAATTCGGCACTTTCTCAAGGCGCGCGATGATATGGCGGAAGCGCTCCTCCTTCGGCGCGTATTCGAGAACCAGGGGATTGAAAAGGGCGGTCCCGACCATCTCAACGAACGACTGCGGGCTGTGCCGCCAGGATTGGGCAATGTCGATGTCGAACAGCGCTAGACCGATCTGATATTCGAGGATGTCGTAGTCGGCGCGGTCTTCGGGTTTCAGTGCATCTTTGTCAAACCCTTCAAGCCGCTTGTGCAGGTCCGCGTAGTAGTTGCGCTGCCGCTGAATCGAATGGGAGCTTGGGTCGTCGAGTTCGCGATCGAGATCCTCGCCGTTGTATTTGTGCAGTCCCTGACCGGATGCGCCAACCGGCGAGAATGAAAGAATTCTGTTGACCGCCTCGTCCGCGAGCTTTCGAAAGTCATCCGACGAACCGTTTCGGGAACATGAAACTGTAAGGAGACAGACCGAGACAATCAACGCAATCCGCATTGGCTGAATTATAAGAGAGACGCAGGACACTGACATTTTTGCGGATGCTAAAGTCGAGTTGTGGCTGTCAATAAAACACGGCGCGTCCTGATTTCGGGCGCCGCCGGATTCATTGGATCGCATTTTTGCGACCGCCTGCTTTCGGAGGGCTTTGAGGTCGTTGCGCTCGACAACCTTCTCACTGGCTCGGAACGCAATATCGAGCATCTTTTCAATCACCCCAAGTTTACTTATCGCTATCAGGATGTGACGAAGGAATTCGGCGTGGAAGGCCGGTTCGACTACGTCCTGCATCTGGCGTCGCCCGCCAGCCCGAAAGATTACCTGGAGCACCCGATTGAGACGCTGGACGTGGGATCGATCGGTACGCGCCGTATGCTGGAAATTGCGGCGGAGCACAAGGCGAAGTTCCTGCTGACATCGACCTCCGAAACGTACGGCGATCCGATGGTGCATCCCCAGGTTGAGACGTACTGGGGTAATGTGAATCCCGTAGGTCTTCGATCGTGCTACGACGAAAGCAAACGGTTCGCCGAAGCGCTGACGATGGCATACTATCGCGCGCGAGGCGTGCGTACCTCGATAGCGCGTATTTTCAATACCTATGGGCCGCGTATGAAGCTGAACGATGGCCGCGTGGTTCCCGCATTTCTCGATCAGGCCTTACGCGAGATTCCGATCACGATTTTCGGCGAGGGAACGCAGACGCGAAGTTTCTGCTACGTGAGCGACCTCGTGGACGGGCTTTACCGGCTGATGCTCTCGGACGAGCCGATGCCGGTCAATGTGGGGAACCCGCGCGAGATGACGATCGCGGAGTTCGCGCGGATCATTACCGAAATGACGGGGAGCAAGGGCGGCCTGATCAATCAGCCTTTGCCCGAGGACGATCCGAAACAGCGGCAGCCCGACATTACCCGCGCGAAGAAGATCCTGAAGTGGGAGCCGGTCGTGACGCTCGAAGAAGGTCTTCGTCACACGGTGGAATACTTCCGCAAGCTGCCCGAAATGGCGGACGCCGTCCGGGCCTGATACGAAAAAGGGGCAGGCGAATCGCCTGCCCCTTTTCACTTCTACTCGTTTTATTACTCTTTGCCCTGCTTCAGCTTTTCGCGCTGCTCGCGCAGTACGGCTTTGCGGCTCAGTTTGATTTTGTTGCCTTCGATGCCCAGAACCTTGACCAGGATCTGATCGCCTTCCTTCAGTTCGTCGCGGACCTCCTTGATCCGGTTCTCCGCAATTTCGCTGATGTGAAGCAATCCGTCCGTTCCCGGGAAGATTTCCACGAAAGCGCCGAAATCCACGAGACGGACCACCTTGCCGAGGTACGTTTTGCCGACTTCCGCGGTGGCGGTGAGATCGGCGATGATCTGCAGCGCCTTCTTCGCGGCGGTGGAATCGTTCGAGGCGACGTGGATGGTGCCATCGTCCTCGACGTCGATCTTGACGCCGGTCTGCTCGATAATGCCGCGAATGACCTTGCCGCCCGGTCCAATGACGTCGCGGATCTTATCCTGCGGAATTTTCGTGGTGTAGATCCGCGGCGCGTAAGGAGACATGTCCTCGCGAGTCGACGCGATGACCTCTTCCATCTTGCCGAGGATGAATAGCCGACCGCGGCGCGCTTGCTCGAGAGCTTCCTTCATCAGGTCCGTAGTGACGTTCGGAACCTTGATGTCCATCTGGAGAGCTGTGATGCCCTCTTTGGTGCCGGCGACCTTGAAGTCCATGTCACCGTAGTGATCTTCCGCGCCCGCGATATCGGTCAGAATGGCGTATTTGTCGCCTTCCTTCACCAGGCCCATCGCAACGCCGCCCACCGGCGCCGAAATCGGCACGCCGGCATCCATCAGCGCGAGGCTCGCGCCGCAGACCGTCGCCATCGAGCTCGAACCATTCGATTCGAGAATGTCGCTGACCACGCGAAGCGTATAGGGGAACTTCGCTTCATCGGGAACGACTGCGCTGACCGCGCGCTCAGCGAGAGCGCCGTGGCCGATTTCCCGGCGTCCGGGTCCGCGCATGAAGCCGACTTCGCCGACGCTGAACGGCGGGAAGTTGTAGTGCAGCATGAAGCGCTTGAAGGATTCGCCCGCTTCAAGCAGTTCCACGCGCTGTTCGTCGTCCTTCGTTCCGAGAGTGACGGTAACCAGAGCCTGAGTTTCGCCCCGGGTGAAAAGCGCCGATCCGTGGGTCCGTGGAAGCACGCCCGCCTCGCCCCAGATCGCGCGGATCTCGTCGAACGCGCGCCCGTCCGGACGACGCCGGGCTTCGAGCATCTCGTCACGGAAGATGCGTTCCTTCAGGGTGTCGAAGATCTCGCCGGCTTCCGCTTTCTGCTCTTCGGCAGCCTCTTCGACGACGCGATCATGCAGCGCATCGACCCGCGCATAGCTCTCGAGCTTGGGGTACTTCCTTGTGTCCAGCGCATCGGTGAGTTCCGCGCGCACTTTCTTCTCAATGCCCGCGTAGAGTTCCTTGTTGAGTTCGGGGCTGGCAAACGCCTTCTTGGGCTTGCCCGCCGCCGCAACAAGCTGCTTCAGAACCCCGGCGATCTTATGGCAGCATGCGTGGCCGTATTCCAGGGCTCCGAGGACTTCCTCTTCAGACGCCTGTTGCGCGCCCGCTTCCACCATCACGATGCCCTCTTCGGTACCGGCGACGATGATGTTGAGCTTCGAGGCTCGTCCTTCGGTGTAAGTCGGATTCGCGATGTATTTACCGTCTACAAGCCCCACGCGCACAGCGCTGACGAGGTGGTGGAACGGAATATCGGAGATTGCGAGCGCCGCGCCCGCGCCGACGATGCCGAGGATGCCCGGGTCGGTTTCCGGATCCGCCGACAGCACCATCGCGATGATCTGAGTTTCATTCAGATAGCCTGCGGGGAACAACGGCCGCATCGGGCGGTCGATCATCCGGCTGGTGAGGATTTCCTTCTCGGAAGGCCGTCCTTCGCGTTTGATGTAGCCGCCGGGAATCTTACCCGCGGCGTACGTATATTCGCGGTAGTCGCAAGTAAGGGGGAAAAAACTCTGACCCGGTTTGGGATTTGGCGCAGCGCAGGCCGTTACCAGAACAACCGAATCGCCCATGCGGACCACAACGCCGCCGGCGGCTTGCTTCGCGATCTTACCGGTTTCAAGCGTCAGCTTCTTGCCGTCGAGATCGACTTCAAATGTATGTACGTTCATCTCAGTGTGCCGGTCGCGGCATCGCCGCGCCGGGCTTCCTTGTCTGCCGAAGACGGACCGCCGCCTTCGACGCAATATCGAGGGAGTTTACAGGAGGGATCGGCTCGCGGCGAAAACCCGCAAACCGGAAGTTCGCAGCCCTAATCGCGATCCGCAACGGACCGCGTGGCGCGTTCATTGCACTGCTTGAGTATGGACCCCGGGTACTAATGGCGGCCCGCCCGCAGGAGCGGCCTCCCCTTTACTACAATTCGGATCAATGACGGATCGAGAGCTTCTGAAGGATGCTCTTGTATCGCTCCGGGCTGCTGTTTTTGATATACGTCAACAGCCGGCGGCGCTTCGCCACGAGGACCAGCAGCCCCCGCCGCGAAGAATGATCTTTATGGTGTGTCTTGAAATGCTCCGTCAGTTGAGCGATGCGTGTGCTCAAAAGGGCGATCTGCACTTCCGGCGACCCGGTGTCCGACTTGTGAGTCTGATTCCGGGTTACAATCTGCCGTTTCGCTTCTCCCGCCAATGCCATCTTAAGGGTTGCTACTCCTGTTCTCTCTTTACTCGTTAAGTATCAATGCAAGTGTAACACATCACAGGCCGTCGCCACAGCCAATGCGCTCGGAGTTTGACTTCGACGCCCTTGCCGCGATATGTTTCGAAGAGATCCTTCCTTGGGGCGCGGTAGCCAAGTGGTAAGGCCAAGGTCTGCAAAACCTTCATTCGTCGGTTCGATTCCGACCCGCGCCTCCAATAATATTTTCTTTAAAATCAATAACATACTGAAAAGGCTCTTTACCGCGTACCTAATACGTACTTAGAATTGGGGAAGGAAGTTTCTCCCGTGCTGACGCTGTATCGTCGCCATCTCGCGTCCTGCGAACATAAAGACAAAGGCCGCCAGTTCAGACGCTGCCGGGCCTGTCCGATCTGGGTTCAGGGGACGGTCGAGGGGATGCCGATGCGGAAGTCTCTCGACGTGACGAGCTGGGATCGCGCCGAAGAAATCAAGCGCGAGATGCTGTTTGGCCCGTTCGTCGCGGTTCCCACTGACGAGCCGACACCAGCCGGCCGGACGCTCGAATCAGCGATTGCGACGTTCATGGCGAACCTTGAGGGGCAGAATCGGACCGCGGACACGGTCAGGAAATATCGGCTCCTGTTCCGGGAGCTTGAGGTATTTGCTTCACCACGGCGAATCGGGGATCTTCGGGACTTGACATTCGAGAAGCTTGTCGAATTTCGCCGTGCATGGCGGGGCCGCAGCGCCGCTACCCAAAACAAGCAACTCGACCGGCTCAAAGCGTTTTTCGGAATGGCCCATTCCGAAGGATGGCTGCCGCAGAACCCGACTCGAAACATGAAAGCGGCAAGCGCCGACGGCGCAATGCCGGACCCGTTTTCAAAATCCGAACAGGCACAGATTCTCGGCAGGCCGCAGGTTGCCCGCATACGTTGTTTTGTCCACGTAATGTTCTACAGTGCGCTCCGCATCTCAGATGCCTGCATGCTGCGGCCACAGGATCTCGATGGCACGAAGATTCGTCGTGTGAATAGGAAGAACAGGAAGACAGTCCTGATTCCGATCCCGCCATATCTGAAAGCTGAGCTCGACCGGCTTCCGCTAAACGGCGGATTCTATTTCCTGATTGGCGAATCGACGAACCTGCACACGCAGACAGACGCGTGGCGCACGATCCTGAATGATCTCTTCAAGACCGATATTCCGAAATTTCATGCGCATCGGTTCCGCCACACGGCTGCTGTGAACTGGCTCACGGCAAACCCTCCGCTCACGATTGAGGAAGTTGCCGGCCTACTGGGCAACAGCGTGAAGGTCGTCGAGAAACATTACGCGACATGGTCTGGTGCACGCCAGCAGACCGTGGAGGACAAGCTCGCGAAGATGTGGGAGGTAAAGCCGGGGCTGACGCGAGTCAAGTAATGGGCAAGGCCTACTCTAGAATTTCGTACCTTCCCGCCACAACTGATACCTGACCATCTGCCGGAGCTCAGTATTCATCCCGAGCACGACTACTGTTGCGCGCCCAACGGCTGTTAGTCCCTTGATCTCGATACCGAGCACGAGTGAGGTGCCAACGCTGAGAGCGAAATGTTCGGCCCATCGATCACGTCGTGGGTTGAACAAAGGAATGATCTGCCTGGTTAGCGGGTCGATCCCGGTTAGGTTCGGGCCCTTCTTCAGATTGCATGACCAACAGGCGAGCGCCAGGTTGTCGAGCTGTGAGGCGCCGCCATGTTGCCGCGCAATCACGTGCTCAATGTGAAATGGCCGGCGAAAGGCCGCCTGGGGAATATGGCAGTACTCGCAAAGCCCTGCCGCGCGGCGCTGGACCTCGCCCGCAACATCGTTCACGACTGCTGTTGCAATGCTTGCCTGGCTTTTGACTGCCAGTATGCCAACAAATCGCCTACGTTGATGTACGCTTCCAGTTCTGCCTCTTCGCTCTCGGTGAGCGTTCCCTCGTTCGCCTTGGCGCTGAGTTGAGCGGCGCGGTCTGCGTCGTGCTCAGGGAAGTCCAGCGCAAGGATGTCCTGAGCAAGCGAAGCGGTTAACCCGTGGCCTCCGAGATCAAACACTTTCCGCAAGACATCCGCGTGAGCCGCGGCTCTGGAATCAGCCTGAACCATGTCACCTTCAGTCTACGTTGTTTTGTCGCCCTTTCAGGAGCTACGCCAGTGGCGAGGCCCTGCGCGCGTGCGCAACGATATGCCATTCTCTTCATCGTTCGCGGATGATGGCCTTCGACAATGATCCGCTAATCCTGGAAAGCGCCCGCCTGACTTCCTCCAGGCTGATCTCGTCCGTGGCGGCGTTGGCCCACTCGTCCGCTGAGACCAGCAACGGGTGATCGCGGCGAATATTCCCCTCGTGGGAGACCCTGACCGTCACCGTCACTTCCTGCCGATCCTGGAAAGGAACCGGCTGGAGGGAGCGCAGGACGCCACCTTCATAGACAGCCTGAACCGTCGTCTCCATGACTATAGTCTGCCGAGCGTTTTGCAGGCTGCTGCTCAAGCTGAGGTACAGACGCGGCTTCCCTGTGGGCGGATTATCGTACAGGTCTTGTTTTCCCTGACCTGTGCCTATCACCGCCGGCGCAGCTTCAGAGGCTCGTTCTCGTCGTAGACGAATACTTTGTCCTCGGCTTGCCTCGCGGAATGTCGTTGTTTGAGTTTCTCGATATTTTTCCAGGCATCGTCGCCGATCGCCGGGCGCGGTTGCGAGCGAGCTCTTTCAGGAAGTCTGGTTGATTCGGCGGCTTCAGTCGGTCTACTGACGCCGCGCCGCTTGAGGCGCGTCCCCCTCTCAGCTTTCTCCCGAACGCGAACGAAGTTGTAAACGGTGTTGGCCCCTGCCGTAACACCACAACGATCGCGCAGGATGTCGGTGATCTCCTGGTAACTTCGGCCCCGCCTCCGCAACTCACGGATGAACTCCCTGAAGGGCTCCAGTTTTGACCGGCTCGGCTTCGGAGGCAGACTGTCGAGAATGCTTTCGAGCGACTCGTCCATCTCAACTGCTTCTGGCGCGATGGTACCGCATGGTAAAAATGGGCGCAAATATTCTGGGAAATCGCTGGTATGGAACTGGATTGTCCACTGGTTCGCCCACTGGGATGAAACTGGTTTGAGAATGGTTCGCCGCCCGTTTCACCCGGAACCTAAGCCGCAGGCTTAGGGATGGTGTCTGTGTGCTGAGCATGTTTGATCGCTACAGGTGAAAGTCCTGTCACAGCCTGATGGAGGCGAAGTGTAGCGAAGCGCAAGGGCGAGGTCGCGAGGCTTGGTCTGAAAGAAGCGCGGAGCAAAAG
>DATFSM010000095.1:0-59562 GCA_035262625.1 Bryobacteraceae bacterium
CTTTTGCTCCGCGCTTCTTTCAGACCAAGCCTCGCGACCTCGCCCTTGCGCTTCGCTACACTTCGCCTCCATCAGGCTGTGACAGGACTTTCACCTGTAGCGATCAAACATGCTCAGCACACAGACACCATCCCTAAGCCTCCGGCTTAGGTTTATGCGAGATGCACAACAAGCCACTCTCAATCCAGTTTCATTTCAGTTGACAATCCAGCGAACAATCCAGTTTCATTCCAGCGATTTTACGCGCACAACCGCACCTGCCACTTGACATGGTGCTCGGACCTGAGGAATATCGGCAGCCTTAGGTGACGACTGCAGAAGGACAGCAGAGGAAGAGTATTGGCGTTCTCACGGCCGGTCAGCTGGTATCTCCGGAACGTCCGTGTGCGGTTGGACACCGCAGAAAGGAAACCGGCGCTTTCCGCGTTTGTGGCGTTTTGTGGATCAACTCAGCAGACGAATACGCGTTGATTTTCTCGCGCCTGCCGGATTTTCAACGTGTAGAATCGGCGCATGCTGACGATTTACCGCAGACATCTCAAAACCTGCCCGCACAGGAACGAGGGAAGGAAATATCGCCGATGCCGATGTCCGATCTGGGTTGATGGATTTCTGGGCAACGTCGAGATTCGGAAGTCTCTTGAAATGCGCGACTGGGAGGCGGCTCAAACCAAGATCCGCAAGTGGGAGGCACAAGGTACAAATGTCCAGACCTTGAACGAAGATGGACCCGTAAATCTGATCCATGCGCGCGACGAGTTCCTCCGTGACGCCGAAGCGCGCAGCCTTAGGGAATCGACGCTCAAGAAATATCGCGTCATGCTGGCACAGTTCGTTCGGTTCGGAGAATCCGAAGGGAGGCTTTACCTGAGGGAGTTCGACCTGCCAGCCCTGCGGCGCTTCCGAGCATCGTGGGCGGACAGCGGCATCAGTGCGCTCAAGAAACTCGAGCGGTTGCGCGCGTTCTATCGGTTTGGTTTCGAAAGTGGGTGGGTGCCGGAGAACCTCGCGACGAAGCTCAAGAATCCTAAAGTGACAAATCCGCCAACCTTGCCTTTCACAAGAGAAGAGTTCGTGTCGATGCTGGCGGCGTGCCCGCAATACACGGGTGACGCCGAGCGCCTGCGGGCGTTTGTCCTTTTGCTGCGCTACAGCGGTATGCGCATCGGCGATACCGCAACGTGTGCGCGGGATCGACTCAAGGGAACGCGCTTGCTTCTCTACATGCAGAAAACGAACGAACCCGTTTTCGTCGTTCTTCCCGAGTTCGTTGTGAGAGCGCTCGAGGCGATGGCGCCGGTGAGCGATCGATACTTTTTCTGGACTGGCGAAGGTGACCGGGAAACCGCAGCCGGGAACTGGCGGCGGACCCTGCGCAAGCTCTTCCTGCTGGCCGGCGTAAAAGGCGGACATCCGCACCGCTTCCGCGACACATTCGCGGTTGACTTGTTGCTCGCGGGAGTTCCGCTCGAACAGGTTTCAGTTCTGCTCGGTCACGGCAGCATCCGGGTCACGGAGAAGCATTACGCGCCCTGGATTCGCGACCGGCAGGCGCAGCTTGAGGCCAGCCTCGAACGCGCTTGGGCACACGATCCGGTGGTCCTCGCTGAGACGAAGGGTACACCAGAGGTACACGCAAACATAGAGTCCGTTAACTAACTGAAAACAATTAAGATATTCTGGTGAGCCGGGCGGGGCTCGAACCCGCGACCACCGCATTAAAAGTGCGATGCTCTACCAACTGAGCTACCGGCTCTGCTCGGGACTGTGTGCGGATGATACGCACGGAAGGACTGACAAAGTCAGGTTAACATGCCCATTGCTATAATCTCCTCGTCGCTCACCACGCGCGAACGTGGCGGAATTGGCAGACGCTCTGGATTTAGGTTCCAGCGCCCGCAAGGGCATGGGAGTTCGACCCTCCCCGTTCGCACCAAAGAACTTAGCTGTCATTGAATCAGATCCTCATTTGCCGATTGTGACGGTTTTTGTGACGGTTCTGACAGAAACCGGTCCATCTTCCGGCCCGCCTCGAGCATGTCGCGCGTGCTGACGATGTCGTATCGAAGATAGACCGATTCCGTTAGGTGGCCGGATATACTCCGAGCGATCGAACGCGGGATTCCCGCGCGTTCCATATTGCGGACAGCTGAGCGCCTCAGATCGTGAACGCGAAAATGGACGTCCGCCCGTTCGCAGGCCAGTTTCCAGCCGGTCTTGATCGACTTCAGGCGGTGTCCGTCAATCTGGTGAATAAACGGGCACTTCGGGTTGCGCGTTGAGTGCGCCATCTCAAGCCACGCCTTCATATCACCGTAGACCGGGCAGACACGGCCGCGATTGTTCTTGGTTTCACCGCGGCGCAGCGTGATCTGGCCCGCGCGCAGGTCTACCTGGTCCCAGCGGAGCCCCAGCAGCTCGCCGCGGCGCATTCCGGTGTGATAGCCGAGGACCAGCAGCAGCCGGGAGTGTTGCGGGAGTTCGTTGAGGAGCTTCAGATACTGTTCGTGTTCAAGGAATCCGTTCCGGATGTTGTTCTCCGGAAGCCCGGCAATAAACGGCACCCTAAGCACGAGCGGCGGATCCGCGCGATGTCCGAGGGTGAATGCACGCCTCACGATCGCGAGTTCGCGATTAATGGTTGCATTCTTTGCGCCTTCTCTTCTACGGTCCGCAATGTATTGTTTGCGATGCTCCGAGGTCCAGTCGATCGCGCGCAACTTCCCGAATCGCTTAGTAAGATGCCCTTCAATTCTGCCCTTCAATTCCGTGATTGAGCGCCTTTCCTGTTCTCGGTAATCGTCGGCGACAAGCGTCATAAGTTCGCCGATTGTGACGCGGTCAGCGCCTGCGAGCCGTCGGCCAGTGACGGCCTCGCCCTGGCGTTTCTTGAGAAAGTTTTTGGCCTCGGCCTCGTCTTTCGTCTTGGCCGATTCACGGAACTGCTTTCCGTTGACCCAGTAGGCAACCCACCACCAGTCGCCGCGCTGATAAACGGTCCCTGTTCCGCGCTTGCTCGATCTGCCCATGCTCAGTCCTTGCTGTTTTCTATCACGGCATCGAGATCGTTGACGTCGAAAAGAAGTCGGCGATCCATGATCCGGACGCTCCGGACCCGACCCGCCGCATGCATGCGCTGAAGCGTGTCTGAGCTGATCCCCATGTATTCGGCCGCCTTGTCCAGAGTCAGGAGACGATTCCGCAACGGCTTGCCGGACTCTTCGAGGGCCGTGAGAACCGCATCACGGATGAGTTTTGAAAGCGGATCGAGCGCGCTCACGGACGCCCTCCGTCAACCGGCCGTTCGGTCAGTCGGCAAGTCTTGATGCGCCGCAAAGCCCGTCCGGTCGTTTCGCGTATCCCGGGTCCATCAGGGGTCTCAACCGTATCAACTGTATCAACTGTATTAAAAGCCCCCCGTATGGCGCGCGTCCACAGAAGACTTCGAATTTCCGGCCGCCAGTCTCGCGATCGTGGCCCAAGTACCCGCCTGCGAGGCTTTTTCGCTATCCCTGAGACAGTTGAGACAGTTGATAAAGCTGGAGTCCCGATCGGGGTTCGAACGTCCACGCGGGAAATTCCCCTGCCATACCGGGGAGTATTGAGACAGTTGAGACAGTTCCGGCCGCCAATCATGTCTGACAGTCCCCCTCGCGCTTACCTGCATCGTTTTTCGGCTGATACTCCCTTTCGAGCTGGTACTCACCGTAGCCACGCCTGATAAGCACTCCCGCGCGGAACAGCAGGTTGATATGCCGGTGCGCCGTGGACCTACTCACGCCTGTTTCCTGGCAGAATCCCTTCGGGCTGAAGTGTCTGTCCTCAAAGGCCACCTGTAACTGCTGGATCAGCGGATAGAGAGGCGCCGCACCACTTGCAAAGATGTGTTCGTAGTCGAGCGTCTCTTCGCGAAAACGGAGTACAGCCTCGACGTCTCTGCCGTGGCGGGCACGTGCGCGCACAAGCCGTTCCGGCGCTGCGCTCTCCATCTCCTGAAAACGCGAGATGAATATCTGCGCCTCCGTGGCGGCGGCCATCGCGAACGTGCCGGCCGCCTGCTGCGACCAGTCAAGTGCTGCGCTTCCTTTCGAGTTGTGGTGCAGGATCAGTATCGCGCTGTCCGTCCGCATCGCCAGTTCGTTGAGCCGGTTGAGGTCTTCCTGCTCCTCCTTGACGATGTCGCCGCCTCCACCGCGGGCCCGGCGCAGCGCGGTGTATGAATCGAGGACGCACAGTTTCAACTGACGGCCGCGGATCTCACTCTCGAGCCACCCGAGAAACTCCGGGCCGAAACTGTACTTGACCCGCGGCACCAGCCAGAATTCCGTCTCTGCTGTCTTCACCCGCGATCTGTTGGCGATGTCCTTCATGCTTGCCGTCGCCCCCGGATCGTCCTGCTCCAGCAGGAGCGAGGGACCCGGCTTTAGGATCTTGTAGTAATCGAGAAATGCTGAACCGCTGGCGACCGCCAGAGCCGCCTGCATCGCAAAAATGGTCTTACCGCTCTTCGGCATCCCAACCAGCAGAGTGGCCCCGCGGAGCGGCAGAATGCCCTCAATCAGCATTTCCGGCTTGGGGACGTTCATCTCCATCAGCCGCGGGAGCGAGATCACCTCAGGCCTGTACTGCTGAGCGCCTTTGCGGTCTTTGACCCTCTTGTCTTTCAGGAGGCGTTCCACATCAACCTTCTGCGCCTGACTCACCGAGCACCCTCCATGGAGCGAATAAACGCGGCGATCGTTCTCTTTTCGGCGGCTTCATGACCTCTGGCCGCGTGAGCCACTGCAGCGGTGGTTTCCGGCCATTTCGAAAGCCAGCTCCGATATTCCTGAACGAGCGCGAAGTCGCCAGCGTCACGAAGGCCTGAACAAAGGCATTCGAGATTCAGAATTTCGTCGGATTCCGGTTGCGGAAGGCCGGAATCGAACAGCGCGCACTTGAGACTCGTCAGGATCTCGTCAAGGACGTTGAGTATGCCGCGGCGCCAGTAATGCGCGTTATCGCCGTCCTGCGCAATCGCATCGCGATGGATCCACGCCCATGGATCCGCCTTTGGTGTAGCGAGAGTCACGCCCGAGGCATCGGCAAGCCAGCGGAGCGCATCTGACCGGCTTCCGCCTCTTACCCGTGAAATCAGATCAAGGATGCCCCCGCCGACACCGTCGGCATGATCCATCCATACGCCTTTCTCGTCGTCGATCGCGACGTTAAGCCCGTTGCCATCGCGCCAGAACGCTCGCCCTCTACCGTGCCGGAGCGGCGGGCCGCCCAGCATGCGCCACACCTCGGAGATCTGGACGTCGAGGCCGGTGGCCGTCATACTGCAGCCGCCAGCGTCTGCGCCAGTTTGGCGGCGAGAGGTGCCCGCCGCTCAATCAGCCGCAACGCGATTGCAATGACCTGCGGATCGCGCGACCATCGCGCCTCGATGGCGACCTCTGCGATCGCGCCGCATAGACGACGTGCCTCGTCTACGGTTTCTGTCCGTGGGGCTGGTTGCTCAGCCGCCCTTCGCCGAACAGCGGCGGGGCGATACGCTAAATACGTCGTCTTGAACATGACGGCCGCTCCTTTTCCGGGGAGAATGGACGGTCCGGCCGCGGCGAGCGCAGAGGCCGGACCGTCGCTGTTTGAGAACGCAAAGCATGATCTACCGCGCGCTGCGCGTAGCCCGAATCATCCCTTCAACTTCGTCGAGGTCGTATAAAACCCGAGATCCACATCGATAGAAGGGAAATCCGCGGCCTAACATGCGGTGTTGCTGAAGCGTCTTCCTGGCGATTCCATAGATTCGCGCGATTTCTGTTTCGCTCGCCCAGCGCCTCACTGAAACGGTCGGTTTGTCGCTTTGCCTCACGGGATCATGGTGCTCGTCCTGGGCCGTTACATTCAAGAGGCCGAACGGTAACGAAAGGAGAATGTATTCAAAGGGTCAGCAGCTTGCGAGCGAAAAAAATTGTGTCTTAAATGTAATTACTGTAATTCCGCCTCACGGCGGTAGCGCGATATCAGCGTGCGAACCGATCCCCCGTAACGAGAGTGTGTGTACGCGGCAGGCCAAGGGACCTGTGACCACGCGACCCGTGGTGGCCGATCAGTATTGCCAAGCTTCTGGCAGATCTCGCGCGTTGTTAGGGTCGGCTCTGAGCGCACGATATCTCGGATGCGGTTGCGGATATCAATTATCTTGAGATCGACTTGGCGTTTGCCTGGGACTTTGCGTTTGCGCGATGTTGTTTTGAGCAAGGTCGCTCGCACCAGATCAATTGAAAGGGAACAGACATCCCGAATCGTGCGACCGTACTCCTGCGTGCTGCCTTGGCTGTCTGGAAATTTGACCGGCGGGATGGAGTCTTCTTCCGTGGCGTGCTCGTTCAACATTTCCAGCCATTGAACAAGCGCGGCACCCCCCGACCGTCGAAACCCGAATAGCGCGACTGCAGTCTCCGCGATCTCACGAAAACGACGAAGAAAGCCGGCGGGGATCTCGGTGCCGTCGGCGTAGCTTAGGGTCCATATTTCGGTCTGTGATAACCGGATCGAATTAGCCGGCTCCCCAACGGATCTCTCTGGCAGGTGGCGTTTCACTGCTGCTGGATACTCGCCCCAGTGTGAGACGAAATTCGCATTGCGTTTTGTGTATTGGGTTCGCAGTGCTTCAAGGCGCGCAACGATGTAGTCGGACTGGGGCTTCGCATGGTCGGGCATGACAGCGTATTGCCCGGTGCCGGACTGAGCGATAGGATGTGAATGACAGGTTCACGTCCAACGCCCCGCTTGCTTCGGCATCGGGGCTTTCATTTTGGATTCTGTCGCAATTCTATGGCAGGGTCCTCTCGCCTCCTGCTCTACGCGGCCGTCTTCAGGATCCGCTGAACGGTCATCGCGCTGACGCCGGTCGCGTCGGCAATCTGGCGGATGCTCATCTCCTTGGCATGCAACTCCAGCACTCGTTCGGCTCGAACTGCAGCCCGCGGCCGACCGAGTTTCTTGCCCTGCGCCTTCGCGCGGCTCAAGCCCGCCTGAACGCGCTCGGAAATTCGGACGCGCTCCTGTTTCGCGATGGCGCCAAGGATTCCAATCACCGCATCGCGGAAAACGCCGACGCTCCGCAGATACTCCTCGCGGAAGCTGAACCACTCAACG
This sequence comes from Bryobacteraceae bacterium, assembly GCA_035262625.1. Lineage (GTDB taxonomy): Bacteria > Acidobacteriota > Terriglobia > Bryobacterales > Bryobacteraceae > BOG-234. The sequence continues at coordinate 7,147 of DATFSM010000095.1, forward strand.
CCGTGGCTGGTCAACCTCTGAAGATGCTGAAGCGTTTCCAGAACGCCTTCGCGGCTGAACCGATCGAGCGACCAGAACAGGGCCATGTCGAACTCTTTCCTGCTTGCATCCTCGAACATGCGCAGGAAGGCAGGTCTGTCCGCGGTCTTGCCGCTGGCCTTGTCGACGTATTCATGCGCCAGCGTCCACCCCTCGGGAGCTTTGCGCTCAACGAACGCCCGTAATTCGCGGAGCTGGTTTTCATGGTCCTGTCCTTTGTCCTTCGTGCTCACTCGGGCATAGAGTGCGATCCGCATATCCATAGTGTATCAAAATGGAATGGTTTTGATACAAAATAACTGATCTCCTAAATGGCTTTCTTTCAGCGCCAACGGCCTCGGTTTCAATAGAGCTTTTTGATACAGCCGACATGCGGCGTCGTATCCCTATTCACGCCTTGTACCGGTACGTCTTCCCCCACAACCGCCCGTCGTTCTGATACCGGAAACACTTTTGCAGCCGTCACTATTTTTTAGGCCGCACGTAGCCGCGCTGATGCCTCTCTGGAACCGGAAGGCTGCAACCGCGAGCTCGAAAGTGCGCACCGCCGCGGCGACGAAGAAAAAATCAGGGGAAAAAGTAGTAAATGGAAGTCAGCGTAGTTTCGAAGTACGTGGTTGTCATGATGAGCCTCTTTTCGGTGACAGTCGCACTTCCTGTGCGCTCCGCAGCCGCGGAGATCGACGCATGCAAATCCCTCATCGTCACGGATCTGACAGGCGATCCCTCCAGAATGGTTACCAACGAGCTTCGGAAGCAGGCTCGGACGAGAGGCTTCGACCTCGTCTCATCGAGAAACAATGTTCCAGCGACCGACTCCTTGAAGACATGCCTGTTATCTGGGAACTTGTACATCAACGGGCTCAAGGGCGTGATTTCCGTTCAGGTAGTCGATGGAACCAATGCGCTCGTCGGAGAGGCTACTGCGTCGGGTACGGTTTGGGTGAGCGCCCAGCGAAGTGTTCGCGTCGCAGTCGAGAAGATTTACTCACAACTCGGATATACGGGCTTCGATGACCGAACATATCGGCAGCGCCTCGAGCGGCAATACCCCAAGCGTCCTACTGTGGCGACAAGCGAGGACGCAATAAAAAACAGCAGCCCCCGGAGTGGTATTGAAGGTATTTGGGCTGACCCCGAGTACACATTGGGTATCGTACCCGCACCACCAGATGTAGGAGCAGACTATGTGGCTGTAATTTTGCGGTCACAGTCGCCGCTTTGGCAACTCGGCGAAATCAAGGCAGAAATTCGCCGGACAGGCTCGCGAGAGGTGTTTACGGGTACGTACTTTATGGGGAATAAGCACCCCCAAGGCATTACATTCACGTTGGATCATGATGCAGTGTTACGCGGTTCGCCCTTAACGACACCGACTGGCACCTTGAATCTCTCGCTTGTGCGTGTATGGCCTGAGTTATCGAAGGAGACGGCTTCGGCCGCAGCTGGTCCGGGGGGCGCTATTTCACCATCCTCGGGCACGGTTTTCTTGGGTACCGGCTTCCTCCTCGCGCGAGAAGGGCTAATCGCCACCAACTGGCATGTAGTCGCCGACGCAACGAAGATAACAATTGCTTTTCCTGGCTGGCGAGAAGCTTTACCAGCGGAGGTCGCCATAAGGGACAAAGTAAACGATTTGGCGATTCTCCGGGTGACCGAGCCTGCGAGACTGGCAAACGTCTGTCAGGAGCTCCCGTATCAGCTCACGCCGTCAACCGGCGTAACACTTGGGCAACAGGTCTCCACAGTCGGATATCCGCTTACATCACTGCTTGGCTCGAGCCCAAAATTTAGCGAGGGTGTCGTTTCAAGCAAGAATGGACTGCAGGATGATCCGCGCAACTTCCAGATTTCCGCCCAAGTCCAGCCCGGTTCCAGCGGCAGCCCGCTATTTGATACCGCTGGCCACGTAGTCGGCATTGTCGTAGCTACGCTCGACCCGGCGAACGTTTACAAAACTGACAGCGCATTACCGCAGAACGTGAATTTTGCGGTGAAATCGGACTATCTCTTGAACCTTGTCGCCATGTTGCCGGCGGAGAAGTTGGCGCCGCCGACAACGGCCTTTTCTGCTGAAAAGGCAGCTTCCTGCGTGGGACTCATTCAAGCCCAGTGATTCGGCGATGGCGCCCGATCCGAAGTAATCCCGCCGCGCGGTTTGCCTGCAAGAGTGAGTGGCGATCTCGGCCGGATCCGCTGCGATGCGCGGGGATGGTGTGGCGGCCTCGTGGGCCGTCTGCGTGGCTGTGGTCATCGTCTCCTCCGTGAAGAGGCCGGGGATACTGACCAGCCGCCGCGATACACTGACGCGCCCTATACCCAAAACGTGGTTGACTCTGAAGACGGTTGCACGGATTCAGGGCAGCAGACCTTTGTCATGAATTCGTAAGCGTCCTGGCCGCCATGCTCGAATGTCCACCGCAACGAGAACAGATAACGTTGACCAGGTTCCTCGCACGCCCTCCCCGGTCCTGCTAAATGCGCAACTCGAATCGTATCGAGAGCGGTCAGTCCCAACTGGCTGGCATCTGCTCTTAATGGCGTAAGCGCAATCTTCTTGACGTACAAGTGAAGGAGGCGCTGCTGCCGCCGCGAAGCGGCCGCGCTGTCGACCCTCGCGGCGCAATGCTCGACAGTCCCCCTCAAAACGCGACAGAAGCCGCAAGAGCACGCCGGCCGAACGCAAGGCTAAATTCCTGAAGGCCTTTCGGTGGTTTGGTTCAATCAAGCGCGCGGCTGCTGAAGCAGGGATAAAACCGCGAACCCACTATTCCTGGCTGCGCAATCCCCGGTACCTCAGACGTTGGGCGAAGGCGTACCGGAAGGCGCTGGATCACGAACGCGAGATGCATGAAGCCTACGAGCGGATGTGGGACTGGGGTATGGATCCGGCAATGCGCGCCAAATATCTTCGGAAGCGGGAGAAGAATCCGCCGAAGCCCTTCAAATCCAGAATCAGGGCGCGGGCGCCGGAATAACGTCGCCCTTCACGTCACACGCCAGTATTTTTGCCTCTCGGCCATCTCTTCCCGACGTTTTTTAGAGAAGTGAAGATATCGCTGGGTCGAGGTAATTCGGCGATGGCCGCACCATTCTTTGATTGCTTCCGCTGACTCCCCGCTTTCAGCTAAGGCGACTGCACAGCTGTGCTTCAGCGCGTGCATATGCGCTTTCTCGCGCCGGATTCCCGCGGCTTCGCAATAGCGTTTCATCAGTTCATCAAGTCGCCGGCGACTGATCGGCCGATGATTCCGCGACGGAAATAGCGGCCCAGGCGCTTGGCCGCGAATTTTTAGCCACATCCTCAGGGCGTGCAGTTCCTCCGCGGTAAGCGAGTATTCCTGAGAGATCGAGCCCTTGCCTCTCCGGACAAAAAGGCGGTCCCGCTGGAAATCCGCGAGCGTCAACAAACCGACCTCATGAGCGCGAAGTCCTCGTTTCAGAGCTATCATCAGCGCGGCGCGGTCCCTCTTCGAGGAAATTACGCGGAACAGTGCGCGTATTTCATCGTTCTCCAAATACATCGAATCTTCGATTGAGGTGCTTTCGGGTCGGCGCGATCGCCTTTTATGCGCCTTTGGTAACCGCTCAATCTTGTCAGACTGAGCGGTTGGAGGTTTTCTGCTGCGCGAAAAAGCCCCTTTTTTGCCTGTTTTCTTATCTCGCATAAGCTACAATCTGTCCTCAAGTGTGCGCTTCGTTTACCGCCATTTTCAGGGCTCTACTCCTCCATCTTCGAACTAGTTCAAAGATCCGGAAAGTTGCGCCTTCGGCGCCCTTACTACACAAAACTACACACAACGTGGGGGTCAAAAATGTCCCGTTTGGGTGTTTTTCGCATAGGCTCATTCGGCGGCATCTTCCGATGCTGTCGAAGCCATCCGCTCCCGACCGCGCTGAAGCCGTCTAACGAGTTCATCGGACTGCACGGTTACCTCGATCCGCTCACCGCGGCCGTAGCGTTCCGGGCGCAATCTCGCCAGTATGAACATGAGCAGGCGGTCCGAGTAGCGCCTTACTCCGAGCGGCGCAGATCCCGGCACGTCGCGCCATTCCTTGCGCGCAGGCTGCAGCACGCGGCCCCTGCGGTCGAGGACCGCGGGCTCGATCTCTACTTCTTCCTGCGGATAGACAAAGCGGCCCTGAAACACGTTGGGCTCGAAGACGCCGTGCACGGCGCGATAGTAGGCTTCCCCCTCGATCGTGTCGTTGGCCATCTGTTGAGCTTCCGCGAACCGCGCTGCGTATTCGGGATCGCTGCGCAGCCAATAATAATGCGTTTCCCGGCGGATTTCGGCGGCCGCGGCGGCGTTCTGTATCAGGCCGCATTCGGCCAAGGCCTTGAGGAATGCCGTCTTCCGGTCGCGAACTTTGTACTTGCGGGGCAGGCGCCACAAATTATGGCAAGTCCGTCCGGGCGAAGCATTCTTTCGGGCCAGTTGAGCAACCGTTCCGTGTGACGGAATTTGTGACGGTTTCCCTCTCATCGCCAGCAGTCAACAGCCCGCGACTGAACGTCAAAGGAGCTAATCTATCCGGATGGAGGCTGCGACACAGGGCTTACGAAAGGATTTAGGTTCCAGCGCCCGCAAGGGCATGGGAGTTCGACCCTCCCCGTTCGCACCAAAGAACTTAGCGCCTTTCCTGTTTCCCTGGCCGATTCAAGGAAATCGAGCGACAGAGCACGAATGACCGCACTTCGCGATGACTGGACCTAATCAGGGCTGCTGATGCTGCGGCCCAGATCGTCGCACGCGGCCAGGAATTGCGGCCAGCCTTCCTGCGGCCATGGCCAGTCGCCGGTATCGCGTCGGATGTTCCCTGTTGCGATGAAGCACAGTTCGGCTATGTAATAGTTCAGCGTCTTTTCATCCGAAGCCGTCGCGGCGTCTCGAATGCCCGGACGCGCGACGTTTAACCGGCGTATTTCGCGCTTCCGCCGGTCGAATTCAACTGCTCCCAGAGTTCCTTCAATGTCCGTCAGGCCGAATCCGGCGCGAACCGCGCCGATCGGATATTCACGGCTTATCTTCAGGCGCTCGCGCAGACGGTGAAGTTCGAGGCGCTTGGTCGGTCTGTCTGTAATGCCACGCATTAAAGCAAAAAAAACGCCGCCAGAAACGACCCCCGACGGCTTTCGCAAGCGCGGTTCAGAACCGCAGCCGGGCGCCATCTCCTTGATTTGCCGGATTCTGCGAAACAGGATCGATCATACTGAATACCGGATGCTGAACGGCATTTCCGGAAGAATCCTTCTTCTTCTGCTGGCCGCGGCGAGCGCGTTCGGGCAGGACTACAAGCCGGAGGCGATTTTGGCGGCCGAGCGTGGGCTGAGTGAAGCCAGGCGACAGAATTATCCGGAAGCCATCAAGGCGTATCGACGCGCCATCGCTCTCGAACCGGGACTGCCCGGCGTTTATCTGAATCTCGGGCTGGCGTGTTTCAAGTCGGGGGATTTTCAGGGCGCTGTGAACGCGCTGCTCGAGGCGGACAAACGTGAACCCACTTCACAAACTGGCGCCCTCCTCGCGATGAGCTACGTGGCGCTGGGTAACAACAAAGAAGCAGCGGAGCGCCTCAAGCCGCTGGTGGCGGCGCAACCGGGCAATGACGAACTCGCCTACCTTCTTGCGCGCGCATACGTCCGCACCGGGCAGTTCGATGCGGCGAAGGAGCTATTCGGGTCGATGCTGGCGCGCAATCCGGATTCCGGCGAGGTGCACATGCTGGTCGGAGAGGCGCTCGACGGATCGCGCGAAACCGAACGCGCGATCGGGGAGTTCGAAACCGCCGCGAAAAATTCGCCCACACTGCCGGACGTTCACTTTGGACTCGGATATCTCTACTGGAAACGCAAGCGATACGCCGATGCGGAGCGCGAGTTTCGTGCCGAAATCCACAACGATCCCAAGCATGCGCGTTCGTTTGCGTATCTGGGCGATACGCTGATCAAGACTGACCGCGAAGCCGAGGCTGTCGAGCGGTTGAAGACGGCGACTCAACTGGACGCGAAGCTCAGGATCGCGCATTTCGATCTGGGTATCATCTATTCCGATCGGGGATTGGATGACAAAGCGGCAGGCGAGTTCGCTGAGGCGATTCGCGTTGCGCCGAACGACTATGGCTCGCACTACCGGCTCGCACGTCTTTATCAGAAGATGGGGAAACGGAGCGAAGCCGCCGCCGAATTCGCGATCGTGCAACGACTACACGAACGCGAGGATGATCAGCCTCTTATTGAGGTGAAGTAACGCTCAGGTTCTTACTTTCCCAGGGGCGGATCTTACGGCGCGCCTCATCGAATATTCGTTCATAGTTCGTAAGGCGAATTTTGCGGCTGGTCTTGGGGTCAAGTAAATTCCAGAGGGGCTGGTATTGCTGGAAGACCTTTGTATAGGCGGCCTGATCGCGGGGCGCGACCTCGCCGGCGCCGAAGAGGAAGCGATCGGACAGCGCTCCATCAGGTTGGCGGTGACTTTGGTGGCCTCCGGACTCGCCACCAGATATCCCGCGACTTCGTCCCAGGACACGTCGAATTCACGTGTTTCATCGCCGGATCTGCCGAATTTCCTCGATGTGCTGGGCATGATTCTGAATGTAGTTGGTCAGGTGAATGCGAGTCGTTAAACTCGTACCCTCTCGTCTGCGCGTTAGGCGGTAGCGTATACGAAGATCAGCGCACAGAGCGGGGCGCGGAATTTCATCCGTCTACTTGACGCCGACCGAAGCCGGAGAGAAGAGATTGATATCGAGCTTCTGGGCCACGTACGAAATGACTTTCTGCGCCTTCACGCTGTTGCCCGCTTCATCTAACGGGGGCGCAAAAACGGCGATCGCTCCTTTACCCGGCACGATCGCGAGAATGCCGCCGCCGACACCACTCTTAGCCGGGAGACCGACGTGCCACGCCCAACCGCCCGATCCGTCGTAGAGTCCGGCCATCGCCATGGTTGACAGGATGTGAGGGATGTCTTCCGCCTTCATCACCCGCTGTCCGGTGACGGGGTTGACTCCATTATTGGCCAGGGTCGCGCCCATCTGGGCAAGTTGCTTCACATTGACGCCGACGGAGCACTGTTTCGTGTAAACGTCGACGGCTTCGAGAGGTTCGGAATAGATGCGATCATACTTCAGCAGAAGCGCGGCGAGCGCGCGATTTCCCTGGTTGGTCGCGGCTTCGGACTTATAGACTTCATCGATGAGGGTCAGCTTTTCGCCTGCAGCCTTCCCATAGTAGGCAAGGATCTTCTCCCATTTCTCGCTGGCGCTTGCGCCTGAAATCAGGCTCGTAGTGGCGATCGCGCCCGCATTCACGAAAGGATTGCCGGTGTGCGTCGGCATGTCGACCACGGCGGACACCGAATTGAACGGGCGGCCGGTTGGTTCGCTACCCACCTTCTCGAATACCTTCTCGGCTCCGAGTTCTTCCATCGCAAGCGCGAGAGTGAAGACTTTCGAGATCGACTGGATCGAAAACGCATAGCTGATATCGCCCAGCGTGTACGACCGGTTGTCGGTCGTAACGAGAGCGATGCCGAAGAGTTTCGAATCGACATGGGCAAGGTAGGGAATATAGTCTGCATTCTTTCCATTCGTGTCGTTCTTGAACATCGCGTAGGCTTCGTTCACGGCGGCCTTTACCTGCTCGTCCCTCGGCGCAACCGGACTTCGATTCTGCGCGCAGAGGGACAGCGTAAGGCCGAACGCGACGATTGTCGCGATCAATGGCGACCGCACTATGCGGTGCAACATGCAGGTAACTCCTTTCTGAACTTCAGTCTGCTAAACAGCGCTTATTCCTTCGGATATTTGTTCAGGTAATAAGTGAAGCTGGCCTGAATGCGAGGCGCGACCCACTTGAATCCGTCCTTCCGTTCGAGCGAACCATAAACGTACTCAGCTCCGAAAAGGTAGTGCACGGACGGCTGGATGATAAAGTTGCCCGTCGCGTAGTGGCTAATGTGATAATTCGTGCCGGGATCTTCGGCAGTGTTATTAATCCGCAGGTATCCGTAGCTGAAGGTTGACCGGACGAGCTTTGTCCAGTAATGCTGATATCCGGCTTGTCCTGAACCGGTGGGCGTGGCGACGAGATTGCCCCGAGCATCGCCACCTACGTCGGATCCGAGACCGAAGTTGTCGTTGTAATAGTTCGAGATCCCCTTGCCGATGATGAACTGGAAGACTACGTTGTCGCGGCTGCTCCCCCATACGCCGGACAACGAACCGCCGTAGCCATCAGCGTGATTTCTGAGATCGGGGACATTAGAGTTCGGCACCACGCCGCCCACAGACCGGGATATGCCGGCAAAGTACAAATGGCCGTGCTTGTTCTCGTATCGATAAAAACCGATCAGATCAGGTCGCAACGAAGAGCCGACCGGCGTGCCGTACTGAGTGCTGAAAGGAGTATCGGTTCCCGATTTCTCAACGGAGATGCCAAAGCTGTTGCTCTTGCCAACCGGAATCGTGTATCGAATCATCGGCTGCCGAAGTCCCATCATTCCGGGGGGTCCTTCAAACTCGAGAGTGTCCGGGAATGCGTCCGGATCGCCAAAAGAACTCCAGTACTGGCCGATAAGGAGGTTTTTGTACTGGGCATAGAAGTGACGAAGACGAAGCGACGTGCGGTCGTAGTTCCCGAGAAAATCGTATTCGAGATACCCCTTGACGCTGTCGGTGCCGCCCTCCACGGGCTGGAGGAATTCAACCGAGAAGCGAGACGCCCTCATGGAAACGGTGGCGTTCACGGTGTGGGGCTGCGGTGACGAAGGGAAGCTGGACGGTACGTAGGCCCCATAGTATGAGCCAGCCTGGTTGGCGTCGACAAAAACGTCGGTTTTGATGAATCCACCGAGCCTGATGAGAGTTCCCGTTCCCGGCAGCCGGAAATAACCGCGCAGGGAAGGGTCTGAAATCTCGTTGTTGATTCGCGCCACCGAAGTCGAATTGTTCTCGCTTGCCACTTCACGAGTGGCTGTCAAGCTGCCGACAGACACAGCAGGAAGCTGTGGCTGGGGCTCGGGAGCGGGCTGGGGCGCTGCGGGAGTAACGAACGCTTCGCCTGGCGCTTTCTGGCCCGCCTCGACGTCCGCAATTTGTTGTTTCAGCTCCTGCATCATTTGTTCGAGTTGCTGGAGCTTGGTTTTCAGCTGGGTCACATCCGGAGTCTGCGATCGCGCCGGCGCAGACAGAACAGAAAGGGACAGAAGCAGACTACAGGTAAGGGATCGCGTCATATCGCATCTCGTGCGAACCTGCCTGCCAGGTACGTGATGGTTGAGGGCGTTGAAGGGCTCAGGCTCAACGGACTGATGGCGCGTTCGCAGCCGCCGATTCTTTCTTTCAGGCCACCACCGTAGGCTTTACCGTAAAAGCAAAAAACTTAAATCCACTGAGAACCTGACAGGATCAGACATCTGACATGGCGTCTATCATTCGCAAAGGGCTGAGTTGCCTCGCGATGCTTCCGGCGTTCGGCTTTTTGTGGACAGGGACCGGCTGCTCCCAGGATATGCCCGCAACCACCAAAGAGAAGGTGGGGGGCGCATCGTCCGTTAGAACGGAACAGATACATGGCACTGTTGTGTATCAGGAAGGCGGCTGGCTGGTCATGAAGCTGGAGGACGGGTCGCTGAAGGAATACAAGATCTCTCCGTCACGGAAGTTTATGATTGACGGGAAGACCGCCACCCTCAAGGATCTGCAGCCTGGAACCAGGCTGACCGCGACGACTACGACCACAACCACGCCAGTTACGCAACGCACAACGACGATCGGCAGCGGCAAGGTGTGGTTCGTTTCGGGTAACACGGTGATCATCACACTGCCCAACAACGAAAACCACGAGTACACAGTGGACGACAACTTCAAGTTCACAGTGAACGGGCAGCCGGCGGGCGTACGCCAACTGAAAAAAGGAATGACGGTCTCGGCTCAGAAGATTGTGGAAGAACCGATGACCGAGGTAGCGCGAAATACGGTGATCACCGGACAGACCCCGGCGAAGTAATTCCCGCAGATCCGTCTTAGAGCGTCAGGACGAACGCCACGACGTCTTCTTTTTCCTGCTCGGTAATACGGTCTTTGAACGAAGGCATTTCGGCGGGACCCGTATTGATGATGTCGAGCACTTTGTCGTGCGTTGCGGGGCGTCCGTCAGGCAGTTTCCCGTCTTTCACGCCCTGAAGCCCGGGCCCGACCTTCTCATCCTTGCTGAATGCCTCGTGACAGTCGGCGCAGTTGTTTTCGAAGACTGCCTTACCGCGCGCGACGTTTCCCTTCTCAACAGGCGCAGCCCAGATGACACACGCCGCAGCAACGAATAACCACCACTTCATCAGGCGATCAGATCCGTGATGACGTTGCCGTAGACGTCTGTAAGGCGGAAGTCGCGTCCGGCGTAGCGGTAAGTGAGCTTCTCGTGATTGAGACCGAGCTGATGCAGCATCGTGGCGTGCATGTCGTGGATGGAGACGGGCTTCTCGACGGCCTTGAAGCCGAATTCGTCCGTCTCTCCGTAAGCCATGCCGCCCTTCACGCCGCCGCCCGCCATGAACATGGTGAAGCCGTACGGGTTATGGTCTCGGCCATCGCCTGCCTCGGAGACCGGCGTGCGGCCGAATTCCCCACCCCACACCACAAGCGTTTCATCGAGCAGACCGCGCTGTTTGAGATCGCGGATGAGCGCCGCGGTGGCCTTGTCGGTTTCCGGGCAGCGCTCGCGGAGGTTCTTGTTTAAGGTCTTGTGGTCGTCCCAAGGCTGGCCCGGTCCGTAGTGGACCTGAACATAGCGGACCCCGTTCTCCACCAGGCGACGGGCCAGGAGGCAACCGACCGCATACGGCGAGTCGCCGTACTCCTGTCGCACGGATTCGGGCTCTTTCTTGATGTCGAAGACTTCGGAGGCGGTGAACTGCATCCGGTAGGCCTGCTCCATCGACTGAATGCGACCGTCGAGGAATGAGTCCTGCCCGAACGACTGCTCGTAGGATTTGTTCATCGACTGGAGAAGATCCAGTTGTTCGCGCTGGGCGGTCTTGTCAAGCGTGGGATTCTTCAGATACCGGATCATCTTGTCGGGATCGGGATCCGACGTGTTGATGACCGTGCCCTGATACTTCGTAGGGAGGAAGCCGGAGTTCGAGAAGAGGCTGCCTCCGCCGGGGCTGAGGGCGACGAAAGACGGAAGGTTCTGGTTTTCGCTGCCGAGTCCGTAAGTCACCCAGGAACCCATGCTGGGACGGAACGAGATGATGCTGCCCGTGAAGTAGAGATTGCGGCTAGGTTCATGATTCGCGATGAACGAGTAGACCGATTTGACGACGCAGAGGTCGTCCGCGCATTTGGCGATGTTCGGCAGCAGCTCGCTGATATCGATGCCTCCACGGCCGTACTTTTTGAACTCGAAAGGTGAAGGGAGCAGACCGCCGGTCTTGCGCTCGGTGCGGAGGTCGACCTGATCGGGGCGTTTGCCTTCCCATTTCGCGAGACCCGGCTTTGGGTCGAACATGTCTAGCTGAGACGGCCCGCCGGTCATGAACAGAGAGATCACGTGCTTGGCTTTAGCCGGGAAGTCCGTGCCGACGGGACGGAGCGTCGCGGCTTTGGCCTGCGGGGCCGCAAGCAGATCGGCGAGCGTCATGGCGCCGAATCCGCCGCAGAGGCTGGAGATTAACGATCTTCGCGAGATTTTCCTGTCGAGCATCCTTGTTCCTTAGGGCCAGAAGATTTCTTCATTCGTCGCAAGCAGAGCCTGGGTGAAGCGCGGAAGCTTCGAATCAGGGCCAGCGTTCTTGCTGAGATAAGTCAAAGCCGAATCGATTTCGGCGGGAGATGGATCACGCGCAAGGATCTTCCGGTAGAGGTCTTTGATCTGGTCAGCCCCGGTTTCAGCAGCGGCTGACTTTGCGAGATCCTCGGCAAGCGTGCCGATAAACGGACTGTTGAGAACGAAAAGCTGCTGCAGCGGCGTCATCGTATCGATGCGCGACGGGCTGTGCTGCATGGGCGTGGGGAAATCGTAAATGCGGAGCAGATCGTTCATTCGGGCGCGGCTGATGCGGGCGTAGAGCGTGCGGCGGTGATTGCCAGAGGCGTCCAGATCCATCGACGGGCCACCGATGGTTGAGTCGAGAATGCCCGCTGAGCGCAGCAGCGTGTCGCGATACGCTTCAATATCCATGCGGCGCGGATTCATGCGCCAGTAGAGGGCATTCGATTCGTCCTTCGCGGCCGCGTCGGGGCGGGGACGGCTCGCCTGGCGGTACGTGGACGAGAACAGAATCTCGCGCTGCAACCATTTGATCGACCAGCCGTGGGCGATGAAACGCGCGGCAAGATCGTCGAGGAGTTCCGGGTTGGTGGGCTTGTCGCCGCGGTCGCCGAAGTCGCTCGGCGTGCCGACCAGATACGTTCCAAAGTTCGCCCCCCAGATGCGGTTCACGATAACTCGCGCGGCGAGCGGGGCGGCGTCGGTGACGATGGCTTCGGCGAGATCGAGTCTTCCGGACGAGGTCTTACTGAAGGTTTTACTGGTGTCCTTCGAGAGAACGGTCAGGAAGCGGCGCGGGATGGCGTCGCCTGTGGCGGTACCGCCGGTTCCTCGGAAGTAAACGCCAAGATCGCGCGGCTTACCGGGATGGATATCTTCCAGGGTGTAATCGGGGTGCGATCCGTCGAGCCAGAGGCTGCCGTCGTAAACCGCATTGACATAGGCCGCCTGCGCGTCCTTGGGGTCGATCATCCCGCGGCCGCCACCGCCCTGCTTCTTGGGTGGCGCGACGGTCTTCTCGATCAGGTCGGCCAGTTCGGGATGATCCGCCATCATCCGGTCGAGTTCGGGCTTGAGTTTGGCTAGTTCGTCTTTGCACTGAGCGATTTTGGCCGCGGCGGACTTTTGGTCGATGTCTTTGTTGCCGGAAAGGTTCTCGATCTCGCCGTTGAGATCCGTATAGCGCTGTCGGGCCCAGATGAATTCCGTTTCGATGTCCTTAGGCTCGGGATTCAGCGGACGCACGGCAGAAGTGGTGGAGGCGAAGACGCCCGCCATGCCGTAGTAATCCTTCGTCGTGATGGGATCGAACTTATGGTCGTGGCAGCGCGCGCAGCCGACCGTAAGGCCCAGCATGCCGCGGCTCACCGCGTCGAGGCGTTCGTCCCACTCGTCCAGGAACAAGCCCTCGATGTTGTCTTTCGACAGCTTGAACTCCTTATGCTCGACCGGACCGAGCCCGATGTAGCCAAGCGCGGCGAGGTCGCCGCGGTTCGTGCCGGGCATCAGATCGGCGGCGAGCTGAAGCTTCACGAACTTGTTGTAGGGGATGTCGTTATTAAATGCGTTGATGACCCAGTCGCGGTAACGCCACGCGTAGGTGTACTGGGCGCCGGCAAGCCCGTCCTCGGCGTAACGGGAAACATCGAGCCAATAGCGCGCCCATCGTTCACCGTACTGGGGCGAATCGAGGAGGCGGTCCACAAGGTTTTCGTAGCGGTTCGTAGACTTATCGTTGACGTATGCCTGAATCTCGTCGTAGGTGGGCTTATATCCGACGATGTCAACGTAAACGCGACGTATGAGCGTGGCGGGATCCGCTTCCGGCGAGGGCTTAAGCGAATTGGCCTCCAGGCGGTTCAGGATGAAGGCGTCCAGCTTTGAACTGACCCAACCCTTGTTTTTTACGGGCGGCGCGGGCAACTCGTGAACGGGCTGGAACGCCCACCATTTACGCCCCTGGTCAAAATCAATGACGCGCGGTCCGCCGGGCGTCGGAACCCCGGAAACGGCATCCACGCGCGGATCGGGCGCGCCGTTCGCCACCCACGTCTCAAAGTCCTTCACCACGTTGTCCGGAAGTTTGCCGGAAGGCGGCATTTTCACCAGTTCGGTGTAACGCATTGCGCGAATCAGCGGGCTGGAGTCCGGCTTCCCGGCAACGATCACGGGGCCAGTCGTTGCGCCACGCTGAAGACCGGCCTTAGCGTCCAGCACCAGACCACCCATCGGCGCCTTCAGTTTCGAAGAATGGCAGGCGTAGCAGTTCTGTGCGAGAACGGGGCGGATTTTGTTTTCGAAGAAGTCACCCCCGGCGCCTGCTCCCGAACCCGCAGGTGTCTGCGCGCCGAGGAGAATCGGGGCGCAAAGCGAAATGATGAAGAGTGCGGGGGTTAAATCAGGGGATCCTAAACGGGTGTGGCTCAACGGTTCAGCGACTCGCTTTCCTTGCGATTCTATAACGGTCTCTTTATCCGAATTTTACTTCGGGAAATCGACTCGCGTAAACGTTTAAGACTGAATCAGCGCACAGTATGTTACGCGGCCAAAACGCTTGCTATTTCTGCCTTTGGGCTATTGCTTTCACCGCAGCGGGAAGATCGAAGCGACCGGGCGGAATCGACGCATTGTACTGGACTTTATCGAACTTCATGACCAGTGTCTGGGTCATGGCGTTCTGGGTCATGCTGAAAGGCGTCTGTATTCCGTCAACAGGGCGGTAGTCACCGAGTCGGGTGTCGACCGGGATTTCGCCGAGCGCCGTGGCGATATGGGCGGTGGTGCGGACGAGAAGCATCGACTGCTTGTCAAAGTAAAAGATCTCCGGCTTACCCTCTTTCGGCGTCATCTCTACCTTCCATGCCGGTTTGCCATCGACATCCTCGCTTCCGACTGTTGTAGCGGCGGAGTAGAAGTCGCGCCACGTGTCGAGAACGGACATACGCGAGGCGCGGATGACGGCGGCGCGCTCTTCGCCATCCTTCACGCGCGCGCCCTGGAGAGAGTTCATCTCCCACGCGGTTTCGCCATCGAAACCTTCCTCGACTTTGCCGATACCCGGGAGATCGATGGCTGTGTAGGATTTTCCGTCTTCCTGATAGATTTCCACAGGCCCGCCGATGTTGTGCCCGGCCATTTCGACCTTGCCGGTCAGGACAGCGTTCCTGGCCTTCGCAAACGCTTCCGCGCCTCCGCTCTTCTGGAGAGAGATCTGGAGCAGACTCTCACCCGACGGCATTTCCGCCGGTCGCGCGACGGAGACGAAAAGCAGCGGAAGTAGAAGAAACAGCGGAGAGGATTTGTCCGGAAGAACTGTCATGGGACTAATCCCATGGTAAAGGGAAAATGGCCGCCGCGCGTTTTGAGGGTGTGAGGGGACTCGATGCGCGACGGCGGCCGTGCGTACGTCTTGATTGGTATTGCTTCCGAACAAAAATTAGTTCCCGGAAAAATTCCGGTGATTTTCGATATTGACGCGGAGTTCTTTGCGATATAAAGTCATTCGTGTACCGGGCGACTTTGGCGATGTCGATTGCGGGCGGCGCGGATCAGCCGGATTTACGATATGGGCGGGACGCCGCAATCCGTCGTGGCTGCTCATCGCGATTTTTGTGGTGTGGGTGTCGCTTCCGTTTGCGGCGCTCGGCCTCGCGGCGGTGGCGTCGAGGCGATGGCCGGCAAGGACCCGGTCGACGTTGTGCGCAGGCGCATTCCTCGTCACGGTATGTTCACTGCTCATTTACGGGCATGACGCGCTAACGGCTGAAGTGAGCACTCGGGCGTTCGTGTTTTTAGTGGTACCGCCTGTGTCGGCGGCCGTAGTCGCGGCGCTGCTTCTTCTGAGTTGGCGTTCTGTGCGTGCACCCGGGCGACCGATATAATCATTGCGTTCGAGAGGTGATGATGAGAATTCGCTCGCGCGTCGTAGCCGGCGTGATTTCGATTTGCGCATCGCCACTGTTTGCGGCGCCAGCGGATGTATCGGAAACGCCGATGCCCGTGGCCCAGCAGAATGCTCTGGTGCAGAAATACTGCGCCGTGTGCCATACCGATGCCATGCCGAACGGACGGCTTTCACTGCAGAGCTTCGATGTGGCGCATGCGGATCCCGGCATTGCGGCGATGCTGGCGAGCAAATTGAGAGACAACGCACTCGGCGCGTCGGGCCAAGCCTTGCCGGATCGCGATACGCAGAAGGCTTTCCTCGAAGCGATGTCGGCGGCGGGAGCCGGATCCGATTCGTGGCGCATCACGCGACAGCCAGCTCAGTTGACCGCAAGCATCGTCAAGACGCAGGCGGCGCCCGGCGGTGGCAAGCCGAACCTCTACCGGCTGTCGGTTACGTGCCGCAGCGATACGCGCGAAGGTGAGATGGAACTGACGTGGGCGCCTGGCGTTCCGCAGTCAGGCCAAGTCATGTCCGCCACGGTTGACGGAAGTTCGCCCGCGTTCACGCGCCGCATCGAAGGCAAGGAACCGATGGGGAACGGACAGCCGGGGACCTCGGATCCCGGCGGCGTGGTTTTGCCCAGGATGCCTTTGCCCGAAAGAACGCTCACCATCAGCAGTGTCTTCGGCGGCGAGAGCGCCGAGTTCTCATTCGGCGGACTCAAGGCCGCGGACCGCGCCGAACTCGCGGCGTGCTTCAGCGCCGGCACACGATAAGAAATCGGGTATAGTCCGACGGTTCCGGCGAACCGAATCGCACAGGGCCTCGTCTAAGCAGACAAGGTACGAGCGATGGACACTCTGCTTAAGGATCTGAAGCACTCGCTCCGCATGTTCCGGGAGAACCCTGGGTTCACCCTTGCGGCAGTATCGGCGCTCACGGTGGGGGTGGGGCTGAATACCGCGATCTTCTCAGTGGTCAACGCGGTACTGCTCAAGCCCCCGCCGTTTGCGGATCCCGACCGCATTGTGATGTTCATGAACACGTCCCCGGGAGGGCAGGGTCCCGCGGCGTCGCCTGCGAAATTCAACCATTGGCGCGCACAGACGAGCGTGGTCCAGGACGTTTCTGTGTTCCGGACCGGCGTGCTCAACCTGACCGGTGGCGATGTTCCGGAACAGGTGCGGTCGGGGCAGGTCAGCGCGGATTTCTTCAAGTTGTTCGGCGTTCCGCTGGCGCAGGGCCGCGGGTTCACCCACGAAGAGGATCTGCCGAACGGCCCGCATGTCACGTTGATCAGCGAAGGCTTGTGGCGGCGACGGTTCGGCGGCGACGCGAACATACTGGGCCGGACGATTCTGCTCGGTGGGGACCCACATTTGATCGTCGGCGTCGTAGGCAGCGGCTTTGACTTCCGCGATTTTGGGCCTCAGCCGGACGTGTGGGTTCCCTTTCAACTCGATCCGAACAGCGGGGATCAGGGCCATTATTTTCAGGCGGCGGGACGCCTCAAGCCCGGAGTTACGCTGCAGCAGGCGCGCGCGCAGATCGTAGCGTCGGCCGCCGCGTATCTGCGGAAGTATCCGCGCGCGCTCGGCGACCGGGGCGGATTCAGCATCGAACCGCTGCGCGACGCGCTGACGCAGAACGTCCGCCAAACGCTGCTCATTATGGGGATCGCGGTAGCGTTTGTACTCCTGATCGCCTGCTCGAACGTAGCGAACCTTTTATTAGCCCGAGCCATCGGACGGAAGCGCGAGATTGCGATCCGTACCGCGATGGGAGCAGGGCGCGGACGGCTGGTGCGGCAACTGCTGACGGAGAGCCTCATGCTCTCCGCGGCGGGCGCCGCGATCGGCTCTGCGCTGGGGGTGGCCGGAATCCGCGCCCTGCTGATGGTGAATACCGCGAACCTTCCACGAGTGGGCCGGGATGGCGCGCTGGTAACGGCCGACTGGAGAGTTCTGGCCTTCACGGTGCTCGCAGCGCTGATTACGGCCCTGCTCTTCGGGCTGATTCCCGCGCTTCAGGTATCGAGGGCGGATCTCAACGCCATCATCAAGGAAGGCGGAGGAAGGTCGGGTTCCGGCCTGAGGCATAATCGGGCTCGGACCGCTCTGGTGATCTCGGAGATCGCGCTCGCGATGATCCTCGTCATCGGCGCGGCTCTGCTGATTCGGACCTCACTTGCGCTTCAGGCAGTGAAGCCGGGATTCGACCCACACAATGTATTGACCATGCGGATGTCGCTGGCCGGCAAACAGTACACGACGTCGGCGGCGATCGACCGGCTCAGTCGGGAAGGGATGAATCGGATTGCGGCGATGCCGGGTGTGACCTCGGCAAGCACGACATGCTGCGTGCCGCTCGAGGGTGGGTACGGACTTCCGTTTCTGATCGTGGGCAGGCCGCTCACGAACGGGCCGTTTCACGGCGGCGGGGGATGGCAGACGATCTCGCCGCGCTTTTTCGATGTGTACAAAATTCCAGTGCTTCGCGGACGGGCGTTCACTCAACTGGACAACGCCGCGGGCAATCCCGTCGTGGTGATTAATGAGGCGATGGCGAAGAAGTTCTGGCCGAAGAGCGATCCGCTGAATGATCGCATCTGGATCGGAAAGGGCATCATGGCCGAACTGGCGGCGGAAACACCACGGCAGATCATCGGGGTGGTGGGCGACGTTCGCGACGGGGCGCTCAACCGCGATCCGCAGCCTGTGATGTATGTTCCGAACGCGCAGGTTCCGGATGCTCTCAATGCGCTGAACGTGCGGCTGACGCCGTTGGCGTGGGTGGTTCGGTCGTCGGGAGATCCTACGCTGCTTTCGTCAGCGATTCAGGATCAACTTCGGCAACTAAGCGGATTGCCCGTGTCGGATGTTCGGACGATGGACGAGGTGGTTTCACGTTCATTGTCGCGCGAGAAGTTCAACATGCTGCTGATGTCGGTATTCGGCGGCGCAGCGCTGTTTCTCGCCGCGATCGGCGTGTACGGGCTGATGGCTTATTCGGTTCAACAGCGGACGCAGGAGATCGGCATTCGGATGGCTCTGGGCGCGGAAGCGGGCGACGTGCGGAAGATGGTGCTGAAGCATGGCCTCACGTTTTCGTTGATCGGCGTTTTAGTAGGTGGTACGGGCGCCGCTCTGCTGGCGCAGTTTATTTCGACTTTCCTCTACGGCGTCAAACCGTGGGACCCTACGGTCTTTGTCGCCGTGCCGTTGATTTTGACTCTGATTGCGGTAATCGCGGTAATTATTCCGGCGACTCGCGCGACACGGGTGGACCCGATGACTGCGCTCCGCTACGAATAGGTTTAGGCCGGAACGGCTTCTTCAACAGGGAAACCGACGTACTGGACTTCTTCTTCGAGCGGAATTCCCCACCGTGCGCGGACGCGCTCTTTGAGTTCGCCGACGACAATGGTGAGGTCGCGGGCGGTTCCCTGCCCTCCGTTGAAGATCAGGTTGGCGTGATAGTCGGCTACGTGGATATCGCCTCGGCTCATTCCCTTGGCGCCAACCTGTTCCAGGAACCATGCGGAGGGAACCTTCCCTTCGATTACGACAGTGGAAGGCACCTGCGATGCGACATCGGACGGAAGTTCAGCGAATAAGAAGTTTTTGAAGATGCTGCCCGCGCATTTCATTGTGGGCGGGTATTTCTTGTTGCGAGTCGTGAGGATCCGGTCCGCTGTAGCGCGCAATTCGGCGGGGTCTCCGGGCTTCATCGCGAGAGACGCGGAGAAGATGATCCACTCCTTGCGCTTTTTGAAAATGCTCTCACGGTAGTGGAATTCGCACTCGGCGTTATTGAATTCTCGAATGGCTTCGCCGTCGAAGAATCGCGCCGTTTCGATTACTTCCGCGATGGAGTGACCATAGGCTCCGGCGTTTCCGTAAACCGCTGCGCCAGCCGAACCGGGAATGCCGGTCATCGTTTCGAGGCCTTTGAGCCCCTGGTCCACAGTAAAGTCGACCAGAGTCTGGAGCGATGCCCCGCTTTCGAAATACACTGAGAGGCCGTCTCTTTCGATGCGGTCACTCGCGAGCTTGAGTACCACGCCGCGAAAGCCTTCGTCCGAGACGATCAGGTTCGTGCCTCCACCGATGACGACGCTCTCCAGCCCGCTTGTGCGGGCGATGCGCAGGGCGTCGATGAAGCTTTGGGGCGCGCCGGTTTCTGCGTAAATATCGGCGGGACCCCCGATTCCAAAACGGGTGTACTGCGCGAGGTGCGCTCCGAGTTCGACGCGGATTCCGGGGATTTGCGCGAGGCGGTGGAACGTCTCACCAACGAGGCTCATTGCTGTAATGATTATAGAAATCCGAGTTTCCAAGCCATGAAAACAACATTCCCGGGCTTCGCGCCCGAAGGCATTGAATTCCTGCGTGAACTCAAGAAAAACAACGACCGCGAATGGTTTACTCCGCGCAAAAGCGTATACGAGGAAAAGCTGCGCCTGCCCATGATCGAGTTGGTGCGAACGATCCACGGCGAGATGCTGCGATTCGCGCCACGATATGTCGGTGAGCCGGCGAAGTGCGTGTTTCGGGTTTATCGCGACACGCGGTTTTCGAAGGACAAGACGCCGTATAAGACCCACATTGCGGCGTCCTTCTGGCGCCCCAACGCGGGTAAGGGCACGGGAGCCGGATACTATTTTTCGGTTTCGCCCGACGAGATCGAAGTGGGCGGCGGAATGTATCGTCCCGAGCCGCCGGTGCTTCTTGCGGTGAGGAAAAGGATCGCCGACAACCACAAGGAATTCCGGAAGACGTTCGAAACGGCAGCGCTGCGGAAGGTTCTCGGGGAGCTTTGGGGTGAGAGCGCGAATCGGCCGCCGAAAGGATTCGATAGTGAGCATCCGGCGATGGATCTCCTGAAGCGGAAGCAGTTCTGTCTTTTCGCGGCGTTGGATCCTGCGATCGCAACGACATCGAAGCTGCAGAAGGAGCTGGTGAAGCGGTTCGAAGCGATGACGCCGTTTATTGACTTTTTGAACGGACCGGAGCGGCGGCGCTCGTAGTCAGGAACGGCGCCCGAATGGAAGAAATCCGGGCACCGTAGAGGCTAAAGAATGTCTTCGGACCAGTTTTCGAGAACCGATTTCACTTTGCCCGTGAACTGATCACCTAACGCGCCATCGATCAGGCGGTGATCGAAGGTAAGGGCGAGATAGCACTGTGAGCGAATAGCGATGCCGTCATCGACCACCGCGGCGACTTTCTCCACCGTGCCGACACCCAGGATCGCAACTTGCGGCTGATTGATGACCGGCGTGGCGAACACGCTGCCGAAGCTGCCGAAATTGGTGATCGAGAAGGTTCCACCCTGGATTTCATCCGGCTTTAACTGCTTGGCGCGGGCGCGAGAGGCGAGATCGACGATAGAGCGCTGAAGTCCGAGGACGTTCTTTTCGTCGGCGCTGCGGATGACCGGGACGATCAGTCCGCCTTCCAGAGCGACAGCGATGCCGATGTTGATCTCGTTGTGGTAGACGATGTTGGTTCCGTCGATTGAGGCATTGACGATCGGGAAAGCCCGAAGAGCTTCGACCGCCGCGCGCGTGACAAAGGGAAGGAACGTCAGCGACATTCCGTAGCGTTGAGCAAAATCTTCCTTGTGCTTCGACCGCATCTTCGCGACGCGGGTCATGTCGACGCGGTGCACGGTAGTGACATGGGCAGAGACGCGCTTGCTCATCACCATGTGCTCGGCGATCTTCTGCCGCATGTTGCTCATCGGCTCGATGCGTGTCTTGGCCGTGGGCTGGACCTGGCCGACCGGAGCAGGCGGCGGCGCCTGCACCGGCTGGGGCGCGGCGGGCTGGGCCTGCGGCGCTGCTGGAGCAGCAGGAGCCGCGCCCTTGCTGATATACCCCTCTACGTCTTCCTTGGTCACGCGACCGCCAGCGCCCGTGCCAGTGATTTTTGAGAGGTCGATATTGTTCTCGCGGGCGATACGGCGCACCAGCGGGGAGTACGGACCGGAGGGACCTTTGGCTTCTTCTTCGACCGGAGCCGCGACAGCCGGTGGAGGCGGCGGCGGAGCGGGCGCGGCAGCCTGAGGCGGGGCGGCTGGAGCGGCGGGCTTTTCAGCAGCCTTCGGCTGTTCGGCCTGCTGCGCTGGCGCGGCGGCCCCATCACCAATGCGAGCCACGACAGCATTAACCTGAACGGTCTGCCCTTCCTGAACGAGAACTTCCGTCAGGACGCCTGCCGCAGGCGCGGGAATCTCGGTATCGACCTTATCGGTCGATATCTCGAAGAGCGGCTCGTCGCGCTCGACGGTATCACCCGCTTTCTTCAACCACTTGGTAAGGGTTCCCTCGACGATACTCTCGCCCATCTGGGGCATCACGACGTCTGTCATACAGCGATTTCTCCCATAAGCGCGGCGGCGCTCACGGGCGCATGCCGCATATCAAAGTCAAAAATCCGGCCGAAATTGCGGACGATCGCGTCCTTCACATCGCCCATCGACGCTTCGACGCCCAAATGCCGCATCGAGGTAACAGGCTTCGTCAGGCCGCAGGGAACGATGTACTGGAAATAGCGCAGGTCCGTAGTCACGTTCAATGCCCATCCGTGGGTAGAAACCCAGCGGCTGAGGTGCACTCCTATAGCGGCGATCTTCGCTTCCTCGATTTCCGCTGCTTCCTCCGCGCTTCCGACCCAAACGCCCGTCAGCTTCGGAATCGCGCGGGCAGTAATGCCAAACTCATTCAGCGTATCAACCAGGACCTGTTCGATCGCGCGCACGTAGGCGCCGACGTCGCGTTTCCACTCACGGAGGTCGATGATCGGGTATCCGACAAGCTGTCCGGGGCCGTGGTAGGTGACATCACCGCCGCGGTCGGTTTCGTAGAGCTCGATGCCCCTGGCGTGGAGCATCGGTTCGGGCGCGAGGAGGTTTTCCTGATGCCCGTTACGGCCGATGGTCACTACGTGCGGGTGTTCGACGAACAGCAGATGATCGACGCCTTCGCCTCGCTTGCGCTGCTCGGCGATTTCCCGCTGGATCCGGAGCGCGTCGCCGTAAGGCATCGCGCCCAGATCGGCGACAACGCAATCACGCATTGATGGCCAGGCCGTACACGTTGTTGAACGCCTCGCCGACGGCCTCGTAAATGGTGGGGTGCGCGTGGATGGTGTGCATCAGCGTATCCACGGTAGCTTCGGCTTCCATGGCAGCGACGGCTTCCGAGATCAGTTCGTAGGCCTGAGGTCCGATGATGTGGACGCCGAGGATCTCGCCGTACTTCTCATCAGCCACAACCTTAACGAACCCGTCGTGCGAGCCGAGGATGGTGGCCTTACTGTTGGCGGCGAACGGGAACTTACCGACCTTGACCTTGTAGCCCGCGGCCTTGGCCTGGGCTTCGGTCAATCCAACGCTGCCGATACCGGGTTCCGTGTAGGTTGCGCCGGGAATGCGGTTCCGATTGACCGGCGTGGCCGGTTTTCCCGCGATTTTCGCGACCGCGACCATGCCCTGCATCGATGCGACGTGCGCAAGCTGAGGCGTTCCGGCAACGACATCGCCAATGGCGTAAATGCCGGGTTCCGCTGTCTGTTGATATTTGTCTACCTTGATGAAGCCTCGATCGACTTCCACCTTCGTCTTTTCGAGCCCGATGTTCGCAGTGTTCGGCGCACGTCCGACGGCGACGAGGAGTTTCTCGGCTTCGACTTCTTCCGTTTTGCCGTTGGAAAGCGTGACCTTCATCTTCACGCCGTTGGCCGTCTTCTGAATGTCGCTGCACTTCGCGCCGGTTTCGACGCGGATCTTGCTCTTTTTGAAGACGCGCTCGAGTTCTTTGGAGACCTCTTCGTCCTCAACCGGTACCAGGCGCGGGAGCATCTCGAAGATGCTGACTTCCGAACCGAACCGGCGGAACATCGAAGCGAACTCAACGCCCACAGCGCCCGCCCCGATGATCATCAGCGATTTGGGAACCGCCTGAAGATTGAGAATTTCGATGTTCGTGAGGATGGTCTGCGCATCCGGTTTAAGGCCGGGCAGCATACGCGCCTCGGAGCCCGTCGCGAGCAGGATGTTCTTTGTTTCGAGTACCTGAGTGCCCTTGGACGACGTCACTTCCACCTTGCCGGGGCCCAGAATCTTGCCGAAGCCGACGATGACGTCCACCTTGTTCTTTTTCATCAGAAACTCGACGCCCTTAGCGTGTTTCTGGACGATCCCGTTCTTGCGTTCAACGACCTTTGGATAGTTCAGGGTCGGCTTCTCGATTGTGATGCCCTCGTCCGCCGAGTGGTTGGCGAACGTCCAGAGCTCGGCAGTGTGTAGTAGCGCCTTGGTCGGAATGCAGCCGACGTGAAGGCAGGTGCCGCCGAGCTTCGGATCTTTCTCAATAATCGCGGTCTTGAGGCCGTATTGGCCGGCGCGCACTGCGGCTGAGTAGCCGCCGGGGCCGCTACCAATCACAATCAGGTCGTATGTCACGTAACTCCATTCTACATGCCGCGTCTCTACTACCATTAGAGTGATGGCGCGGCAGATCTCTTTGTTTTTCCTTGCTTTAGCGGTTTTTGGGGGCGCCCGCGCGGAGGCTCAGGCGCCAGCCTTCCCCATCGATTCGATTGCAGTTGAGGGCAACAGGATTCTTAACACGAAGGGCATTGCCGAGGCGTCCGGGCTGAAGATCGGGCAGAAGGCGGAGGGACCGGATTTCGATGCGGCCCGGGACCGGTTGCTGGCTACCGGGTACTTCGAAACGGTCGCCTGCCGGTATAAGCCGTCGGCAAAGGGAGCGGGATATGAGGTGGCTTTCGAGGTTCAGGAGATGGAGCCGCTTTATACCTTAAGAATCGAAGCGCTGCCAGTCACCGTGGCCGAGGTGACGGCCTGGCTTAAGGCGAAAGATCCTTTGTTTCCCGGGCGCATTCCGGGAACAGAGGGTGCGCTGAAGCGCACAACCCTTGAAATCGAACGGCTGCTCGAATCGAAGAAGACGCCGATGAAGGTGGGCGGCAAGATCGTCCTGCTCGCCGAGAAGAAGTACGAGGCGCAGTTCACCCCCGCAGAAGGACTGCCGAATGTGTCGCTGGTTCATTTCGTTGGAAACAAAGCCGTGCGGGATACGGACCTGCAAAACGCAATCGCCGCAGTGGCCTTCGGCCAGCCTTACACGGAAGCCAATTTCCGGATGTTGCTGGATAGCCAGATCCGGCCGATTTACGAGAAGAGCGGGTATATGAGGGTGGCGTTCACGAAGATCGAAACGGCGCCTTCCACACAGGTCAAAGGCATAGACGTGACCGTGACGCTCACCGAGGGTCCGCAGTTCAAATTGGGAGATGTGGCGGTGCGCGGTCCGATGGCGGATCAGAGCAAGCACATTCTTCGTGTGGCGAAGACGCCGCAGATGACGATCGTGGACTTCGATCAAATCCGCGATGGCGCGGCGCGGGTGCGCGAGTCGTTGAAGCATGAGGGCTACCTGGATGTGGACGTATCCACCGACCGCGTGATTCACGACGATACGAAAACGGTGGATGCGTTCTATATTCCGAATCCGGGGCCGCAGTATATGTTCGGCGATCTGGAGATCAAAGGGCTTGGGCTGGATGGTCTGGAAGCAATCAGGAAGATGTGGGGCGTGAAAAAGGGCGAACCGTTTCCCGCCGAATACCCCGATTACTTCGTGAAGAAGGTGAAGGAAGAGGGGCTGTTCGATAACCTGGGCGATATCCGGGCCGAGCCGAAAATCGATCCGGAGAGACACGTCGTGGATGTGTCGCTGGATTTCAAGTATTCCAACGATGAGCGGAAACCGCGGCCTAAACCACAACAGCCCGGCTATGACGGCCCGCCGCTGGAATAATCGCATATGATCACCGCTGTAACGCGAGGCGTCAGTGAGTCGCTCGGCGATTGCGAGTTGACCTGGCTCCCGCGGCAGGAAATCGATCTGCCGCGGGCCGAGGCGCAGCATCGAGCGTATGAGGATGCGCTCCGGGAACTGGGGGCACATGTGATTTCCCTGCCGGCCCTGAGCGACTACCCGGATGCGGTTTTTGTGGAGGATCCCGCGATTGTGGTGGATGAGGCGGCGGTGATCACTTCCATGGGGGTCGAGAGCCGGAGGGGCGAGCGCGAAAGCCTGGCGGAGGCGCTGGCAACGTTCCGGAAGGTGATCCGCATGTCGGGGTACGGGAGCCTCGAGGGCGGCGACGCCATGCGGATCGGGCGCGAGATTTTTGTGGGCGTTTCGGGCCGCACGGACCTAATGGGAATTGCCGAACTGGGCGACCTTTTGAATCCGTTCGGATATCGGGTTCGACCGATCGGCCTAAAGGATTGCCTGCATCTGAAATCGGCATGCTGCTTTATTGGCGACGACACGATTCTGATCAACCGCACCTGGGTGGACGATTCGCTGTTTGAGGGACACAAGCTGATCGAAGTCGCGGATGATGAGCCCGGGGCGGCGAACGCTCTGCGGGTGGGTGACACCGTGCTCATGCCGGATGCGTTCCCCAGGACTGCGGGGATTCTTCGGTCAGCCGGGTTCCGGGTCCAGGAGCTTAATCTCTCGGAACTGCTGAAGGCGGAGTCGGGCGTTACCTGCTCAAGTCTGATCTTCGAAGCCTAAAAGACGTTCCCGCGGCCGAGAAGACCCTGCGGATCGAGCCGCGCCTTCACTTGTTTCATCGATTCGATCTGGTCTGCGGTGAACATCAGCGACAGGAAATCGCGCTTGCGTTTGCCGAGGCCGTGCTCGGCCGAAACGGTTCCGCCTAATTCGACGGCTTCGCGGGCAAAGGCAGACATCAGTCCTTTGGCGCGTGCCCATTCGGCGTCGTTGGCCGGCAGGATGTTGGCGTGAAGATGCGCGTCCCCGATGTGCCCGAAGATGACGTACTGGCCGGGAAATTCGCGGTCCAGCGTTGCGCGGTAGACCGAAAGCATCTCTCGGTTCTTTGCGATGGGAACGGCGAAATCAGAGCCCATTTTGGTGAGATTGCGCCGGCGGACCAGGTCGTTCACAGCTTCGGGAACGGCGTGCCGGAATTTGCGAAAGCGCTCGCGGTCGGCGGCGGATGTGGCGAACCAGGAGGCTTCCAGTAACGCGCCCGAGTTCTCCAGGCGTTCCACCCACGCTTCCTCTGCGTCGCCTTTGTTTTCCTGTTCGATGAGCAGAGCGGCGCGGGCTTCGGCAGGGATTTCGGTGAACCGAGGACGCAGCAGGTCGAGTGAGGCAGCGTCCATGTATTCGAGCATTCGGAGATCGGGGACGGGCCGCCATGCGTCAACGGCCGCGAGCGCCGCGTCGTCCGATTCGAAGAAGACTACGCCGGTAAAGAGATCGCGCGGCGCAGGAAGCAGGGTGAGTTCGGCTTCGGTGATCACCCCGAGGGTTCCTTCCGATCCGATGAACAGATCGAGATAGTCCATGTCCTTGCGCAGGTAATAACCTGCGGTGTTTTTCGTGGAACCTGGCGCAGCCAGAACAGGAGCCTCGAATGGAATCTTTTCGCCGCGGCGGAGGGCGAGGACTTCGCCGTTTGCGAGAGCGACGCGGATGGCGCGCACATGCCTGCGGGTATCGCCATACAGGAAGCTTCGTGACCCGCTGGCATTCGTCGCGAGCGTACCGCCGATGGAGGCGCCCCATTCGGTAGGATCGGGCGCGTAGAACTGACGGCTGGGAGCCGCGGCCGCCTGGAGATCGCGCAGCAGTGCGCCCGCGCCGCAGACCGCAGAGCCTTGTTCGATGCGGATGGAGTTGAGGCGCTCAAGCGACAATACCCACCCCCCATCGGGGACGCGTCCGCCCGTAACTCCCGTTCCAGCGCCGGAAATTGTGACCGGTTGAGATGCCGCGGAAGCCTCGCGCAGGATTTCGGCTAACTGGGTCTCGGTCTCCGGAATCAGGATGCGGTCGGCTTTGCCTTTGTAGCCGGACGCGTCAACGAGATATGGGGAATCGGGCTGAGGAACCATGCGAAACTTCCATTTTCGCGCGGGCCCGATAATGGGGTCGATGGTTGAGTTCGCGCTTCCGGAAGAACCGGCGGCGCTCGATGAGGCGCTCGAGTCGATTCCGAATGCGCCTGCGGTTCTTGTCATATGGCCGCGCGAAGGAAAGCCGTGGATTGCGCGCACGAATGTGCTGAGGCGCAGGCTGAGGAGGTTGCTAGGCCCCCGGGAAGGGACTTCGCGCTCCTTGAGTCTTCGGGGGACGGCGACACGGGTCGAGTATCGTCTGACCGGATCACGTCTGGAAGCGCATTTTCTGGTGTGGGAACTCGCGCGGCGGCATTTGGGCGCGGACTACCGGCGAGAGATCCGGCTGCGGTTGCCGTCGTACGTCAAGCTTGTGCTGTCCAACCGCTTTCCGCGAACGCAGACGACCACGACTATCGGACGGGCGCCCGCGATTTACTTCGGACCGTTTCGCAATCGGGCGACCGCGGCGCGTTTCGAATCTGAGTTTCTTGATCTGTTTCAGTTGCGGCGCTGCCAGGAAGACCTCGAGCCATCGCCAGAACATCCGGGATGCATTTACGGCGAGATGGGCCGATGCCTGCGGCCCTGTCAGATTGCCGTGGGTGAGGAGGAGTATCGCGGCGAGAGCGTTCGAGTGGCCGAGTTCCTGCGCACGAGCGGCCGGTCGCTCGTGGCGCCCACGGCGGCGGCGCGTGACCGCCTCAGCGAAGAGATGGACTTCGAAGGCGCCGCCATGATGCATCAGCGGCTGCAACGAATCGAACAGGCGCTCGCGGCTGCAGACGAAATGGCGCGGGAGGTTTCCGCGCTTCATGCGTTCGTAGTCGTTCCATCGGCCGAGCCCGACGCTATTGAACTCGGGTGGCTGCGCGGGGGCTACTGGCAGGGTTTGACGCGCCTGGAATTTCGGCTGGCTGAGAGAGGCGCGGCTTCGCTGGACGCGCGGTTGCGCGAAGCCG
The DNA here is from genome assembly GCA_035262625.1 of Bryobacteraceae bacterium. Lineage (GTDB taxonomy): Bacteria > Acidobacteriota > Terriglobia > Bryobacterales > Bryobacteraceae > BOG-234. Next base: position 35,786 of record DATFSM010000095.1, read on the forward strand.
TTGGCGCGGTTCCCGAGAGGGTCGCCACGTCTACAGAGCGGATGGAACAGCTCGCGATTCTTTCGCGCTGGTTTTATTCGTCGTGGCGCGATGGCGAGATGCTTTCGATCGATGATTGGCAGAAGATGCCCTGGCGCAAGATGGTCAACGCGGTGTCGCGGGTCGCAGCAGCGCAACGCTCGTCTCGTCAGAGCAGTCGTTCTTAAGGATTTTGTTCGCTCCTGGCGCGACCTGTGGGGCGGCGCCGATGCAGTGCAGGCTCATGCCGCTGCCGCTCAACTCATTGGCTTCCACCGTGATGTCCTTCGATCCCTGACCGAGGAAGATACCCGCGGCGTCGCTGTGCGCGTTGTTCAGACCGGTGAAATGGTTTCCCCGAATGACATTGCGGGAACCGGAGACGGAAACAGCCCCCATCAGGGTCTCGGCGCAGGCGTTACCGCTGATCTCGCCGTCATCGAAGCGCTCGAGACGCATGCAGAGCGCTCCCGGCGAATCGACTTCTTCCAGAGGAACACCGATCTGGTCGGCATGGTTGCGGGTGATGGCAATTCCAGTGCCCTGCCGGACGACGATCGCGTCTCTCGCCAGCGCCCGAAATTCGTTTTCGAGGATCTTCCCTTTCGACGAAGCGAGGATGGTAATGGCGGAGCCGCGAATTACCCCAAAAAGACAGCCATCAATCTGGAAGTCGGATGACCCTTCTTCGATGGCCACGCCCCCCGCTCCGCTATTGCGCCGCTTTGAGTTCCATCCGCCGCTCCCGGTGACCTCGGCGTGATGAATGCGGATTTGATGGCTGCCGCTCACGAGAATGGCGAAACCTGCGATGTTTGTGGCTTTGATGGGCCCGACCTCAAGACCTGTGACGTTCTCGGCGACGATGCCGTTGGCCGCGACGAACCGCGACATTGCGGTTCCGGCGGGCGGTAATTCGGCGATGTGACCGACGACCTCACGATTTCCGTCGAGCGTGAGGTCATGGATTTTGACGTTACGTCCTGCGGGGATCGAGATCAGGGCCCGGCCCCGAAACGAATCCGAAGCCTTCAGGGTCGTACCGGAGCCGCGAATATCGAGGTCATGGACGTCAGGCGGCAGAGCGATCTCTCGCGAGATTTCAATGACTCCTGTCGGCAGCGAGACTGAACCTGTCCTGGCAGTCAGGGCGCTGCGGAGAACCGTCTCCGCTGAGTCGGCGGCATAGGCCAGAGCAGTAATCGAGATCGCGCAAAGAAGCAGCTTCATCGGACCACCTCGATTCCGGTATGGGCAAGCAAGCGGCGGCCCAGCCAGACATCGAGCGCGTGACCTCCGGATCGAATTGATTTCGGAATTGCGAAATTGACTTCCCACAGGTCGGCTAATGGATCCGTTCGAAACGTCTCGACGTTCTGAACGGGAAGGCCGTCGACCGTCGCCCGGAAACCTTCGATCTCACCCGCTTCTTCAATGGTGGCCTTCATGAGGCCACTCTCGATTCGCTGCGGCGACAGCAGATTCACCCCATCGCTGAGCGCCTTGAGGCGCGGCACGGAGGGACCGGCTCTGATTACGCGCATCCAGCTAACCGGACACAGAGAGCGTCCGCGTGATTCCACGACAACCGGTACGAAGCCCGTGCGGACGCCCGATGGAAGGAATACGTTCACCTGACTCGATCCGTTGGCCGCGCGGGGACCTACAAACGCCACGACGCCTTCCGCGCCGTCCATCAGAACGCGAAGCGAATTCAGGTCGGAGTCTTCGGGAAGATTCGAGAGCGAGAGCGCGGCGCAGGCCATGCGGCCGCCAGAGGGCACCGCCTGCTCGCTCGAAAACGCGTTGGTTATGGCCCTGACGCGACAGGCCGGTGGCTTGCGCCAGGTGGTCCACATGTATTGGGTGCCTATACCGGTGAGCGAGAGCAACTGCACGCCGTGAGTGCTGGTGAATTCCCGGACTTCCGCATCCGAAATGCGCACGCCTTCCCAGGTGGTGTAGGCTTTGGCGGTTTTGGGCAGACCGTTGATGTGGAGACGCGCCACTCCGCCCGGCCTAAGCACGCGGACGGTTTCGCGCAGATAGGAAAACACAACCTCCGCGCTCGGGATATGCTGAAACACGGCGTAGGAATAGACGAAGTCGAAATGCTCGTCTGGAAATTGCGCCAGGTCGCTGCCGCTTGCGGGGTGCGCGTGCGCATTCGGGATGCCGCCCAGTTTCTCTTTGGCCTGGCGGATCATTTCATCTGAAACGTCGACGCCGTGAATCTCACCGAAGTGCCGGCTCATCGGGCGCATCAGGCGACCCGGACCGCAACCGATTTCGAGTGCCCTGCGAGACGCGACCGGAACGTTCGCAGGAAGGCGCTTCAGTTCCTGTTCGAGTTCACGAACAACATCGGCCGCAGTGGCGAAAAACTCCTCGTCGTCCTGATCGCGGCGGCCGAAAGCGACGAAATAATGGGCGTCCTCGCGAGCACGCTCGTTCCACTCCGCGCGCATGCGCTCATGAACTTCCACGCCGCTATTCTAGCTTTTGGTCGTCCTTGAGTGGGTCTGTCCTGTGCTTCGGTTTGCGGGCCGATTTCGGCGTTATCGGAAACGCGGGCTTCACTGTACCCACGCGCTCACGCGCAATTGCGCGCACTTCTTTGGGCGCGTCGAACGCCTTTTTGCGGCGCTTGGCCATGCGGCTCAGGATACCAGGGATTCGGCGACGCGGCTGGCCAACTGATCGAACGTGACGATCTCGTAGAGCGACGGATCGGACATGATTTTCGCGACGAGAGCGGTGTGCATCGCGTGCCCCGCGCGTTCGGCTATGACGTGCCCCAGCAACGGACGTCCGAGGAGCGCGAGATCGCCGATGAGATCAAGCGCCTTGTGGCGGCAGCTTTCATCCGGAAAGCGCAGCCCTTCCGGATTCAGGACGCCGGTATCGGTGAAGCAGACGGCGCAATCGAGCGACGCGCCGCGAATCAGTCCCATTTCCCGGAGGCTCGCGAGTTCGACTTCGCGCGCAAAAGTACGGGCGGGCGCGATACCAGTGGCGTAGCGTTCGGGCGTGACTTCCATTTCGAGGGACTGCTTGCCGATAGGCGCGGGGAAATCGATGTCACAGGTAAGGCGGAACGTATCATCCGGCAGGATCGAGATTCGCTTTGCGCCTTCCTGAACCGATACGGTGCGGCGGATGCGCAGGTAACGCCGTTTGCGACGCAGCGGCCTGACGCCCGCCCTTCGCAGCATCTCGATAAACGGCCTGGCGCTGCCATCCAGGATCGGAACCTCGAGATTATCGATCTCGATGAAGGCGTTGTCGATTCCCGACGTGTAGAGGCTGCTGAGCAGGTGTTCAGTTGTCGAGATGAGAACGCCCTGCCGCATCAGGCTGGTCGCATAGCTGACACGGGCGATGTGCTTCCAGCTTGCGGGAATGGGGAAGTACTCGAGGTCCGATCGGCGGAAGACGATACCGACGCCCGCGGGCGCGGGAGTAATTCGCATCGAAACAGGCACGCCACTGTGCAGCCCAATCCCGCTCACGGATACAGGCCAGCGAATAGTCGTCTCAAATCGCAAGTACCATGGTGACACGTAACTGCATGAGACGGAAGCCATTTCGCGCTCTGTCGGCGTGTCAAATTCGCCACATAATCCTCTGAAATGACACACCGCGGCGAGCTGCGGGATCGTCCGGATCCGGCTGTCCCGAGGCAAACGCAAGCCCGCCCGGAAGTTAGCCGATGCCAGCGTTTCCCGATTCGATCGCGTCGGGGAGTGATTCGACGCGTCAACATGCAACAATAATGAGATTCAGGTTTCGTAAACCGTGAAGAAGACTCTATTTCTCAGCCCGCCCTCGTTCGACGGATTCGACGGCGGCGCAGGCGCACGTTATCAGGCTAAGCGCGAAATCACGTCCTACTGGTTCCCGACGTGGCTGGCCCAGCCCGCAGCGCTCGTCCCGGGCAGCAAGCTCATGGACGCGCCTCCGCACCATCAGACGATGGCGGACGTCATGGCGATCGCGAACGATTACGAGTTATTCGTTCTGCACACCAGCACGCCATCCCTGAACAACGACGTTCAGTGCGCCGAGGCGATCAAGGCGAAAAACCCTCACGCGAAGATCGGATTCATCGGCGCCCATGTCGCCGTTCTGCCGGGTCAGACGCTCAAAGAAGCGCCGGTGATTGATTTTGTCTGCCGGAACGAATTCGACTATACGTGTCTGGATGTCGCGAAGGGTCTTCCATGGAGCGAGATCAAGGGACTCAGCTGGCGCGACAGCGACGGACGCATTCACCACAATGCCGAACGCGAACTGATCCACGACTGGGACGCGATGCCGAGCGTTCTGCCGATCTATCACCGGGACCTGAAGATCGAAAACTACTTCATCGGATATCTTCAGCATCCCTACGTTTCGTTCTATACGGGACGCGGATGTCCGGCGAAATGCAGCTTCTGCCTGTGGCCGCAGACCATCGGCGGACATGCATACCGAACCAAGAGCCCGGCGGCGGTGATCCGCGAGATGGAAGAAGGCAAAGCCCTTTTCGGAGACCAAGTGCGCGAGTGGATGTTCGACGACGACACATTCACGATCGACAAGGAACGCGCGGTCGAGATCGCGAAGGGCATGAAGAAGCTGAAACTCACGTGGTCGTGCAACGCCCGGGCTCACCTCGATTACGAGACCCTGAAGGCGCTTCGCGACAACGGACTCCGTCTGCTTCTGGTGGGATTTGAATCGGGCAATCAGCAGATCCTGAACCGCATTAAGAAGGGCCTGGTCCTGGATACTGCGCGTGAGTTCATGCGGAACTGCCGCAAGCTGGGCATCCGGGTGCACGGGACGTTCATGATTGGATTACCGATCGAGACGCAGGAGACGATCGAAGAGACGATCCGATTCGCGCAGGAGATCGACCCGTTTTCCATTCAGGTTTCAATAGCCGCTCCTTATCCGGGTACCGAACTCTACCGCCAGGCGACCGATAACGGCTGGCTGGACAGCAGCGCGCTCATTTCCGGCAAGGGACTACAGGTTTCCACACTGCGCTACAGCCACCTCTCTCCGGACGAGATTGAGGACGCCGTGGAGCGGATGTACCGGCGCTTCTACTTCCGGCAGAAGCCGATACTCCGATTCATTCGGGAAATGGCTGGCGACCGGCAAATGCTGGTACGACGCTTGCGGGAAGGCGGCGAATTCTTCAGTTACCTGCGCGAAAGGAAGCAGATCGTCCGGGCCCGGCACCAGCAACTGCAGCCGCAATCCTGATGGCGGCGCCCCGGGTTCTTTCGGGGGTACAACCCTCCGGAAATCTCCACATCGGCAACTATCTGGGCGCGCTCGCGAACTGGGTGCGGATCCAGTACGACTACGAAAGCATTTTCTGCATCGTGGATCTGCATGCGATCACGGTGTACCAGAAGCCGGAAGAGTTGCGCGCGAAGATCCGGGAACTGGCCGCCTTGTTTCTCGCGGCGGGAATCGATCCGAAACACTCTCGAATCGTAGTGCAGTCGTCCGTACCAGCCCATGCGGAGCTCGCATGGCTGCTAACCTGCGTGACGCCAATGGGATGGCTGGAGCGGATGACGCAGTTCAAGGCGAAATCGGCCGCGCAGGAATCCATTGGCGACGGAATCTTTCAGTACCCCGTGCTCATGGCGGCGGATATTCTGCTTTATCAGGCATCCGCGGTGCCGGTGGGCGAAGATCAAACGCAACACCTCGAACTGACGCGGGACATCGCGCAGCGATTCAATTCGCTTTATGGCGATACGTTCACGATGCCGGCTACGAAGGTTCCCACGGTCGGCGCGCGGATCATGGGGCTGGACGATCCGACGGCGAAGATGAGCAAATCGGCGGAGGGGTCCGGGCATGCGGTCGCTTTGCTCGATCCCACGGATCGGATTCGCAGGACCATCATGCGGGCGACAACCGATTCGAGCCCGGCGGTCGATTTCGAAACCATGGGGCCTGGCGTGGCGAACCTGCTGAATATTTTCCAGGCATTTTCGGAATGGCCAGCCGAGCGGATGCGCTCCCACTTCACCGGCATGCGCTACGGAGACCTCAAAAAGCAGGTCGCCGAAGTGACCATCGCGAAGCTGGAGCCCATTCAGCGGCGATACCGGGAGATTGTGGAAGAACCTGGCTATCTCGACACCGTTTTGCGGGAAGGGGCGGAAGCGGTTTCTCCGGTAGCGAATGCGACCGTGACCCTCGTGAAACAGCGTATGGGTATTTACGTCCCAGACGCACTGGACTGATTCGAGACAATGTCCTGCGACCGGCGGGACATCTAATATGATCGAAATATGACGCTCGTCGAATTGCAGACCGGAGCGGACCTCGCCGCGAAGGAAGAGGCGCTGCTGCGGTCATTGCGTGAAATGCGGCGGGCAATTGTCGCCTATTCGGGCGGCGCGGATTCGGCGTATCTGGCGTGGGCGGCTCATCAAGCTTTAGGCGATGACGCGCTTGCCATTACAGCTGATTCCGCGTCTATTCCGGCGTCGCATAAGCGCGACGCGGAGGAGTTCGTACGACAGTTCGGAATCAGGCATGAGTACGTCGAAACGCGCGAGTTCGAGAATCCGGACTACGTGAAGAACGACGCGAACCGCTGTTTTCATTGCAAAGACGAGCTGTTCACGGTTCTGGACCACGTGGCGGGCGAGCGGGGTGGCGCCACGGTCGTGTATGGCGTGAACAAGGACGATCTGGGCGACTACCGGCCCGGGCAGCGCGCGGCGAAACTGCACAGCGTGAAGGCTCCGCTGGTGGACGCGAATCTCACGAAAGCCGAGATCCGGGAGCTTTCGCGACGCGCGGGACTACCCACATGGGACCGGCCTGCCGCAGCTTGCCTGAGTTCGCGCATTCCGTACGGAACACCGGTGACGATTGAGAATATTCGCATGGTCGAGGTCGGCGAAGAGGAACTGAAGGCCCTCGGGTTCCGTCAGTTCCGAACACGATTCCACGGGGAGCTCGTGCGGATCGAAATCGCGCGGGAAGAGCTGCCGAAAGCGCTGGATCCCGAGATGGCGCGGAAATTCACCGCGATATTCAAGAACCTCGGATACAAGTACGTGACGCTGGATCTCGAAGGCTACCGGCAGGGTTCGTTGAACGAAGCTCTGCGGGCTTAGGCGGGTTTCTCCGCGAACCAGCGTTTCGCAAGCGAAAAGTCGTGGGGCGTGAGACCGTGGTCCGATTCCACAACCGCGAAATCGACAGAAGCGCCCGCCTCGGAAAGAAGACGGCCCAGAGCTTCGGAATCCCCAAGCGCGACATGCTCGTCGCGAGATCCTGCGACCAGAAGTACGGGCGCCCCGAACAACTGTGGGATGAGCTTGGGCCGCGCCGCGAGCCTCGGCCGAAAGAGTACCGCGCCGGGCAGCGCCCCCGGGTGAGCAAGCATCGTGGATACAGCTAGATCTCCGCCGCTGGAGTAGCCAAGGGCGCGCACGGTGGACAGCTCGAAGGAATAGCGCGCAGAGGCCGCGATTAGCCACTCGGCGAGGACCGCCGGAGTGGCTGGTAAGCGCGGGCTGATCACGGCTGCTCCTGGAGCGACGGCGCGGCAAATCGACAGAAGATCGTTTTCGTTCGCGCCTTCTTCATGCAGGGCGAGGATCGTAAGCGGCCGCGCGCCCGGCGCGAATCGATGAATCAGATCAGCGGCCATAGCGGCCCGTCAGGCTGTTCAGACGAACCTGCGCCAGTTCGACAAACGCATGCAGGCCGGTAAACATACCTACCTTGCTGCCTTCCACGTGATTCCACTTCACCGGTATTTCGATCGTTGAATATCCGAGTTTTCGGGCGATGAACAGGATCTCGACATCGAAGCCAAAGCGTTCCAGTGTTTGACGCGCGAAGATCTCCCGGGCCGCCTCGGCGCGAAAGAGTTTGAAACCGCATTGCGTATCGGCGAAAGGCAGTCCGGTGGCGGCGCGCATCACCAGGTTAAAGAACTTGCCCGCGGTCTCGCGAAAACCGGGCTGATGGACTCCGATCAGGCTGCGGTCGAGAGCGCGTGAACCGATCGCGATATCCGCTCTTCGCTTCAGCAATTCGCACCAAAGCTTGTCGAGCTCTTCGATAGGCGTGGAAAGATCGGCATCGCTGAAAAGACGCCAGTCGCCGCGCGCTTCCATCATGCCGTACCTGACCGCATATCCCTTACCGCGATTGCCCGGATTGCGGAGCACGCGGATGTTGGGATTGCCGTTGGAGAAACCGATCGCTTCGGCGAGAGTGCCGTCCCTCGAGCCATCATCAACAACGATGGTCTCGTGAAACCCCCATTCTTTACGGGAAAAATATGTCTCGATCTTACGCAGCGTTTCTGGCAGGCGCGCCTGTTCGTTGTAAGCGGGAATAACAACGGAAATCGATCGAGTCAAAGATTGGACGTACGCGGTCGGGACCGCAAAACCGGATTACTTATAATAACCAATTACCCCCTTACAGGAGAACCTTTTGCCGCTGGAAGACGAGTTATTTGAACAGCGCGCGGCCCGCGTGCGCGACATCGAAGCACTGGGATACAAGCCCTTCGGCAAGCGCTTCGAATTCACGCACAACGTCCCGGACATCCTGCGCGACTACAGCGACAAGACGGCGGAGGAGCTTGGCCCCGAGGTTCGGGCCTCCGTGGCAGGACGCATTCAGACCGTCCGGCGGATGGGCAAAGCGGGGTTCATGCACATTCAGCAGAACGGGGAACGGCTGCAGCTTTACGTCCGTAAGGATGCGGCGCCGGAACGGGACTATGCGCTTTTCGGTCTGCTGGATCTGGGCGACATCGTGGGAGCGGAAGGCTACGTGTTCCGCACACGCACCGGGGAACTGAGCCTTCACGTCGAGAAGCTGGAATTCCTTTCCAAGACTCTTCTGGCAATGCCTGAGAAATGGCACGGTCTTGAGGACGTGGAGACGCGCTACCGGCAGCGGTATCTGGATCTGATCGCGAATGGCGACTCGCGGAAGGTCTTTGTAACGCGCGCAAAGATCATTTCATCTGTCCGCCGGCAACTCGAAGAGCGCGGATTTATCGAAGTGGAAACGCCGATGATGCAGGCGATTTACGGCGGCGCTGCAGCGCGGCCGTTCGTCACGCATCACAACACACTCGATATCGATCTGTACCTGCGTATTGCGCCGGAACTATACCTGAAGAGGCTCGTGGTGGGTGGGCTGGATCGCGTATACGAGATCAATCGGAATTTTCGCAACGAAGGAATCTCGACTCGTCACAACCCCGAGTTCACGATGGTTGAGTTCTATCAGGCCTACACCGATTACAAAGGCATGATGGATCTGACGGAGGCCATGCTGAAGCAACTGGCGATCGATGCGACAGGCGGCACGGTCGTCGAATATGGCGAAGAGAAGCTCGATTTCGGGAATGTCCGCAGGCTGACCATGCGCGATGCCGTTATCGAATACTGGGAAGGTGGGGATCGGCCCAGTGCGGGACAGATTCGCGACCCCGAGTGGCTGCGGGAGGCGACCGGCAAGGTGACGCCCGGCGAAGCTCTTGCGCACCTGTTTGAAATCCACGCCGAGAAAAAGCTGGTTCAGCCTACGATCATCTACGAGTTTCCGGTCGAAGTCTCGCCCCTGGCGAACAACAGCCCCGAGGATCCGGCGATGGTGGATCGGTTTGAAATCATCATCGCAGGAATGGAAATCGGAAACGCTTACACCGAGCTCAACAATCCGATCGAGCAGTGCCGGCGTTTCGACGCGCAGCTTGGCATGCTCGCGCGTGGCGACGCCGAAGCGCACCGGATGGATGAGGATTACCTCCGGGCGATGTCTTACGGGTTACCGCCGACGGGCGGCGAAGGTCTGGGAATCGACCGGCTCACGATGCTGCTGACGAACTCGCAATCAATCCGGGATGTGATTCTCTTTCCCCTGTTACGCCCCGAAGGCGAGATCGGGATCGCGGAGAAGCTGCGCCGACTGTGACCTTCGAATTCTTCATCGCGGGGCGGTATCTTCGGGCGCGCCGCAAGGAGAAGGTGATCTCCGTCATTACCGTGATCTCGATCGCGGGCGTGGCGGCGGGAGTGATGGCGCTGATCGTCTCGCTCGCGGTGAACAACGGATTTCGCAACACCCTGCAGCGGAACCTGCTGGCGGCCACAGCGCACGTCAACGTTCTCGCAAAGAACGGGGCGGGAATCGCTGATTACGATGCGCTGGGCGCGCGGCTGAAGAAGATTCGGCATGTCGTCGCCGTTTCGCCGGTGCTCTACGACGAAGCGCTGGTCAGCGGCCCCATACGAGGGAAGTACGCGACCGTAAAGGGCATAAGGCCGGCGGATGAACTGGCGACAAGCGAAACCTTGCGCCACCTCAAGTCTGGTTCAATCGACGGATTGAGGGATTCCGAAGGCAGACTGCCCGGACTGATTATTGGTTCGAAGCTTGCAGAAGATACGGGGCTCAAGCTGAACAGCGTCGTCACGGTCATCAGCCCGGAGGGTGAAATGACCCCGGAAGGCCCGCGAATTAACCCGCAGCGGTTCCGGGTTGCGGGGACCTTCGAAACCGGCTTCTATCAGGTGGACGACACCTGGGCTTACGCGAGCCTGCCGGCGATGCAGAGGCTGCTTTCCACTACCGACGATGTGGTGAATTCAATCGAACTGCGTGTGGATGATATCGACCGCGCTCGTGAGATTGCGCAGGACGCGGAGCGGGTTGTGGGACCACGCTACACGGCAGAGCCCTGGCAGGAGGCAAACCACGACATCATCCATGCGCTCCAAATGGAGCGAGCCGTCACCTGGATCACAATCGGAATGATCGAACTCGTCGGCGCGCTGAATATTTTCATCACGCTGACGATGGTCGTGCTGACGAAGTATCGCGACATCGCGGTGTTGATGTCGATGGGCGCGAAGCGGCGACAGATCCGGCGGATTTTTGTTGCCCAGGGCGCGATCATTGGGCTGGTGGGAACGGCGATCGGACTGGTGGTCGGATATTCACTCTGCTATTTCGCGGATCGATATCATCTCGTTCCGCTGAACGAATCAGTCTATTCGCTAAGCTTCGTTCCGTTTGAGCCGCGCGGATGGGATGGCGCGTGGATTGCGGCCGCCGCGCTGACTGTAAGCTTGCTGGCAACTTTGTATCCGGCGAGGAACGCCACGAGGATCACGCCGGTCGAGGTCCTACGATACGAATAATGCCGGTGAAGACCAAGGTCCCGAAACCCACTACCAAAGCGGGGCGCGCCGCTCGAGTCACCGCGATTCTCGAAAAGCTCGATGAGATGTATCCCAATGCGACCTGCGCGCTGCATCACCGGAACGCGTGGGAACTGCTCGTCGCCACCATTCTTTCGGCGCAATGCACCGATAAGCGCGTGAACGAAGTAACGCCGGGGCTGTTCGAGAAATACCCGACCCCGGAAGACTTCGCCGCATCGCGGCAGGAGACGCTGGCCAACGATATCCGGTCGACCGGATTCTTCAACAACAAGGCAAGATCGTTAATCGGGGCCGCGAAGAAGATCACCGGCGAATTTGGAGGGAAGATCCCGCGCACGCTGGAAGAGCTGATCACGGTACCCGGCGCGGCGCGAAAGACCGCGAACGTTGTGTTGGGAACAGCCTACGGGATTGCCTCCGGAGTAGTCGTCGATACGCATGTCCAGCGCGTTTCGCGGCGGCTGGATCTGACGAAACACGACGACCCGGTGAAGATCGAGCAGGATCTGATGAAGATCATTCCGAACAACCGCTGGATCCTGTTTTCGCACCAGATCATTCATCATGGCCGGGCGCTGTGCATCGCCAGGAAGCCAAAGTGCGCCGAATGCGCATTGAATCCGCTCTGCTACGCGCCGGACAAAACGGCCTGATCGATGCTGCGCCGTATTCTGGCGATGCTCGCTTTCAGCGGCGCTCTTGCCGGATTCGCCATTTCTCTCACGCTCCCCCGCAGATACGTGGGGCATGGATCAGTCCTCGCGGGCTCGAAGGTTCCGGTGGAACTCGCGGCCGACCGCACACTCGCGCCCGAATCGTTGGCGCGAGTCGTTGCGCAGAGCCCGTATTACCGGCGCGCGTTCGACTATATGCCAATAGGCGAGCTGATAACCGAGGTTCGCTCGAATACGGTGATCGAGCGCGAGGGCCCGCAGAGATGCAGGGTGGAATTTACCGACGACGACCGGTATAACGCGCTCGACACCGCGCGCTCGCTTCTCGACGAGGTAAGGAAGAATCTGGAGACGCCAGACCCTGCGGGGGAAGTACGGGTGCGAGCGACCGGTCCGAGCGCGGGGCTCTGCTCGTTCGAGGGATTTCTGGCGGGCCTTGCCGCCGGGTTGATCGTCTGGTTCGCGCGCGGACGCAGGACTGAGGCGCCCTAAAGGTCGACGGCCGCCGCGCCCTCGCCGAGGTACTGCAACTCATGGAGGCGGCGGTAGATTCCGCCATGATCGAGTAGTTCGCCGTGAGTGCCGATTTCGACGATTCGGCCTTTATCCAGCACGACGATCTTATCGGCGCGCCGGATGGTCGAAATACGATGGGCGATCACGATGACCGTCCGTCCGGACATGAGATTCGCCAGGGCTTTTTGGACGAGCATTTCCGATTCGGTGTCGAGATGAGACGTCGCCTCATCAAGGATCAGGATCGGAGAGTCTTTCAGTATCGCGCGGGCGATGGCGAGGCGCTGCCTCTGGCCGCCCGAGAGCTTGACGCCGCGGTCGCCGATGACCGTGTCGTAACCCTGCGGCAGCCGCTCGATGAAATCGTGCGCGAGGGCAGCGCGCGCAGCGACGACTAGGGCCGATCGATCATAATTCGTCATGCCATACGCGATATTGTTCGCAACCGTGTCGTTAAACAGGAACGTATCCTGAGCAACAAGGCTGATGTGATCGCGCAGAGTACTCAGGGTGAAATCGCGGATATCGATTCCGTCGATTCGCACGCCGCCGGAATCGGGATCACGGAATCGCGGGAGAAGGCTCGCGAGAGTGGTCTTCCCCGCCCCGCTCGGGCCAACAAGCGCGACGATTTCTCCCGCGCGAATATCCAGTGAGATCGCATTCAACTGCATACCTGATGCGCCGGGATAACGGAACGACACGCTATCAAACGCGATGCCGTTCTGGAACGAGGTAAGCGCCTTGGCGCCCGGACGCGTGGCGATCTCCTCGGGCTGATCGAGGTATGAAAAGACCTTTTCGGAAGCGCCGATCGCATGCTGAAAGATGTTGTGGAGATTCGTCAGGCGCTTCACGGGCTCATAGAGGAACAGCAGTGAAGCGAGAAAGCTCATGAATTCTTCGGGCTTGAGAACGTTGTTGCGGATTTCGACCCGTCCGTACCAAAGAAGGCCGACGAAGGTGAGCGCTCCCATGAACTCGATGAATGGAGATGGGATGCCCTGAATCAGCACGTATCGCATGTTCATACGGAACAGACGATCGGCGGCGGCGCGAAAACGCCGGATCTCATACGGCTCCGCTCCGAAAGCCTTGACCACCTGATGACCCGAGATCGCCTCCTGAAGCACCTGCGTGACTTCGCTGGTGGCTTCCTGCGTGCGACGACTCGTGCGCCGAATCCGCTTGCCGAGGCGAGCGGTCGGGATCAGGACAAAGGGGAACAGCGTGAGAGCGAAGAGAGCCAGTTTCCAGTCGGTTCCGAAGATGACGATCAGCAGTCCAATCATCGAAAAGATCTGGCGCAACAGGTCGGCGAACATATCCGAGCAGGCGACCTGAATCTTGTCGATGTCGTTCATGACCGACGACATCAGACGGCCGGTCGAGGTGGCTTCGAAAAACGCGGCGCCATGCCGCAACACCTTCTCGAAGACTTCGTTTCGGAGATCGGTGACGACTGAGAAGCCGACAAAACTGGTGAGGTAGTCGCCCAGGTAGTCACAGATGCCGCGCACGAGGAAAACAACCAGAATCGAGATGGCCACAATCACGAAGATGTTGTGTATCTGCGGTGGAAAGATGTTCTCGAGATAAAGCTTGTGGCCTAGAATGCTGAAAATGGGCTCGGGAGTGGCATCAAGCGTGGGACGCAGAACGCGGCCGAGCACCGGCTTGATCAGGATGACGCGCATGGCGGTCATGGCGCCCATGATGGCCATGAGAATGACCGAGAGTGCGAGGAGTCCCCAATAGCGGCGCGCGTATCCGGCGAGACGGAGACCGGGGCTCACCGGGCTGCGACTCCGTCGCGGGAACGGAGAGCTTCTACGGCGTCTATCGCGGAGGAAACCGGGATGGCCGCGATGGGTTCACCCTTAAGCACAACATTTGAGGTGCGCCAGGGGGACCAGATTTCGGAATCGGAAGGTCCGAAGAACACGACCTCGGGAACGCCGAACGCCGCGGCGACATGGGCGGGACCGGAATCGTTCCCGATGAACAGCGACGCGTCCCGCATGAGCCGTTTGAGTTCGGACAGAGGAACACCCGGCGCCATTGAAAGAGATGCGAATGGACCGAAGTCGTCAGCCGCGCTTCCGACCACCACTGCTTGAAATTCGAGTTGCCCCGCCAGTTCGAGGAAGAAATGCGCTGGCCAAGTCTTTTCGGGTGTCGCGGCAAAAGGATGGATCACGGCATACTGCCCAGCCGGCGCGTGGGGAGAGCGTCCTTCGGGCGCATAGAGACGGGCGCGCGGAACTTCGGACAGTGGGACTCCGAGGTGAAACATGGCGGAAGCGGCGTGTTCAGCGGTATGGACGCGGCGTTCGACTCCCAGGGTTTCCTGCGCTGTGGGAATCGCTGTGTTGTAGATCCAGGACGGGCGGAAGATATCGAATCCCGCGCGCGTTCCGGCGCCAGAAAGCGCCGTGAGACGAGCGCTGCGGCCGCCGCCATGCAGGTTGAGACAGAGATCGGGCGCAAAGGCGCGGAGTGCCCGCGCCGAAGGGGGAAGGATCGCAGCGATATCCGGATTAGCCTCGAACACGCCGTCGAACCGGTCTTCCACGATGATTGCCAGGCTCAGGTCGGGGCGTGCGCGCTTCAGAAGATGCAGTGCAGGTGTGCACAGAACGCAGTCGCCGAGCGAGCGCAGACGTATGACAGCGACGCGGCTGTTCAAAGGAAGCCGATCGATTATGTCGGTCTGAATGGCCACGCGGAGGCTATTCGTCGATGGTGGCTTCGTCAATCAACATAACGGGAATGCCATCGTGAATCGGATACAGACGATGGCACGAAACGCAACGGAGGCCGCTTTGATCGGCTTTCAGTTCGACCTTCGCCCGGCATGCGGGACAAATCAGGATTTCGAGGAGAACCGGGCTGATCGCCATTGGAAATACTCAGTTTAGCGCAGCCTAAGGGGTCAGTAGGGGCGCGAGCAGGGCTGGCGCGACGTCAATGTCAGGGCCAAAATACAGCCTCCAGGCGGGCAATTCGAGGAGGCGCCGGACGTGGCGGTAATAACCGGGAAATTCGGTTTCGATACCGGACGCTCCGGCAGGCCAGAGCGCGGCGATTTCCTCGCGTCCAACTCGCTGGATGCGGCTCGGATAGCTACTCCGTTCGAGCCAGACAATTGCTGCCGCCCGCGCGGATGGCGCTGCGGCGCCGGGGTATTCGGCATCGAGGTCTAGTTCGGCGCGCTCGCGCCCGTTCAATGTGAAAGTTGGTCGCAATCCGGCGGCGGGCAGATGAAACCACCAAGGCATCCCCCAGCACGTGACCTCCGAGTTCGCGTCGAGCCAGAGGACGCTTTCACCTAGAGTCTGCCATCCCTGACGCACGGCAGCGTAAGCCAGGGTCGTCTTGCCGGATCCGCTCGCGCCGCGCAGGAGAATGGCTCTGCCGTCGCGCACACAGGCGGAAGCATGAAACCCCAAAAATCCGTGGCGCTCAAGCATCGACGCGAGGATGAACTGAAGGACGTGATACCGGAAGGCGGGAACGTCAGCCAGAAGATTAGCCGCGATGCGTCCCTCCGCCGCACTGCCGTCACGGCTAACGGCGACGCGCGTGACGCCGGGGAAGTGTACGGAGGCAAGAAGCGGCGTCGTTTCGTAAACTGGTTCCGCGGACGAATCGAGCCCGACCGTCTTGGTCAGCGTCACAGTCAGGTCCGTTTGGGAGCGAAAGGCGCGTGGATAGCGACCATACGCCGTCGTGGCCCCCTCCATGATGCGCGCCGAGTCGGACACGAATCGCATCCGAAGGCCCATCGGGTAAAAGTCAGCTTCGCGCAGGCGTGAGGAGGAAATTCTCGATTTTATTGGCGCCATCCAGCATTCTTCGGAGGAAATCCAGCCGCCACGTCAGCGCTTCAGGCGAGCCGGTAAGCGAGTTCTCGATCAATGGCCAGGCTCCGAACGGGAAATAATAGCGCGGACCCTCATCGAATACGCGGTCGTGAAGGCGTTGCATCACCAGATTGCAGACATAGCCGCGCCAGAAGTATTTGTTGTAGCCGCACGTATGGGCCAGAGCCCTTTCTCCGATCGCATCTCCTCCGCGACGTGTAAGCGTCACTCCATAGAAGCGGACCAGATCGCCCGCTTTGTCAAAGTTCAGCAGTTCCACACGATGCCCGGAATCGAAAACCGCCTGAGTCATCCGATCGCCGGTGTCGAACCACCGAGAGCCTTCCATCGGATCGCGTTCGTCTATGTATTCCGCGGCGGGATAGAAGCCGTCCGGGAAACGATCCAATACTTTGCGATAGACCTCCGCTTTGGCAATCACGGCGTAAGTACCGTGGCTGCGACGCCGCGAGCGCGAGATGCACGATACGGCCGCTACATCGGGCGCGTCGAGAAGAGGACGCACCCGGCTCCAGAGATCCGGCGCAACCCAGAACACATCGGTGTCGATAATCGCAACGAACGGCGTCTCGGCGCGGCGGATCGCGTCATTGTACGCGTCGTGGTGGTCGCGCCGCGTCGGATTGCGAGCGAGGATCGCGGCGCCGGGATAGAGTTCCGGCAAGAGAGGCTCACCCGCGGCATCATGGAAGATCTCGATCCGCGTATCCGCCGGAAAGGCTCGGCGAATACATCCATGCCAAAGTCTCGCGACGTCTGGAAACACAGTCGCGGTAAAAACGGTCAACTCGGGATTCACGATACGCCCCATGTCGCCGGGATTACGGCGGGGAATTGATAATCCAGACCTTCACGGCGAACCAGCCGGAGAATCGCTTCGTTCGACCGTTTGAAGTAGTTCGAAAGCGCGGTGATCAGATTCTGATTCTCAATGCTTCGCAGGATGCTTCGCAGAGCGAGTTCAGTAACGCTGCCAGCCATGGGCTCACCAGACGGGCCCACCGCAAACGGTTCCGAAAAGATCGTTCCATAAAGCGCGCCAAGTAACAGATTGTCGTAAGCGCCCATACAGAAATAACGTTTCCCGGCGATCAGATTCTCGAATCGCTCCTCACCAATCACAGCGGCGAACATTTCGCGAGAGGCCCGAATCACAGTGGTGCCATGAAAATCGGCGATCGAAGACTGAGCTTCCGCGGTTATGTCGACCACGCGCCCACCGCGCGAGGACAGCGCGAGAGCAGCGCACTCGCCGGGACCGCGATTCACGGAATCCGGCCACTGATCGAGCCTCTCGTACGTTGCCGCGAGCGCACGCGGGCCGAGCGCCGCGTATGCTTCGCGCCTGCAAAGAATCGCGTAGACGCCCGGCAGCGCCGCGCGCTTCAGGAAGCTGATCGCCGCGAGATCGTTCTCTTCGAACCAGGAAAGCCGTTCCGCAATGACGCAGGAATCGGCAAACGAGAGGTCGGCGTCAATGAAGAAGATGTAGTCGAAGTCGTAGGACAGAGCAGCGTCATAAAACTCAACGAAGTCACGCGCTTCGGGGCGCGGTTGTTCCATCGCGACCCCAGTGAACCACTCGCGCGGAAACGCGCCAAGTCCGCTGTCGCAATAGATGCGGATCTCAGCGTTCCAGCCCGCGTTCTGAAACGCCGGAACCACATCGCGCATAACCGCACGTACCCACAAACGGGCGAGATCCGGGTAGCGATGCGGCCCCGCGATGCAGACAGAAGGCATTCAGCGATGCGGAGGATGATCGGTGCGCGGACGGTAGCGGCCCGAGCGATCGAAGCCGTTTTCCCAGACGCCATCCACCCATTCGCCATCCCAAAAAACGCCGCCCCAGAAACTCCCGCCCCGAAAGGAGCCCGAACGGAAAAAGCAGCCCATGAGAATGCCGGACTCGACCGTGCCGCCATTCCACTCGCACTCCAGGAGCACGGCGCCGCGATTGATCGTTTCCGGGCCAAACGTTTTCTTGTGGTAGAACTCACCCTGCTTCAGGACAACGGGGGCGGCAAGGTCCGTCATGAGGGGCAGTGGGATCAGTGTACTACGCGTGGCGCCCGAACTGCGCAGCGCCACGTGATGGCGCGGCGATACATCGCGGCGGCAAGGAAAATCTTTTCAGATTGGTACGCGCATGAGGCCCCGCGGTTAGGAGCGGCTCTTGCGTTCTACACAATTCTTTCGCTCTCGCCGTTGCTCGTCCTGGCCGTCGCGATTTCCGGGCTGTTATTCGACCGCACGATGGTTATGCGCGAGATCACCAGCCAAATCCAGGCGCTTGTGGGGTACGGCGCCGCAGGGGCGATTCAGGCCGCGCTTGAGAGCGCCCAGAATAATCCAAACCACGGAATGCTTGCAACGGCGATTTCGATCGTCACGTTGCTTTTGAGCGCGTCGGGCGTCTTCGGCGAGCTAAGAACCGTGCTGAACAAGATGTGGGACGTGAAGCGAGACGAGGGCTCCGGAATCGTCACTCTGATCCGGGAGGAGATCTTTTCTTTCGGAATGGTGCTGGCGGTCGGATTCCTCTTGCTGGCATCACTGATGATTTCCGCCACGCTTGCGGCCGCGACCACGTTTCTGGGCGGCATGTTCCCCCTGCCGACAGCGCTCGCGGCGGCGCTGGATCTCATGATTTCGATCGCAGGCGTGGCCGCCGTATTCGGCCTGATGTCTCGCTACGTGCCCGCCGTCCGCATCTCATGGCGTCCGGCGCTATGGGGCGGGTTGCTGACCGCGGTCCTGTTTACGGCGGGAAAGTACCTGATCGGGCTGTACATCGCGAAAGCATCTCAGCTCATGGAACTGCGGGCTCCGTAGTTGTCGTAATCGTCTGGATTTACTACACCACGCAGATCGTATTTCTCGGGGCGGAGTTTACACGCTACATAGCGGAGCAGCCGAACCGGTCAACGGAACCGGTAACAGTTCCCGCGCGTGCGGCCTAGAGAAATGCCATCGTTTTGATGCCGGAAATATCGAACCGTTTGCGGCAACGCATATTACGGCACTGCGCCTGATTATCGAGGAGCACCATATAACTCTGAGACTTGGCGAATCGCGCGCGGTCGCGCTCGTCGGCCCCGCCCGGCAGGCGGGGCTTTTTCGTGCGCACCATCCATTTGAGTTCGTAGGTTTCCTGCGACCGGCACCAGGGACAGTTCAGTACCGCCGGCTTTGTCGCCTGCGATTCGGTATAAAAGGCTCGCTCGTCCACGCAGTTGGTTTAACGCTGTTCCACCGCAACCCAACGCATGCCGTCGGCGTTGCCTTTGTACTCGGCGCGCGGCCGGATCAGGCGGTTGTTGTGATATTGCTCCAGAATGTGGGCGGTCCAGCCCGACATCCGGCTCACGGCGAAAATAGGGGTGAAGAGATCGATCGGAATGCCGAGGGAGTAGTACGTGGATGCGGAGTAGAAATCGACGTTCGGGTTGAGCTTCTTCTCGCCCTTCACAGTCTCTTCCACACGCTTCGACATGAGATAAAGATCTTCGTGACCGGTGCTCTTGCCAAGCGCCTCGGACATTTTGCGGAGGTGCGTGGCGCGAGGATCTTCGGTGCGATACACACGGTGACCGAAACCCGGCATCTTGATCTTTTTCGCGAACATCTCGTGTACGCGCTCGACTGCCTTGTCCGAAGTTCCGACTTCAAGCAGAATCTTGATCACGTCTTCGTTCGCGCCGCCGTGCAGCGGACCTTTCAGCGCGCCGATGGCCGAGGTGACCGCGGAGTAGATATCGGAAAGCGTCGCGGCAGTGACTCGCGCCGCGAACGTCGAAGCGTTCAGTTCGTGATCCGCGTGAAGAATCAGGGCGACATCGAACGTATGCTCCATGACCGAATCCGGCTTCTTGCCAGTGAGGCAAAAGAGGAAATTTCCCGCGAAGCTGAGAGACGGATCTGCCGGAAGCACGCTCTGACCTGCGCGCAGCCGCCCAAAAGAACTAACGATCGTGGAAGTCTGGGCCATGAGCTTCGTCGCTTTGAGCTGATTGGCCGCAGGCGACATATCCCTGGCGGCGGGATCGGACAGGCTGAGCATCGAAACCGCTGTGCGCAGCACATCCATCGGCGCGCCTTTCAGGTTCGCCTTCAAAAACGTCTCAACTTGTCCCGGTATCGCGGAGTGGGCGACAAGGTCAGCCTTCAGGCTCGCGATTTCGGCTTTAGTCGGAAGCGCTCCCTTCCAAAGCAGCCAAATGGTCTCCTCGAACGTGGCGTGCTCCGCCAGCGTGTGGATGTTATAGCCGCGGTAGCTGAGAATGCCCTCGTAGCCGTCGATGTAACAGATTTCTGATTCGCCGGCGACAACGCCCTCAAGTCCAGCGCCGGTAGTGGGAACGGTGGTCGTGCTCATTTAGTCACCTAATAGTCTATTTCAACAGCGGTTTTTTCAGTTGTCCGATCGTGCGGTGAATCATGATCGCGAACGGGCTCTTGTGCGGACAGATAGGATACGGCGCGAAGCTGATCGCATCGACGCCCTTGTCCACCCACAACTTCTCCGTGCGCGCCCGATTGACCTCGACGGTGAGGAGAACGCCGTTGTTACAGGATTGGCTGTCGGTCAGTCCGAGGACGCCCGGATCGGGCGGGTCGTGCGCGCCGGACGAGGGCGGCCCCCAGTCACTGAGAAATTTCTGGTAATCGTAGCCGGAACAGGGCTTGGCCGCGGTGCAGCCCCAGTCCCGATAGGCTGCGGCCAGATCGCCGCGCCGAACGTCTCCGAGAAAACCTTTGACGACGCCTTCCTGATGCCGGTTTTTCAGCAGGTACCAGCCAACACTCGTTATCACGATCACGACGAGCGCGGATACAACCGATCGAATGATCAGTTTGTTGCGCCGCTCTTCTCCGGCGCCGCGCTCGCCATACTGATCCAGATAGCTGGGCATCCCCGTTGATCTCCCTCTGCAAGTCTATTACGGGCGCAATGCTGACGGCCCGCCTGGCAGGGGCTATTTCGCGGGATTTGCTTTGTTATATGCTGCGACGGCGTCGTTCGTCAGATCGAGCGCGGGCTTGAAGTAGAGCGCCTGAGACGCATCGACGATCAGATCAATGCCCTTCTCTTCTGCGAGTTTCGCGATCACCTGCTGCATCTTCTGAGAAGCCTTACCAAGGATCTCCTGGCGATCCTTCTCGAAGTCGGCCTGAAGATCGTCGGAAAGTCGCTGCGCGTCGCGCTGCTTGCGCTGTCCCTGTACCTGCAGATCCGATGCAGCCTGCTGGTTCAGCTTGCCGCTGTTGAGCTGCTGCTCAATGGACTGAAGATCGGCCTGGAGCTTATTCAGTTCGTCCTGACGAGGCTTATATTTGCTTTCGACAGCCGCCGAAGCCTTCTTCAGCTCGTCGGAATCGGCAAGCGCCTTCTGGGCGTTTACGATCGCGATTTTCACCTGGGCGGAAGCGGTGGCCGAAAAGGCGGCGCACGCGAGACAAAGCAATCCCAACCGGATTGCCACGGTACGAAACATGGTGTTCAGGACTCCTCTAAATTGGGCGGAAACCCACAGATTAACACAACGCGAAATCATCGCCTGCGCGGCATAGCCAAGCCAAGATCGAGACCGGTAAGGTTCTTTGTCGCGAAGATAATCTGACCGGTATGCTGCGCGAAATGTTCCACCACGTTCAGGACGGCTTCCACGCCCGAAACGGTACGGTTCTGAATCGTGTAGGTGGCCGTCAGTTGATCCGGTCGCAGGGAGGCGATCACGGCGCGCGCATCGTCGATTGTTTGGCGGACTTTAGAGGCGAGTTCACCGGGCGCGGATCCTCCGGCGGCTGAGAACTCAGCGTCGCGCGTCCTCACGTCCGGCTGTCCGCCCAGACCGTGCATGACCCACTGGCGGACATTTCCGCAGAGGTGCAGAACAAGGTTGCCGACAGCGTTCTCGTTCTCGTGCCCGCGCACCCAGACCTGATCTTCGGAGAGCTTACCGAGGCAAACACCGATACGGTCCGCGGACTGGTCCAGCTTCGCGGCGCACGCCGTCAGGAAGAGAGATTCTACGCTCATAGATCGCTCGGCACGACGAGTTTTTCGGCGTCGATCAGAATCACGTTTTCCGGAAGCTCGATCGGCTCGGGCGTCTCGCAAAAAAACGACAAGCCCTTTACGGAGGCAAGGTGCCGGTACTTGTGAACCGTATCCGACCAGAAATGCGTCACGCCGCTTCGGACCACAAGAGGCTCAGGTTCAAGGCCAAGCGCTCTGATGAAATCTTCCTGGCTTACGGTCACCACCGTGCCGGATGCGTTCGAGGAAAGAATTCTCCGCTTTCGCGCCGCGGCCGCTGCGGCGGCGACGGATCCTGCTGCTGCCATGGATGCAAGTTTGCCATATTTCGCGCTCGGCGCTTGTATCTCCGATACAATCTCCCGTGATGGCGAAACTTGGATTTCTTGGCTTGGGTCTGATGGGCTACCCGATGGCGCGCAATCTCCTCAAAGCAGGACACGAGGTTGCTGTTTGGTCACATACGGGGAGCAAAGCGAAGCAACTGGCATCCGAAGCAGGCGCGAAAGCGTGCGCTACTCCCGCGGAAGCTGCAAAGGATGCCGAGGCAATTTTTCTGTGCGTCGGGAACACGAAAATGGCCGAGAAAACGATACTCGGCGAGAACGGCGTTATTCATGGCGCGAAGCGCGGCGCGGTCGTGGTGGACGCAAGCACGATCAGTCCATCGGCGAGCATTCGCATCCATGAAGCTCTTGTAGCGGCCGGAATCGAGTTTCTCGGCGCCCCATGTACTGGATCCACGCCCGGCGCAACCAACGCGACCCTCACTTTTATGATCGGGGGCGATGAAAAGATCTTCGAGAAAATGAAGCCGTTCCTCGAAGCAATGGGGAAGAAGCTGTACTACTGCGGCGGGCCCGGAATGGGTTTGCACGCGAAGCTCACGCAAAACCTGGTGCTCTCCAATATTCTTCAGGCTTTCAACGAAGGAATCGTACTTAGCACCAAAGCGGGCGTGCCCCCGACCCTTATGCTCGACATCCTCGCCAATAGCGCGGCGAAGTCGGGACTCATCGACTACAAGGCCCCGTTTATTTTCAAGCGGGACTTCACTACGAACTTCTCCGTAAAATGGATGCACAAGGATATCGGGCTCATGCTGGAGTCGGCGGAAGAGCTCGCGGTCCCTCTGCCGCTGACCTCGCTGACCCGCCAGATTTTCCAGGCGGCCATCGCACGCGGTCATGGAGATGAGGATATCTGCTCTACAATCAAGGTGTTGGAAGGAATCACAGACGTTGAGGTAAAGAGCTAGGTACGGAACCGTACATAGCTACCAAAAATAATATCCATTTTTTTGTTGATTCCAAAAACGATTGCTTCTAATATTGGAAGTAAGCCGGGGAGGAAATTAACTCCCACCAAAGCGAGACTAACCTCTAAACTGAAAGACCCCTGAAGCAACCTC
>DATFSM010000096.1:0-122649 GCA_035262625.1 Bryobacteraceae bacterium
TCTCATTGAAATTTCCTGTTCCGGCGACGTCGGGTGGCCCCTCGCCGAATACAGCGAAGGGCCGCGTGCCGAAGATGGCTTCGCCGTTGGCGGGAATCCACGAGGCGAGCCCGTCGAGGAAGCGGATCTCGTCCTCGTCGATCGAGCCGTCTCCCCGGACGGGAATATTCAGCAGAAGATTGCCATTCTTGCTGACGATATCGACGAGGGTGTGAACCACCTGGCGGACGGTCTTGTAGCGGTGTTCGTCATAGAGAGAGCGCTTGTAGTGCCATTCTCCGATGCACGTGTCGGTCTGCCAGGGCGCCGGTAGGATATGGTCGGCGCGGCCTCGTTCGATATCCAGCACCATCGTTCCCTGATGTTCGGGTTTGAGCCCTTTCGAGTTCAGAACCGCTTCTGTGCTTCCCTGGCGCTTAACGTTGGAGTTGTAGAAGTGCGCCGCGATGTCGAGGCCGGCCTGGCCCAGCGGCAATTCCGTATCGTCGAAATAGAGCAGATCAGGGCGATATTTGTCGATCAGTTCCTGGCAGCGCAGAAACCAGGTATTGACGAATCGCGGATTGTCGGGCGGCGGCTCTTCGGTCCACACGCGGTCGTGCTGCTGATGCCATTTGTTCGCCTCCGCGATCGACGTGATGCCTTTGGGCATCGGCATGTTCGGGCCGGTATAGAGTTCCTGAGGGTCGAGCCCGTCCCACCATTTCCCTTTGCCGCTTGCCTTTGCCGTGAATCCGTCATACGGGACACCCGCCAGTTCGCCTTCCGGGTCGTAGCCATAGGCAGTTTGAAACCAGTGCCAGGAGTGCGCCGAGTGGTTGGTGACGCCGAAGCGAAGTCCATGGTCGCGCGCGACTCGGGCCCATGTCCCGACGATGTCCTTCTTCGGCCCGATGCGCACTGAGTTCCATGGATGATGCGACGAGTCATAGCAATCGAAGTTGTCGTGATGGTTCGCGAGCGCCACGAAGTATTTCGCGCCGGCCTTGACATACCGGTTCATAAGCGCTTCCGGCTCCCACTTCTCCGCTTTCCAGATGTGGTCGATTTCCATGAAGCCGAACTTCGAGGGATGGCCGTAATTCCGGACATGGAAGTTGTAGTGCGGATGCCCCTGGATGTACATCTGGCGGGCGTACCAGTCGCCTTGTTCGGGAACGCACTGCGCCGACCAGTGCGCCCAGATTCCGAATTTGGCGTCGCGGAACCAGTCGGGAGTTTTGTATTGCTTCAGGGAATCCCAGGTTGGCTGGAACATTCCCTGCGCAATCGCGCGCTGCTGAGCAGGCGCGGTGACGGGCAATGCTGTCGCGCCGGCGGCGGCTGCGAGGGTCCTGATGATGTTGCGTCTTGTAGGCATGCGATGCGATGAGCGCTCTTTGGAGCGATTTCATCTTATCGAGGAAATCGATCAGAGGACTCGCGCGTACTGATGATGGATTACAAAATTCGCAGGAGCGTGCGCCTGTGGAACGGCGCGAGATCGCTGCCAATAGCGAGGTAAACCCACGGCGGCCCTCCGTCGTGGCCGAGCAGATAGAGTTCACGGGCGTTGGCCGGCGCAAGGAAGATTAGCGAAGACTTCACCGACTCGCCGCGATTCAATATGACATCAGCGCCCACAAAAGACGCGCTCTGAAGCAGCGGGAAAATTCGCCCGCGATCGTCATGGACGTCAAAGAAGCTCCTGGCTCGCTCCGTCGGCACACGACTCGCTTTACTGTGGTCGCTGAAGATGCGGACTTCGGCTGTATAGAGGACATTTTCCCCCTGCGGCGCGGCGCTCACGCGCTGGATGCCCATACACCAGGAGTCCCAGCAATAACTATCGCCGATGCTGACGATCGTTCTCGGAGTGAGCAGCGCGACGGTCACGAGCGCCGTCATGTACGGAATCAATATGCCGGCACAAACCGAACCGGCCCGCGCGGCCCTGTGAAACGTGCGATCGTTGAGCGCAAACAATACGGCGGGCACGCCGACGACTGCAGCTGCCAAAAATAGCAGAAGCGCTGCCAGCGCTGCGGCGAACGAGGCGTCTTCCTGGAATACCTGCTGGGCGCCGGGCGTGACGAACACTCTGCGCCCTCCCCACAAGAACGCAGGGACCAGGACCGCGGATGCCAGGAGAGCCATCGATCGGATTTGCTTCCACCGCTGAACCGGCATAAGAACCTCTCCCGTAAGAAAGACAGCGACGGCTCTGCCTCTTTCCACGTAACTTGCATACAGGCAGCCGCCGGCCCACGCGAGCGCCTCCCGATCTCTTTCGATCTCCGGAAGTTCGTGTTGCATTGCCTTTGCCCAGTGGTCACGCGTGGAGGGAAACACCCAAGCGGCGTGCTCCATTAAAGCGGTTGCGAGCCGGCGCGGCAGAGAGGGATGGCTTGTCATGTTGTCGCTTCCACGGCGTTGGTTCTAACGGCGGCTGGCTTCCGCAGCGCATGTACGGTTTTGGCTAATGCCTGCCCCTCCGATGTCAGCCGGTAAACATGGCGGGGTGGCTTGCCCGCGCGTTCCGGTTCCTGCCAA
This sequence comes from Bryobacteraceae bacterium, assembly GCA_035262625.1. Taxonomy (GTDB): domain Bacteria; phylum Acidobacteriota; class Terriglobia; order Bryobacterales; family Bryobacteraceae; genus BOG-234. The sequence continues at coordinate 2,533 of DATFSM010000096.1, forward strand.
CGGGATTCCAGCAATCCCTGCTCGCTGAGTCGCATGAGCAGGGGATAGAGCGTGCCCGAGGATAAGCCGGTGTCCCTGGATAGTTCATAGCCGTAATGCCAGGTACGGGGCTTTCGGAGCATGGCGACGAGCAGTTCGCGCGTCTGCGGGGAACTGTTCGGCCGTCGCGGCATTACTAATAAGTCAACATATGTAGAGTTTGTGTGTCAAGCGTCAATATTTATGCCGACGCCTCTGCATTTTGCCGAGTTCATAAGGCAGACTGATTGCGTTCCTGTTCGAAGATCGGTCCACGCCTGACGTCCTCTCCGTCCGCGCCGAGGTGGCCACGCTGACCTTTGCACGCGGAGCGTACGATATTCCGGGCCCCGCGAGACCACATTTTACGGACGTCTCTCGTTCGATATCAATGCGGCCGCGCTCAAAGAACTGGCGACCGCCAGCGCGGCCGCCGACCATGCGATCGCGCGATAGCCTGCGATGAACGAATCTTCGATGGCTCGCCTGGCCAGGCGGTCGCTTGCTTTAATCGCTGCAAGCCTGGGTCGCTGCTCGTCGATCTGAGCGCGCACCATGTAGGGAAGCGAGAGGACATCCAGTTTTCGGGTCAGGGCATGCTGGAAAATGCCGTTCAGCATCGCTCCGAAAACCGCTACAGCCAGCAGCGAGGCGATTCGTGAGACGGCATTATTAATGCCCGATGCCACGCCTGCGCGTTGCTGATCCACGGAGTTCATCACAGTGGCAGTGAGGGGCGCGACGCTTATGGCCATCCCGAGACCCAACACGAGCGCCGCCGGGAAAAATGTCGTCGCGTAAGAGCCGCCAACAGCAGGCACAGCGAAAAGAGCAAATCCGACCGCGGCGACGAGCGGACCGATGATGAGAGGGCGCCGCGCGCCGTACCGATCGAGAAGATCGCCGGACCAGCGCGACAGCAGGAACATCAGCAGAATAAGAGGAAGAAGCGCGGCCCCCGCCTTCGATGGCGAATAGCCCTGGACCTGTATCAGATTCAAGGGGAAGAACACCAACACGCCGCTCAACGCCGAGTAGAGGAACAGCGTCAATACGTTTGCTCCCGTGAAATTGCTGGAGCGAAACAATCGGAACGGGACCATCGGTGATGCTGAGTGGGTTTCCCAGTAAACAAAAGCGACCAAGACCAAACCGCCGAATACCCCGACGATGGGCGCCGATTGAATCAAACCGAAAACGACCCCGCCGAGTCCCGCGGTCGCCATGAGTCCGCCGAGCCAGTCCGCTCGCGCTGCCGCTTCGTTGTCCCGGCTCTCCGGAACTCTTAAAGCGGCCAGAATCATGACCAGCGCCCCGAGTGGAAGATTGATGAAGAATACCCATCTCCACGAACCGTGTTCGATGAGCCATCCACCGAGCACGGGACCGATCGCAGCCGTGATGGATGTGAATCCGGACCAGACGCCTATCGCGCGACCCCGGTTTTCGGGCGGGAAATTTGCGCTGATCAGAGCCAGGCTGCCCGGAACAAGCAGGGCGGCGCCCATTCCCTGGACGCTCCTGGCCAAAATCAACTGATGAACATTCGGCGCCAGACCGCACCAGGCCGAGGCCAACGAGAACAGCGTAACGCCGCCGACGAAGACCTTTCGACGCCCGTACCGGTCGCCCGAAGCTCCGCCCGTGAGCAGGAGCGCCGCAAGAAGAAGCGCGTAGGCCGCAACAACCCATTGGACCTCCGATATCGTTGCGCCGAGGGCCGATTGCAACGCCGGCAGCGCTATATTCACGACGGTTCCATCGATGAAGGCCATGCTCGATCCGAGAATGGCCGTCAGGAGAATCCAGCCGCCGCCGGTCGAAACGCGCTCCGCGCACGGACCGGAAAGGATCACGGCCTCGTCGCAGGGAGGCTTGGCGAAATTGGCCATGATTCATTCTGAGTCTCGGCATCGATGCGGCAGTCGAAATGTTTTAATCGATGAGGGCCGGGCCGGATTGACTCTCGAATTCTAATGCTGCGTTACGTTTTACTGATATTCGCAATACTCGTCGGCGCTACAGTTGCGGGAGCCCAGAATGCAGATGCCACAGGTTCCTTGAAACTGCTCTCCGAGCATGAGGCGGCGCGTCCGGCGGAACTGGACCGAACCTGGCCAGCGGTTCTCACTCACACTCATAACTGGAGATTTGAGGCAGGCGAAAAGCCGGGCAACTTTGAAGAGGCGGAACAGAGTCTGGCTGCGTGGTGCCGTAAGCTCCATATCAGAGCTGTTGGCGTCGGAAGCGCATGGAATCCGGAGGTGGAAGCGAACTTTCAGCGTTTCGAGGGGCCCGATCGGGACCTCTATTATTCCGGCCGATTCAATCAGAAAAGCGTGATGAGTGTTGCGGCAGTAAACCAGACGCTCGCCCACCTGAATTCGCTCGGGGGCGGAGACACGCTGTTCTATCTGGATAACGAAACGCCCAAGAGCCGGATGGGGCATGTTTGGTGGTTCGGGTACTTTTTCGACTATCCCGCGTGGCACGATTACTCCCAGGACCGGCCGATCAAGTATTTCGAAAGCGATCCATCAGTCGAAATCAATCCATTGAGCGGTCAGCCTCAGACCAGGCGCAATCTTTTCGAGATCATGGCGATCCAGAGAAGAGCGGGCGCTCTCGGCATTTTTGCGCACCCCACCCGATGGTGGACGAGCGATGGCAAGTTCGTTACTAACATCGCCGCGATGGCCGGGCTGTTCCTCGTGGCGCAGGGTTACATCGATGGCATGGCCGTGATGGGCGATCGGGTTTATAACAAGCCTTACCAGAATCTGTGGTTTTCGTTTCTGGACACCGGAGCCAAAGCCCCGGGTTTCGCTGAGACCGATTTCTTCCTGAACAAAGCGAATGAGCATGCTGAACTCGATACGTTCCGGAATTATCCGCACATCGGAGCTCGCACGCTGACGGAGCAGTCAATTCGCGATATGGCGCGAACCGGCGAGGTTTTCTTCGGAAACGGCGGGTTCGTCAACATCTCGGTGGATGGAATACCCATGGGATCCGTCTGCCGTACCGCGGCGGGCAAGCGGCACGTTTTGAGCGTCGAGGCGTATCCTCCGGAGCATGGGCGGCTGGGCAGGATTGAAGTGATCGGCAAGCACGGCGCGGTACTCGCATCCCGAGACGATTTCCCGGGCGGCATCCTGCGATATGAACTGCCCGGACGCGCGGATCCCGGCTACGTGCTTGTGAGGGCTTTTGGAGCCGGCGACGATCCCGCCGGCGATTCGGACCACGTCAAATACCTCGCGGTTTCAAATCCGGTGTATCTTTGGCCTCGTGGCTTTCAGCCAGCGCCGCGCGTGACGGCATGCGCGTTCCATGCAGGCGCTGCGAGCCAGTGGAATGGAGGCGTGCTTGAATTTCAAACTACTGAGGGGCGAACCATCAGGCGCGAAACCATCCGGCCCGGCACGATCCGCGAGACGGTTCCAGCCGATTCCCGCGTCGTCCTGTCCAAAACCGGACTAGCAGCGCGGATGTTCTATATCGCGATGGAAAATCCGGCTATTGAGAGGAATTTGTCTTACCTGATCAATGGTGAATTCCGGAAAGACTATCCTGGTCTGAAGAAAGGGGAAGTGCCGCCCGAAGCATTTCATCTCCCCGAGATCGAGAGGGCGCTGAGAACATTCGAGTTCGAGCTCAAGTAAACGACGCCCTTCGGAGGATCTATCCTACGGGCAGGTACCACCTTTGGTATATGCGACACGGAACGTCTGCTGTCGAACTCCGAGGGCGCAGCTTTGGCGCGTCGAACGACTAATCGCAAACGTATAGGCGCGCCGCGTATTTTAGAATCACTCTCTCAGCGCTGACATCGGCTCCAGGTTGGCAGCGCGGCGTGCTGGAAGATAGGAGGCGATGAGCGCGACTACGCCAAGGAGCGCCGGCGCCGCAACATACGTTGCTAAGTCGCGCGGGCCCACACCGAAGAGGAGACCCTTGAGCAACCCGGAGAGCGCGAGCGCCCCTGCGATGCCAACGGCCGTGCCAGTACCTACCAGACGGCCGCCGCTGGCCACGATCATTCCCACGATTTGGGCGGGCTGCGCACCGACCGCCATGCGCACTCCGATCTCGCGCGTGCGCTCCGTAACCGAATAGCTCAGCACGCCGTAGATGCCAACGCCAGCGAGTAGCAGCGACGCAAGCGAGAAACCGGAGAGCAACAGGGCGCTGAACCGCTGCCGCGAGAAGGTCTCGGCCACAATGGCTTGCATCGTGCGCACATTCGCAATCGGCTGCGCCGGGTCGAGCCCCTGGACGATTCGCCTTATCGGACCGGCCAGACTCATCGGATCGCCAGCGGTTCGAACCACGAAGGTCATCGCTGAATATGAGAGGTGGTTGTGGACGTAATAGACGGTCGGCATCGGTCCCTTGTCCACCGAGTCTTCCTTTACGTCTCCGACCACTCCGATGATTTCACCGAACGGGTTGTTGCGGTCCATCAAGGCGTTGATCTGCTTGCCGAGCGGCTGTTCCCCTTTCAGGTATCGCTCGACGAAGGTTTCGTTCACGATGAAGCGGTAAGGGCTCCGCGGATCGTTGTCTGCATCGGTAAAATCGCGACCCTGTTTCAGCGGAATCCGCATTGCACGGAAATAACCGGGCAACACCGTGCGAATGATCCCGAGCAGTTCCTCTCCCGCGCGCGGCGCCGGCCTCCCGGCGATACCGACCCACGTGCCGGCAGCATCACCATTGAACGGCAGGTAGCTGACGGCGCTTACCACCTGCACGCCGGGGAGACGTTCGATCTGATCGATCGCACGCGAAAAGAACTGGCTGCGCGCGGCTTCCGGATAACGCGCTGCGGGAAGCGCAAGGCGGAATGTCAACACGCCGGTGGGGTCGACACCGGGATCGACGGTCTGCAACCTGACGAAGCTGCGGAACAACAGCATCCCACCAACCAGCAACATCACAGAGAGCGCCACCTCGGCGCCTACCAGCAACGCGCGCAGCCGACTCGCTCCTCCGATGTGCGAACGCCCTCCCTCTCGCAGGCCGTCCGCCAATTGCCCGCGCGAAGCCGCCAGAGCCGGAGCAACCCCGAACACAACTCCGGTCGCAAGCGATAGGGCGAGCGCGAATAGGACAATCCGCAGATCGAAGGAGACCTGTGCCCGTCGGGTCAGGTCCGCCGGAGCCAGGGTGACAAGCCCTTTGACGGCCCACCACGCCGCCAGCACGCCACCGGCGCCGCCGATCAAGCCGAGCAGCACGCTTTCCGTGAGCAATTGGCGAACGACGCGCGCCCGCCCGGCTCCCACCGACATCCGCACTGCCAGTTCCCGGCCTCGCGCGGCATATCGCGCCAGCTGCAGGTTGGCGACGTTCGCGCACGCCACGGCCAACAGCAGCCCGACCGCGCCCCTCAGAATCAGCAACGAAGCCTTCACTTGCCGGACCATGGAATCGCGCAGCGTCTCGACGTTGACGCTCCAGTTCTTGTCGAATACCGGGTATGCAGTTTCCAGGCGCTGCGCCAATGCGGCCATGTGCGCCTGTGCCGCATCGCGTGTGATCCCGGGCTTCAGACGCGCCAGGCAGAGCATCCACCGGCCTTGGGTCTTGCGGTAGTCGCGGCCATCCAGTCCGAGGGTGTCCCAGAGATCCGTATCGCGATCGAGGAGGTAGAATCCCGGCGGCATAACTCCGATGATGGTGCGCGGCGTTGAGTTCACCTGGACGGTGCGGCCGATGACGGCTTCGTCGCCTCCGAACCAGCTCTGCCACACGCGATAGCTGATAATCAGCGCGGAGTTCACTCCCGGCTTATCGTCCTCAGCCGTGAAGAGACGGCCACGTACCGGGGGCACAGCCAGCATGGGAAAAAGGTCGGCGGTCACGAGCTGTTTTACCAACTGCTCGCTGCGGCTGCCAACCGTCAGAACTGAAGTTGCGACTCGGAAACCAGCCATGCTCTCGAATACGTCGTTCTGCTGCTTCCAGTCGAGGTAGTTGCCGGGTGAAACAACATTGTGTTCCTCGCCGGTCTGCCGCATATTCCGCTCCCAAACCATCACGAGACGGCCGGATTCGCGATACGGCAGCGGCCGCAGCAGGAGGCTATCGGTGACAGTGAAGATCGCCAGGCTGGCGCCGATCCCGAGCAGAAGAGAAAGAACCGCGGTGGCCGAAAAGCTGCCGTTACGCAGCAGCCCCCGAATTGAATACCGGATGTCTTGCCAAATACTGTCCAGGGTCATTTGAGCTCGGACTCCTTTTGAGCGCAGACGTAGGGAGTCCGGCGATGGTTAGCAAATTGGCGTCGAGGCAGCGTTTCAGCCATAGCTCCTCCCTTGGTCGCCGAGAGTGTTTTGCGGGATCGAGTGCTGATTGATTCCTTTTCCAGCCAGTCTTTTCCTTACCGGGTCAATGGGGACAGAATCCGGGGCGCAGGTCAATCTTGATTTCCTTCTGAAACCAGTTGCAGGTTCAGCAGCGAGGCTTACCCTGCCACCACATTAGGGGGTGTCGTCCAAAACTGGGCCTCAAAATAGCTATATACAACAGAGAACGCCTGCTCTCCATTTCACGCTGAACCAGCACAGTGGAAGTCTTCATTGTCAGGCGGAAAGTGAGGTTGTGGCCTCCCAGACTTCCGGTCGTGGAACTCCCGGTGAGGCGGCCGAACGGCCTTTCCCCGCCGGTCGTTTGCTCTGCAGATACGCTTTCCGGAGTTGCTCCGCAAGATGCAGGGCACGGTCATATTTCTTCTGCGCTACACGCTTCAACTCAGCCCGCAGCCGGCATTTCGGCTTATGGTCGAGAGTTTCGTCGGCAATCCTGATCAGCTCTTCCTGGTCGTGCCATTCGCCGATTGCATCCTTCACGCCGCCTAAGTCGTCAATGAGCCGCGGCCGGGCCGGATCCGCCGCCATGCGCAGGACGTTCTGCAATTCCTTAACCTGCAGACGATAGGGGTGCAGATTTTCTCTTCCCAGATGCCGCGGAGTCCCCAGCCGGGCTGCCATTTTTGCGGCCTTGGCCGCGGCGCCGGCGGTCCCGTCATTTGCGCCATCTTTATCCGCGCCATCTCTCCTTTCCTGTAGGATTTCAGAGAATACCGAAGAGCTGGATTTTAGATCCCGGCGCAGGGAACGCCGAACGGAATCCGCCTCGGCAGCGAGCTTCCCTGCTTGTTTCTTTCGCTTGGCCCCAAGGCGCTCCAGCAATTGGACGCTGCATTCTTCCTCTCCGCGCGGATGAATCGTTGATGCAATTTGGGTCAGTACGTCCATATCGCGCACTTTGCCGGCGCGCTTGCGCAGACGGCCGAGGTCCTTCAGCATGGCCTTCCGCTCCCCTGGCCCGTCTCCGATCTTCTGGTCGCCGGGCAACAGGGCAGCGGACAACGCTTCGAAGCGGCGGATATTGGTGCGGAGATCGTGAACATCTTTCGGAGGTGAATCTGCGTCAATCCGCGCGAGAAGCTTGCGCAGCTTCTTCATCGGTTTCAGAACGCGATCACGATCAAGGGGCATGCGGCTTAAATGTCGGTGCAATCGATCGGCCACTTGCGCCGCTACTACAGGTTGAAAGGTGCGCGCGGCTGGTCTATAGATAATGAGGAACAATCTCGCGCCAACAGCGGGCGCGGTGGGCCTCTCCCGGCCATATGGCGAGACGGTGGTGGATTCCCTTGGCAGTGAAGGCGCCGCTCAGCGCGCGGTTGCTGTCGTGAAACGGATCCTGTTCCCCAACGGCCATCGTGATGTCCATGCGGCGCATGGCGTCAAGCAGGTGGGGGTCATCCAAATTTGGCAGAAAATGATTTGGCGTAAGGAAGTAAATATCCTCGTCATAATATCCGCTGAAGAGGTCCTCGAACGGCCCTACGGCGCGGGTTAGGTCGTATCGGCCGCTGAGCGCGACAACCTTGCAGAACAACAAAGGATGCCGCAACGCGAGGCTCATCGCATGGTAGGCGCCGACGCTGCAGCCATGCACGATGAGCGCTGGAGCGCCGTTTTCCGACCGCATAAATGGAATCGCCTCCTCGAGAATGTAACTCTCGTACTGGCGATGGCGCCGGGCGCGGTCTGGCGGAGACGCTGACCGGCAATACAAGCTTTCAGAGTCCACGCCATCGACGCAGAATAGGCGTAGGTTGCCGGCTTCGATCGACGCGTTGAGCGCGTTCACCAAGCCCCAGTTTTCGTAGTCGTAAAAGCGCCCCTGTCGCGTGGGAAAGATCAGCACCTTGGCGCCCCCGTGACCGAATACGAGAATTTCCATCTCGCGGTCCAGACGGTCGCTAAACCATTTGTGGTACTGGCGCTTCACCTACCTCTCAGAGTAGGGAAGAAATGTTCCAGAACAGATAGGAACTGGTTAAGATTTCCCGGTTAAGATCTGATCCCGATACGGCTTAAGAAGGGCGCCCCACAGACGATAACCCTCCCGGCTCAGGTGCAGCCCGTCTTCCAGGAAGAGCTCAGAGCGCGGCGTCCCTGACTGATTCACCATTGAAGCATAAATGTCAACGTAATAACCTGACGGTCGCGCCTCGATTTCACTGCGGACCAGATTGTTAAAGAGCCGAATGCGGTCGATGATCGTCGAGCGCGCCGGGCTCGGCTTGACCGACACGAAACCGAAGGGAATGGAACCAAGCGTTGCTGTCACTTTGCCGGCGAGCGAGCGGAACGAGGAGAGCGCGTCTTCCACGCTTCGCCCGTCGCCCAGGTCGTTATCCCCCGCGTAAACCAGCAGCGACCTCGGATGTACGCGCGGTACGAGACGCGAAAAAAAGTAGTCGCACGCTTGAAGGGTCGAACCGCCGAATCCAAGGTTGAGGACATGTGAGTCAAAGTCCTCGGCGAGGGTCGCCCAAAGACGGATGGAGGAGCTTCCGTAAAACACGGGAGGGTGGTCTCCGTTGGCGCGTGCTGCGATATCACGCTCCAGCGCCTCGACTTCGGGCTCATACCATTGCATTTCTCCAGCGTAGCGAAGACACGAGCGCGAAGCGGTAGCGCCAGAGCCGCCTCGAAAGCGAGTCCCAGGTCTGCTGGAAGGCAGGCGCATACTCGGCGTCGAAGCGTTCGAAGGCCTCGGTGTAACTGAGATCGTACGTGGCGTTGACGAAGCTCAGTATTCCCGCCTGCACTATCGGCACGCAGGCCCGGGCCAGCCGGGATTTCTTATCCCGTTCCCGCGTGAGTACATAACGAGTGAGGAATCGAATCGTAGCTTTCGCCCAGTGGCGGGGGGACAGAGCGACTTCTTCAGCTGACTTCAGATTCGCAAGTGAGGCGAATCGGTCGAACGCGACGGCTCCCAGCGCCCGTCGGATATCGCCTTCCGCAGCCTGGAACCGCCTGCCCATATCGGCGTGGATCTCAACCCGAAACTCATTACCCACGAGGTCGCGCATTCGGCTTGACGCGCCCGCGGCCGGAGGAGGCTGAGGCGGCGCGGCCGTGCGCGTTTTCCGCAGAACCGAAGGCCGCAGGAACGAAGGCCAGAGCATTGAGGAAAGATGCGTATCCACATCGTCGAAAACCGAGTGGACCAGGGTCGGCAGCCGATTGAACAAACTCGGCAACGTGATCGGCTCGTGCTCCTTTGCGCCGAGCCAGACCGATTCGATGCGGTGACCTTTGCGTGCGGCGTACGCCATCACGGCGCTGTCCATCGTGTAGGCCCTCTCGCGCAGGATGGAGACGTCGTTCAGAATGCCAGACAGAAGCTTGCGGGAGACGGCATAATCGCCGCCATGCCGAAAGGCGATCCATTCCCGGAATACGGCGCCGAAGATAAGACGATCCCAAATGTGGACCATGGCATCGTCGTCATCGAATCGTCGCACATAGTCTGCGACGGCGAGATCGGCGCCTCTTTGCTGGATGGCGTCAAGATACCGGTTGACCCATCCCCGAGAATTGCGGACGTCGGCATCGATAAAGACCACATCGGCGGCGAGGCTGCTCGCCACCTGAAGGATTGCCCAGTGTGACCAGGAGCGGCGGGCTAATCCCGGGCGCTGACCGAAGCCGGAAGGCTTGAAGAAGGTCACGACTTTAACTCGATCCGAGGAGTCCGGCAAGGAAATTTCAAGCAGGGCGGAGCGCGTCTTTTGCTCTCCGACGATCACGATCGCGGCGTTTTCGAGGCGCGACTCGAGATCGCGCCAGGTGTTCGCCACAAGAGCCGCGATATTGCCGGTCTCTTTGTGGAAAGGGATGCCGACGACGGTGCGGGCGGATCCGATGCTCCGAACCGCGGACAAAATGTCAGGGCGAATCAGGCGATTGAATCGATCAATCTTCCAGGGACGGCGGCCGAGCGAGAGCGCTGCGGCCTCGGCAATCCGAAGCGAAGCAACCGTGATGCGACGCAGAGTGCGGAACACAGGAGAGGCTGCAAACCCAAGGTAGCACCGCCGATTCAAGCCGATCGCTCAAAATGCGGCTGAAGAGGACTAGCTTCGGAGCAACCGCCGGCGACAGCAAGCTCCCGGTACGCCTCGCGCATGCGAGCCGCGCTCAGCCATCCGACGTACGTCAGCAGACGGCCACGCCCGACGGTTTGAAGGTGATCCAGGGATCACTTCCTACCGCTTGAGAATCAGAACGGGCTGGTAACTGCGACTAGCGCTTGGGGCCTTTGAGAGGCGGACGGGGATCGCTCAATCCTGGTTCGACCATCAGCTTTTCTATGTCCGCGACTTCGATCGGTACGAACGCGGAAAGATTCTCGTAGCCGGAATCCGTGATCAACAGCATGTCCTCCAGGCGAATACCGACATGCTCTTCCGGAATCTGCATCTCGGGCTCGATCGTGAAGATCTCGCCCGGCTCAAGCGTCGAGGTGGGATTGCGAACATCGTGCACTTCCATTCCGACGGTGTGACCGAGGCTGTTGGCCTTACTGTTGCGATAGTTATCGACAAACTTAACTGCGGCTTGCCTGATATGGTCATCCGTGAACGGATACGAAGCCATGATGGCGTCCATCCGGCCCACCGCATTGTTGATGATGTCGCGAGGCGCGACGTGGACGCGAATCGAAGTCATCAGCGCCTGATACAGCTTCAGGTAGATCCCGTAGTATTCACGCTGGCGCGGCGTGAACTTACCATTCGCCGGAAATACCCGCGTAACATCGGATGAGTAGTTCTTATAGTCAGGCGCATAATCGAACTGAACGAGGTCGCCGTCGTCGATTGTCGCGGTGTTCTTGTGATAGTGCGTATAGAACGTGGTCTTGCCGGATCCGATCAGCGCGAAATACGCCGGGCCATAGGCGCCATTCTTTTTGAAGACGAATTCGGCGTCCGCCTGCAGCTCGTATTGCTTCATTCCCGGACGGCAGTCGCGCATGGCTTCCATGATTCCCAGACCCGCTATTCGCGTCGCTTCACGGATGATGGCAATTTCCCGCGCATCCTTCGTTCCGCGCATGGCGTCGAGAATCGGATCGAGATCGCGGATCTCGGATCCTGGTGCGGCCGATTTCAGTTTTGCGATAAACGCCTCCTCGCGGGAAATACGGCCGTCCCAGGGGTCATTCTTCGTGTTTCGCGCAAGCACGGCCGGGTCGGCGGATGACGCGGAGCCCAGAACCTCCGGCCGGAAATTCGTATAGATCACACGATGGTCCGCAGCGAAGGCGTTGACCGCCTTCGCGAAATCGCTTCTGGGAAGAACTTCGTCGATGCCTGTGGTTGCAACGGCTTCCGGGCCGGGATAGAGGCCGGGCCCGAACATCATGACCTCGCGGCGCTCCACCCGGGGATTCAGGTACAGAACCGTGTGATGAGAGCGCGCGTCAATCGTGAGGATGGCGCGCGGCTCGACAACCCCGGTGAGGTAGAAAAACTGGTTGCTCTGACGCAGCGGCTGCTCACCGGGACGCTCCGTCGTTCCCTGCATGATGGCGACGGCGTCGCCCATTTTTTCCATCACCCGCGCGCGGCGTCGGGCGTACTCATCCGGTGGAAACACATCCGTGAATACGGGTTGCGCTGCGAGCGGAAGCGCGATAAGGATCGCAGCGAGGGCGATTCTCATTTTGGGCATCCTGCGGGACTGGAGGGAGTAACCATGAGGTTGTTCCTGTTCAGCTTCTCAAAAAGATTTCCGTAAGGCAGACGTTGAGCGGGCGGCAGCGCATCTACTCGTTTCAGGAGCGATTCCACCGCGATCCAATCGCCCGCAATCGCGTCCTGCACGGTAGCTTGCGGGTCCTGGTCTCCGAATGCGACGTTGAGCGAAGTTACGAAGGCCTGGACCGCAGCCGGATCGACGTTTGATCCGAGCCAATCATGAAGACTGCGATATCCATCGCTTCCCGGCAGCGGCGTGAAACTCCGAGTGGCCATTCGCCGCCATTCGCTGTCATGGGCCTTAAGAATCTTTTCGCCCGCGCCCGCTCGCCAGAACCGCGCGTCGTGGCCGCCCCGATTTTTCACTTCGCAGGCGCGGCCGAGATCGCCGGACCGGTTATCGCCGTCTGCCAGCGAAATCCGCGCAGGACCGTTTGTAGAAGTCCATCCTTGTGCGGTCTCCATTCTGAAGGTGTAGACCGGATCGATGTAGGCCGAATCCGACGGCAATCTGACACTAAAACTGCCGTCTGCGGAGCTCGTAAGACGGCCGGACTGAACTCCCGAATAGGCGATGCCTATACCCGCCAAACCAACCTCATCCCGACCGCGTTTCCCATCATGATTGCGATCGAAGAAGGCTACTCCGCTCGCAGTCGATCGCAGACAGCCCGGGGCACGGAAGGCCCCGATCTTTGTGGAGTAGGCGGAAGCGCCGGCTTTCAGGTAGTCGCCTACATACCAGAAGGTGCAATCGTCGCTGGGATCGATCGCGGTGGTGGCATAGTCTTCCCATCGGAGCGTTGTGGTCTGCGACGCTTCGCCTTCCGCGAGAACCGTTTCATGCAGCGACATGACTCCAGGCGGATCAGAGGCCATTCTTGCCGCGAAACGCTGACCCGGAAAATGGGGCGCTCCGCCATACGAATAACCGATTCCGATATTCCCATCGCGATCCATACCGATGCTTCCCATCCAGCGATAGAAACGATCGGGGGCATAGGTGCCCTGTTGGAAAAGCAGCGGCTTGCGTTCGGCGTCCAGTCGAATCTCATACCAGCGGATGCCCCCGCCGCCGGCGGTTGTGTCAATCGAATGCAGGCCAACAATGGACTCCCGACCATTGATGTTTCGATAAACCAGGCGTTGCATCAGCTTGTCGCCTTGAGCATCGAGCTTTCGGTCGGAGCCAGGCTGTGAAACGCAACTCGTTAACTGGCCATTGCAGAGATAGTGGTAAGGCGCAACCGTGATCTTCGTTGGGCCTGAGAGGGCCGTTTTTGATGGATCATTCCAATCGGTGCGCATCTCATAGACGTAAAGTCCGTCGTCGGTGAACTGATTGCGCAGTTGCGTTCCGCCCGCGGCGATGATGATGTTCGGAGCACCGGCAGGAGGGAGCGCCTGACCATCGAGATCGGCGCTGTTGAGGAAGTTCACCCCGTCGATGATCACGCACTGCTCGGTCGCGGCCAATCCCTGCAGCATCTTCGTTCGATCGGCTACGCAGGCGTGCTTTTGAATTACGTCATCGCCGGTGCTGGTGGGGACGTAATATCCATCCGGCCAGATCGCGGGACGCGGATAATCGGGGAACAAAGTCCGCTTGAACGCGTATCGATGATACGGTCCCAGCGGATCGGGCCCCGCGCTGATCGCGTAGCACATGTAATAGGGGCCATTCGGTTCACCCGGTGGGCGCCGAAAGACCGGCAGTACATATAACCAGCGTTTCGCCAGTTGGTCGTATCGCACAACCGCGTCCCCGCTGATCTGGGTCTCACATTGTCCGCCGAAGCCCGCGAAGATCGTGTTCGTGATCACGGGGCCATAGAGAGTCTGTCCCGTCGTGCTGAACTGTTTCCCCTTCTTTGTGAATACGGCCATTCGGGAATTCACGATCTGAACGATGTGATCAGGCCCGACGGCCAGGCTGTTGTCGGAAGGGTTGCGGGCGGTGGCCTGACCCTGCGGGCCTGTGAAGCCGTTGCCCAATCCGTCGAAGCTCGCCACCATTTTGATCGGCTCACGATTGCCCTGTGCGGTCTGCTCAACCGCTGCTCCGGCGGGATTGATGATAGTTGATTGGACCGGCGCGGGCGGCTGTTGATCCTCGTCGTCCGCTTCCGGAGGCGAAGCTCCGCAATCGCTTTCCGCGCAGTGTGCATTGTCGGCGGAATCCGATACGTGAAGGCTCAGAAGCGGCTCAGAGGTATCAAACTTCGACGTCCGTTCAACAGTGATCACAGGATGGTCCGAGCCGGCGCGCCAGATGACCCAGCCGGCAAATCCGGCCAGCAGAAGTACCAGAAGCCACGTCCGCCGCGCCATTCTGTGAATTGTATATAAAGGGGCGCCCGCAGAAGGTCGAGCCAATGAGATTGAGAGAAAATCGCCGCAAACTTATTCCCGGTGAACACAAAATCGCATACAATGAGCCCCATGAAATTCAGGGGCGCTCGGCCTGAGGGCTGGTCGCGCCGTCGTCTACTTCTGGGATTTGCAGGTTCAAAAATGCAAGCGCTTGCACAGATTGACGCCTCGAAGCCAGAGGTGCGGCCGGTCGAGATCTCGCTCACTCCGATCACCCGCTCGACGATTCGCATCTCGATTCTTCCCCTGATCGACGGTGTGCCCCGTCCAGTCCCTGTCACCGGCGCCCTCACCGACGGCAGTTGGCCGGCGCCGGTTGCGCGGTTTCGCGGGGGCTCCGTCTCTCGAGACGTGAAGTGCGGCGACCTCAATGTGAAAATTACCCAGCCGCTGACCCTGCGGATCGAAAGGCCGGACCGACGCGTCGCTCAGGAACTCATAGTCAACGCGTCGTCCGGCGAAGTGACCTTCCGGCTGGGGGATGGCCCGATCTTCGGCCTGGGACAAGGCGGTCCTCAGTTCGATCGCAAAGGCCAACTCGACAAAATGGCCAGCGGACAGGCGGGATACCGCCTGGGAACGCATGGCGCGAAGGAACCGATTCCGCTTGCGATCGGAACTTCGGGATGGGCATTGTTTATTCATCAGCCTTCGGGAGCCTTTGACCTAACTGGCTCAGAAGGCGTCTTTCGCCCCGCCGCGCCGGAGTCCGGCCTCCCGTTGGATATTTTCGTCATCGCCGCGAAGGAGCCTTCGTCCGTATTGAGGGAATACTCGGCCGTCACAGGTTTTCCCGTGATGCCGCCGTTATGGTCGCTCGGATATCAGCAGTCGCATCGAACGCTCGGGCCTGCGGATGAAATTCTCGCCGAAGCGAGAATGTTCCGCGAGAAGAAGCTCCCATGCGACACAATGATTTACCTGGGCACCGGCTTCTGCCCCAACGGCTGGAATACCGATAACGGCGAGTTTGCCTGGAATTCTAAAGCCTTTCCGAACCCCCAGGCCGCAATAGACGGTCTCCACAAAGAGAATTTCAAAGTTGTTCTGCACGTCGTCCTCGAAGGCCATCACCTCACCGGTACGGTTAACGATAACTGCACAACGCCTCCGCAGCCCAGCGGCCGAGACGCGCAGGGCCACTGGCCTCCGGATCGCCAGGTGAGTTGCTATTGGCCATTTCATAAGCCGCTCTCCGACATGGGTATTGACGGCTGGTGGCCGGATCAGGGCGACGGGCTGGACGCGCCGTCACGTCTCGCGCGTAATCGCATGTACTTCGAAGGACAGCAGCTCTACCGGCCTGATGAACGTGTGTTTGCGTTACACCGGAACTGCTATGCGGGGATGCAGCGTTACGGGGCGTTCCTTTGGTCCGGCGACGTGCAGTCCACGTGGGAAACGCTGAAGACGCACGTCCCGGTTGGCATCAACGCCGGGCTTAGTGGCATTCCGTATTGGGGTACGGACATCGGCGGGTTCATCCCCACGAAAGATTTCACCGGCGAGCTATACGCCCGTTGGTTTCAATTCGCGGCATTCACTCCCCTGTTCCGGTCGCACGGGCGGGACTGGCGCCTGCACATGCCGACGGGCTGGAACACCGGCGAAATCGGCATTCGCGAAACAAACAATTTTCATCCCGACCCCTCGGAATTGCGCGATCCGTCGATTGAACCCGTCTGCCGGAAGTATCTCGAACTGCGCTACCGGCTGATGCCGTACCTCTATTCCGCGGTCAAAGAGACGTGTGAAACGGGCATGCCGATCATGCGCGCGATGTGGCTTCACTATCCGCAGGACCAGATCGCAACGGCGCGCGGCGACCAATATCTCTATGGCCGCGACATCCTCGTCGCGCCGGTGGTGGAAAAGGGCGCGACAACGCGCAGCGTGTGGCTGCCGGCCGGCGATTGGTATGACTTCTGGACTAAAGAGAAGTTTGGCGGCGGCCGCGAAATCTCGCGCAAGGTTGATCTGGAGACGATTCCCTTGTTTATACGCGCCGGGACCGTACTCACAATGGGACCGGTCCGCCAGTATACGTCCGAAACGGTCGAGGGACCTCTCGAGTTGTTCGTATACCCGGGCGCGGACGGAGAATTTTCGCTCTATCGGGATGACGGCAGGAGCTTCGATTACACGCGAGGCGTCTGGAGCCGGCTCAACATTTCATGGAATAACCGCGGCCGCACCCTGAGTCTGCGGCTCGCGCCCGGTTCACGGCCTATCGGTCCTGTCCGGGAAAACATCGTGGCGCATGTAGTAGGGGAAACGGCGGCGCGTGAAATCGATTTCAGGGGGGCGCCGATCCAACTCAAAATCTGAACCGGTCTGGAGACAGGCATGAATTTCTTCTCGAAGAATCTGTCGTTTATTGGCATCGCGCTGAGTTTCGCAGTGGGGACGGCCTCGCCGCAGACGGGTACCGGCGGCTCGGTCAGCGTTACAGTCGTCGATCCCTCGGGCGCAACGGTGCCAGACGCGTCATTGGAAATCCTGAACAAGGAAACCAATGACGCCTTCAAAGGCGTAACCAACGCCGGGGGCGGATTCATCTTTCCAAACCTGCAGTTCGGCATATACCGTCTTCAGGTAGAAAAGACCGGATTTGCTTCGCGCGTCTTCGAAGATGTCCAGGTTCAGACAGGCCGAACCACTGATATCGCGGTTCGCCTCACGGTGGGTTCGACAAGCGAAACCGTCACGGTCTCCGGTGAGGCATCCGTCATCGATACGACGTCGAGCACCCTGGCAAACACCATCGATACGAAGCAGGTGGTCAATCTGCCGGTCAACGGGCGCAACGTCATGAGCTTCGCGTTTCTCGTACCGGGGTGGGCGAATACCGGCGTGGCCAACAACACCGGTACCTGGAACAACATGCCGGGCGGCGCGGTTGTGGGAGCGGATTTCGATGGAACGCCCGGAATCAGCAATCGCTTTCGCAGCGGCGGTTTCAATTATGGGACCACTGCGGTTCAGCCGCGTATTGAGGATGTCGCCGAGATGACGATCTCGACCGGGCAGCTTGATCTCTCCGGCACGGGCACGTCAGCCATGCGGATCGCGATCGTCACGCGCCACGGGACTAATCAATTTCACGGCAGAGTCTTTGAAGATTTTCGAAATACCGCTCTCAACGCGAATTCCTGGTCCAACAACGCGGTCGGTATTCCGAGAAACATTCTCAAGCTCAACGATTTCGGCGTCAGCGTTGGCGGGCCGATTCTGAAGAACAAGCTTTTCATCTTCGGAACATATGCTCAGTCCATCCAGCCGAGCAGCACAACCGCAACCGCGAATATCCTCTCTCCCACCGCGCAACAGGGGATCTTCTCCTACAAGACCTCGGCGGGCGCGATCCAGCAGTTTAATCTCTTTCAGATCGCTTCGGGCGCGGGCTTTCCATCGGCGGTGAACCCCGTGATGGGCGACCAGCTTACCAAAATCAACGGCGTACTCGGGCAGGGGAGCCTCACCCCAACGAGTGATCCCAATGTCAATGTACTGAGCTTTCTTTACACCTCGCGAATCACCACCTACTACCCGTCGATTCGGCTCGACTACTCGATGACGGACACGA
Organism: Bryobacteraceae bacterium; assembly: GCA_035262625.1. Lineage (GTDB taxonomy): Bacteria > Acidobacteriota > Terriglobia > Bryobacterales > Bryobacteraceae > BOG-234. The sequence continues at coordinate 20,586 of DATFSM010000096.1, forward strand.
TGCGTTTCTACGCGTCTTACAGTCAAACGAAAACCAACAGCGATAAAGTCAACGCCCCTCAGTTTCCTGGCGGGATTGACCCGCTCAACTACGTTTCGAACAGAGCGAATAACCGGATCGCCGGAGTCGGTTTCGACTCGAACATCAAGCCAACGCTGATCAATCAGTTCCACGGCGGATACATGTACCAATTGAGCCAGTTTGACGTCGAAAACCTGGGGCTCGATCTTCCCAATATTTTCGAGACCCAGTGGGGTTATGGCCAAACCAGTCTGCTGGGCGGCGCCTATCCCCGCAGGCCGATTTCTTCGTTCTATCCACTCCTCAGTTGGAACGACAATCTGATCTGGCAGCACGGCACTCACTCTTTCACGATGGGCGCTGTATGGTACCGCGAACAGGATCATTACTGGAACGGTCCCGGCGGCGAGCCGAACTATCGCTTTGGCATCACGGCGCAGGACCCGCTGGGGGCGGTGTTCTCATCTGCCTTGTCCTCGCTTTCGAGCACGAACCTGACAAACGCCGAGAATCTATACGCCGAACTCACGGGCCGTGTTTCATCCGTGAACATCTCAGTCGGACGCCCTCTTGACCCTTCGACAAAACAATACAAACCGTATGGCGCGTACAATCTCAACGAAGTGCAGGCCTCAACCGGAACGTGGTTTCAGGACAGTTGGCGTATTCGCCCGGATCTGACGCTGAACTATGGCCTGCGGTGGGATTTCGTCGGCGACGATCACGATGTGAACGGCGGCTATAGCACTCTGCCGACACTGGGCGATATCTGGGGGCCAACCCCCGTTGGAAAGATCTTCAGCCCCGGCACGCTCGGCGGGGTCATGAATCCGCAATTCGTTGCTCGGGTCCACGCCTACAATCCTTCCTACCTCAACCCCTCACCTGCCTTCGCGCTTGCGTGGAATCCGAAATTCAGTGACGGGCTTCTGCATGCGCTCGGCGGCGACGGGGGCTTGGTTATCCGCGCGGGGTATTCGTTACGTCACTATGCGGAAGGAGCGCAGAACTTCTGGGCGTTCGCATCGAATTCGGGACAGTTCTTCTTTCAGGGCGGCAACCTTACTTCGAATCCGACGTCGGCCTTGGGCAACTTCACTCCGGGTTCACTGACGCCCGGACCGGCTACGCAGTTGCCTCCTTACTTCCTTTCACCGGCGGCCTATTCGAGCACGACGCCTGCCGCCAATCTGTTTCCAGGTACGTTTTGGGGAATGAACCCGAATATTTCGCAGCCGTATCTGCAACAGTGGAACGTTGGCGTTCAGCGTTCGCTCGGCAAATCCAGCGTCTTCGAGGCCCGTTACGTTGGGAACCTCGCGCTGCATCAGTGGCTTGGTTACAACATCAATGAGGTAAATATCTTCGAGAACGGGTTCCTCAACGAGTTCCAGCACGCGCAGGCTAATCTGAGCCTCAATCAGGCAAATGGTAAGGGCGCCAGCTTCGCCAACAATGGCCTTCCCGGGCAGTTCCCCTTGCCCATCTTCGCCGCCGCTTTTGGCAGCGCGACCGGCAATTACACCAACGGCACGTACATTACCAACCTGCAAACCGGCGCGGCTGGAAGTCTGGCGAATTCACTTGCGGGGAACACCACGTTCTTCTGCAACATGGTGGGAACAACGGCGTTCCCGATTTGCGCCAGCAAAGGCAACTTCGCCGCGACGGGCGCCTATCCCATCAATTTCTGGCAGGTGAATCCTTATGCGTCTGGAGCGAATGTGAACTATCTGGATTCCGCCGGATCCTCGAATTACCACGGGCTTCAGCTCGAATTCCGTCAAAGACCAACGCATGGCGCGCAGTTTACCGTGAACTACACGTGGGCGCACTCTCTCGGAATCAGCGCGCAGAACGGAATTCAGGGCCAGGGCAACAACATCTATTACACCGACCGCAACTTCAACCTGAACTACGGACCGGGACTTTTCGATATACGACATGTGGTGCACGCCAGCGGCACCTACGATCTTCCATTCGGCGCGGGACGAAAATTCCTCAATCATGGCGGCGTTATCGATCGCATTGTTGGGGGATGGACGCTCGGAACCATTCTCGTGATTCAGAGCGGCAATCCGGTCCAGATCGGCAACACCAACAACAACACTGACGGCTACAACACCGCTAATAACAATGACGCAGGCGTCTACTTCAACGGGATCACTGCAGCGCAGTTGCAATCCAACGTCGGCGTTTACCACACCGGTAGTCCGTGGGTATACACGATCAACCCTTCTCTGATCCAGCCGAGCGGTATCGCCACTTCGGGCTTGACGCCCGCAAATATCGCCGGTCAGTGGGGCTATCGCCCGTTCCTCTACGGTCCGCATTGGTTTAACGACGATCTGTCGGTCAACAAAACCATACAGATCAAAGAGCGCGTGCGTTTTGTCTTACAGGCGGAATTCCTGAATCTCACGAACCATCCGACCTTCAATCTGAACAATCTGAGCGTGCGCGCGACCAATTTCGCCCAGCAGACCGGTGTCGGGTCGACAGCCCAACCGTCAACCGCCCGCCGGATCGAACTTCGCGCGAATATAGAGTTTTAGGGAAGAAAATCATGCGGAACTCAAAGAAGTCTCACTTCAGCCGCCGGGCATTTGGTGGCGTTATGGCGGGGGCAGGGGCTGTGGCTTCACTGAGCGCTCAGCAGGCTCCGACCCAGCAGCCGGCCGGACCGCCGAATCCGAACACGAGCGCACAGCAACAACGTAGGAACGGGCCGCCTCCCGAGGTGGAACCGTTCGCCGACGCCATTGAATTCACGCGTCATGATGTAGCGCCGAAAGTGCAGCCTTTCGACATGACGGAGGTTCGCGTCACCGGCGGCATCTTCAAAGACGCCGAGGAATGGGACCGCGGGTATATGAGCCGACTGCCTGCCGATCGGCTCCTCTACAATTTCCGCCAGAATGCCGGGCTCGACACGAACGGCGCCGAGCCGCTGGGCGGCTGGGAAGCCCCGGCGGACGGCAAACGCGGCACGGAACTGCGCGGCCACTTCACGGGCCACTTTCTCTCGGCCAGCGCGAACATGTACGCTTCGACCGGCGACAAGGCGGCCAAGGAGAAGGCTGACTATATGGTCGCCGAGCTCGCGAAAGTACAGGAGAAACTCGGTGGCGGGTACCTCAGCGCGTTCCCGATGGAATTGTTCGACCGGCTCGACGCTTTAAGCGGCAAGCCGCGCTCGGGCCCTCCTCAACCCGGCGAGCCGACGCTGCCCTGGGCGCCGTTCTACACGATTCACAAAATCATGGCCGGTATGCTTGACATGCATACGCTCGCCGGCAATCACCAGGCTCTTGAGGTCGCAAAGGGGATCGGCAATTGGGCAGATGGCTGGTCGGCATCGAAGACCGAAGAGCACATGCAGCAGATCCTCAACGTGGAGTTCGGTGGCATGGCCGAGTCGCTGTACAACCTCGCCGCTATCACTAACGACGAACGTTACGCGAAGGCGGGAGACCGCTTCCAGAAGAAGCGGTTTATCAATCCCCTCGCGTTGCGGCGCGACGAGTTGAGGGGCCTTCACGTCAACACGCACATTCCGCAGGTGATCGCAGCCGCCCGCCGTTATGAAATCTCGGGCGACATGCGTTTCCACGACGTCGCCGATTTCTTCTTCGACGAAGTCACATCGGCGCGCACTTATGTGACAGGCGGGACCAGTAACGGCGAGAGTTGGCAGACGGAGCCCCGCAGGCTCGCAGCGGAACTCAAACGGAGCGTCGCAACCACCGAATGCTGTTGTTCTTACAACATGCTCAAGCTAACCCGGCATCTTTATAGCTGGAATCCCGAGCCGCGCTACTTCGATTATTTCGAGCGCGCATTAATGAACGCGCGCATCGGAACAATTCGGCCCGAGAAAGGTTATACGCAATATTATTTGTCGCTCACGCCGGGCGCGTGGAAGACCTTCAACTCAGAAGACAAGTCATTCTGGTGCTGCACGGGCACGGGCGTCGAAGAATACGGAAAACTGAACGACAGCATCTACTGGCATGACGATCGTGGACTGTACGTCAACCTCTTCATTCCGTCGGAGCTGAACTGGCAGACGAAAGGCCTTCGCGTAAAGCAAGAAACCCGATTCCCCGATGAAGGAGGCACGAGCCTCACCATAACGGCCGACAAGCCCGTGCAGATGGCGATCCGCCTTCGCGTTCCCGTTTGGACAAAAGCCCCTCGCGTGAAGCTCAATGGGCGCGGGCTCGAAGGTTCAGCTGAACCGGGAAGCTACTTCACACTGGACCGCGCCTGGAAAACCGGCGACCGTGTCGAACTCGAAATGCCGATGCATCTTTCGGTCGAAGCCATGCCCGACGACTTGAAGACCCAGGCGTTCCTGTACGGACCACTGGTTCTTGCCGGAGACTTGGGCGATCAGGGGATAACGGACCCGATGATTATCGGTCCCAGCGCGCCAAATCTGTACCATCCGCCGCGTCCGGCCCCGGCGGGAGCGCAAACGCGACCCGACACGCGGCCTATGGCGCCTCCACTGGAGGCTCCCTCGTTCCAAGCAGCCAGCGCGGACCCCTCTTCGTGGATTAAAGCCGGCGAAAAACCGATGACCTTCCGAACGGTCGGCCAGAAGCAGGACGTTACCTTGGTCCCCCTCAACAAGCTATTCGACCGCCGTTATTCCGTCTACTGGGAAGTCTCTTAGCCGCGATCGTCTATTGCAGACAAGCCTCAGGCCGGCGCTTTTTGCGCGCCGTCCAGTGCAGGGGAGGGGCAGCCATAAACTCTTTCGGCTCATTGGGAAGTAAACGTCGCAGGGCGTTTCTCAGCCGAATATGGCGTGAAATGGCCCAGGACAGTCACTTCGCAGAGTGACCGGGGCCTGGGGCAAAGTGCGTCATTAGCCGCAGCCCCCGCGCGTGAACACGCCACTTCTCCACCGGCGCCATGATTCGAAACGCGTTTCTTTGGACGCCTACGTGTACCGTACCGCCAGTTGTATCGCGCGAACTGTAGCCGTGTGAACCGAGTGGCGTGACTTAGGTCACTGCACGCAATCTCATCGCGGGGCTACTCTTTGGCTGAAGACAGTGGCGCGGTCGACACGAACACGCGAGTCCAACGATGCCGAGTTCGCGCCGCACGGAGAATCCTGTGAGTTCAGGAAGACGTACATGCCGTCGAGTACAGATTCATGCGTTGACACGCGTATGCGTATCTGTCACGGCGGTGGTACTGACAATCGCCCCGTCCGTCTCTGCCCAGAGCGCAGAAGCGTTTTATAAGCGCAATTGCGGCGCGTGCCACACCATCGGCGGGGGCCGTATGCTTGGGCCCGATTTAAAGAATGTCGAACAACGGAAGGATCGCAAATGGCTGATCGATTTCCTGATGGACCATCGCCGAAAGCGGTGTGCTTATAGTCGTGGTAGACCTGACGCTTGCGCCGGAATCGCCGTATCCCGCTTGTGTGCAGGATGCCAACTATGCGGTCCGCTGGCTCAAAACGAGAGCGGCATCATGGAACGGTGACCCGGTGAAAATCGGCATTTAGTTCGAGCGGCGGCCATGTCGCAGAGTTGCTCGCCATGCGGCCTCGAGATCCCAGATACGATGCAATCCCTTTGTCGGAAGCGCCAAAAACGGATTCTTCGGTCACATACGTCGCGATGCGCTCGCCTATCAGCAACACCTTCGCCCGGTATCAGAATGCGAGAAACTGAAGCGTAGCGCGATGGTCAGAAACAATACGATGTTCTTTGTTCCTTGGGAGACAATCCACGAAAGCAATCCCCAGGAGATCCTCGACCGGCGCGAAACGATCACCAGGGTTCCATTCCTCATCATGCAGGGCGCGCTCGACGACAACGTCCTTCCGGCGGTACAGGAGAGATTCGTTCGGAGTTATAGCGAGGCAGGCGGCGATATCCAATACCAGTTGTTCGAAGGTTGCGAGCACGAATGGGTTGCCCGACCGGGACCACAGACTGATCGCGCGCGGGAGGTGGTGAAAGCCTTCATCGCACGGCAGGTGAACGACTCGTAGTCGGAAGTTTGGGACCTGGCCTCTCGCGTGATCTACGAATATCGGTAAGCGGTTCGATCGCGCTCAGACGGTAAAATGATGCTTTAATGTCTAATCGGCGATCGTTTCTCCGCAACGCTGGCGCCACTGCGCTGACTGCCCCGTTTTTCATTCGGGAGTTGCTCTCGAAGCCGCCTTCGGCTACCGTGCGGCTCGCCAGTTTCGGCGCCAACGGAATGGCGTTCTCCACCCTCGACGGGATCGCCTCGCACCCCAAAGTCAAACTCGTCTGTGTCGCGGAGGTGGATTCCAACCGGCTCGATCGCGTAAAGCAGAAGTATCCCGAAGCGCGCCTCTATCAGGACTGGCGCGAGATGCTGCGCAAAGAACACGGCCAGATCGACGCAGCCTGCGTCGGTACGCCGGACCACATGCATGCGTCGCAAGCCATAGTTTCCATGCGCGCAGGCCTTCCGGTGTATGTGCAAAAGCCGCTCGCGCACGATGTGCACGAAGTTCGCACGCTCATGAAAATGGCTCGTGAGAGAAATCTTCCCACCCAGATGGGCATCCAGATTCATTCCTGGAGCGAATACAAGACTGCTGTCCAGCTCATCCACGACGGCGCCATCGGCAAGGTGAAAGAGGTCCACACCTGGAGCGAGAAAAAGTGGGGCGATACCGCAAAGCTCCCCCTCTCCCAGGACCCCGTGCCGGCAGGTTTCAACTGGGATGACTGGCTCGGCGTGGCAGCCATGCGCCCTTTCATCAAAGATGTCTATCACCCAGGCAACTGGCGTAAGCGCCTCGATTTCGGCACTGCGACCTTTGGCGATATGGGCTGCCACATTCTCGATCCGGTGTTCAGTTCGCTCCAACTGGGCTCGCCCCTTACGGTGAGAAGCGAAAGCGAGCCGCCGAACGGAGAAAGCTGGGCGATCAACACTTTGATTCGTTACGTCTTTCCAGGCACACCGAGCACTGCGGAAAAAACTGTCTCCGTTACCTGGTACGATGGCGACCGGGTTCCGCCGGAAGAGATTCGCGCGCTGCTCGGAGACGTCAAATTTCCCGGTCAGGGTTCCATTTTCATTGGCGAGAAGGGGCAGATGTTGCTGCCCCATGTAGCCATGCCCATACTGCTTCCTGCGAAGGATTTCGCCGGCTACGTAATGCCGCCTCACGAAAGGACAGATCATTACTTCGAGTTCGCCGAAGCCGTGCTGGGCAACGCCAAGACCTCCACGCCGTTCGACTACTCAGGTCCACTCACCGAATCTGTGCTGCTCGGTCCGCTCGCAACGCGGTTCCCGAACACTACCCTCGAATGGAATGGCGCGAAGGCGAAATTCCAAAACTCGGAGGAGGCGAATGGCTTCATTCGGCGAAAATATCGGGCAGGCTGGTCGGTTCACGGAATGGCCTGAACCCTTTCTGACCAACTCACCCAGTTGGTCCCTCCTCCGGGTCCTGCGATAGCCAACTTCCGGTTGACGCGCAATCTGCTGAGGTCAAGAGGCTGATCATTGGGCTTGGGATATACTGACGGAACCGATTCGGGCTAGGATTATTCTGAGGCCCGGAGAATTCATGCAATTCACGGTTGTTTCTGGGTTCAGCGTGAATATGCCTGACTGGAGAGACTGCGAAGGCCAACTGCTCGACGGGAGGTACCCCTTGGAGCGGTACGTCGGCGGCGATGAAGGCAACGCCCTGTTTCTTACCGGGTCTGCCTCCGCAACAGTCAGGATCCGGCGTGCCGATGCGGCCCATGCCCCGGTATTGGCGGCGCGCTGGAATCGTGCCAAACTCCTCCGCCATCGCCATCTTTTGAAGATTAACGAGGCCGGAGTTTCGGCGATGGCCGGCGAGACGGTGGCGTACCTGGTCGCGGAACACGCCGAGGAGAACCTCGCCGAGATTCTATGCGCCCGTCCCCTGACTACGGATGAAAGTCGGGAAATGCTCCTGCAGGTCGCCGACGCCCTGGACTACCTGCATGCGCGAGGCATGGCGCACAGCGATCTGAAGGCGTCGAACATCCTGGCGATCGGAGACACAGTCAAAATCTCCAGTGAGTCGGTTGTGGAGGGTGATGCGGCGGCCGATATTCGGGCCCTGGGATTCACATTGATACACGCTCTGACTCAGCGAGTAGAGACGTTCGCGCGCGACGATCCGGAACCAGCGGCGGACCTGCCCGCCCCATTCGACGAGATTGCGAAAGGCTGCCTCAACCCCGATCCAGCGCTCCGATGGACTGCGAACAAGATCATCGCCCGACTGCGGTCGCCTGAGGATACTGGATCGTCCCTGCCGGCCTCCCCGGCGATGGCCGACAAACCCACGACGATGAGGATGGGCCTCCGACGCTTCGCCGGACCCGCGGGCCTGGTAATCGCCGGGCTAGCGGTCGTGGCGGGTGTAGTGATGCGCAGAACGGATGCCCCCTCACCTGCACCCGGCGACTCGCGGAAGCCGCCCGCGGCTGTCGCGCCTGGACCGGCGCGGGCCCCAACGGCATCGGGGTCGAAGACCGTTGGGCCAGTCCGGTTGGCCGAGAGGGCACAATCGACGAGCAAGAGGCTGGTAAGCGAGGATGGAGTCACGCGCCGCATCGTGCCGAATGTCCCCGAAAAAGCCCGAAGTACCATCGAGGGCAAACCGGCGGTGGTCGTCCGAATCAGCGTAGACCCGAAAGGAAATGTAACGAAGGCAGCGTTGGAGCGTAGTTTCTCGCCGTACTTCAGCAACTTCGCTCTCCAGGCGGCACGGCAATGGAAATTCACGCCCTACGAAGGCGCGAGCCCCCGGGAATGGATTTTGCGGTTCGAGTTCACCCGGACGAACACGCAGGTCGTGGCTCAGAGAGCAGTCAGGGAATAAGGCTGGCCATTTCGGAAACAAGTACCTCGTCGGGATCGCGATGGCCATCCGTCAGGCGAATCGATTGTCTTTCGATGAGCGACTTCTCGCTGTTCCACCGCCGCGCCGTCGATGCGAACCGGCTGCCGTGTCAGGCCGTGCGGCGGACGGCGTGATAGATAACCAGCACGACGATGGCGCCAACGATGGCGACCAAAAGACTATAGAGGTTCAGCCCCGTCACACCGGCCCCTCCGAATAGTCCAAAAAGCCATCCTCCAGCTACGGCGCCCACAATACCGAGGATGATGTCTAAGATCAGCCCCTCACCTCGTTTGTTTACGATCTTGCTGCCAATGAAGCCAGCAATCAGCCCGAGGATAATCCATGCGAGAATCGACATCTGTAAATTCCTTTCAAATCCACCGGCGGACCAAGAATATGCTGAACCGCTCAGGTTATAGAGTCAAGCCGTCGAGGGAAAATAAGCGGCTCGGCCATGTCCGTGAACCGGCATATGCAATGGCGATTGCCGAGTTGAAAGAATCGGGCGAACTGACCCGAAATGCGGCTGCCGACCGTCTCCCGATTTGAACAACATCATCGAGCAGGATCATCGTTTCGTGAAGAAGCAGGTGACCACGAGGCAGGGATCGGGGTGGCCATAGTTCCGGCCATAGTCGCAAAAAGAGCGCCAGCGAAGAGTCGTCTGCGACTCCAAGGAACTATTCGATGTAAGTGGGTTAGATTGGTCGGGGCGAGTGGATTCGAACCACCGGCCTCCTGGTCCCGAACCAGAAGACGACGATAAATCAACAACTTAGCAGGATTTGGCTCAATTGCGAATGGGAGCTAAATGTTTATATGTTTCAGCGAGTTGCGGGCAAAACGTCGGGCGCGGTTAGCAAGCGGGCCCACGCTGTCTATGCACAGGGTGGGCACAAAATCGGGCACAGCGACTTCAGCGGCGAATCGACAAGCATCCTGCGGCGCGCGCCATTGAGGCGTTGGGAAAAACCTTACTGGCAAGCTAATACACGCCGAGATTGTAGACCGCGCCGCTCGGATCAAAGATAACGTTCAAACGTCGATCGTTGTAGACGTAAGACCGTGTCCCGTTCGCGTTCCGAACTTCCCGGTAGTTCCGACCCCAGATCTGCTGAACATCCTTCACATGCATAGATCCGGGGGGAGGATAAGCGTATACCGCCTGGAGCGGACCGATTTTTGAGAAATTTAACTCGAACTCCCGCATCGCCGAAGTGGGATCGGGGAACGCATAGATGACGCCGTCAACGTTCTTGTTCGCGTCCAATGAATCGCGCTGCCGAAAAGGCTGCCCCATAGCGTTGCGCGCATCGTCCAAAGTCCAATGTCCGATTTGCTTCTCCAGAAAAGCAAACGATCCTTTCCGCATTTCGTCTGGCACGGTGACGGGCGCGGTAGTCCCGGCAGTCGGAGCCGGCTTCGCCTCAGCCTTCGCGGGAGGCTCTTCCGGTTCGTAAATCGAGGCGAGAGGCTGAGTCTGCGTCATCCCGAGCATTCCTCTCGCATAGTCGATCGGGATTGCAAAATTCAGATTCTGTCCGCCCTCAATTGTCATCACCGCGATTCCGACGACCTCTCCGGCGCGGTTGAATACGGGACCGCCTGAGTTGCCGTGGCTGATCGGAGCGCTGATCTGGAACAGCCGATATCCGTCCATTTCCCGGATCGCACTGATTAACCCTTCAGACAAAGTATTCTGCAATCCAAGCGGGCTGCCGATCGAATATATTGTCTGTCCAATTTCAACAGCGTTTGAACGACCCAATTTGACGACCGGCATATCCACCGCCGGAATCTTGAGAAAGGCAATATCCTTGCGCCTGTCAACCGCGATTACATCGAGTTGATCGTAGGCATCTCCGTTCGCAAGCCGAACGGTTGCCTGTTTTACATGCGCGACAACGTGGTAGTTGGTCAGGAGCCTACCATCGGCGCTGACCAACATTCCGCTTCCGGTCACGACGGTCTTACCATCGCCGGCCAGACCCTGGATTGTCACGACTGCGGGCGATGCGTTCTTGTAGACAGTCCCGGCGTCAATGGGGGATTGTGCGTCGAGGGGGTTGCCTGCGGTTGTAACGAGCGCGATCAGCGCGATCTTTGTCCAGATCGACGATTGCGTTCGGTAGTTATGCTGCCAATCTGTGACAAGCAAGGATTTGTAGCGCGTAAGAATATGTGATTTCACCGCACGGCCTCAACTCTGGGCATATTTGGACTCTCCGCGCCGCTTCTTGATTTTTTTTGGGGCGAGAAATAGACCCTGAAACGTTCCGCCGAACCCGAGAGCCCAAGTTCGTTGAGATGTTTATCCCCAGCTTGTATAGAACCTAGTGCACGGACTTTTGGGCCCAGTCCTGGGCAATCAGGGCGCAAGCCTTCTTCATCGCACCTGCGATACTCCCACCCTCTTTAGTTTTAGCCAGCAGATCTCCGTCTTTGTTCGCGACCTGTACTTGATTGTCACGAATAAAGGCACCAATCTCGATGTGATTCAGCAATATCACGTAGTCTGCAGCCTGCTGGTTGATCGTCACCCGTACGGATTGGCAGTCCCTTTCGAGATCTCTGCTCATCTCCATTGACTGGTCACGAAGCGCGTTTTGGTTTGTCCCCTTGCTGGCGGATTGTAAGAAAACTCTCGGCGTAGAGGCTGAGGCCGATGGCTGGGCCGCGGTGAATGTAGTCGTCGGAGGCACTGGAGAGACCGCAGCCTGTTGGGTCGGTGCGGGAGAAGATGCTTTCAGGACGATGGCGGAAATTGCCTTGTCACCGAGACCCGCAGATTTCAGGGCGATGATCCCGTCTGCTGAAACATCGTAAGCTCCCGGAGATGCGTTGACGGTGGCAATGATGACGTCTTCAGAAAGACCAGCCTTAACAAGCTTGATCACGGATTCGTTGTTGAGTGGTTGCTGAGCCTGCAGAAATGGGCAAATAGCCAATAACGCGGTCGCTAAAACAGTTCGCATAAAAACAGTTCGCATAGTTCTCTATTCGGTCGGCACCCGCGATTAGGCACATGCAAGCCACAGATGAGGCAGCCTGAATCTGCTGATTTCACGGTGCTTAACAAGCGTTCTCCTTTACTACTAGTTAGTATAGGGTTTTATCTTGACGATGTCAAGATGATTCTTCGATTCAGGAGCAAACCGCGGCGGTACAGGCGGGGCACCGAAGGCGAACAAAAGGAGAATATAGAGGGGTGCACCCGCCGCCCTTCCGCTACGATCACAAACTCTCAGATTGGCCGGACTGTTGGCTCGAAATGCGCTGCAGGAAGTGCAATGGCCGTTCGGTTCTGGCGCCGATGAAGTTGCTCATCCGCAAACATGGCGATCGCACGTTTCTCGATCTGATCCCGCGACTTCGCTGTTCTCAGTGCAGGAACACAGCCGCTCCGGTGTATCTCTGCGCTTCACCGCAAAGGACCGGAGGGCACGGAGGGCCGGGCACGGACTGGGCTATCGAGATCGTTCCGGAAAACGAACTGAGGGCGCAGCCGTGAATCCAACGCCTTCCGCGCTGTGCCAAGAACCCTGCTGGCAAGCTACACGCGGAGATTATAGACGGCACCACTCGGGGCAAAGGCCGTTCAAAGAACCTCTCACATGCTGGGAGACAACGAAATCGGTACGGCAAATTCGAAACACTGCGGAAATCCGTCAGGATTTCGCTCTGACGGCGCTTTTAATTAGATCGCGTATCCCCAACCAGAATCAAATTGGGCTACGTCTGTGGGAGGGTACATTGCATCTAAAGCAAGTCCTAGCGGTTCTGATTGGTTTCTTGAGCGTCGCCGTCGCCTCCAATGGCGACGAGGTGTCCCAAGAATCTCTAAGGGGACTGAAAGGAATAGCGGTTTACGTTGCTCCTGTCACTTCAGACATGGAAAAAGCAGGGCTGCACACTGACAAATTCCAAACCGATGTCGAATTGAAACTGCGATTGGCCGGGATCACCGTATACCCAATGGGCCAATCACCTGCAACCCTATGGGTTCACCTTAATACAGCCACCGCAAACGAGGCCGGAGTGTGGGCCTACAGTGTGGGCGTGGACGTGAGGCAGAGGGCTGTACTGTCTCGGGCGGATATCACGATTCCATTGGCCACGACATGGAGCGTGGCCAATGTCGCAATCGGTCCTCCGGGCGATATGGGCATACGAAATACTGTTAAAGACCTTATCGATGTCTTCATCGATCAGTATTTTGCGGTGAATCCGAAAGAGTGACGGTTCGGCGAGCGGTCAGCACATCGGGCTCCCGGCGCGGCGGAACGCCTGATCTGTTGCAGCTATTCTGCCGGGCGAGCAATAACCTGCGCTTCGATTTCTTTCGCCCGCTTTGCGCGTTCCTCTGCGCCGATCTGGCGTAAGGTATCGGCGTGAATTCCGGCCAGGTTTACGATCAGGCCGGGAGCGATGCGCTCAGTGCCGTATTCAGACCGGGACCATCGGGCCGCTGCCCACATGCGAATGTCACATCTTAATCGCGCGCATTGAACGTCACCGGGCTGAGCAGCGTCCGCGATTGAGAAACATTGTTCGACAAGCGCCGAAGCCGCGAGCGCGCGGGCAGCTGTAAGAGAGGAGCGGTGCGCGGGCGCATTCAGGAGTTCACTCAATAGAGCACGAGAGATGCCGAGATCTTTGGCGATTTCCGTAATCGTTTGGCCCTGGCTGATTCGTTCCAGGATTCCGTTAATACCGCCGTTACCGGCGATCGCCGCGAGCGCCGCGCGACGTACTGGCCTTCCTGCCATGTGGCCAGAATATCCCCCCGCGCGCGCGGCGTAAATCCGTTAACGCCAGAGTTTTGTCCGCTCATACGCCATCCAAACCGTTCGCAATAATAATCTGCGTGAAGCAGACAGGAGATTCCCGCGGGCCGCAATTCTGGAAGTTTCTGGAAAAGCAGTTCCGGAAAATAAGCAAGCGTTTCGGACACGTGATTCTCAGGTACGTGCCGCCGGAACCCGGAGACGAAGGCGACGAACACGGCTGGCGTCTGTACCTGCCCTTCGGCAAGAATCGCGAAATCGTGGAACCCAGCGTTCTGGCCGCGATTCGCCTGCTGTTGGGAGAAGAATGTCCCCACGATGCGCAGGCGATTTACCTGGCGTGGGCGCGTGTGACCGCTGAAAAGCTGACTGATCACAGCATGATCGCCGAATTTGCGGGAATAGAAATAAGTGAAGTCAATGAAAACGCGGAGAGCGCCATCCAGCGATTCGCTCTGAACAGAGATTTCCCTGTTCTTCAGGATTCGGAGAGTTACTGCCAGGCGATGCGGGGTCCGGATCTTCTTCAGGCGCCCGAACCTGTTCAGATCCGAAAACAGGCGATGTTTCCGGCGGAAAAGTGGGAAGACATCACAATGGTGTTCTTCAACGAACACACCGTTCGGATCGCGATCGCCGGAAGGCCCCCCGTCAATGCCGATTACGCAGTGCTTGGAATGGCGGATCAGCGTAAGCGGAACAGGAACCTGCCCGCCGGCGTCTGGAAAACACTGCTTGCGTTTGCCAGGCAGGGCGGCCGGTTTCCAGCGGAAGATAAGCGACCCCGAACTGTTCAGCGGCGTGGCCGCGCGCCCGCGGGCATCATTGACAGCGAAGCGAAGGAGACAATCAGGAAATATCGCGAACTGAGGGCCGCCGTGCGAAAGAACATGCAGACGCTGCGGAAACGGCTGCGGGAACTTTTTGGCCTTCATACCAATCCGATTCAATTCAACCGCAAAACGAATTGTTACGAAGCTGCGTTCTGGATCGTTCTGGGGGCGGACTATCCGCGGGAGTAATCCGCCTGCGTGAATTTTCACGGAAAACAGCGCGAATTTGGCACGCTTTTTTTCTCCGCTGATTCATCAGCTTAGCCAGCTGTCTTCCGGGAACCGGGCCTGTCGGGCGAATTTTCGCCCATATCTGTATGAACCTTTCACAATCTGACGCACCAACTCCCACGCGAGCGCCCGCAGACGACGACCTTCTATCTGAAAAACAAGCGCGGGCCGAAGTCCTGCCGCTTTCTTTGGCCTGGTACCGAAGGCAGAGATGGACTCGCAAGGGACCGCCCTATCTGCGTGTGTCGGGGCGCATCTTCTACGAACGGGCGGCGCTGAAACGCTGGATCTCGGAACAACAGCAGGTTCCGGAGGCCTGACAATGCCGCGTGTGTGGCAGGAAAGTCCGCGATCGAAGGAACGCGCGCGCCTCAATCACCGCGGCTGTCTCATCGAGGTTCAGCGGACCGGCGCGCGGACCACGGCTTTTGCCATAACACGGCGCGGCGTCGATATCCTGGCCGGTTACACCGACACCAACGCCTCATGTCGGCAACTCTGCCGTCTGCTCAGGACAACCGTTGACATTTTGCTTGAGATAACAGTCGCCTCCGCACCGTTGCGTGAGCAGGCGGCGAACTAACAGAAACAAAATCCGGCGCGGGCGTGTGAAGAGTTCGCCGCGCGCCGGAAAGGTTTGAAGGGGTGACCCATGCACTTAATCTTACGGTGCGCTCCGCCCGACTTGCCAGTTTTGCGTCAACAGGCAGAGGCGGCGCAATGAAACTCGCTGCCGCCGATTATGCCGCTCTTGAGCGTTCGTGGATTACCCCCGAAATTGCGGACGCCGCCGGACTGTACCGCGTCTGTTCCATCGAAGGACGTGGCTTGGTTGGACGCAACGGGGCGGGTGATTACAGCGGCATTGTGTTCCCGTATTTCTGGCCCGGACAATCGGGTTCCGTCCTGGACCGATTGCGCCTTGACCATCCGCCCGTGGACGCAGCGACCGGCAAACCGCTGCACAAATATCTGACGGCGTACGCAAGCCGCAACCGGCTTTATCTTCCGCCAGGTGACGCCGCGCTTCTGGACGATGTGGCGCTGGAACTGGTGATCGTGGAAGGCGAAAAGAAGTGCCTTGCGTTGTGGCGGGCTGCGCTCGAAAGCGGCAACGGAACCGGCAGAGCGGCGTTCTTGGTCTTCGCCATTTCCGGAGTCTGGAACTGGAAGGGCACGGTCGGCGTTCACACGAATGCGGGGGGCGAACGCGGTCCCGAAAAAGGACCGATTCCCGACCTGGACCGCATCGCATGGTCAGGCCGGAAGGTGACAATCCTGTTCGACGCAAATGCCGCGGCGAATCCGTCCGTAAACGCCGCTCGTCGCGAACTGGCCCGCGAACTGACGCGACGGGGCGCGAAAGTGTTCATCGCCGATTTGCCCGCCGCAAAAAACGTCAACGGCATCGATGACCACCTTGCGATGTTCGGACTTCACAGCGCCCTTGAACTGCTCGGGCGGGCCACGCCATTCGACTGGCGCGGGGAATTAGTCCGCAGCGACAGAGGCATAGTGAGGGCGATTCTTGCCAACGCGATCAGCGCGCTTCGCTACGCGCCGGAATGGGTGGGTGTTCTGGCATGGGACCAGTTCGCCATGCGGGTTGTTGCGCGGCGTGATACGCCCTGGGGTTCAATCGGCGAATGGACAGATCAGGAGGACAGACGCGCCTGCGAATGGCTGCAGCACTCGGGAATACTCGTCAAGCTAAACGAAGCCGGACAGGCTGTTCAGACCGTCGCGAGGGACCGCAGTTTTCATCCAGGGCGCGAGTATCTCGAATCGCTGAAATGGGATGACGTTCCACGCATTGATGACTGGCTTACGCTCTACTGCCACGCCGAGAGTTCGCCCTTCACGCGGGCAGTCGGAGCAAGATGGCTCACCAGCGCCGTGGCGCGCGTCTGTGAACCTGGCTGTAAGGCCGACTGCTGTCTGATTCTGGAAGGTCCGCAGGGCATCGGCAAATCGACTACGCTTCGCATTCTGGGCGGCGACTGGTACACCGACGATGTCGCCGAACTGACTTCGAAGGACGCGGCTATCGGAACGCGGTCGAAGTGGATTATCGAATTCGCCGAACTGGACGCCATCAGCCGCGCCGAAGCCAGCAAAATCAAAGCGTTCGTTTCCAGGGCGACCGACCATTTCCGGCTTCCCTACGACAAACGGGCTGGCGACTTCCCGCGTGAATGTATCTTCGCGGGAACCGTCAACCATTCCGCTTACCTGAAAGACGAAACCGGCGGTCGAAGATTCTGGCCGGTTGTGTGCGGACGCATCAACCTGGAAGCTTTAACCCGCGACCGCGACCAGCTTTGGGCGGAAGCCGTCGTCCGTTATCGTGGCGGCGCCAGATGGTGGCTGGATACGCCGGAACTGGTCAAAGACGCCCAGGCCGAGCAGGACGAACGTTACGACGATGACCCCTGGGAACAGAAGGTCGCCGATTACCTGGAAGGGAAGGCCGACACGTCTGTTTCCCAAATTCTTCTGGTCGCCGTCGACAAGGCGACCCAGCACTGGACCCAGACCGACAAAACCCGCGTCGCACGCTGCCTGATTCGCCTGGACTGGGAACGGTACCGGCGCCGCGAAGGCAAAATCCTTGAATGGCGCTACAGACGGAAGGAAAAATCGTGACTTAACTTAACGGACACCCTATGAATGTTCCCAGTGTTCCCAGTCTTGTTCCCAGTATGTTCCCACTGTAAATGTCTGATCTATCTATATGTTCCTGGTATTCCCAGATATTTCTTCACGTACACATAGGAAGTATTTTTCTCTTGAGCTTTACGAAATTGGGGTGGAACACATGGAACGTGGGAACATCGTTGCTTCCCATAAAAAATTCGGGCGTGCCCCCAAAGCCCAAGCAACGCCCCCGGTGGGTGGGGCCGGGGCCGGGGGGCCAATGAGAGAGGGCGTTTTCCCTGTCGCGAAGATGAACACTGATGGGGTGTGTAGTACGACCGCCACACTTCCATAACGCATCAGAAGCGTTCACTTCGGTTGACAACGGTTACAAATGCAATCTGATTGGCCTTTGCGTCTAAGTGCTTTGTATTCAGCAGTGACACTTTAACTGTAGAATTAGTGTTGACAAACGCTTATGCACCCACGCAAACTGAAGGTTGACCAAAGCATTCTCATATCTCAGAGTCAGCAGCAAAGGCCAGATCAAAGGCGATGGACTCACAAGGCAGCGCGCCGCAATCAAGGCCTTTGCGGCCGCCAACGGTTATAAGGTCGAGCGCGAGTTCCGGGATGAAGGCGTCAGCGGGGCCATAGAAACGATGGACAGGCCGGCATGGGCGGAGATGTTGGCCCTGCTTCATTCAAACGGCGTGCGGACCATCATCGTCGAACGGTTGGACCGTCTTGCGCGCGATCTGATGGTTCAGGAAGCCGCAATCGCGGACCTGCGCAAATCCAAGTTCGAACTGATCAGCGTTGCCGAGCCGGATCTGATGGCGAACGACCCTACGCGCGTATTAATGCGGCAGCTGATGGGTGCCGTTGCGCAGTACGACAAGTCCCAAATCGTTGCCAAGCTCCGCGGCGCGCGCATGCGCAAACGCGCAAAGGAAGGCCGCTGCGAAGGCAGAAAACCATATGGCTTCTACGATGGCGAGAACGCCGTCATCGAGCGCATGAAGGCGCTCAAAGCATCAGGGATGGGCTTCGATCGGATCGCAGCGGCTTTGAACGCCGAGAAAATCCCGACGCGCGGCCGCGGCCTCTGGAGGGGCTTCGCAGTAAACAGAATTTTGCGGGCTCAGGGCGATACTGGCGTTTCGCGCGCGTAGTACAGCCCTTGCGTGTGCGTGAGGCATTTTTCGCAGGGACTCGATTGATTCAGGTATTGGAGGAGCAATGGCGGTTTACAAACGTGGCGGGACATGGTGGTTCAAGTTCGCGTGGGACGGCGAGATGATCCGGGAAAGCACGAAGCAGGCGAACAAGCGCGTTGCCGAGCAGATGGAAGCGGCGCGGAAGACTCAGATGGCGAAAGGAGAAGTAGGTATCCGCGACCGTGCGCCGGTCCCAACACTCGCCCAGTTCGCGCATGCAGACTTCCTACCGTTCGTTGAGGCGAGCTTCCGAGACAAGGCAAACACGCTCGCCTATTACCGCAACGGAGTCCAGGGTCTCAGAAAATACGCGGCTCTCAGCGGGTGCAAGCTGGACTCCATTACCGCAGACAAGATCGCTGGGTTCGTGGGTACGCTGCGGGATCGTGGGCTGACGGTGGCAAGCATCAACCGGCAGTTGGAGGTTTTGCGGCGCATGCTCAGACTGGCGGTTGAGTGGGGGAAGGTCGAGAAGGTACTGCCGCGGGTCAAAATGCTGACCGGCGAAAACCACCGGGAGCGCGTACTGACCGACGATGAAGAGGCGCGCTACTTCGCCGCGGCAATCGCAATAGGATACGGCATCGAGGAAGCTTACGGGCGCGCGCTGACGGGCATCCGGGCGACTCTGAGAGGTCAGGGGCCAATCAAGCCTGACGATCCGTTCCTGCTGCGCGATGTCACCACCCTGCTGATCGATTGCGGCCTCAGACCGGACGAATGCTTTCGACTCAGGTGGGAGTACGTCAGGGAAGGCTCTGTGCATGTCCCGTTCGGGAAGACCGAGAACGCGCGGCGCACAATCCCGCTAACGTCCCGCGCGGTGGCGTACCTTGATATGCGGCGAGCGGTTGCCACAAGCGAATGGGTGTTTCCCGCGCCGACGCAGTCCGCCCATATCGAGAAATCCAGTCTGAAGAAACAGCACTCGCGGGCATGCAAAGAGTCCGGGGTCGGCGAGTTCGTCCTGTATACGTTCCGGCATACCTGCCTGACGCGATGGGCGGTTTACATGGACGTATACACCCTGGCATACCTTGCAGGGCACAGCGATTTTTCGATGACGCGGCGCTACGTCCATCCGCAGGAAGACACGATTCGGGAAGCAATGGAGCGCGCGCGCAAGGGCCGGGGTGGGCACAAAATCGGGCACACTGACGAAAAGCCGGCTCAGGCGCGAATCACGCCCGAACCGGCTAAAGACTTGAAGGGATTTGAGATGGATTGGTCGGGGCGAGTGGATTCGAACCACCGGCCTCCTGGTCCCGAACCAGGCGCTCTACCAGGCTGAGCCACGCCCCGAATTCACCAGTGTAACATCGGAGTTTCTGAAACCTCGTGAACTCCCATCAGTCAGTCTGATTCTCGAACGCTTACGCCCCGTAGTTGTTGCTGAAATCCGCCAGTCACTCGATCGGGCACGCGCCGCAATCAAAGCCGGAAACGCCCCGCCCGACATCGAAACCGACGCGCAGACAGCGATTTCGGCGCTCCTTCACCCATCCCTCCGCTCCGTAATCAACGCCACCGGCGTGGTGCTGCACACGAATCTCGGACGCGCTCCGCTTCCGGTGTTCGAACCCGTCAGCGGCTATAGTAATCTCGAGTTCGACTTCACAACCGGCCGTCGCGGCAGGCGCGACATTCACGCCGGGCGGCTTCTCGAAAGTCTGCTCGGCAAACCAGCCGTGGTCGTGAACAACAATGCCGCGGCGCTGTTCCTGGTCCTGAACGAGCTGGCTCTCGGAGGCGAGGCGATTGTTTCGCGCGGGGAACTGATTGAGATCGGCGACGGGTTTCGCATCCCCGAGATTATGACGCGCTCCGGAACGGAGCTACGCGAAGTCGGAACCACTAACCGTACCAGCCTGGATGATTACCGCGAGGCCATTACGTCCCGCACGCGCGTGCTCCTGCGCGTCCATCGAAGCAATTTCCGTATGACGGGGTTTACCTCGCGCCCCGGACTCTCCGAATTGATTGGCTTAGGCCGCGAACGCGGCATTCCGGTTTATGAAGACCTGGGCAGCGGCTGCCTCGTCGATCTCGGAATCGGCGAGCCGCTCGCCCAGGACAGCCTCAAAGCGGGGGCGAATCTGGTATCCTTCAGCGGCGACAAACTGCTTGGCGGTCCCCAGGCGGGCATCATCGCCGGAGACTCGGATCTGGTAGGTCGCATCCGCCGAAATCCGCTGTTCCGCGCGCTGCGGCAGGACAAACTACTCTGCCAGGCGCTCGAGGAAACCCTGCGCCTTCTGCTTCTCGGCGACCTCGAATCGATCCCGGCGCTGCGCATGATCCGCATGAGCGCCAACGAAATCCGGACGCGCGCGGAAGCGATCGCGGCGCGCATACCAGGCGCAATCGTCGAACCGGGCGAATCGTTGATCGGCGGCGGCGCTACGCCCGACCTCACTCTGCCCACTCACCTGATCCTGGTGGACGCCGATGAAACAAAACTGCGCGCGAACAATCCGCCGATCGTCGCGCGCATGGAAAAGGGAAAAATCGCTATCGATTTAAGAACGGTTCTTCCTGAACAGGAAGGGGCGATCGTTCAGGCGCTAACCTGACACGACCCTGATATCAGGCGCGCTCCTGATACGTGCCTTCGGACGTATTAACCCGGATCTTCTCGCCCTCCGTGATAAACGGAGGCACCTGAACCACAAGGCCAGTCTCCATCTTTGCCGGCTTGGTGACGTTGGAAACCGTCGCCCCCTTCAGCCCCGGCTCCGTCTCTATAACCGTCAGGTCCACCGTCGCGGGGAGTTCCACGCTCATCGGCTTGCCTTCATAAAACTCAACGGCGACCTTAAGCTGAGGAATCAGATAGTTCACCGCATCGCCGAGCAAATCTTTTGTCAGGTGAATCTGCTCGTAATTCTCGGTGTTCATGAAGTAATAATATTCGCCGTCGTCGTACAGGTACTCCATTTCCTGTTCGTCGAGGATCGCCTTTTCGACCTTATCGTCGGTTGAAAACCGATGCTCATTCATAGAGCCGTTGCGAAGGCTGCGCATCCTAACCTGCACGAAACCACGCAGGTTTCCCGGAGTCCGGTGCGTCATGGCAAATACCGAATAAAGCTCGTTATTGAACTTGATCACCATTCCCGGACGGATCTGTGTCGCTGATAACATGTGTGGAAAATGCCAGTATAGCAATCGCTAAAACGGCAAAATCTCTTCGCGAACCGGGTCGAAATCGATGCGCCGTTTCTGCATATAAGAGATATTGCCGAGGTGCGAAGCCTGCGCCGACCGCGCTCCGATCAGCACATCGCCGTTCGGCCGCTTTCTGGTTTTCACGCAATCGAGGAAGTTATTCACGTGCGCCTGGGTCAGCGGATCGGGACCGGGCTCCACGCGTACCACGGTCGGTTGTACGTTGCGCCCGAGAGGATAAAACTCGAACCGGCTGCGGTCGATCCACAGGCGTCCTTCCGTTCCGCACATCTCTATAGCCGCGCCGTTGATTCCCGGGGCAAGTGTCGCCTCGAACGTCGCGGTGAACTCTGCCGGATACTGAAGCAGCACGTTGATCGTATCGGGCGCTGTCCGGCCGTCCTTATAGTTATAGACGCCTCCAGCCGCCTGCGCCGAAAACGGAATCTCCTGGCCGGTGAACATATGGACGACATCGATCCAGTGAGTGAACAGGTCCGTCACCTGGCCGCCGCCGAAATCCAGATACGCGCGCCAGTTGAAATACTGCTGCGGATCGTAATCACGCCACTTGAGCGGTCCGAGAAAATGGGCCCAGTCGAGGTTCGAGGGCTTTGTCTGCAGCGATTCCGGGGCCTTGCGCAAGTGGTAGGTATTTCCGTGCCACCAGGTGCGGCACAGCGTGATCTTCCCCAGTTTTCCCGCGTCGATGTACTCAGCCTTCGCCTGCAGGTAATGTTTTCCGGAACGCTGCTGCATTCCGACCTGGCAGACGCGGTCGTTGACCCGCGCCGCCTTCACAATCTCCGGCCCTTCCTCGATCTTGAGCGTCAGGGGCTTTTCGCAATAAACGTCTTTGCCGGCGTTCAGCGCATCGATGGCGATCACTGCATGCCAATGATCGGGCGTGGTGACCTGAACGATGTCGAGGTCCTTTCGCTCAAGCAGGGCTCGATGATCCTTGAATGCCTGCGCGTTCGGAAATTTTGATTTGACCTGATCGATTTTTGCGGCATAGATGTCGCAGACGGCGGCCACGTCCACTTCCTTGTTGGTAGTGAACATATCCATGTCGTGCTGGCCACGGTCACCAGCGCCGATGATGCCATACCGAATCCGGTCGTTCGCGCCCAATACCCGCGAGTACGAACCGGCCGCCATCGTTACGGCGGCGCCGCGCATCGCGCCTGTCAACAGGTCCCGTCTGGTCGAGTCCATACGGGCGAATGTTATCAGAAACCAGGCCTGGTCGGACTTATTCTCGGCCCCCACAACGTCGCCAATTCGAGCAGGTAACCGGGCGACAAGATCGCAAGGACGCTACCTCGGGGCGGCCGAACGATCTCCATGCGCGCGGGCTGAGCCACCTGCGCAACACTCGCGGGATCGATGAACTCATACGTAAGCACCAAAGCCTGCTCGATATGCATTGTCAGACCCGTTTCGTTGAGATAGACAGCGGTCCGGCTGACCAGCGCGTTGTCCGCTGCGAGGACACCGTTCCGGCCGATTCCGGTAAACGAAAATGGTGTCGTTTCAGAGTCGACCCGCGCGGTAATGGACTGCTTCACATACGCCATGCATAAGTTATTAACCGCCGCATCGGTCGGGGAAGACCCTGAATTTGAAAGCAAGCCCCAGGATATCCCCGCTGAAGTTCCGCTCGGAACCACTCCCCGCGCGTAGGAGGAGACAGTGCCAACCGCGGAAATAATGTGAACACGCTGTCCGGTGGGCGGATAGAACTGAATCACCGTGTCCGAATAGCCCGCGTTACCCCATACCTTTCCGGGCCACTGCGTTGCCCGCGGATCCGGCGACCCGGCAAGATCGGCTCCCATGTCCAGCGCGCCTCCGGAAACGGGAGCACCCACGGTTTTCGACTGTGCACTCACATGTCCCGTGGTGATCAGGGCGCAGGCGCCGATCAAAATGATCCGGATTCCGACTCGGCCTTCCGTTCCCTTCTTATGTCGTCGAGTGGTCCACATATCGTCCGCCTTGGCATAGAACAGGAAGAAGTTCGTATCTCCTGGTACGTTGTGAAGCATAATGATGCGCCGTTTCGGTGCAACGGCTTTTACTTCGCGCTGATGGTCGAGAAGGACAGACTGTAACCGTACCTGCTAACCTGTCAAGCGTCAAATTGTCCTAAGAAAAGGACACGTCGTGCGCCCTTTGCGCGCCACCGGCTGTGGAAGGCGCTATACTTCCACGATGAGAATTTCGCTCCTCGCCCTCGTCCTTCTGCCAGCCGCGGCATTCGCTCAAGGCGCCCAGATACAGGACGAGGAATACGCGAAACTCATCCGCCAGTACCTTCAGGATCCCCGCATCTCGACCGAACTCGTCGATCACATGCCCGCGTCGGATACTGTTCCATCGCCCTTGAAGTTCTTCGGTCGCATTCCTGGAACGCCGGGAGAACTAACCTACGCGAAAGACATCCAGCGTTATTACGAAGCTCTCGCCAAAGCCTCGCCGCGAGCTCGTTACTGGGTGATCGGCAAAACGGAGGAAGGGCGCGATCAGATCGTCCTTGCTATCGCCGATGAAGCCACGATCAGGCAGCTCGACCGTTATAAGGACATGGCCGCCCAGCTCGGCGACGCGCGCCGCACCACGCCGGCGCAGGCCCGACAGCTCTTCCGAACCGCGAAGCCCACCTACTACATCACGAGCGGCATCCACTCCCCGGAGACCGGCGGCCCGGAGATGCTGATCGAACTGGCCTATCGCCTGATCGTGGAAGAGACGCCGTTCATTCAGTCCATCCGCAATAACGTGATCACGTTAATTACGCCGGTTATCGAAGTAGATGGCCGCGAGCGCGAGGTAGACACCTGGTACTACGGTAAGAAATCCGGCAAGACGCGCCCGCCCCTCATGTACTGGGGCAAGTATGTCCAGCACGACAACAACCGAGATGGCATCGGCCAATATCTAAAGGTCACCCAGAACTTCACCCGCGCGCTTCTGGAATGGCATCCCACGATCGTTCATGACCTGCACGAGGCGCAGTCTTACCTTTATGTCTCCACCGGAACCGGACCTTATAACAACTCGCTCGACCCGATAGCCGTCGATGAATGGTGGCTGCTGGGCGAAACCGAGATTATGGAGATGGCCCGTCGCGGCGTGCCCGGCGTCTGGACTTACGGTTTCTATGATGGCTGGGTCCCGAATTATCTCTTCTGGATCGCGCTCACACACAATTCCTTCGGGCGTTTCTACGAAGTTCAGAGCTACGGACCCGATAACAATGCGGCGCTGCGCCTTCAGGAAACAGTAACCAGCCGTGAATGGTATCGTCCCAATCCGCCGCTGCCGGAGATCAAATGGGGACCGCGCAACAACACCAACATTCAGGAGTCTGCCATCCTGTTCGCGCTCCACAAGGTAGGTCAGGAGAAAGAGACCTATCTCGAGAATTACTACCTGAAGAATAGGCGCGCCATCGAGAAGGGAAGGGAAGGCCCCACCTTTGCGTGGCTCGTCCCGGCGGAACAGCACCGCCGCGTGGATGCCGCCGACATGCTCAACTCTCTCAGGCGCCAGGGAGTGGAAGTCAGCGCCGCCACCGCGCCATTCAAAGCAGGCGACATCGATGTGGCAGCGGGCGATTACATCATCCGCGCCGATCAGCCGTTTCGCACGCTCGTCGACATGTACCTGAGCGTGCAGAACTACCCGCCTGCCAATCCGCGTCCCTACGACGACACCGGCTGGACGATGCAATACATGCGCAATGTCAAGGTAATCCCCGTGACGAGCAAAGCGATCCTGGACGCGCGCATGTCGCTGCTGACCTCCGACGCCAAACCTCAGGGCGGCATCGAAGGCAGCGGCTCGGTTGTGATCATTGAACACACGACCGACAACGCGCTCATGGCCTTTCGCTTCCGGAATCGCGACGTGAAGATGCTCTCCGCCGAAGAGGATTTCGATCTGAATGGGACGAAGCTCCGCGCGGGCTCCTTCATCATTCCCAATGCCGACATCGCGAAGCTGGACGCATCCCTCAAAGATCTCGGCGTTAAAGCCTGGGCGGTTGCCGATACGCCGAAAGTGGCGACCCACGAAATGACGCTCCCGCGCGTCGGCTACGTCCATACCTGGTCGCGCACACAGGACGAAGGCTGGGTGCGCGCCGCCCTCGACTATTACGGAGTGCCCTATACCTATTTTTCTGACCAGAGACTGAAAGAGGGCAATCTCCGCGCGAAATACGACGTCATTCTGTTCCCGCACACAGGCGCCACGCTGCAACAAATGATCAACGGGCTCACCCTCGCTGGTTCGGATCCCGTGCCCTACAAGAAATCCGATCTCACGCCGAACCTCGGCGGAATCGATGAGGCCGACGACATCCGCGGCGGAATGAGTTTCGAAGGATTCGCGGAGCTTGCAAAATTCGTCCACGAAGGAGGTACGCTAATCACCGAAGGTTCCACGGCGGCCGCTGTCGCCGAATCCGGCATGGCCGAGATCGCCGTCGAACATCCGGCTCAGCTATTCGCCCGTGGTTCCATTCTTCGCGGCGTTTTCAGCGACGCGAAGAGTCCCATCGCCTACGGCTACAGCGAGAAAGATCTGCCCGTGTACTTCAATCAGGACCCCGTGTTCAATGTGCCGGAAGGCGGAGGCAGGGGCGGCTTTGGCGGCGGAGGCGCTGGACTGGTCAACGGCGGTTTGGGGCAAATGGTTGCGGTGAATGCGGCACCGGTCGGCATATCGCCGTATGGATCGTCTCCCGCCCTCCCGCCCGAGCCGCCGTTAGGCGGAGCTGGCCCGGTCTCCGCCGAAGTGTCTGCCGGTTCCGGACGCGGAGGCCGAGGCGGTGGTCGCGGGGGTGCGCTGGCGTCGGGTCCGGGCCGCGGGGGCAATCCTGCCCAGCCCGAAACGCCGCGCCCCCGCGTCGTGATGCGTTTTCCCGCCGCCGCTAACGAAATGCTCCTTTCCGGCACCCTCGCGGGAGGTGAGGCGCTTTCGAACCGCGCGCTCGTCATCGACGTGCCTTCAGGTAAGGGTCACATCGTCATGTTCGCCCTGCGCCCGTTCTGGCGATGGCAGACTCAAGGCGCTTACTTCCTTGCGTTCAACGCCATTCTGAACTGGGACCACCTGGATGCGGGGAAGGCTCCGCCTCCAGCGCCGCCTGCTTCCGCGAGTCAGTAATTTTCAGCAGTCGACGTTCCCCGGCTTCTCATCCGTCAATATCGTAGGCAGGCGCAGCGTCTACAGCGGCTCCCCGTCAGGTCTGGCGGTCGGTCAGCCGCTGCCGCAAACGCCGTCCAGGTCACGATCCAGTAGTTGGGCACATCGTAGTTGGGCACATCGTAGTTGGGCACATCCGTAGTTGGCCAGATCAAGGAACGCCCTCACTCGTCGCGTAAAGCGTTCATCGGATCGAGTCGGGCCGCATGGCGAGCCGGGACTATGCAACCGATCGCTGCCGCCGCGGCAAGGGCGATCGCAGCGGCGCCAAGGCGCAGCGGATCGCGGGCCGAAACCCCGAAGAGCAATGATGCCACCGACTGTCCGATTGCAAGCGCCCCCAGGACGCCTATGGCAAGGCCGAATGACACAAGCACAGCCGCCTGCTTCAGGACCATCTGAATGATTTCTCCGCGCGTCGCGCCCAGCGCCAGACGAATGCCGATCTCGCTGCGACGGCGGATCGTCTGATAGGCCAGAACCCCGTAGAGGCCAACGCTCGCGAGCAACGCAGCCAGAATTCCGAAAAAACCTGACAGAGCCGCGAGGAGACGCTCGCGGGTCAGAGTCTGGGCTATCGTCTCCTGGAATCCTTCAAACTCCATGCCGGTAGCCGGCCGCCACGCGGCGATGCGGCGGCGAATCGCGGTTTCAACCGCCGCCAGCGGCGTCGAAGAGCGAACAAAAATTCTGTTGCCCGTGACGCCGGCGGGAAACTGGGTGCCTGGTATATATGCCATGGGCGGCTCGGGGGCCTGCAAAGCCAAATACCGCGTATTTTTCACAAGCCCTACGACCTCATACTCAGCTTCTGGATAATCCGGTTCCTTGACGGTCCGAAAGGTCTTCCCGATCGGATTGACGCCGGGGAAAAAGATGTGTGCAAAGATCTCGTTGACGATCGCGACCTTCGGGGAGGTTCTTCCGTCATTCGGACTGAAATCGCGGCCTGCCAGCATCGGTACCCCGAGCGTGGCGAAAAAGCCGGGACTGATCCACATAAATCGGGAATCACGGCGCGCGGCGTCCGTGTGAAGGATCAGGCTCCACATACCGCTTCGAATGAGGAAGTGCGTTGTGGCAGCGGCGGATTCTACCTGCGGCGTGGCGCGCACTTGTTCCAGTAACTGGCGCACCACGGTTTCATCGTGTTCCTGTTTGCCCAACTCGAAGGTCGTCGCCAGAATCCCCTGCGTGCGGAAGCCCGGATCCAGCGTGACGAGCCCGCGGAAACTCGAAACGAACAGGAATGCGCTCGCCGCCAGCATGAAAGATATCGAGACCTGGACGACAACCAGCAGGCGTTGAAACCTGAATCCGTCGCGATGCGCGGTTAGGCCGCGAGCGCCCAACTTCATCGCCTCGGCGGGTTCGCCTCGGACTGCCCGCAGAGCTGGCGCGAGGCTCAG
Source organism: Bryobacteraceae bacterium (assembly GCA_035262625.1). Classification (GTDB taxonomy): domain Bacteria; phylum Acidobacteriota; class Terriglobia; order Bryobacterales; family Bryobacteraceae; genus BOG-234. The sequence continues at coordinate 49,020 of DATFSM010000096.1, forward strand.
CAGCGCGCAGATGACAACAGTAACGGATGCCGTAATCCCGAGCACCCGCCAATCCATGGTGAGGTCAAGAGCTAAACGGTTGCTGCCGGCTTCAAGAAAATGCAGGACAGCGCGGCTGAGGCACGCGGCGAGAGCGAGGCCGAGAGTAGCGCTTATCGTGGCTAGCAGCAGACCTTCGGTGAGCGTCTGCCGGATAAGCCGGCCTCGCCCGGCGCCGAGGGCCAGCCGCACGGCGAACTCCCGCTCACGCGCGCCCGCGCGAGCAAGCATCAAGTTGGAAACATTCGCGCAGGCAATGAGGAGAACCAATCCAGTCAAGCCGAGGAGAAGCCATAGAGACCTGTCGTATTCCTCGCGCAGGCGGCTCACTCCCGTCGCTGCGGCGACAGCTTCGAGATGGGACTGAAGGTAATGTTCCAGGTAGTTCTGCGAATAGCCGGGGGGCGCGGTTGCCTGGATGATCCCGGGACTGATTGCCCGAAGGTGATCGGAGGCCTGAGTCAGCGTCCAGCCCGGTTTCAACCTTCCCATCACGTTGAGCCATGAGTAGTCGCGGCGCTCGAATGCTGTCATATCGCCGTTGCTGAGAACGGAAATTGAACAGAGCGGGAGCGCGAGATCAAAGTGTGGTCCGACCTCCGGTCCAGAGAACCCGACTGGCGTGACCCCAACGATTTCCAGCGGATGATCTTGAACGGTTAAGCGTGAGCCGATTGCGGAACGATTTCCGCCGAACTCAGCTTGCCAGAACGAATAGCTCAGAACCACGCCCGGCGCGGGACAACCCCGCACATCGTCTTCGGGGCGGAGCAGACGTCCCGCGGCGGGAGGAATCCCGAGCGTGGAAAAGAATTCGCCAGTGACTTCCAGCGCGGACACCCGTCGCGTTTCGGCGCCCCGCCCGATACGCAAGGTTGAGTAGCCGCTGTTCCAGGCGAAAACTCCCGAGAACGCCTGCTGGTGATCGCGGATCTGCTGGAAAAGCGTGTAACTAAGGTTGTCCGGATACTCCAGTATCCCGAAGTTCAGGTTGGGGATGTCGATCTGCGCCAACCGGTGCGGTTCCGCGACGGGCAGGCTGCGAAGGCGGACGGCATCCAGGAGCTGAAATATCGCAGTGTTGGCGCCGATCCCGAGCGTCAGGGTCGCGATGGCGGCAAAAGCGAAAACGGGGGATTTGACGAGCGCCCGGCCCGCGTATTGCAGGTCGCGTAGAAAGTTCTCGATGTAATGTGTGCGGCGGGCGTCGCGGCATTCCTCCTGAACCTGCGCCACGCCGCCCATACGGTGAAGCGCGGCAGAGCGCGCGGCGGACGGGCTGAGTCCCAGTCGGACGTTCTCTTCGGTTTCCTGATCCAGATGGAACTGTAGCTCGCGGTCGAGGTCTCGCTCGACGGACGAGCGACGGAGCAACGAGCGCAACCGCAGCAGCGCTACATCAAGCCAGCGTTCCGGATACAGCATTTAATCCTCAGCCATGCGGATGACAAGGCCGACAGCGCTGGACAGCCGCTCCCATTGCGCCAACTCCTTTTCCAGCTGGGCGCGGCCCGAGCGGGTAAGGGTATAGAACTTGGCGTCGCGCCCGGTCTCCGTTTTGCGCCATTCGGCGCGGAGCCAACCCTGTTGTTCCAGCCGGTGTAGGGCAGGGTAGAGCGCCCCCTGCGTGACCTGAAATACTTCCTGGCTGGTCTGCTGGATACGGGCCGCGATCGCCCAGCCGTGCATCGGTTTCAGGGCGAGCGTACGGAGGATGAGGAGGTCCAGGGTGCCCTGAAGCAGATCGGATGGTTTGCTCATACCTAAATGAATTACAATAGCGGATACCTAATTAGATGACAATAGGGAGCGGGAGTCAAGGAGGACATGAAACCAGCAAAGACCGGGTAGGCTAGTTTTCGCCCGGCGTTTTTTCCACTCGATCGACGACCAGCGTCTCAACGGGTCCTTTGCGGCGCTCCAGATGAAGGCCCAGTTTCAGCAGGCCGTTGTTGAACGCCCGAAGAGTCGTCTCCTCCAGATCCGCCTTAGGATCGTCGGAGCTTTGCCGGTCAGCGGGCGAGAGATCACTCAACGATACTTCGAGCGCAAGGCTGTACCGCCCGCTCAGGCCGGTCATGTCAATGACCGGCAGGGACAGCGGAGCCACATGTTCCAACAGGTCCGCCAAGCCTTCGAGTGAGATGTTCGGGGCTTCCCACCGCTGGATTCGATAAGGATCTCCCGTCTCCCGTACGCTTCCCATATGCGGGCTGCTGATCAACCTCTCGGTCTGGCTCGCCGAGCTGATGTTGCGACTCTGTACGGTTCCATAGAAGAAGTCAGGACCAGCAGTTGCCTCTGAATCTCCGGCGTCGCTCTGATTCACGGCGCGCTTGATCCTCAACCCGCCCCTGGCCACTACCAACGCATAGATGGGCAGCCACGCGGGTTGGCGATGGATTACCAGCCTGAAGCGTTCCACCAGCAGGGCCCGGAACATCTCCGGAATCTGATCTCGCGAGCCGCCCTGTGGAATCGTTGCCGAGATGTTGAATCTCGGCGATCCGACCCCCATCATCCATCCCGGCCCCTGAACGCGATCCGGTGAGACGCGAAACGCGTAGCCGATCAACATCGCGAGATTCAGGCATTTGAAATCGACTCGTTGCTGATCGACCTTCATCGACGTCGTGCAACCGCCGCCTCCCGAGCCGCGCTGTCCCGGCACGCTGGCCGGCGGCCAATCCGGAACCGGACGTACTGAGGCAACCTCGAACCGGGAGCTTTGGCTGAAAGCGCCGAAACACAAGAGGAGACCGGTGAGTGTCGCGCAAATTGCCCGAATCACGCCAGATCTGACGCCTTCGCCACCGATTACGTGCAAATCACCCCGACTGGCGTTATACTCCCCGCATGACGCCTCAGCCTGCGCTTTCACTTGAGGCCATCAAGTCGGCGATGGCGGAAACCAATTCTCTCTTCAATACAGAAGTCGTCGGGAAGCGGAATTACGCCGTGCTCGACGATATTTACACTAAAGATTCCTGCATCCTGCCTCCTGACCGCCCCATGGTGAAGGGGAGGGACGCGATCAGGGAGTTTTGGTCGATGCTCATTGAGAAGGCGAACGGGAAGTCGGTGATCCTGGAGTCGGTGGAGGTGATTCCTTCGGGCGAGGGTGTTCTGGAAATTGGCAAAGCGCATCTGACCATCGGTGTCGAGGGTCGGGATGTCTGTTCGGAACTGAAATATGTCGTTTACTGGCGAGAGGAAGAAGGGCGCCTGAAATGGCACGTTGACATGTGGAATCGGAACGCCTGATCCGAGCGGATGCCGTCGCGACTGAAGGTCGTCTTCTTCCTCGACCTGGCCTTGCTCATTTCCGTCTGCGCGCTTGAAACCGTCCCGTTCACCGGGATGATCATCCATGAATGGCTCGGCATCGTTCTCGCGCTCATGATGATCGTCCATCTGCTTTTCTCCTGGAGTTGGATCGCTTCATCCACGCGCCGCTTTCTTACCGGCGCTTCGGTTCGCGCACGGGTGAACTATTTGCTGAACCTTGGCCTGTTCGCATGCATGACGACCCTGATTTACTCCGGAATTCAGATCTCACAGCAGGCCGTGCCGTTTATGACGCGTTCATCGGCCGGCGAACCGCCCTTGCGGTTCCCATGGGGTCCGATACACGATACCTTGTCGAACGTCGTCGTCGCGCTGGCCGGCCTTCACCTGGCGATCAACTGGGAATGGATCCGGGCCGCGAGCCGCAAGCTATGGCTCGTGCGCGAAACGTCATGAAAAGCCTGCTTGCCCGGATCGCAGCCATCATCGTGGCTGCAGCCCTGGTGATCGGGTTAGCGGTGCTTTATGCCCGGGCCTCGCGTCCGCGCCTGCGTGGGCCGCGCGAGGGCGGGAACCCCGAAACATCCGAGATGCTCCGGCGTTTCCGCCTTCGCCCGCGCGGCCCTCAGCTATCCCGCGTCGGCGGCTTTGCGGGTCAATGCGTCCTGCTCGCCCTGATCGCGATGGGGGGCAGGTACATCCTGCGCATTCGCCTCTGAACCGGCCCCGCGCTACGGCGCCGGGTTCACGTGAATGATCGCCATCATGCCGTTGTCCTCGTGCCCGAGGATGTGACAGTGGTAGACGAAGTCCCCTATGTCAGGTCCGCGGAAATCCATCCGCACCGTAACGCTCGGATAGGGGCCTGAACCCTTCCAGTACGGGATCTGAATCATGTCCAGATACTGGCCGTTCGACACGGCCTTCCCATCTTGCGCCAACTGCAGAAAATGGATCTGGTGCATGTGGAATTCGTGATTCTCCATCGTGCGGTTCTCGATCGTCCAGTCCTCCACAGATCCCTGCGTGGTCGTAATCGCCGGCGGATTGTTCGGGTCGAACAGAACCGGCGTCGCGCCGCTCACTGTAATGAAGAAGTTCGTGGGGCTCGCCGGATCGGCGGGGTTGGACAGAACCTCCGAAAAATAGAGCTGCCGTGTTGTCGTGACCTGCGCCTTCTCCAGTCCCGCAAACCGCAACGCGTGCCCGACCGCCGTTGACGCGGCCGGAATCGTCAGAGGCGGCTCCGGCGCTGTCGGACTCGTCGTGATCGCGATGAGTGGCCTCTGAGGGTCATCGTCCCCGCCAGGCCCCGTATTCACATTCAGGGTCAGCAGCTCTGCGTTTTTGACCGTCGACGCGGGTCCGGTAAGGATGAACTCCACCCTGCCTGCCGGCGGCACGACGACGTCGCTCTGCGTGATGATCGTCCCGGGCGTCGTTCCGTCCTGTGAGCCCGTCGGCACACCGTCCAGCGCGACAATCTGCAAAGGCTGGATCTTTCCGTCGTACTGGAGCTGCAAATCGAGAATCGTATCCGCGGAGGCGTTCGCCACGCGCCAGAATTGCTTTTCAAGGGGTTTCATGGGAGCGACCACCGGCGGATAATTCGGGAACGGGATGGGAGCGTAGTTCACCGAAACATCCCACGAGGGTATCGCGCCGCCTGGCGTCGGGCTGCCGGGTACATTGTTATCGCGCACGAGAATGATCCTTGCCGGAAGGCCCGCCACGGCTGGGTTGGCGTTTTCTATTCCTTCCACAACGATCGCTCCCGACGCGCCGCCCTGCACCGCCGCTTCGGCGATTCCGTGGACGTGCGGATGGTACCAATAAAGCCCCGGCGGTTCGTCACTGGGAAATTGCAGATCGTATTGAAACGATTGCCCGGCGTTCACCAGTGTCCGAATCACTTCATCCTGGTGACACGCGGGCGAGGTGTTTGTCCCGTGGTAATGGATGTTGACCGACGTGTCGTCCATAACGAGCGCGCCGCACATGTTCGAGGCCGATCCGGTGACCACCATTCCGGCCATCGCGTGATGCGACGTCGAAGACTGCGCGGGCGGAAGCCCGTTCTTAAAGTTGATGATCAGTTCATCGCCGGGCCACACATGTAGCGTCGGCGATTGTGTGCCGTCCGGCATGGTAAAGCAGTAAAGCGTGTTTCCATTCGAATCGACTCGCGTTTGATAAGTCAGATTAAGTCGAAGGACACCCTTCGAGCTGTAGAGGTCTTGCGGTTCGACGATGGTACTGCCGGCCGCGAATCGTGGGCAAGGCTGTCCGTTCTGCGCGTACGCAGTTGATCCAAGCAGCAGGCAGGTGCCTGCCGCCAAAATGACACAAACAGGGGATTGTGGCATTAAGGGTCCCTCCTGTAGAGATGCTGGGTATCTTATGCCGCGAATGGTGCGAAATCAATAACGGGAACGTAAAGCTTGCGAATATTTGTGCAGTTCCGGCCTTGAAGTTCTTACGCGTGAATCGACGAGTTAGAGAGCATCAGTAACGCCGGCGCGGCCTGCTGCAGCGATTAGGGAAGCATAAGTTCCTTCGGGAATCGGAATGCCCTCCGCCAGGCGTCGTTGCTCTGTGCGCAGTTCGGGCTCGTTGGCCACCAGCACCTCATCGAACCCAGTCGCAGGCAATGTGTCCTTCACGCGCTCCACCAACCAGTCCACTCGCTCGGCGAATTGCGGTTGCATGCGCATCGCGTCGATCGCGATGAATGTCTGACTCGCGCGAAATCGCTTTCCGCGAATCCTCAACCCGCCAAGTTCTGTGCTCATCGCGCCGCCGCTGAGCGCGCCGCACAGGATCTCCACCATCATTGCGAGGCCCGATCCCTTGTATCCTCCGAGCGGCATGAGCAAGCCGCCGTAAGCCGCCTCGGTATTCGTGGTGGGCGCGCCATCCTTGTCCATCGCCCAGCCCGCCGGAATCGCAGGCTCACGATTCGTGTGCGCCTTGAAGATCCGGTTCGCGGCTACCGTTGTTGTGGCCATATCGAGCATCCACTGATTCCGCTTGCCCGCCGGAACCGCCATGCAGATCGGATTCGTTCCGAACCGCCCTTCTTTTCCCTGCCACGGCGCAACGATGGGCGAGGCGTTGCAGAATACCAACCCGATCTGATTCACGGACGCGATTCGCAGCGCCCAATAACCCGCGGCGCCGAAGTGATTCGACTCTCGCGCCGTCACAATGCCGATTCCAAACTCGCGCGCCAGCCTCGTTGCGTGTCCTGTACAGATTTCCGCGATCACCTGACCAAGGCCGTTCCGCCCGTCGTAGACCATGCATGCGCCCGACCGCGTAACGATCTCGCCCATCTCCGCAACCGCCACATCGGCAGCCCCGATCTGATCCAGATAAGACGCGAGTAAGTGAATGCCATGCGAGTCGACGCCTCGCAGGCTTGCCGCTACGAGCGAGTCCGCAATCAAAGCAGCATGACGGTCCGCAACCCCCGCCGCTTCGAGCACCCGTTGCGTCCAGGATCGCAGCCGGTCTGCGCTGACGGTGGGCACTATGCCCGAAGTTCCGCGGCGATTTCGGCGGCGATTCGGCGCGCCTCGTCCACTTGCCCCGGTTCGAGGCTGATCGCGCCTACGCGCGCGTGCCCGCCGCCGCCGTACCTTTCGCAAATCGTCGCGAGATTATGCTCGGGCTCAACCGGCGCCCACGGGTTCGACCCCACTGAGATCTTCGTTCGGAAACTGGAAGGGCTCACCGCGACCGTGTAAACGCCGTCCGGATGCAGATAGTAAGGGATGAACTTGTTGTAGCCTTCGAGATCATAGCCGGTCAGATCGAACGTGATTACGCCGCCATTCTCCGACGCCTTCTCGCGGATCACATTCATTGATTTGACATGCCGCTCGTAAAGGGGTTGATACAGCGCCTGAATGTCGGGACGCGCGATGATCTCGCCCAGCGGCATCCGCTGCATGTACCGGATGATTTTCTGAACCGTGTCCGACCCCTTCGAGCCTTCAATTACCAGCGTCAGTTTCATCGCGGGCGCGCCCAGCTCCACTGCCGTGCGTGGGTCCGGGTACTGAGCGCCATCGATGATATTTGCCCAGTGCACCAGATCGTTCAGATCGGGAGCGGTGAATCCCCAGATCTCCCGCGCCTTAGCGCTGATGTAACTCGTACACGATTTGAACGACGGATCGAACATCTTGCGCGGCGAGGGATGCGTCTGGAAATGCCGCGCGTCTTCGGGCGTCAGGAAAGCGCTCTGATGATGGTCAAACCACCAGGTCAGGCGTGCGTTATTGGAATATTTGAAGTCGACGATGGCGTTCTCGTCGCCGTCAAACAGGCTGTCCTCGAAAATCTGGCTCGCCCGGTGCGCCATTCCCGTATAGTGGAACTCGGCGCCCGGATGAATGGCGCCATCGATAAAACGACTGAAAAACGCTGCCGACGCTGCGCCGTCGAAGCAGTGGTCGTGATACAGGACTCGGATCCGCATTCTTTATTTCGGAGAAGGTGAAAACCTCCCATCGTGCCTGATCCGGAAGGATTTTGCAAGCGGCCTTGGATAAATCGCCCCGAACGGGTCTAGCTCGCGAGTTCGATTTCGATCCTTTTCTTCTCTGCATCCAGCTTGGTGATGCGGAAGCTTCGGATCTGACCAGCCTTGGGAACATCGCGTTTCGGAGCGGCATCGCTACCTGCTGATGCCGAACCTCCCTGTCCGCTGCCCTTCCATTTACTGGAAAGCATCGACGAAAGCGCCGAAACATCCACCTGCGCGGCGGTCTTGGTCTCCTGCTTCGGCTCCGCGGCCGCGATGCTGAAGTACGCCTGGACGCCTTCTCCGAGATCTGCGGTTGCGCGGTTGCCCTTAACGTCCGAAATGCGTCCGGTGACGCTGTCGCCGACCTTGTGCTCCGAAATGTACTCGTCGAGGGCCGTAGGCTGGAGTTGTTTCAATCCGAGGCGCAAGCGGCGCTTTTCGCGATCGTTCTCGAGCACCTGCGCGCGCACCACCTGGCCGACCTTCAGCACGTCCTGCGGATGATTGATCCGCTTTTCGTGCACCAGATCGCCCACGTGAATCATGCCTTCCACATCGTCCGTCACCTGCACGAACGCGCCGAACTGTTTCAACTGAGTGACGGACCCCTCGACAATCGAGCCCACCGGGTATTTCTTCTCGACTTCTTCCCAAGGGTCTTCCAGCGCCTGCTTGAGGCCAAGCGAAATCCGCTTATCTGCGGGATTCACACCCAGCACCGCTACCTCGACCGCATCGCCGGGCTTCACGAGATCCGAAGGTTTACGCACCTTCTTCGACCACGACATTTCCGAGAGATGAATGAGCCCGTCGAGCCCGGGTTCGAGCTCAACGAACGCGCCGAAATCCGTTACCCGCGCCACTACGCCCTTCACGCGGTCGCCCGTGTGATACTTATCCGCCGCGGTGGACCACGGATCCGGCTGGAGTTGCTTCAGACCCAGCGAAATGCGCTTCTTCGCTGGATCGACTTTCAGGATTTTGACGTCCAGTTCCTGCCCCGGCGAAAGCACATCCGCCGGCTTGTTCACGCGGCCGTGCGAGATGTCGGCCACATGCAGCATTCCGTCCACGCCGCCGATATCGATGAACGCGCCGTAATCGAGCAGGCTGCGAACCGTGCCGTGAATAACGTCCCCGACATTGACCTCATGGAAGCGCGCGTCCCTGGCTTTGTTGCGCTCGTCTTCGAGCACCACGCGCCGGTCGACGACAATGTCTTCCTTCGCCGTATCGAGCTTGATCACCTTACAGGTGATCTCCTGCCCGATGAGCGTCTGCATTTCGGGTACATCACGGGCGCCGCTGCGAGAAGCGGGCATAAACGCCCGCATTCCCACGTCCACCGAAAGACCCCCTTTTACAACCGCGGTAACGATGCCCGAAATCACCAGCTTTTCGTCAAAAGCCTTCTGCAGCCCCGACCAATCCTTCGGCCGCTCAACCTTGATCAACGAAAGCTGAATGTAGCCTTCCTCATTACGCCCCGCCGTGGTCACCTGCACCGTATCGCCCGGCTTCAGTTCAATCAGGCCCTTCGAATCGCGCAGCGCCGACGCCTCGAGGACGCCTTCCGTCTTCTGGCCGATATCGAAAAAGACCTTGTCCTCGCGCACGGCCACCACTGTGGCTTCGATTCCCTTATCTCCGGGGGCTTCGTGAGTGTGGGTCTGTTCGAACTGGTTGAGAATGTCGCCGAAAGAGCCTTCCGCCTCGGACGGATTCTGGCCCTCCGATTCGCGAATGTCTTCCTCGCGAAACGACGAGGTGGAATTGGACATGGGGTTACGTTTTCCATTGTGGCATACGGGGCGCAAGGTCCCGGCTCTGTGGAAACGGCTCCGATAGACTGAAAACGTGCTCCTTTCCATATCGCCCCAGGCTGCGGCGAGGCCTTCCTGGCTGCGTGCGCCGGCTCCTGTCGGCGAGAATTATCGTGAGTTGAAAGGCCTTATTTCCGACCTTCGGCTGCACACCGTTTGCGAGAGCGCGGCGTGTCCGAATGTGGGCGAATGCTGGAATCAGCGCACCGCTACCTTCATGATTCTCGGGAACGTCTGCACTCGCCGCTGTGGCTTCTGCGCAGTGCAGAAAGGCGCTCCTCTCGCGGTCGATTATGACGAGCCGCGCCGCGTTGCGGAAGCTATCGCCGCAATGGGACTGCGCTACGCGGTGATCACCAGCGTGAACCGTGACGATCGCAAAGACGGCGGCGCGGAGCTCTTCGCGCTTACGATAGTAGCGATCCGCGAACGCATCCCCGGTTGCCGGGTCGAAGTTCTCGTGCCGGATTTTCAGGGTAATCGCGCCGCGATGAAAATCGTGATGGATGCGCGCCCGGACGTGCTCAACCACAACACCGAAACCGTGCCGCGTCTGTATCGCCAGGTTCGCCTGGGCGCGCGCTACGAACGGTCGCTCGAAATGCTGCGTTACGCAAAGGAACTCAGCCCGGAGACTCCTGTGAAGTCTGGCCTGATGCTCGGGCTCGGTGAACTCGAAGAAGAAGTCCTCGAAGTGATGCGCGACTTGCGCGCGCATTCGGTCGACATCCTTACCCTGGGTCAATACCTGCGCCCTTCGCCCCGGCATCTGCCCATCGTTCGCTACATTCCGCCCGCCGAATTCGACCGGTATCGCGATGCGGGAAGGGAAATGGGATTTGCTCACGTTGAGGCCGGACCTCTCGTGCGCAGTTCCTATCACGCCGACGATTCGCGAGCCGCCGCCGCCCGTTAGGGATTCTGTTTCTGTTCCGCGGCCGGCTCGGTTGAAGCCGCTTCCGCCGCTGCCAGATTCTTTGCCGCCTCGCCCCGTTCGAGCTGCACGCTCTCGGCCAGTTCGGCTCCCCTGAAGAAGGGCGCAATCTGGTTGTAGAGCCTTTGCGCGTTGTCGAGATCCGCTTCGGCGCGCTGCAGCGCGTCCTTCATCTTCTGGATGTCGTGCGCGTGCTGGGCGACAATAACCCAGCGCTCGCCGCGCCGCCGGTACGTATTCGCAAGATCCCGCTGCTCGCGGCGCCCCGGGACGAATCCGTTGTTCTTTGCTTCGTCCAGCTCATGTTCCGCCTTCTCCAGTTCGCCGTCGTGCATGTAGATCTGCGCCAGCCCTAAGTGCGGATCGGGCGAATGCGGCAGCAGGCGCTCCGCCGCTTCAAAGTCTTCCCGGGCCGTCCGGTAATCCGGCGCAAACTGGCGCTTCCTGTCTCTCCGCAGCAGACTCAGATACCCCGCCACGAGTTTGGCCTTCCCCTGCGCGGACCGATCACCCGGCGCAATGTTCAGCGCCGCGTTCAACGCAGTGGCCGCTCTTTGCCAATCCGCGGGGAACACCGGAGTGCTCTCGCTCGCTTCGCGATAATCCGCCAGGACGCGGTCGGCTTCAGCCACGTATCGCTCGCGGAGGCTGTCCCGCGCCGAATACAGCGGCCAGGTGAAGAAACTCTTTTGCGCCAGCGCGTGATAAGCCGACGCGCCCTGTTCCAGACTCAGTTGACCCGCATCCATCTGCCTGGCCAGCGCCCGGGCGTTCGTCATCATGCGCGCTTCATAGACGATTGTGAACACCGCCGCGAGGAATAACGCCACCAACGAAACGACCACGCCGCGGGCAATATTGCGCGGCAGCCGGAACCCGGGGCCTGCTACCCGCTTCACCGCAGCGGGAGCTACAGGCGGCGCGGGGCGCCGGGTGTAAGCCGGGGGAGCCGGATAGGCAGTGCGACGCGTCGCCTCCATGTCCTTCGGCGCCGCGCCCTGCGGAACCGCGAACTTCTGCCATTCGTGCAGCGCGGATTCGAACGCCGCCGCGCTCGGAAATCGCCGGTTGATATCCGGAGCGAGCGCCCGCGAAAGCACCTCGCGCAATCCCGGCTGAATCGACGCCATCGAGGGCTGCAGCGCCCGGTAATTCCGGATCATCCATTCGAGCTTCGATGATGCCTCCGCCTCGAAATAGGGCTTGGCGGCCAGCACTTCGTAAAGCACGATCGCGACGGACCAGACGTCCGACCGCGCATCCATGTCGCCCGTCTGCAACCTTTCGGGCGACGAATACGGAATGCTGCCGAACTGATTGAACGTGATGCTCCGTGTCATCGAAACCGCCTTTGCGATTCCGAAATCCAGCACCTTTACCTGACCGGATGGGGTGATCCTGATATTGCGCGGCTTGATATCGCCGTGAATAATTCCGCGATGCGGCTTGTCCTCGATGATCGCTTGAAAGCCGTGCGCCTTGATGAGAACATCCAGCACGTCAAGCGCAATCGATACGGCCCGGTCGGCCGGCAGCGGTCCGCGCGCCACAAGTTCCGAAAGGTCCTCGCCTTCGATATACTCCATCGCGATATAGAAGTAGCCTTCCCGCTCTCCCACATCGAAGATCTGCGCCACGCGGCCGCTCGCCTCGCGCTTGGCAAGCTGATCCTGCAGCATGGCGCCGCGCCGTTCGGCCGCGATCACGTCGAGACTGTCGCGGTCGCCTCCCGCGTCGATTAACTTGAGGCCGACCTGCCGGTTGAGCACCGGATCGTAAGCGAGGAACACACGCCCCATCCCGCCGCCGGCAAGCTTGCGGACAATTTGATAGCGCCCGAAGATCTTGGGATCCATCAGCGCCGTCCTCCGGGTTTCACAGGGACGGTTTCGGTCGTCTCGGCCTCATCGATCAGCACGATGGCGCGTTTCGCCGGGATCCCCCCAAAGAAGTTTTCCACGTAATCCGCCGGTTGAAACTCATGCCCGTGTACCCATATGGCGTCCGCCGCGTTATCCACAATCGCGTTGTCCTTCAGAACAGGCCGCGCTGTCGCCGCCACCTCCACACCTGGTTTCAACGGTCCCGGACTCCCGACTCCGTTGGCGGCGATCAGATTTCCCAGCAAGCGCGGTCGCGCGCCTCCGGCGATGTCGATGCCCGTTCCGAGATTATTCGCAATCTGACTCGCGGCGACGATCGCGTCGGACCGCCCCCGGATATCGATCCCCACCACGGCGCCGGTCACGTAAACATTCGACACTTGAACCGTCGCGTCGTTGATCGCAATACCCGCTGCCGAAGGCGAGCGCGGGTCGCTCAGAACCCGGATGCCTTCGATCGATCCGCTGTCAATATGGTCCGCAACCACCGCGGGACCAGCTCCGGGCGAAGAAACTGTCACCGTTCCCGCTTGCTGCACCCGCACAGTCACGCCCTCACCGAGATGAATCTGCTCGCGGTATTTGCCTTCGGGAATCACCACAGTGTCGCCGGGACGCGCCCGCGAAATCGCGGCATTGATTCCTGACTGATCTACCGTCCAGGTCTTCGGTCCGTTTGAATGCAACTGGTTCCACAACCGGGGAACTCCGACCCCCAGCGCCGCACCGAACACCAGTCCTGCTGCCGCGAAGAGCCAGCGCCGCTCCTTCGGCGGTTCGGCGACGGCCGAAGGCTCGTCCGCGACCGGCGGCTGCGGGTTGTACCCCGGCGACGCCACCAGTACGACCGTGATGTTGTCCTTCCCGCCTGCCTGATTCGCGGCGCCAATCAGCGCGAGGATCGCCGCCTCGTAATCCGGCGCATATCGCTCCACTCCGGCGCGCATTTCTTCGCTCGTGACCAGATCCGACAGGCCGTCCGAGCACAGCAGCACGGCGCCGTCCGCCGGCATCGGAAAGCTGAGGATCTGCATGAACGCGGGATCGTCGCGATCCCGCTCCGCCGATCCGACATCACGGTAAATCTCGTTGCGCCGCGAATGCCGCATCGCTTCGGATTCACTCAGTTCGCCCCGGTCCTCTCTCTCGCCGATCGGCGAATGATCGTTCGTCATCTTGACGATGCTGCCGGGACGAAGCAGATAGAGCCGCGAATCGCCCACGTGCCCCACGGTCACCACATCGTCTTCGATCAGCGCGACCGTAAGAACGCATGCCATCCCGGCCCATTCCGGATTCGAGTGCGCCAGCCGGTAGATTTCGTTGTTAGCGAGAGCGATGGCCTCCCGAAGCCGATCCTCTGGGGTACCGGATTGCCGTTCCAGCCGCTCCCGCAGCACCTCGACAGCCGTCTCGGCGGCGTGCTCTCCCGCCGCATGGCCCCCGACCCCGTCGATCACGGCGTAAATTCCGCGTTCCGGATCGACGTACAGGCGGTCTTCGTTATTAGTGCGCCGCCGGCCCATGTCCGTGCGGGCCGCATGACGCAGACCTGCCCGCACCGCCATCAGCGCCGCTCCCGCGCGATCGCAATCAGCGCGATAATCCCCACGGTGACAAGCATCGCGACAAGAACGACGGTCCGGCCGATCAACAGGTCTTTCACAAGTGGTTCCTTATGCGGTTTCCCACTTGAGATCGAGCACGCCGGCAAGGCTGATTGCCCCGCGGCGAGGGAGTTCCATCGACGAGTTCTTACCCACAGGCTTTCCGTTCACTGCCGTGCCGAACTGGCTCAAGTCCTCGATTGTGAAGCGCCCCGTTTCCGGATCCCGCCGGATGCGGCAATGTTCGCGCGAGACGTCGGGAAGCGTTTCGAGCTTCAGGTCCACCCAGTAAGACCGGCCGCCGCGCCCGATCACCATCTGGTTCTTCGTGACTTCGAAAGTTTTGGGGCCCTGGTTGTCCACATAGTGGATATACGCAAACGCGCGCGGTTTCGTGCTCTCGTCGTCGTCATTTATCGCGGCGCGCGCAGGCGCTGGCCCAACGGGCTCGGTCCTGGCCGAAGTCAGAACAGTCGCCGTAACGTCGGGCTCCTCGCTTTCGGCCGGTTCGTCGTGCGGCTCCTGGCCCTTCGGGAAAATACGTCGCGTCAGCGATCCCGCCCCATAATCCGCTTTCTGGGGCGCGCCGAAATCCGAATAGACCTCGATCTCGCCGGGTTTCAGTTTGCCGTCCAGATCCGGATACATCTCGACAATCCACGAATCGCTGGCTCGCACGGCTTCGACCGCTTCGATCGCCTCCCCGGCGCCGATTTTTTCCAGAAGCGAATGCGCCAGACGCCGCTTCGAACGGTTCCAGGACGCCAGGCGCTCATCGAGCGCCGCCCGGATTTCTCCGGAGATGAACGGCGCCACGTACCGGAACGGCTCGAAATCGTCGGGATGCAGGTAAATTCGATAAACCGAAGGAACCAGGGACTTACCCCCGATGCGGAAAATCCCCTCTTCCATATTGCGCAGGACTTCTCCAATCAGGTCGTCGCCCTGGAGACGGCCAGGCGCGCGGGCAGACATATGACTGTATTGTAGGCCGGAATGTCGAGGATGCCCTGTCTTAGAGGACGTCCGCGAAACCGCGCTTCATCTGCCGGAAAAACAGACCGCCGAGCACAAATGCGGTTGCTCCGAAGCCCGCGGCGATCGCCATATCCCGCCACGGCAGGGAGTTGCCAAGCAGCATTTGCCGGTACGCCTCCACGATGTACACGAGCGGATTCGCCACCAGAATCGCGTGAACCGTCTTCGGAAACCGCGCGACGGGATAGGTCGCCCGCGGAATCATGATGGGCGTTATCCAGTACCACAACGTTAGCGCGACCATCACAACCTGAGCGGTGTCGCGCAGATAGACCTGCAGCGACGCCACCATCCACCCGATTCCCACCGCCAGCAATCCCAGCAAAAAAACTCCAACCGGCAACAGCGCGATCGTCGGACTCGGCAAATGTCCCTGCGTGACGCCCACAACAATCACAAACAATCCGACGGCCAGGAGATGACTAATCAGAGACGAAAGAAAGATCGAGACGGGCACGATCTCCGAGGGAAACATCGTCTTCGTCACGAGATTCGCCTGCTCCACGATCGATGACGACGATCGCAGCACTGTCTCGTTGAACAGAAGCCAGGGTAGCATTCCGGAAAGCAGATAGAGCGCATAGTTCCGCGTGACTTCCCCCGGTCCGAGCGGCGTCTTCAGACACACGCTGAAAATAAACGTATAAATCGCCAGAAGCACCAGCGGGTGAATCAGCCCCCAAAGCCAACCCGCCGCCGAACCGATGTACCGCTGTTGGAAATCCCGCTTCACGAGTTGGAAGATCAAAGTCCGCCGCTCGACGAGATTCTTCGCAAAATGACGGCCCGGAATACTTCTTCGCACGGCGGGATAGTAACAGTCAAAGCGTTCGCATCGCAAGACTCTTTCGGTAACTACAACAGTTTCATAAAGATATGCAATGTTAAAATAGGTCATTACCCCCTTGACGCCGATCCTTAATGGGTGTTAACCTCTCACTTTCGCGATCTGAAGCTGTTCGATCTCGCTTTTGGCGGGTCGTCGTGAATTCGTTTTCCATCGACTTCGAATTCGCGAGTTCTAACCAAAGGGAAGTCACCCTGGGGTGTGTGTCTTCTGAGCATGCCTGGGAGGAAAGGGATTGAAGCAAGACTATTTCATTCTGGTTCTGGCGCATTCGCTTCATGGGCGCCTCCAGCGCATACACATAACGCATCGCTTCGTATACGCGGTGGTCGGCGCGGTTGCCGCACTTTTCCTGCTCATGTTCGGGGTGGTGGGCAGCTACGCCCGGATGGCCATGAAAGTGGCCAATTACAACTCCCTCCAGCGCGAAGCGCAGTTGATGCGGGTGCGGTACGAAAACCTTCAGAAGAAGGTGAAACAGACCAATGAACAGCTTGCAAGCCTGCAACTCCTTGCGGATGAGGTAGGTAACGCTTACGGCATGAAGAAACAGATCACCGGCTCGCCGGATCTGATCGCCGAAGCGCCGCTGGTACCCACACTGGGAGAGACGCTGGCGGAATACAGCTATCTCCGCACGACCAACATCGCAGGCCGCAGCCGCAACCTTTTCGCAAGACTCGACGCCAACGTCATTCCCGCCGGATGGCCCATCGCCGGACGTCTTATGGACGGATATGGCCATCGGATGGACCCGTTCTCCGGCGAAGGCGCGATGCACACCGGGGTGGATATCTCAGCTCCGATGGGCACACCAATTAAAGCCACAGGCGATGGGATCGTCGTACACGCCGGCTGGAATTACGGCTATGGACGCTGCGTGATTCTCGATCACGGCAATGGCTACCAGACTCTCTACGGCCATCTGTCAAAAATCGAAGTGATAGACGGTCAGGAGATCCGTCAGGGCGAAACCGTCGGTCGCGTCGGCAGTTCCGGGCATTCCACCGGCTACCACCTGCACTACGAAGTCCGCGTGCATTCAACTCCCGTAAACCCATATCGTTTCCTTGCGCGATCTCAGAACAAGACGGCTGCTGTCAGCGACTTCCCGTTCTGATTTCTTTCTCTGGCCTTCACGAAGGGTGAAGGTATAGAATCTCCTCCATGAAACATGTGTGGCTTCGTGTCGCCGCGCTGGGCGTCGCAGGCATCCTCCTCACGGCTGCCTACAAGCGCGCCGAGCAGTCTTCAGTAATGGCGGACGCCGCAAACGCGTTCCTCAATTCGCTGTGGGCGGACCAGAAGGCCAAAGCCACCTTCCCCTTCGAAACCGACGAGCGCCAGAACTGGTACTTCGTCCCGATGCCGCCGGCGAACACGCCGCCGGACCAGATCCTCGCCAAATCGCGTAAGGGACTCTCGTTCGGCGAAATGAAGCCCTACCAACGCGAACTCGCAACCGCGCTGCTCGCCTCCGGGCTCAGCCAGCAGGGTCTTATCAAAGCCGAATCCATCATGAGCCTTGACGCGGTGCTCCTTGTGCTCGAACAGGGCAACGGACCCAACCGTCGCGATCCGGACAATTACTACGTCACGATCTTTGGCAAACCCGCCGCCACAGGAACGTGGGGTTATCGCGTGGAAGGCCATCACATCAGCCAGAACTACACGATTGTGAACGGAAAGATCGTCGATTCCCCGAGCTTCTTCGGATCCAATCCGGCCGAAGTGCGCGTCGGTCCCCGCAAGGGGCTTCGCGTTCTTGCCGCGGAGGATGATTACGGCTACGAGATGATCGAGTCGCTCGACGCATCGCAGAAGGCAACCGCTATTGTCGATAAGACGGCCCTCAAGGACATCATCACGATGAACTCGCGCGTCGCCGCTTTGAACGGCGCTCCGAACGGTCTGCAAGCTTCGAAGATGACTGCGCAGCAGTATGACAAACTGATGGCGCTCGTCGAAGTCTACGCCGAAAATGTTCCGCCGCAGATGGCGCAATACCGCATGGACCTTGCGAAGAAACAGCCGAAAGACGCCACTTTCTTCGCGTGGACCGGCGACGTGCAACGAGGCGGACCTCACTACTATCGCGTACAGACGCCCGCGTTCCTCATCGAAATGGATGAAACGCAGGACAACGCGAACCACATCCACTCGGTTTGGCGGGATTACCAGAACGACTGGGGCCTCGATCTGCTGAAGATGCATTATCAGGCCGATCACAACGTAAAATAAAGCTATCGGCTCCTTCCCCCTTTCGCGACGTGGTTTTCTGGCGATGGCTGCGGTGGGCCGTATTTCGGGCCCCGAGTGGCAACGCTATCCGGACCCCGCAACCGAATTCGAAATCGTACGCCTTACTGACCCGTCGTTCGCGAGCGGTCTGACCGCTCCGCATCTGAAGCAGTTTCAGCGGCGTTTCGACACGCTGCTTTATTGGAGTGAGCGCGAAGGCGCGCGCCAGGCATATCTGCTGGATCTCAGAGCTGGCGATTCAAAGCAGATCACAGACGTGGCGCAACTCGATCCCGCAAGCCTTTCGCTCACGGCGGACGAACGCGCCGCCGTTTACTTCGATGGCTCCGCTCTCTGCGAAACCGCTCTCACCGGCAATCTTGCCTCGCGACCGATCTACAGAGTCTCCGGCGGCGCGCGTACCGGCATCACAGTCGCGATGGATGGTTCGATTCTCTTCGCGGAAGGCGATAGGATCGTGCGGGTGTCGCGGCAGAAGTCGTCGTACGCGTCGGCGTCTCCGATTAGCGAATCGGCGGCAGTCGAACTCGTCCTCGCGCGCCCGAAGCATCCGCAAGTGGCTTATCGCGCGGGCGGTGCGGTGTACATCTGCGGACTAGACGGTTCCGGCAAACGCAGGCTCGATCTGGAGGCGGGTAACACGGGCGAGATCCTTTGGACTCCGGACGGCCGAACGCTGCTGTACCTGCACATTCCAGACGATCCGCACGAATTGATCGGACTCCGCGAGCACGCCCCCGAAGACAACTCCGACCGCCCGATCGCGCGAACGAGTCAGTTCGCGAGCGTCTCGGCGAATGGCGATGCTTCCGTCTTCGTCGGCGCGAGCCGTAGCCGCGCCTCGGCCTACGTGTTGCTTCTGCTTCGCGTGACGCGCCGTGAACTCACGCTCTGCGAGCACAGATCGTCCGAACCGTCAAAAGTCTCCCCGATCTTTTCACCGGACAGCCAGAGCGTCTTCTTCGTCAGCGATCGCCACGGCAAATCCGCCCTGTATCGCGTTCACGTCGAAAGATTCGTGGAAGAGACCAACGGCTGATTACTGGAATGTCAGACGGTCTTTCTTGGCATCGACCTTCGCGGCGTCGATACCGGGCACCTTCTTCAAATCGTCCAGCGATTTGAAGTCCCCGTGCTCCTTCCGGTACTCAATAACCGCCGCCGCTTGCGAACGCCGAAGACTTAGCGCGCTCTCCAGATCGATCGCCGCAGCCTTGTTCACATTGAGTTTCGGTATCGTGTCAGCCGGAAACGCCTTCGCAAGATACGCCGTGACCGCCTGCAGTTCCGCATCGGTCGCTTTCATCCCCAGCGAAGACATCTTGGCGACCGTGTCCTGCCAACCCGCCGCATCCTGCCTGAGCGACGAAGCGCGCTCCAGTTCATGACACTGCGAGCAAAGCCGCGCGGTCTCTTCTTTTCCCGGGCCATCCGGGAACTGCCCGAAAGCCGGCGCGGCGCCGAGAAGCCCCGTCAGGATCAGTGTTCGATAGGAAATCCGAAAACCCATAATGTTCCGTCCTGCGTACCCAGATATACCGCGCTTCCGCCGGCCGCAAGCCCGCCGCCGGGAGCAACGGAAGCTGTGATCGTCTGACCGCTCGACCACAGTTGCTTCCCGCTCGTTCCGTCGAATGCGCGCAATGCGGCATGACGGGATCCCGCGCCGGGGTCGAGCAGGAACACCACGCCATTGACGACGGCTGCGGATGAAGACGCGTTCCCGTCCGCCGTCCATCCCTTTTGCAATCCGGCATCGCTCAGCTTCCAGGCGGTATTCCCATGCAGAATCCATTGCCCTCCTGCGGAATCCTGCCAACTCGCCATCGCGGAACCCGCCCCGCTATCGGGCCCGGACACCGCAATTTTCGTAAGCGATGCCGCATCGAGAACGTGAATCGCGCCGTCCTTGGTCGCCGCCGCAAGAAGCGCCTTGTCGCCGCGCTCCATCACCACCGGCGCGCTCGAAAACGCCTGGCCCGCTGAATACGAAGCCTTCTTCGCAAGTGTCTTCGCATCCAGCGCCAGGAGGTCGCCCGCCGCAGTCGTCACATAAACGGAGCCATCGGGACCAAACGCTACTCCGGCCGCATCTCCTTTCCAACCCGCGACGTTCTTCGACTCCGGATCATAGGCCCATACGCCATCGGCCGCGCCTCCGCAGTTGCCGGATGTCAGGGCGTACGCCATACCGTCTACCTGCGTCAGATCGCTCGCATTCGCGTTCGCCGGCAGGAAGCGAATGGGAGGATTCGGCTCCTCGCCATTCGAGATGTATATGTCATGCAATGCGCCATCGCTCGACACCACCGTCAGATAGGAGGGCATTCGCCCGCGTCCGCCGGGGAATCCCGCAGGCGCCGGCCCGCGCGCAGGCGCGGGAGCGGCATTCGCCGCCGGAATCGTAATTGCGCCTTCGCCTGCTGCCCCAACACCCGATTTCGCCGGGCCGCCGCGTCCCCCGAAACCACCGCGCCCGGCGTTCGCGGTCGGAAACGCTGCGCTCAACCTCTGCGTGACGCTCGCGGTCATTCCACCGGGGCATGCGCCGGACCGCGCTCCCGCCTGAATCGGGAACTTCTTCGTCCACTCCACGCGCGCCAGATCGGAGTCGAGCGCGAATACGTTGTTCGCCGCGTCGCCAAGGAACGCATAGCTGCGGAATCCGCGATAACCGATGTATCGCTCCGTCAGCGAAGGCTGAGACAGAGGCGCGCTTCCCAGCTTCTTTTTCCACATGAACTGAAAGCCGGTCTTATCTCCGGACATCGACGCGACAGAGATCTTCGGGTCCGTCCTTACCCATGACGAACGGTGCGCGTCGGCGCCCGTGGTCGCCCAGTCTGCGCCGCCTCGTCCCTGAGGAAGAGCGGAAGCGCTCGCGAGTAGAATGCAGCCGGTCACAGCCGCCGCCCGGAGTATCCTTCGGACCATCACGTGGGTCATATCAAACTCCTTCGCCACCGGCGAAATGATGTTGCGTCGCGCCGGGTTGGGTGTATACTACCAAAGGTCGTGAATCGTTTCAAGTTGAGGTTTTAGGCTATGTTTGCCTTTTCTCGGTTTGCGTTCTCTCGAAGAAGCGCCGCGCTGATTGCCGTCTCTCTTGGAGTCTCGTGCGCGCCCGCGGCCGACTGGCTCACCGACGGCGGAAACACCTTCCGAACCAACTGGCAGAAAGATGAAAAGGTCCTTTCCCCCAAGACGGCCGGGAAGATGACCCTGCTGTGGGATATGAAGCTCGACAGCCAGCCCCGGCAGATGCACAACCTCTTTCCTCCGCTCATCATCGACAAGCTGAATACGAAGGACGGCACGCGTGAGGTCGCTATCGTCGCGGGCGTCGATGACAACCTTTTTGCCATCGACGTGCAAAAAGGCGAAGTGATCTGGAAGAAGCACTTCGAAAGCAACTACACGCCTCAGCCGGGCGGTCGCGGCGCGGGCATCCTCTGTCCCGGCGGACAGACTGCCACCCCGGTTATTACGCCAACTTCCACTCCCGGTAAGTACACCATCTACGCCGCTTCATGGGATGGCCGCCTGCGTCAGATCAACGCTTCTGACGGCGAGGACATCGCGCCTCCGATGAAGTGGATGCCGCCGAACGGCAAGCCCTACGGCCTGAATCTTTACAAGAACGTCATATACACGCACACCGCGCAGGGCTGCGGCGGCAATCCCAACATCGTTTATGCCTATGACCTCGCCACCAACAAGGTGGGTACCTGGGGACCGGCAGGCGGCGGAATGTGGGGACGCCAGGGGCCGGCTATTTCGGCGGAAGGCGTGATGTACACCGGGACCGGCGATGGCCGGTGGGATCCCGAGAACGGTCTCTACGGAAACGGCATCATCGGCGTGAAACAGAACCCCGACACCAAAGCGCTCGATTTGGTGGACTACTACGGTCCGTCTAACGCCGAATGGCTCGTGAAGCGCGACCTGGACATGCAGGTGACGCCCGTTATCTTCAACTTCAAGGGCAAAGAACTGATGGTCGATGCGAGCAAAGAATGCCGCCTGTACATGATGGATACCAAGTCGATCGGCGGCGACGACCACCGCACGCCTGAGTACCGTACGCCGCTGTTCTGCAATGAGGACGTGAACTTCGCGTCCGCGGGCGTCTGGGGTTCGCTGGCCAGTTGGGAGGAGTCTAACGGAACGCGCTGGGTGCTATCGCCGTTCTGGGGACCGAAACACTCGCAGTTCAAGTTCCCCATCGAGCACGGCGAGGTCAAGTATGGCGCGATCGCGGCGTTCAAGGTGGAAGACAAAAACGGCCATGCCGTGCTTACGCCTGCCTGGGTTTCGCGCGACATGAACCATGCGGAACCACCAGTGATCGCGAACGGCCTCGTTTTCGCATACGGCAACGGCGAGGATACGGACCAGGCCTACCCGGACGTCGGTCTCGCCGACACCGCGGACCGCCGCATCCCCGGCTCGACTCACGCCGTGCTCTTCGCGCTCGACGCGGAGACCGGCAAGGAGCTCTGGTCCAGTGGCGATCGCATCAAGTCCTGGAATCACTGGAGCGGTATCAGCGTTGCGAATGGCCGCGTCTATATAGGCACGTACGATGGCATGCTTTACTGCTTCGGTATCAAGAACTAAATGGCTGCTCCTGGCTTGTGCGCTGGCGGCTCGTGCGCAGGCGCCCGTCCCTCAGACGCCGCCCGATAGAGCTGAACTCGAACGTGTCGTCGCTGCGCAGCGTCATCTGCTGTTCGACTGGGGTGGGCTGAACAAGTACGGCAGCGAAGATGCCGAACTCAAGCCGCCCGCTCCCAACGAGAATCGGGTAATCTTCATCGGAGACGATGCTACGGCCGATTGGCAGCCGTTCTTCCCCGGCAAGCCCTATCTCAATCGCGGCATTGCGCGCCAATCGACTCCCCAGATGCTCGTGCGCTTCCGTCAGGATGTAATCGATCTGAAGCCTAAGGTCGTCGTCATCCAGGGCGGTACCAACGACCTCGCGGGCTTCGTCGGCGTGGGCTCCCAGGGCGCCATCGTCGAGAACTTCATGTCGATGGTGGAACTCGCGAAGGTGAACGGTATCCACGTGGTCCTTGCGTCATTGCTGCCGGTTTGCGACTGCTACGCCAATCAGACGAAGCTCAGGCCGCAGGGCAAAATCATCGGACTGAACGGATGGCTGAAGGACTACGCGAAAGAAACCGGTTCAGTCTATCTGAACTACTATTCGGCGCTCGCCAACGGCCGTGACTTCCGCAAGGAACTCACGCCCGACGGGTTGGTTCCCAATGCAGCAGGCTACGCCGCGATGGCGCCACTTGCGGAAGCCGCCATCGCGGAAGCCCTGGCTAAAAAATAGCGCTAAGAAATAGCCGTTACTGAATTGGCATCATCAGCGTGGGAGACGTCGCGCCGCCCACCGCAACCGTGATGTTCTGAGAGCCTGTCGGAGTTGCCGTCGGAATCACGACGTTCATCTGATACAGCCCCGGAAGGCCCGGTACCAGCCCGCTGAATGACACCTGCGCCTGCTGGCCGCCGATCATCACGACCGGAGTCGTCGTCGACTTCGACAACGGACTCGCAGCCGCGGGATCTCCGCTTGCCGGAGTATTGGATACCGGTCCCAGCCCGTTGGCGTAGAGAATGATGGTGTTGCCGCGCACAGCCGGATTCTGCGCTGTGAGCAAATGGCCGCCCAGGTCCTGGCCGATCGCGATTCCGTTGAACCCAAAGAACGCGGGAGCGGCGTTAGCCAAAGATAGATTCACCACGTTCCCGATGAGGTCACCGTCCAGCGTCACCTTCATCTTGGCCGATGTTTGGCCCTGCAGTTCCCACGGCACCTGCACGTTGACCTGCGTCGGACTGACATAGGTCAGGTGACCCGGCACGCTGATGCCGGTACCCGGCACGTCGAAGCTGACTGTCACCAAATCGATCTGAAGCGGCAGAACCGCCCCGTTCGCGGTCACTGGGTCCGTCGCCTCCGTGGTTGGGTTGGAGTTCGGGTTGTAAGCCACGCCATTCGCGTTGGTCGTGTTACTGAGTGCCGTTCCATAGATCGCGACGTAGGATCCTGGAGCAACGGTTGTCAGTCCCGCTGCCGCGTCCGCGGCACCGGTCACATTCGGCGCGGGCTGAATCGTAACGCTGCCTGAGACGGGGAAGCCGGCGACCGTCGACGAAATCGTTGCGGAACGAGCGTTCGGTCCGTTAATGACTTCCGCATATGCAAAACCATACTGATCGGTGTTGCAGGTCGCCGATGAAGCGCTCACCGTGCAGGCCGGTTCTCCGGTAACGCTCTGGAACGTCACTGCATTGCGCGGGCTGACCGAGAACGTCACGGGGCTGTTCGTCACCGGAGCGCCAAACTGATCGGTCACCTGAAGGATCGACGGCCCGATATCTTCGCCCGGAGTTCCCTCGCCGCCGAGATTGATCACATTAACATTCGAAGGCGTGCCCGACCCGACAATCATCATGAACGGAATCCGGGTTGTTGTGGAACCCTGCGTCAAGACCACGGCGCCCGAGTACTCGCCTGCGGGCGGCGCGGCGCCTGAGAGAGTCACGGTGAGCGTCGATGAAGCGCCCGCCGCCAGGCTGATGCTCGACGAACTCAGCGCGAGCGTGGCGTTCGTAAGCGAGCCGGTCTGGGCATTAACGGTGCAGCAGGAGACGGAGACGGCAAGCGTAGCGCCTGCGGACCCGATATTGGTCAGATTGATGTTCTGCGCGATCGGGAAGGTCGCTCCGTTGAGAATGCCGAACGAAATCGACGAAGGTTCCGCGGTGATGGTGGCGCTTACCGCCGCGCCCGCGTTAACCAAACCCGCGCCAATCCACTCAGCATCGACCGGGAGACCCCCAGTCTCCGACATCACCGATAGCGAAGTGGAACCCATCAGAAGCGATTTGATCTGAGTGCCGCGAAGCGTCTGGCCGGCATGCGCCTGCTTCACCAGCGCCGCCGCACCTGCGGTCATCGGGGTCGCGAAACTTGTTCCATCGGCCGCCCAATATCCGTTCGAGCTATAGTTAACCTCGCCGGAAGAGTCAGCGTTCGGATCATAGCTCTGGGTCGCCATGTAGAGGCCTGAAGGCGAAGGCAGGAAAAAGTTGTTGGGATCGGGCAGCAAATAACCAATGTCGTTTCCACCCACCGCGACGACATCGGGCTTCAGCATCCCGTCGGGCGTTGGCCCCATCGAGCTGAATCCCACCAGCATGTTCGACGTCACCGTGGGGCTGATATTTATTTCCTGGCTGTAGGCAGAAACGTCCATCTCAGTCGCGCCGGCCGCAATCGTCACCGAGTTCGAGACATTCGCATCGACGTAGCTCTTCAGGGCCAGGCCGGCGGCGTTGGAGATCGCCACGATCGGTCCTACGAAATTCGCGTCGGTCGAGTTATTGCCTCCCACGCCTTCAAGGGGGAAGACCGCCGAACTGTCTGCCCAATAAACGATCATCCCGATGGCCCCGGCATTCTGTGCGTTCGTCGCTTTCGTTGCGAAGGTGCACGTGCCCCGCTGCACAAGCACAAACAGCCCAGTAAGCTTGCCTGCCGGCAGCGAGGAGCAAGCCAGTCCGTTGTCGCCAAGGCTCGTCACATCCACCAGCTTCCCGGTATTGGAGCCTTGGAATGACGGATAGAAGAACGCATCGCTTCCCTGCGCCGGGATGCCGATGAGCGTCGAAGGAACGCCCGAACCATTCACCGTCACGGCGGGGAGCATCACGTGCGCGTTCTCCGTCGCGCCCACCGAGATCACATCAGGCGCATTCGAGGGTGACGAGATCGAATTGAAATTCGGATAGTTCGCCCCTTGGGCACCGTCTTCGCCTCCGTTACCCGCCGCAGCAAGAACCACAGCGCCAGTCTTCGCCGCCGCCTCCCACGCCATTGCCGTGGGATCGTTCGCGACGTTAGTGAGCGCATTGCTGCCCCAGGAAGTCGTGATCACGTCCATGCCATCGTTCACCGCGTCCTCAACCGCCTGAATGAGGGTTTGGTCGGTCGCGAAATCAACTACGCCCGGAGAGCCGGCGATTTTGTAATTGCCGAGATAAGCCTTCGGTGCCATCCCCTGAATCTTGATCGCCGTTCCGTCAGAGGCGATGCCCGGCGTAGTGGTAAGAACGGCTGCGGCGCACGAGGCGACGGAAGTTCCGTGCCCGTTGCGGTCGCGCGGCGAGTAGTCGTCCGGAAGCGAATCAGCTGCGGGGTTGTTCGGGTCCGTAGGCGCCGAAAGCAGCCGCACATAGCTGCGGGCCACGATCACTTTGTTCGTCGTATAGGCTTGATCTTCCGGATGCCCGGTCGTGAATTTGGGGAATCCCGCCGGCATTGAGAGGCTCGAATCCTGGAACGCCGGGTGTGTCTGATCGATGCCCGAGTCGATGATGGCGATCTTGACACCCGCGCCGGCGTTAGACGCGCCGCCGAGCGCGCTCCACGCCGCTGGCCCGTTGAGCAGCGTCGTGGCTTTATCCAGCAGTGGCTTGAATTTCCGCATCGGACGTACCGCAGCCACACCGCTCACGCTCTGCAGTTCGGCCACTCGATTCGGAGTCGTGTTGACAAACAGCGCGTTCAGCAGGACGGAAACGGAACCCGTAACGGTCATATGCCGGGCCGCCAGGTCCTGTTTGATACTGGCCTGACGGGCTTCGATTTGCTGCCGGTAACTCTGAGCCTGAGCGCCGTCGAGCGCCGCTCGCGTCTCGAAACGGCTGGAAACAGGCGGATCCTGGAGAATTACGATATAACGCCCGGGTATTACCTGCGCGGACGCCAAAGAAATGAAACAAAGCGAATAAAAGGCAATAATCGCCAGGGCGCATGATACCCCTGACCGGAGCCTGAGCATGCTGGTTCGACGAGCACGGTCGAACAGGAGTTTCCCCGATAAAAGCATCTTTACATTATCCTTGTGGCTTTATTAAATCAGGCCTTTGACGTTTGGTTTTTTCCAGCGCCGCTTCACGACGCCATTTACGGATCTCCGCGTGATTTCCGCCGAGCAGAACTTCCGGCGCTTTCCATCCACGAAATTCCGCGGGGCGAGTCCACTGAGGACAGTCGAGTATTCCCTCCTCAAAGGATTCGTTCACCGCGGATTCGCTGTTGCCGAGTACGCCCGGCAAGAGACGGGCCACTGCATCGATAACCACGGCCGCCGCAAGTTCGCCGCCGCTGAGCACGTAGTCTCCGATCGAAAGCTCTTCGTCCGCCAGGTGTTCGGCGACCCGCTCATCCACGCCTTCGTAGCGTCCGCAGATGAGCAGCAGTTCATCCAACTCGGCGAATTCGCGCGCAGTGGCCTGCGTAAACCTTTGCCCCTGCGCGGAGAGCAGGACAACTTTGCGGCCAGGGCCTCGTTCGGGCCAGATCGTTTCGACCGCGCTGAAGATGGGGCCCGCTTTCAGGAGCATGCCTTCTCCGCCGCCGAAAGGCCGGTCGTCCACCGTGCGATGAACGTCATGCGTCCAGTTGCGCAGATCGTGCGTATGAATTTCGAGGGCTCCCGCCTGCGCCGCGCGCGACACAACGCCGTGGCGAAAAGGGCCATCGAAATATTCGGGAAAAATCGTGAGCAGGTGGAACTTCATGCGTCCGAATCGAGGGTCTCGAGGCCTTCGGGCATTCGCGCACGGATGCGCTTTTCTTCAGGCCTGATTTCGACGCAGATTTCTTTTACAAAAGGAATCAGCACGCGTCCGCCATCGATTTCGAGAAGACCCGGGCCGCCGTATTCCTCGAAGCCGGTGACCTTCCCGATCACGCGGTCGTCGCCCGCATCCCGCACTTCGCAGCCGATCAGGTCCGACTGAAAATACTCGCCCTCTTCGAGCGCAATGCGTTCGGAGACGGGAATACGCACCTCGGCTCCGCGAAGGCGCTCGGCGTCGGAGATGGTGTCGACGCCCTCGAACTTGAACACGGGGACATCCTCGTGGAACCACACGCTCTCAACGCGGTAGAGCTTTCCGTCCCCGAAAAGATGCGCTGTTTTCAACAAGGTGAGCCGGGAAGGGCGGGCCGTAAGCGGCTCCGCGATCAATTCGCCGCGATTTCCCCGCGGCCGGATCAGCGCGGCGACCGTGACCCAGTCGGCGTCACTCAAGAATCTCAAGCGTAAAACGGCGGTTCAGCTTCATGCTCGCCGCGCCGAGGATCGTGCGTATCGATCGCGCCGTGCGGCCCTGCTTGCCGATCACTTTCCCGAGGTCGCTCGGAGCGACCTTCAGTTCCAGCACCGTCGTCTGTTCGCCTTCCACCGTAAACACTTCCACTTCTTCCGGGATGTCGACCAGAGCTTTCGCGATATCTTCAATCAACTGTTTCATCGACTGCCCCTTCGGAGAAAAGCGCCCATAGGCGCACGTTAAACAGCAGCGGGAGCCGGGTTGTTTTTGAGAATGCGGGCTACCGTTTCGGAAAGCTGCGCGCCATTCTTCCGCCAGTGCTCGATCCGCTCGTGTTCGAGCTTCACGGTCGCCGGATTGGTCAGCGGATTGTAATGTCCCACAACTTCGATATTGCGGCTGTCGCGGGCGCGCTCCTTTTCGATCACCACCACACGGTAAAACGGCTTCTTCTTGGCGCCGAAACGCGCCAGTCTGATCATAAGCATCTAAATCTATTGTCCTCTAAAACTTCGGTCAAAAACCCGGAATTCCCAGTTTACCCAGCCCACCTAGTTTTCCCATCTTTTTGCCGAGGAAACCGAGATTGCCCGAGAGACTCTTCATCATTTTTCGCGCCTGCCCGTACTGCTTGAGCAGGTTATTGACATCCTGAACGGAAGTGCCGCTACCGCGGGCGATGCGCCGCCGGCGGGTTCCGTTGATAATCATGTGATTGGCGCGCTCTTTGGGCGTCATCGAATCGATGATCGCCACGATGCGCGTCAGCTCTTTTTCGTCCGGCTGCATGTTCTGCAGCTCTTTCATCATCCCGACCTTCGGCATCATCTTCAGGATGGACTCGAGCGAGCCGAGCTTACGCAGCGACTTCAACTGATCGCGGAAATCTTCGAGAGTGAACTCGTTCTCGATGAGCTTCCGCTGCATCTCCTCCTGCTCTTTCGAGTCGAACGCTTCCTGCGCCTTCTCGTAAAAGCTGACGATGTCGCCCATTCCGAGAATGCGCGACGCCGCGCGGTCCGGATGGAACTGCTCGAAAGCATCCGCCTTTTCGCCGAGACCGACGAACTTCAGCGGCTGCCCTGTGACGTACCGAATGGAAAGCGCCGCGCCGCCGCGCGCATCGCCGTCCATTTTGGTAAGAATGACGCCCGTAATACCGAGGCGTTTGTGAAATTCGTCTGCCGATTTGACTGCGTCCTGCCCGGTCATCGCGTCGGCCACGAACAGAATTTCGACGGGGTTCAGCAGCGTTTTGAGCTGCTGAAGCTCGTCCATCAACTGATCGTCGATGTGCAGACGGCCGGCGGTATCGACCAGCAGCACGTCCCGTCCGTTGTTGGTCGCGTCGCGCCGCGCGGAGCGGGCCAAGTCCACCGGGAGTGTTTCTTCCGGCGTGCCCGGGTAGATCGGAATTTTGTTATCCCGCGCGATCACCGCGAGCTGTTGCCGCGCGGCGGGCCGGTAGACGTCGACCGAAACCACTTCGGGCCGATGCCCATTCTTCGTCAGCCAGCGCGCGAGTTTTCCGGTTGAGGTCGTCTTGCCCGATCCCTGCAGGCCAACGATGAGAAATACGCTGGGCGGGTCGTTGGCGAACCGCAGCTTCGATTCGTGGCTGCCGAGAACTTTGATCAGCTCTTCATTAATGATGCCGACGATCTGTTGCGACGGGGTCAGGGATGAAAGGACTTCCTGGCCCATAGAGCGCGTGCGGACGGCTTCAATGAGCTGCTTGACGACTTTGAAATTAACGTCGGCTTCGAGCAGCGCAACGCGAACCTCGCGCAGCGCGGCTTCCATGTTTTCGGCTGTCAGGCGTCCTTCGCCCCGCAGGTTCTTGAAGACACGCTGCAGTTTGTCGGACAGATTGTCAAACATGAGGGATGGCGGGGAAATACCTATTGTAGCAGGGAGTTGCGGGCGAAGGACAGATTCAATCCCGTAAGTGATCCGGCACTATACCATCCTGAACGAAACTGCTGTAGCGGCTTATAGCCAACTGAACCGCGTCGAAGGCGCGACGGCGTTTATTTCCCGCGAGTCGCAGCGCCAGCTTGCCATCGGGATGTTGCATCCCGGATTCGATCTCTTCGGCAACCGCGCCAAAATCGCGGATGCAGGCGTCGAACTGAGCATGAGCGAGGTCCAGTTCCTTCAGGAGAGCAAGCTTGATTTGGTTCGCAGAACGCATTCGACGAAAAAATCATAATGAAGCTGGCCGATAGGCGCAATTTCAAAGGGCTGCCTTGATCAACACAATTGTTAGGACAGTACCGATTGCCGCCAATCGATGAGACCTTTCCAGCGGACAGTGCCGTAATACCCAAACCAATTCATGCCCAGATTGGCCGGATCCTGCGCTGCCAGCGGACCCGCCACTTGCGCCGCGCCGCTACCGTCTGAGCGCATCAGCCATACGGTGCGATTACGCCCCTCGTCAATACGGCAGAAAAGGATGTAGCGTCCGTTTGAAGACCACCGCGGCTCCTCGTCCCGATAACGCTCGTCGTGAGTAACAGCTGTAGGTCGGAAGTTTCCCGCGCCACGGATGATCCAGATCCGGCGGCGCGCAAGCGAATGCCGCATCAGTTCGCCACCGCCGCAACCGTCCGGCAGAGCTGGCGCCGCCGAGTAGGCGATCCGCTCTCCATCCGGCGACCACGCGGGCGTGACCGCCGCGGTACGCTCATCGGTCAAATACCTCACTTCGCCGCCGGGCCACTCGATCCGGGCGATTCGCTTGTTGCGGCAGGCGCCCCGATCGTCGCCCGCCGCGACCGCCAGCGCGCCGCCTCTTGGCGCGAGAGACAGGAAATCGCCATGCACAAGCGTGGACGCCCCCAAAGATCGAGGCTTTGCCCCGGGGCTGCGCGCCGGAATCCGAAACAGTTCCAGGCCATCGGATGCAACCGATACCGAGAAGTCCGGGTCCAGCCAATAGAGCAATTCCGGGCCGTCAGGCATCCAGCGGCACGGGATTACCGCGTTGCCGGGCTCCGTTACGACGGCCCGAGGCGGACCGCCCGGCCGGGCGGCGCCGACACACAAGAGACGTCCGGTACGCACGCCGGCAATCTTCGCCTCATCCGCGTACGCGATTTCGGTCGCGTCCGGACTGAATATCGCCGGCAAGTTCCCGCCGGGTATCGACCACGGCAATGCCCTCCACCCCGTGGTTGCGCTGAAAACACCGAGTCCGGCGGTCTGCTCCACCAACAGATCGTCGCGATTCGGCCACCACTGGCCGCGTTGACCCTCGAATCGGACCGCCGGGCCGCCCTCGCGCGAAACCACATGAAGGACCTCTTCATTCGTGAAAAGGACCCAGCGGCCGGAAGGCGAGAAGCGCGGAGACGCGAGCCTCGTACCCGCCGCCAGCCGCCGCGTTCGGCCATCAGGAAGATCGCGCACCCAAAGGCCATCCGCCTGGACGTAGGCCAGAGTGCCCAGGGACCGAACCTGTTGTCCCGCCGCTAGCCGTGCTGATCCGAGAGAACCAACAAGGAACGTCCTTCGCCGCATAACGCCCCAATGAGACGCAGCCCTCCCGAGGGACGTTCCACTCCATTGCCGGCGCGGGTTGAAGCTATTTACCCGCGATCGGATAGCCTGCCCAAACATACTCCAGCGCCTCCGGAAGGGTCTGCCGCCTCACCGAGGCATCCACGTGGTCGGCGTTCTTTGCGAAGACGAACTGATAGTGATAACCCTTGGCCGCGAGAACTTTGGCCATGTTCTCGTTGGCCACGACCCAGTCGTGATAGCCATCCTGAGAAATCAGAAGATCGCGGTCGCCGACCTCCATCCAGAGGCGGATCGGCTTCACGGGACTGTTCGGAATCAACGAGGCATGAAACTCCCAGGCGCCGTGAAGAGTCTCGGAATTCTCCGGCCACTGCTGATTGACGTACGTGCCCGAATAGGTCAAAACGCGGTGATAGAGATCGGTGTGATACCAGGCCATCGCAAGCGCTGCCGACCCGCCGGAACTGCCGCCCATGGTGGCCCGTCCATCCGGATCTTTGGTGAGCTTTACCTTGGCCTCTTTCTCCACGCGGGGAAGCACTTCCTGCTCGACGAACTCCGCATAGCGGCCGGACATGGTGTCATATTCGAGGCCGCGCTCGCTGCCCTTCGAATCGCCTCCGCCGTTGCCGATCGCGATGGCGATCATCGCGGGCACTTTATGGGCGGCGATCAGATTATCGAGCGTCGTAAACAGATCTGTATCCGAGTTCCAGGCCGCGCCGCCATCGGCTCCCACCAGAAACGGAGCAGCCGTGCCGGGAACATATTGCCGGGGAACATACACGGTGACCTTGCGCGTGTACGGAGCCGCGTGCGTCGTGATGGTTCGTCCGCCACCAGGAGCGGGAGGAGGCGCGGCTTCGCCCGGGGCCGGGCCGCGCATGATTCCGGGATAAAACTTGCTGTCCGTCGATTCCATCGTGAACGTGAAAGTCGTTCCATGCGGAACGGAGTCGCTCGCGGTCATTTCAGGCGCCGCCGGATGAGTTGGGCCAATGATGAAATTGCCGTCCTGGCTCGCAGGCGGAATCGCGCCGTCGGATAGCTCCTTAGCGGCAACATAGCCTTCCGTGTGGGGGTCGCGCGTGGGAACGGGAGGCCGGCCCGCCCGAGCCGGCGGCCGGGTATTAGCCGGAGGGGTATTAGGCGGCGGAGTCTGAGCTGCCGCCGAATAAGAACAATAAATGACAGCGATCCAAAGCGTACTGCACACAAGTCGGGACATGATTAACCTCTAAAGAGTCTTTCTCAAGTCCCTGTATTACATCACGCAGCAGACTGCGCACGATTGGGCATGCCTTTCAGGCAATCCGGTGGACCTGAATGAAATCCATTCCTCCCAACACCACCACATGGTTGCCGCTCGAAGCCAGATCTTTTTCCGCCAGTTCGGCATCCGCACAAGCCACATATCCCGCCGCGCTGGAAGGCATCTCGGGAATCAGAACCGGCCGAACGCCCCAAACCAGGTTCAGCGCATGACGCAAAGCCGCATCCGTAGTGAGAACCACCACAGGAGTCCTGAGCCGGCCAGCCGCAAGCGCCAGCGGGATGTCGCCGCGATCCGCAAACACCGCCACGCAAGCCGGATCCATCGCGCGCGCCAGAGCCTTGGCCGCCTCGGCCATCGCGCGCCGGTTCCCGATCTCCGCCGGATAGCTGCGGAACTCAACGCCGGATTCCACTTCAACCGCAATCCGCGCCATCATCTCCACGGCCTCCACCGGATAAGCGCCCGTCGCCGATTCACCGGACAACATGACCGCGTCCGTTCCATCAATAATTGCGTTAGCCACATCGCTTGCTTCCGCCCGCGTGGGGCGCGGCTCCCGGACCATGCTCTCCAGCATTTGCGTCGCGGTAATTACGGGCAGACCGCGCCGGTTGCAGCGCTCAATGATCCGCTTCTGAAGCATCGGCACCTTCTCCGGGCTCATTTCGACCCCGAGGTCGCCCCGCGCAACCATTACGCCTTGCGCAACCGAAAGAATATCCTCCAGATTGTCGATGGCCTGAGGACGTTCAATTTTGGCGACAATCGGCGTTCGCAGTCCTTTCGCGGAAATCCGTTCCTCCAGAAGATGTACGTCCTTGGCGGCGCGAACGAAGCTGAGCGAGACGACATCGACCCCATGGTCGAGCCCGAACTCGAGATCGCGCACGTCCTTTTCCGTCAGGGAAGGAAGATTGAGATTGAGAGCCGGAAAGTTCACGCCTTTGCGATTCGCCAGCGCGCCGCCTCGGACGACGCGGCAGCGGAGCGCGTTTCCGTCGATCCCCTCGACGCTCAACTCAAGAAGGCCATCCGCCATCAGGATCCGCATCCCGACCTGCGCCTCTTCGGCGGCATGCGCGTAATCGATGGGAATCGTCGCGGGTCGCCCATCAAACTCCGCTTCCGGGATGATCGCAACCTCATCGCCATCCCGGAGCGCCATCTCTCCGCCCGGCAAACTGCCGACCCGCACTTTGGGCCCCTGCAGATCCTGCATGATGGTCACCGGCGTTTTCATCTCAGCCGAGATCGTCCGCAGCAGGGAAATGGTTCGCGCGTGGCCGTCATGCGAACCATGCGAAAAGTTCAGTCGCGCGACGTCCATCCCGGCGAGGATCATCCGCCGAATCATCTCCGGTGAACTGCTCGCGGGCCCGAGCGTGGCGACAATCTTCGTGCGGCGCGGAAAGGGCCGATCCATGTGGCCTCTGATGCGGGCAGAGATGAGCCGGGCTTAAAATCGCAACGCCACGCCCCTACAAGTGAGCTTTCATGAACTGAAGATAAACATCCCAGTCCGAGGGGACCATTCCGTGTCCACCCGCATGCATCTCGTATCCGGTGTCGTGCAGGATCGCTTCGCCCGCGGGAGGTAGCTGATCCGTACCGAGCCCCTGCTTCCCGAACAGTTTGTAAACCGGACCCGCCGCAAGCTCCGCCAGAAACTCGCCCTTCGGGTCGGACCACTTGTCCGTGTTTCCGGTTTGTAGAAGTACCGGGCGGGGCGCCATCAGCGCGACCAGCAGATTCGCGTCCACCGGCGACTGATCCGGATGGTCCGCGTACTTGCCCCAAGCCGCGGCGAACTGATACGGATAGCGCGAAGGCGCCATCAGGTGCGCAATGGTCTCGCCATAATTCCGCCGGCTGAGCGCCGCGCCGCCCTCGCCGGAGCAACTGGCGATCGTCATGGCGAACCGCGTGTCGTGAGCGCCGGCCCACATCACGGTCTTGCCTAACCGTGAGACCCCGGTGATCGCCACGCGCTTCGCGTCCACGTTCGGGTCCGTCTCGAGATAGTCCATTGCCCGGCTCATCCCCCACGCCCATGCGGAAATGGCGCCCCATTCGTCCGGCGCGGGTTCCGTTTGTCCGGGCTTCAGATACAACGCCCGTACCCCCAGTGGCACTCCGCCGAGAAAATCCGGGTCCACGTCACCGTAATAAAACGTCGCGAGCCCGTATCCAGCATCGATGAACTTTGCGACCGGCAGCTTGCCGAAGGAGCGTCCTTTGTTCGCCGGGATTTTCTTATGATCGGGTCCCCAGATTTCTCCGACTTTGACGCCGGGATCATCGACGGCTGTAGAGTTCGCAGAGAATCCGATATTCAGCAGCACGGGCGACGGCTTGGTTGCCGCGGCGGGAGTGTACAGAAGCAGGTCCATCTTTGGACCGCCTTTGCCCTTCGAAAAATAGATCGTGATCTGTTTTCTCTTGGCTTTGCCATCAAATGCGGGCGTTCCCTGATCAAATACTTCAAAGGTCATGTCGGCTGGCCGCCCCGGCGCGCGCCCATACTGGTTCTCTTCGAACAGCCGCACGATCTCGGGACGGCGAACATTCGTCCAGGTCTTCGCATCCTTCACTGGCTTGCCGTTGCTAAGCACCAATGGGTCCGGCAGTTTGTACGTTCCGGCGAGCGCCTCCGTATAATTAACCGGAATGCCCGCGACTGTATCGTTCGGATAGTCGGCGATCTGCCCGTACGCGCTCGCGCAAAACAGGAACCCGAGGATTCGCAACGATTTCAATGCCATGCAGGGATTATATCCCCGGTTTGGCGCACAAATTGCACAACTTGTAGCACGTGGAACGCTCTATGACACGCCACTTATCCGGTCTGATCGCTCTCACCTTTATCGCGCTGCCGTTATTTGCTGACAGCGGCACGGACGCCTACAAAAACGGTGACTATGCAACCGCGCTGAAAGAATGGCAAGCCGCGGCGGACGACGGCGTCGAGGAAGCTCAATACAATTTGGGCCTCCTTTACTCCAGAGGTTTAGGTGTGCCGCAGGACTTCGCCAAAGCGGCCGAGTATTACCGTCAAGCTGCGGAGCAGGGAAACGTGGACGCCGAATATAATCTGGGCGTCCTCTACAGTCAGGGCAAGGGAGTAACTAAGGATACCGACGAAGCTATTAAATGGTTTCGTCAGGCAGCCGACGCGAGCGACGTCAATGCCGCCCACAGCTTGGGAGACCTCTATTACGACAACAAGCAATATGAGGAAGCGCGTGAATGGTATGAAATCGCCGCCGAGGGCGGAGTCGCTGACGCGGAGTTCGGCCTTGGCCTGATGTACGACCTCGGCCAGGGCTTACCGGTCGACTACGACCGCGCTCTCAAGTATTACCAGCAGGCTGCGGAGCAGGGAAGCGCATCCGCCCTTTGCAACATGGCCGTCCTTTACTACAACGGCCAGGGCGTCCCGGTGAACCGCGAAATTGCCCATCGTTACTTTCTGATCGCCTCGAGAATGGGCGAAGAACGCGCCAAAAACCTGATTAAGCTGACCACCGAAAAGCTCAAGCCCGAAGACATCGAGAAAGCCCAGGAGGAGTCGGAGGTGTGGATCGCGGCGCACCCGGCCAAGTACGAGCCCGCCCCCGAACCGCTGAACGTGTTTTCGCCGAAGCAGAAAAAGAAGAAGAAGAACGCCAAAACCGTCGCGATTACGACGACCAGTTGGTCCGAAACTCCGCGAACAGACTAATTCCACCGCACGCGAATATCGTCTGCCCGGTAATGTAAGACGCCTCGTCCGACGCGAGAAAAGCGAACACGCCCGCCATCTCCTCGGATGACGCTGCCCGCCCCATTGGGATGTGACTCACGACGGCTGCGTGCGCTTTCTCATCGTCGATCCACGCCTTGTTGATCGGCGTAACGGTCGCGCCCGGGCCCACCGAGTTTACGCGGATGCCGCGATCCGCATATTCGAGAGCGAGCGTCCGCGTCAAGCCGTCGATCCCGCTCTTGCTCGCCGAATACGAAATGAATCCCGGTTTGGGGATGATCTGGTGAACACTCGTGTTGTTCACGATCGCGCCGCCTCCCGGCCGGGACAGAAAGTGGCGGATGGCTTCCCGCGAGCACAGAAACGTGCCCCTCAGATTCACGCCCATCACGCGGTCGAAATCTGTCATATCGATCAGATGGCTGGGCGCTTCAATTTGTATGCCGGCGTTGTTCACGAGGATGTCCAGCCCGCCGAGTTCGGAGATAACCGCCGCGAACATCGCCTGAACTTCGCGTTCGTCCGAGACATCGCCTTGCGCTATGATGCCGTTGCCGCCTGCGTCAGAGAGCGTTTGCTGCGCGCTTTCGCGCTCCGCGGGTCCGCGATAGTTGATGGCGACCCTCACGCCTTCCTGCGCGAGACGCGTAGCTACCGCCGCGCCGATGCCCGACGATGCTCCTGTAATCAAAGCCTTCTTTCCGGATAGTCCTTTCATGGATACGTTTGACCTTACACCAGGCGATACTGTGGCCATGAAGCGGATTCTTCTGTTCGTCTCGTGTCTGTTGGCCGCGCGGGGTTTCGCAGGAGAAAATCCCGCCGGCCGCGTGCCGGTTCTCGTCGAACTTTTCACCTCCGAAGGCTGTTCGAGCTGTCCGCCCGCGGACAAGCTGCTGCAAAAACTAGATCGGAACCAGCCAGTCTCGGAAGCGCAGATCATCGTCCTGAGTGAGCATGTCGACTACTGGGATCAGCTTGGCTGGAAGGACGCGTTCTCATCTGCCCAGTACACCCAGCGCCAGCGCGACTATGCGTCCGCTTTGAAGGGCGAAGTGTACACGCCCGAGATGGTGGTCGACGGCGCACGCGGTTTTCTCGGGAGCGACGAGAGAGAAGCCTTGCGCGCGATTCGCGAGGCGGCGAAGCAAAACACCGCGCCGCTGCGGATTGAAGCTCAAAAGGATGGCCCGAAGACGCGGATCGAGGTTTCTCGTGACGGAGCGTCGCAGGGACCGGTTTACGTCGCGCTCGCGTATGAATCCAAAGCGTCGCAGGTGCTCCGCGGCGAGAACGCCGGGCACGGGCTGTCGCATGTCGCTGTAGTTTACTGGCTCCGAAAGCTTGGCAATGACCACAAAGTCACCGCAAACGTCGCGCCCGCCAGTCGGATCGTTGCCTTTGAAGAGAAACCGGGCGGAGAGATCACAGCTTTAGGAGAGATTCGGATTCCGTAACCTGCCGCGTTGGCGTTGTCTTAACAACCGCATGGTCCCGTGCTTCCGATTCGAACGATCTTTTGGGATTCAGGATCCAGTTGAAGCGTGGGACCCCCGAGCGGTCCGAAGGAATTGCTTCCATACGGTAAGTGGCATGAAGGTATCTTTTGATTCCGAAGACGTCCGTGAACTCGGTCTTGACGGTGACGGTGAGGGTTTGTTTACCGCGCTTGACCGCATCGAGCTCTTCCTGGCTCAGTGACGGCATGGGGAAGATATCAAGCGAATCTTCATGTCCCGGTTCTATTCGGTTGGAATGGTGCCAGTCCGAGGGTTCCTTTGGCGCGTTGCTTCTGCCGGAGAGGTCGCAGGTACCTTTTGATTTCACTCCGATGGCGTCGGTATCGCCTGTATTTCTGATGCGCACGGACACGCTCACGCTCTCAGCGGGTTGTTCGGTGTTGCCGAGGCTGGGAGTGGCCTCCATTCGCGCGCGCTGTTTATCGATCGCCACGTTCAACGACTTCTCGGCGCATCTTGCGCTGCATACCGCGGCTTCGGCTGCTTGTTGAACCGCCTGCAGCATTTCATTCATATGACGAGCCTGGGCGTGCATCGCCGCTCGCTGTTTGTTCATGGCCGCCCACTGAAAGCCTGCCCAAATCGCGATCAGGACGGCCGCGAAGCCGCTGGCAATGGCGCTCGCGGCAGACCACCAATCCAGGCCGCCACCGGACGGCAAACGCTGTGGGTTGGCTTGTGAGGCCTCCTGGTCTTTCAAAGCCTTTACCTGGGACGAAAGTTCGGCGATAGAGGATGAAAGCGAATCCGTCTGATAAGTCTCCAGGGCCGGCGCACTGCGCGGCTCTGTGGGGCGCGGTTGTCTTTGGCGGCTCGGTCGAGTCGAGGGGCGGGACTCTGGCGCTGCCTGCCCGAACAGGGAAAAGGCACAAAGCAACCCGATCAGAGTTGTCCTACACCAGTCCAACGCCTCCAGTCTATATCGATTGCAGCGCGAATGGGAACGTAATTTGACATAATATCTGTTATCAGAAGTTCCTACTAACGCGCGTCGGCTGGTCACCCATCCGTAACTGCAGCGTAAAGCTATCGAAACAGACCTCTGCAACACTGGAGCATCTTCCCGCTCTCAGAGGGCTCATGCGTACATTTCTGACTCTGCTTCTGTTGTCGGCGCCGTTGTGCGCTCAATTCGATACCGCCGAAGTTCTTGGCACGGTGAAAGATCCCTCGGGTTTCGCGATCCCCAAGGCCTCGGTCGTCCTGCTCAACGAAAGTACGAGCATCGAGGCCAAAGCCACGACCGATGAGAACGGAGCGTATGACTTCTTCAACGTCAAGATTGGGAAATACAGCGTAACCGTGGAAGCTACGGGGTTTACCAAAACAAGCGCCACCGGCATCGAGGTCGCCGTCGGGGCCCGGCAGCGGGTGGATATGACCCTTCAGGTCGGTAACGTCTCACAATCTGTCGAAGTGACGGGAGTCGCCGCTACGCTCGATACCGACAACAGCGAACACGGTCAGGTTATTAACACTCAGCAGATTGTCGAACTGCCTCTGAACGGTCGAAACTATTCCGATCTCGCTCTCCTTTCCACCAACGTTCACCGCTCGCCGATGTCGGTGCTTTTCGCCGCTAACGGAACGCCGCGTGAAGGCGCGTTCAACGTCAACGGCATGCGCAGTACCTACAACAACTTTCTCCTGGACGGCACGGATAACAACGCCGATTCCACCAGCAATCAAGGCTATTCCAGTCAAGTCGCGCAGCCGTCACCTGATGCGATCGCGGAATTCAAGGTCGTGACTAATAACTACAGCGCCGAATACGGCCGCGTCGGGGGCGCCGTGGTCAACGCAGTCATGCGTTCGGGCACGAATCAGTTTCACGGATCCGCGTATGAGTTCTTCCGCAACACGGAGCTCAACGCAACCGGATTCACCTTCAGCCCTGCTGTCTTCCAGAAGCCAACGCTGCAGCGGAATCAGTTCGGCGCGAGTTTCGGCGGTCCGATTATTAAGAACAACCTTTTCTTCTTCGGCGATTACGAAGGCTTCCGTCAACTTCAGCGTTACCTGAATTTCGACACCATTCCCAATATCAATGATCGAAGCGGCATCCTTCCCGTCACAGTTGTCAACCCGCTGACGGGCGCCATCTACCCAGCCAACACCCAAATTCCCACCAGCGCCATCACTCCTTTCGCCCAGAAGGTCCTGGGCCAACTTCCCTCCCCGAACGGTCCGGGCCGGTCGAACAATCTCGAAGCGCTGCTGCTTGTTCGCGACTACTGGGATAAGTTCGACGGCCGCCTCGACTACCAGATCAACAGCAAGATGACTTCGTTCCTTCGCTTCAGCCAGCGGAAAGATCTGCAGTATTACCAGCCCGACATCTCAGGTCCTTCCGGCGGGAACGGTAACGGATATATCCACGCGATCTCTCAGAACGCCGCAGCCGGTTACACGTGGACCGTCACTCCGGCGTCACTGTTTGAAGCCCGTTTCGGCGTCAACCGAATCATCGCGGGCAAGGTTCCGCCGCTCATCGGCGGACCGAATATGTTCGATCTGTACGGCATTCCGGGCCTTCCCACCTCGCCCGATCTCGTCGGAGGCCTCAACTCCCAGTCGATCAGCGGTTACTCTCAGCTTGGCCGCCAGACGAGCAATCCGCAGTTTCAGAATCCGACCACTTTCGACCCGAAGCTGAACTACTCGATCGTCAAGGGGCGTCACGCGATCAAAGTCGGATACGAATTCCAGGCGATCCGGACCGAGGTGCTCGATACCAATCCGCTTTATGGCGCGGACACATACAGCGGCAGCTTCAGCAAACCCACTTGCGCTCAACTCGGGCAGGCGGCGGGCTGCACGATCGCCAACGACTCAACAAGCTACAACCTCGCGGATTTTACTTCGGCACGCCCAGCATCATTCAGCTCGGCAGCAACCTCGTGGTGAACCTGCGCCAACATATTAATTCCCTCTATGCGCAGGACGACTGGCACGTCACATCTCGGCTCACGCTGAACCTGGGACTTCGCTGGGAATACGCGACGCCGCTTTACGAGCGCGACAACAACTACACCAACTTCGATCCCACAACCGTATCGATGGTTAAGGCGACCAGCGGCGACATCTTCGCCCGCAGCCTGGTTCATCCGGACTACAAAGATTTCGGGCCGCGCGTTGGGCTGGCTTACACCTATGACCCGAAAACCGTGATCCGCGCCGGTTACGGAATCAGCTACGACTTCTTCAATCGTGTGGGGAGCGCGCAGGAAGGGATCAACGCTCCGCAGGCGCTGTTCGGGGTGATCAATCAGTCGATCCCCGCTGGCGGCCCTGTGCCGTCCACGTTCCTCACCACTGTCAACAGCTTTACCACGAACATCGCCAGCCCCTCGGCGTTCAACCCGGTCAACTCGAACGTCGCTTACGTTTCTCCAGATACCAAATGGCCTTACGTTCAGGCCTGGTTCCTTTCGGTTCAGCGGGAGGTTCTGCCCAACACCGTGATCGAGGCTTCCTACACCGGCACGCATAGCCTGCGACTGCCGATCATCGCCGACTACAATCAGGCCAACCCGAATGCGCCAGGAGGCACGCTGGGCGTACAGGCCCGGCGGCCCATTCCGGGCTATGGTCCGATTACCTGGCTCGACCCGGCAGGCAATAACCACTACAACGGACTGGCGGTTCGGCTGGAACATCGCTTCGCCGCGGGTCTTTACGTCCTGAATTCGTTCACCTGGTCGAAGGCGCTGGGCGATTCCGAGCAGGCCCTCGAAACCTATCCCGGCATTTCGCAGGCGAATCCGCAGAACGTCCACAATCTGGCGGCTGAGAAGGGACCATCGAGTTTCGATGTGAAGCTCCTGAACGTCACAAGCGTGGTGTATCAGCTTCCGTTCGGCAAAGGCCGGAAGTATGCCTCCGGGATGAATCCAGTGCTTGATGCGATCGCCGGAGGATGGGAGGTCAATTCCATCATCAACGCGAGCACGGGCACGCCGCTGAATGTCTACTACGCTCCTTCGACCGCGAATGATGTGACCGGTCTGACGAACGACTACCGCGGGCAGGCGTTCGAGCGGCCGAACGTTTCCGGGAGCGCGGTGGGTCAGAACCAGGGTCAGATGGTGAACAACTACTTTGCCGGATACGCATTCACGACTCCGCCTGCGAATGCGCCGTTCGGCAATCTGGGCCGGAATGCGTTCCGCACCCCGGGGCTCTCCAACTGGGACTTCGCAGCGAACAAGTACTTCCGCATCACCGAAGGCATTCGCGTGCAGTTCCGGTCGGAGTTCTTCAACATTCTGAACCATACGAACTTCGGACCGCCAACTGTGATTACCACCAGCTCTGCGTTCGGAACCATCCGGACCACGTACCCGCCACGGCAGGTTCAGTTCGCTCTGAAACTGATCTTTTAGCTACGCTGGATGCGGTGAAACCCGCGTTGCTCGCGCTCGCCGCATGTTCGGCGGCATTGGCGCAGACAGAGACCGCTCTGTCCTGGTATCCCCTCCAGCCGGGCAACGTGTGGGTCTATCAGAAGGAATCGCTCGGCGGCCAAATGAACCATCCGAACTTCGAGCGCTGGACCACGGAAGAAACGATCGTGAGTCTGGTCCCTGCCCCGGAAGCTGGCGGGATGATCGCGACCAAGCGGACGAAGGTTCTGAGCGACATGATGTCGCCGGCCTTTATTCCTGGCAACAACCAGGCGAGACATGAAATGCCGGAGTCGCACATTCTGATCCGAAAAGGCTGTGTGTACTTTCTCGATGGGCCGGAGGCGACCGGTATGGAAGGCGTCGCGGAATACTGCTTTCCTATGACGAAAGGCGCAGTCTGGAACCGCAATCCGAAATCAGCGGATCCCGATTATGTCTGGCACGTCATCGGCTTCAACGGAGACCCGTTCGGACCGCCGGGCGCGCGCACCTGGCGGACGCTGACGCGCGCCGGTTCGGGCACGACCCTCGACCGCTGGTTTACAGAAGGCGTCGGCCTGGTTCAGCAGGTGATGGAACATCACGGCACGTACGACGAAGACCGCCGTCAACTACTCAAGGCCACCATCAACGGAAAGACTCAGGAGTATCAACTGACGCCCGCCCGCATTCGCCCTGTTCCGTAAGCGCCAAATAAGACACTTCAGCGTTATAATCGATATTCAAAGGGAACGAGGATGCGCGTAGCCCTGCTGGCCATCACGCTCGCACTTTTGACTTCGGCCGCTGCGTCTGCTGCCGACCCCGTATTACTAACCAGCCGCCGCGGCGGATGGATTGAAGCGTTCGACCCGGCAACACTGGCCACGGTTTTCCGTACTTCGACGCCAGTCAATACCGAAAGCGTCGCGGTCGACGCATCGGGTACACGGCTGTATCTGACCGCTCCCAGGAACCCTGGCGAGGGCTGCTGTGCGTTGTACGCGCTGGACTTGAACACGCTGCATCTGACGTACCTGAATTTCCCGGTGCTGCGAGCCACGCCGTCTTCGGGCCGTGTCTACATGCAGCGCGGGAACGTCGGGATCGAGAGCTTCGATTCGTCCACACTGGAGCGGCGCCCCACCTGGAAGGCGCCAGGCGTCTATGATCTGGAGCCCTCACCTGACGGCACAAGGATCTTCGGGCTGGCAAACTTCCCTTCGTCGTCGTTGGATCTCTTCGACGCTAGCCACGGGGCGCTGATTGCGAGCCAGCCGTTGACCCGGAACCAGCCGATCGCCGGCGTGTGGGTGGGAGAGCAGTATTACCTGCTCCAGGCGCCGGGCGGCCAGCCCACTTTGCGAACGGTCGGGTTGGAGGACGCCAAACTCGGTCCGGTTGTGCCACTGGCTCCTACATTCGGCTTTGCGTTTCGGGATTGCGAGCTGGCGCCATACTCGATGATCGCAGCGGGAAGCAGGGTCGCGATCTTCGCGGCGTTTGGCTTGAAATCGGACGGATTCTGCAATCTCGCCGGCGGTTATTTGTTGGCCGACCCTGATACGGGCGCCGTTCTCGGCGTATTCGCTTCAGCCATGCACTTCCGTCAAATGGTATCCAGTGACGATGGACGCTATCTTTACGGGCTCGATGTGGGCGACAAGGCCTGGAAGACGCCTCGTATCGTCAAACTCGAAGCAGTGACCGGAAACTTGATCACAG
Source organism: Bryobacteraceae bacterium (assembly GCA_035262625.1). Taxonomy (GTDB): domain Bacteria; phylum Acidobacteriota; class Terriglobia; order Bryobacterales; family Bryobacteraceae; genus BOG-234. The sequence goes on from DATFSM010000096.1 coordinate 93,600, forward strand.
AGCGAACTTTGGAGCCTGATGTCTGGTACCTGACCAGCGGAACGCCCGCGTGGTAGGTCTGACCGTGCCCAGTTGCGAGGTTACGGTTTGGAAACGTCCGAGTCCGCGGGCTTTTCTCCGGGCCGGTAGAGCGTTGGCGGCTTGCGCTTCGGTTGGCCGGAGTCGTCTTTGGCCGGTTCAGCTTTCGCGTCCTCAGTCTTTTGTTCTTTCAGTGTTTCCTTCGGCGTAAGGGCTTCGACGCGCTTCTTCTCGGCGTCGTCCTTCGCAATCACCTCTTCAGATCGCCTGCCCAGGTCTTCCTTGCTGGACTCGATGCTGTCCTGCGTGTTCTCGATGGCGAGCTTCAGCTCGAGGTCATACATGTTGAGATCGGACGGGTTGCTGTCCTGAATCTTCTGTAGCTGTGCGGCGAAGGTCTTCTCGGCGGCGGCGACCGCGGCGACGCCCTCGGCGATATCGACCTTGCGCTTCAGCGCATCGTCCGACACGGTATCCATGGCGTCGATGATCTGACCGTAGTCTTCGAGAAGCTGGCGAATCACCAGGGAGCGGCCCTTCTTGTCTTTCGAAATCTGCTGCTGTAACTGGTCGAGACGCTGGCGCGCGAACAGCAGGTACGTTTTCAAGCGAAGATTCGGCTCCTGGGCTTCGCGAATCTTTTCGATTTCGTTATTGGTGAGAAACTCGCGCTGCGCAAAGGCCGGAGCCGCTACGGCAGCGAGCGTAATCCAAAGAAGACACGTTCTCATTTCTTCTTACTCATCAGGCTGTCGAACCATTGGTCGTGGATTTCCTGAACCTTGGCGCGGGGAGCTTCGAGAACCGGCCGTTCGTCGGGCTCCATTTTCTTGTCGAGATCGCTGAGGCGTGTCAGCATGTCCTGCGTCCGCAGTTCACCGAATTTAAAGGGGCCGGGGTGGTGCAGAGCCGACTTTCCCGTTTGCTGCAGCGATTGCTGCGCCAGTTCAATAGCGGAGGCCATCGTCTTTAACGCCGACTCTACGCCACTCATATCGCCTTTCGAGTACGCCACCTCGGCTCCCCGCTCGGCCGCCGCGCCGAATGCGATCGCCACCCGGGCGCGGTGCTCAGGATTCGGCTCGGCGCGAATCTCATCGAGCGACGACGGAATCGCCTGCGCAAACATGAGAAGAATTATCGCGACCGCGGTCATTTCCTGAGTTCCTTCTCGATAATACGCACTCTCTGGCGCGCCTGGAACTCCTGATCGGGATGGGCGCCGCCGTCGGCGTCCAGAAACTGCTTATAGGCTGCAAGCGCCTGAGGGCGCTGCTGGAGCTTGTCGAGCGTGATGGCGCGGAGAAAGAAATCGCCGGGTATTTCTTTACCCATGGCGCGAACATGGTCGAGTGCGGCAAGCCCTTCGGCGTACTTCTCGGAAACGATCAGCGCGGACGCCAGTTCATTCCATGGCTGGACGGCGTCCGGTTTCAGCTTCGCGGCCGCGAAAAACTGATCGGCGGCGGGTAAGAGCTGCTTGTTATCGCGAAGAGCGCGGCCGAAGGACATTCGCGTGTCGAAATTCTGCGGATCCGCGGCGACAGCCAGGCGGAGTTGTTCCAGCATTTTCGCGGTGTCTTTATCGTCACGGTATTTGTCCGCCAGGGCGAGATGATCGACCTTTTCCAATTCCGTCACTCGTGTGTGGACGGCCGGATCATCGGGGTACAACTTGTAAATCGAAATCGCGTCAGCGGTCTTCCCTGCCCCTTCGAGCGCGGCGGCGACATTCAGCAACCCGTTTTTGGCGAGCGGCGATTGTGGATCGGCCAGATAACGACGGCGGGCTTCCTGAATATCGCCCGTGGCGAGCAGCGCGTCGGCGTAGTAGAAACTCGTGCGCTGATCGGTTGGCTTCGCTTCCGCAGCGGCTTTGAGAAAAGCCAGCGCGTCCTGCGGGCGCTTGTCCCGCAACAAAAGAATACCGAGGTTCGCGTTCGCCTCGAAGAGCCCAGGCTTCAGTTCGAGCGTGCGCCGGTATTCGGCGATCGCTTCGTCGTCTTTGTGTTCCTGGCTGAGAGTAAGGGCGCGGTTGAAGTGGTCCTGGAAGTCGTCCGTGGCAGCCGCCTGCTGCGCCGCCAGCACTATGAAGATGGCGCCGAGCACTCCCATGACCACAGTTTAATGCCGGAAATGACGAACGCCTGTGAACACCATGGCTACGCCGAGTCTGTCGGCGGCGGCGATTACCTCGAGATCTTTCACCGAACCGCCCGGCTGAATAAACGCCGTAGCGCCATGTTTTACAGCCTGTTCGAGGCCATCCGGGAAGGGGAAGAAGGCGTCGGAGGCAGCTACGCTTCCCTGCAGCGGAACGTGGGCTTTAATGGCCGCAATATTTACGGAATCGACGCGGCTCATCTGCCCGGCGCCGACGGCGACGGTGCGGCCCGGTTTGGCATAGACGATGGCATTCGACTTCACATGCTTCACGACTTTCCAGCCAAATTCGAGCGCAACCCATTCTTCCGGAGTGGGTTCGCGCTGCGTTTTGACGGACGCGGAGGCGCGGTCGAAACCCAAAAGGTCGGCCGTCTGGGTCAGGTAGCCGCCGGAGATGCTTTTTACCACCAGGGATTCCGGCATGGGATCGACGCGAACCAGACGAAGGTTCTTCTTCGCTTGCAGAATTTTAAGAGCGGCGTTCGAAAACGCCGGCGCCGCGATCGCCTCGACGAAAAGTTTCGCGACTTCATCGGCGGTTTCCTCGTCGACTTCACGATTAAATCCGATTACGCCGCCGAATGCCGAGACCGGATCGCATTCGAGCGCCTTGCGGTATGCCTCGGCAAGACTCGTCTGTTCGGCGCAACCGGCGGGGTTAGTGTGTTTGACGATCGCGGCGGCCGGTGAACCGAATTCACAGACGAGTTGCCAGCAGGCGTCGAGATCCACCAGGTTGTTGTAAGAAAGTTCCTTACCGTGTAGTTGTTCCGCGCCGGCGATACCGGACTCCGAGGAAGTGTAAAGCGCGGCTTTCTGGTGCGGATTCTCGCCGTAACGGAGGCTCATGCGGCGGGGGGCGCGGATATCGAGGACGGCGGGAAGTTCGTCGCCTGCTTTTCCGATTCCGGAAAGGCGCGCGGAAATGGCGCGATCATAGGCCGCGGTGGTGTCGAAAGCCTTGACGGCGAGACGCCATTTCGTCTCTTTTGATATTTGGCCGTCGAGCGAAAGCTCGGCGAGCACCGGCGCGTAATCCGACGCGTTGGTGATGATGGCGACATCCTGCCAGTTTTTGGCGGCGGATCGGATCATGGTGGGTCCGCCGATGTCGATGTTTTCGATCAGTTCTTCAAGGGGGGCGTCCTGGCGCGCGGCAACCTTTTCAAACTGGTAAAGATTAACCACCACCATGTCGATCGGTTCGATGGAGTGCTCGCGAAGGGCCGCGACATGGGCCGGATTTTCACGAACGGCGAGAATTGCGCCCGTGATCTTCGGATGCATGGTTTTTACACGGCCATCGAGCATCTCGGGGAATCCGGTTACGTCGGTCACATCCCGCACGGGAATGCCGGAGTCGCGGAGGAGGCGCGCGGTGCCACCCGTGGAAATCAGTTCGGCTCCGAGACCGGCGAGACCACGGGCGAAATCGGCGACACCGGTTTTGTCAGTGACACTCAGGAGGACTCTCATAAGGGGGAATTCTTAGATTACCAGCGGTGACTGCAGCGTTTAAAAACAAGAGCCCGGCGATAAAACCAGGCTCAGGGCGACGAGGGGGATTTAGGGGGTCGTTATGGACAAATGGGGGTTATACAACAAGGGGGTTATTCAGGGAAGGTATTTTCTCGCCGCTCCGGAGCCTGTTGTTCTTTCGTACACGCCTGTCTAATAGCACGTAGTTCGCCAAACGCCGAAGCCCTTTTTTCAGGGCTTGCGGCGAGACTTACCAAAAAAGCCGTGCAAAAATGAAACGCTCGGGAGAACCGATTTGTTCCGCTCAGGGACGCTGTGGAAGGGTACCCGGAAGTTCGGAAGGGCGCGCTACTTTTCCGGACTCCGCTTCGGCGAAGGAGACGTGGTGGGCCTCGAGAATCGAGCCGGTGTTCTGATCCAGATTGATACGGGCTTCGTGCCAGTTGGCGAGCGACAGAAGTTCGGAAGCACGCCCGGCGCTCAGGTCGCGTTCCTGTTGCGTAACGTTATACGTAGTGGATTCACCCGCCGCGTACTTCTTCTGTTCGGCGTCAAAAAGCTGCTGCTGGAGGATGCGGTTCTGCACGGCGGCTTCGTAACGCGCACGGGCCTGGCTCAAAGCAACCAGCGAGTTGGCGATATCCACCTGGGCCTGATTCGCGCTTTTGGCAACACCTAATTCCTGCTGGCGGAGCGATAAGACGTCCAGGGCGTAGTCGGCCTGAGCGACCCGGTCGAACACCTGGAGCTGGATTCCGGCGGCGATGCTCCGCGACGGGAAGTTATTGCGGAAGATCTGACCAAGCGCCGTCCCCATACCGCCGATGAAATATGGATCGGCGGGACGCCCGGGCGTCATGCGCGGCGTTCCGGCCGTGCCCTGGTTTGTTTTGGTCGCGATTGCGATGGCGCTGGGAAGCAGACCGTTTTCGGTGGCGACGTTTGAAATTTTGGTGACTTCGACATTTTCGCGGGCTGCCTGCAGGTCACTGCGATTACGGAACGCGGTTGCGACGAGATCTTTCAAAGCGGGCGGCTCAGACGTATCGGGCGGCGTCAGGCGGTCGAGCGGCACGATGTGAACATCCGCAATGAGGGGGTCGCCGGCGCCGGTCCGGCTGATCAGGCTTTTGAGCTGGACTTCGGCCTGCAGAATCGCCGTATTCGAGTTCACGCGCGCCTGTTCGGCCTGCGCGGCTTCGTTCTGCGCGGTGACGACGTCAAGCTGAGCGGCGGCTCCCAAATCAACGCGGCGGCGGGTCTCGGCGAGGAATTTTTGCGCGGTTTCGACGGCGTCGCGTTTGGCTTCGAGATCCTGATAGTCAGCGGCGAGCGTGTAATACGAGCCGAGGACATTGCCGACGATGCGTTCGACAAGAGTGCGGAAGTTCAGGTCCGAAATATGGATGTTGGCGCGGGCCACGCGGATGTCTTTCGTGTTCACCGCGATGCCGAGGCCCTGCAGCAGGTTGTGCTGGATGGTGATCGAGGCGACCGGCGCGACCGAAGGGTTCAGAATATCGGTGGGCGCGTTCTCGTTCAGGTAATGCTCGTTATAACTGATGTTGACGGAGCCGCCGGTCTCGAAGCCCTGCTGATAGGAGCCGGTATAGATGCGCTGGTTCTGAATCAGGATCGATGTGATGCTGGTGACGGCGTTCGGCTGGGGGAGAGTCTTGTGGCTGAACGTGGTCGACATCTGAACGGTGGGGTCGTAGGTTTGGGCGACGGTACCGACCTGCTGAACTGTTACGTTGCTTCCCGCCGGATTCGTGCCGCTGGCTCCGCTGATGCGGACGCCTGCCGCCGCCTGGCTTCCGAGCACGCCCTGGCCGCTGGCGACTGACGATGTGAGCGAGGATGCGGTGGGAACGCCGGGCAATGCGCCGCCCGCTTCGGCGCGGTTCAGGCGCCATCCGGCGGAATCGTAGCGATTGCTTTCGATATCGACGTTGTTTTCGAGCGCGAGGGCGATGGCATCATCGGCTGTGAGGTAGAGGATCCCGCCGCGGATGAGTTGCGCGAGGCGTCCCGAGTTGCCGAGGCGCACCGGCGGAACGGTGACCGGGGTGTAGGGGCGGCGGAAGAAGTACCCCGATGGCTTTTCCGGGTTGGGTTCGGTTTGTTGCTGGGCGGTCGCCGACAGGGCGACGAACGCGCATAGGACGATCGCGATGAGTTTCTGGAAACTCATTGGGGCGGCCTCGAAGGAGCGGCGCTGATTTTGCCGCGCATGGCTTCATCGAGTGAAATGTGGTTGACGTCAAGCGTACGGCCGAGGGCCTGATCGAGTGCGATCTGTGCGTGGGTGTAATTGGCCATGGCCTGCGCTTCGGAGCTTTGCGCGGTGGCGAGGTCTCGCTGGTCCTGCACTACCTGGTAGGAAGTAGACGCGCCGAGGTCCAGCTTGCGGCGGTCTCCGGTCATCGTTTCTTCGGAGAGCTTGCGTCCCTGCACGGCCGCGTCGTAACGGGCTCGCGCCTGCTGGAGGCCGATGATCGCGTTCTGCACATCCACCCGGATCTGGTTCGTCTCCTTCTGCAGAGAGAGTTCATCCTGCCGGATTTCGATTTCGCTGGTGGCGTAATCGGATTGGGCGGCGCGGTTGCGCAGGGGAATGTTCAGAGAAATACCCGCCGAATAGTTCGGGTAGTTGCGGCGGAAGATCTGGGCGAGCAGATTGCCATAGCCTCCGCTCAGATAGTCGACACCCGGAACGGCGGCCCCGAGCGGCGTGAGCGCGCCGGTGAGGCCGTTGTTCGTCAGCTCAGCGAAGGCGTTGAGCGTGGGCTTGAGCGCGTTGCGTACGCCCGCGAGGTTGGTCTTCTTGCTGTCAATGTTGAGCCGCGCCTGCTCGACTTCCACGCGGTTCTTCATGGCTTCGGCGACAAGGTCGGGAATCGGGCGAATCTCATCCTTCGCGGGAATCGCCATCTGATCGAGCGGAACGATGTGAACATCCGCGAGTTCCGAGGTTGCGACGCCCTGACGGCTCAGCGCGTTTTTGAGAATCGTCTCCTGCTGAAGGAGATTGGTCTGAGAGATCAGGAGGTCCTGTTTCGCGGCGTAAAGCTGCGACTGCGCGCGGGTCACCTCAATTTCGGCGATGGTGCCGATCTGAACCTGCTTCTGGTTGTTCTCGAGAAGCTGCTGGGCGGTGGCGACCTCGTCCTGACGGGCCTTCAGGTCCTGATTAAAGCTGACGAGGTCCCAATAAAGGTTCAGGACGGCGGTCACCGTGGTGATTACCTGCTCCTTGAACTGGAGATCGGTGACTTTGAGGTTGTTCTTCTGGACGCGGATGTTGCGCGTGTTGACCGCCGTGCCGAAGCCGTAGAGCAGCGGCTGGGTGATCTGAAGATCGAGGGCGCCGTTGGTATAGGGGTCCAGATTGAAGAACGTGCTGTTTACGTTCTGATACGTGCTGCTGTATGTCAGCTGGGCGTTCATGCCCCAGTGAAAGTTCTGTCCGTAGGCAAGCTGGAAACTGCGGATGTCTTCCTGCAGCGAGGTGGTTCCGGTGATGACGGTATTGCTTTGCGGAATGGTGAGGTGCTGGAAGTTCGCGAACGCTGTGACGGTCGGATCGAAGCTCGGAATGTTGGGGCCGAGCTGAGTCAGGACGCTGGAACTGACGCCGCCGGTGGATCCGCCGGGGGCGCCGTTCGTGTTCACGGAAACGCCGGCGAGGCTGACGCTGACGGGTCCGGCGGCGACGCCTTGTCCGGGATTACGCAGGAGTCCTCCGCCCATGGCGCGGCGCATGACTTCACGGGCGAGCAGCGGCGCATAGCGCTGCACTTCGATATCGAGGTTGTTTTCGAGCGCGAGGGCAACGACGTCGTTGGCCGATAGATAAAGGTTGCCAGCGCGGATGAGCTGGCTGAGCCGCGAGGTGTTGGCGAGATTTACCGGAGGGACATGCCGCTGGCGATATGGATTGGTAAGCCAGCCCATGGTTCCGTGGGCGTCATCGATGCGAACCGAGGTGTCCGCTGAGCTTTGCGCCCAGGATGGCGAAGCAAGGGCGAACGCCAGGAAGAGCGCGCCTGCCTGCCTTGCTCTGCGGCGCACAGCAACATCGTTAACGACATTCATCTACGTAATACCTAACGGGAAGATTCTTTAGTTGGTTCGAAAAGTTTCGCATGGCGCAGTTTGGGCGGCGGTACTGAATCAGGGAATACGGATGAACGCGCCCTGGGTGCGCGCGTGACCCATCCGAAATGCTTGAAGCCTTAATTCTCAATGGTATAGTAGCCGTTTGTGACGCCGCAACCAGGCCGGACTCTGGGCCTCTTCCAGCAGACAGGCGCATACCTGACAGGGCATTTCCGGCTGACGAGCGGGCTGCATAGTCCGAACTATCTGCAGTCGGCTATCGTGCTTCAGTATCCGGAGCATGCCGCCACTTTGGGGCGCGAACTCGCCGGGCTCCTGCTGCCGCTGACAGGCGGGAAGAAGATCGATCTGGTGATTTCGCCGGCTTTGGGCGGGCTGATCATCGGGCATGAGGCGGCTCGGGCTTTGGGGGCGCGGTTCCTGTTCACCGAACGAGATGCGGACCGGAAGATGTCTCTGCGGCGCGGCTTCACATTGCAGCCAGGCGAGAACGTCGTGGTGGTGGAGGACGTGATCACGACGGGCGGGAGTACGCGAGAGGTGATTGAGGTTGTCCGGGCTTACGGGGCGAATCCTCTGGCGGCAGGGTCGATCATCGACCGGAGCGGCGGCGCTGTGGATCTGGGGATTCCGCGGGTCGCGCTCGAGACCCTGAGCGTTACGGCGTATGCGCCGGAGACGTGTCCGCTGTGCGCGAGCGGGACTCCGGTGGTGAAGCCGGGATCCCGACCTGTCTGACGCGTGAGCCGGCGGATCCGCATCACACTCGCTTACGACGGAACCGAATTCCACGGATGGCAGATTCAGCCGGGGCTTCCGACTATTCAGGGGATTCTCGAAGAGATTGTCAGCGGGATGGAGGGGCGGCCCGTGCATGTGGCCGGGTCGGGGCGTACCGATGCGGGCGTTCATGCGCTGGCGCAGGTGGCGGCGTTCACGATCGAGAATCCGATTCCGACGGATAATCTGCGGCGCGCGGTGAATCGGCTGCTGCCGCCGGCGATTCGCGTGCTGGATGCGGCGGAGACGCGTGCGGATTTTCATCCGCGATTCGATGCAATTGCGAAGACGTACCGGTATGCGATCTTTCGGGCCGAGGTTTGTCCGCCGTTCGAATGGCGGTATACGCATCATCACCCTTATCCGCTGAATGAGGCGGCGATGTGCGAGGCGGCGCGGGTGTTCGAGGGGGAGCATGATTTTTCGGTTTTCGCCGCGTCGGATGAGCGCGATGCGGAGGGGCGTTCGAAGGTTCGGACGATTTTCTCTTCGCGGCTGGAGCGCGCGGGGGATCGGATGATTTATACGGTGCGCGGCAGCGGGTTTCTGAAGCATATGGTGCGGAATCTGGTGGGGACGCTGATCGAGGTGGGGCGCGGGAATCTGGATGGCTCTGGGATTCCGGAGAAGTGCGGGGCGACGGCTCCGGCAAAAGGGTTGACGCTCGTGTCGGTAGAGTATGCGGGGTTCTGAGCTTCAGTTTGCGGACGGCCGCTCCACGTGGTCAATCGCGACGATCTCAACCGGCACCTTGCGCGCTTCCAGTCTGAGTCCCAGTTGTTCCTGCAGAGCGGAGAACATGGATGGTCCGGAAGGATCGGAGACAGCCGGGGATTCCTTCTCTTCCGCTGGGTTCCTGACCGCGTCAGGATCGGGGGTCCAGTTCAGTTTGATATCAAATACTCCCTTGATCGCCGTAAGATCGACCACTGGGTATCCCAGCCGTCCGGCGAGGATCTCGGCAAGGCGCGGTATGGAAACCTCCTGGCCCTCGATGCTGCCCACTCCGTTCCGTGACCAGCCTTTACCGGCAGGTTCCACCGGGTGGAGCCTGGGCCCATTTTTTCCCACAAGGAGCGCGAGCCCTTTCATTTCTTTGGATTCCTTGTGGTATTTCAACTTGAATCTCTCAGCCAACAGCCGGCGCAGCATCAACATGAGTTGTTCGTCTCCCACAGCGCTCTCCGCTTTCGCGACGATATCGTACGGCTCATCTTCAATCGAGGCTGTTCCTCCTGTGAGTTGGTAATTCTGCAATCCAAAGGCTGCTCGGATGCAGGTTCGCAGAGTCATGTTGGTGATCGTCAGGTGTCCCGGTTCCGTGTTTAGCCGCCCGCCGCGCTGGCCGGTCTTGTTCGGCTTGACCGACGCTACTTCGAATTCTGGCCCGCTTGCTTCCTGCGCTGGTGATTGAGCGCGGCCTTGCGGCGTGTTCATCAGGCCTATTACGACGGGGCCGCCCAGGAGCAGTGTTCCGGCAACGCCCAGGAATAGCTTTCGAGCGAGAGTCATTCGAAAGACAACGTGATTCGCCATGATTCTCTCGATCCGCTTTTTCAGGTCGGAGCCTGTCACTCCGGACACGCAAGCCAGCGGCGACCCTGCATAAAACTTGCAGACGTTGAGTATGCCCTCCGCATAAACCTGTGGGTCTGTGAGCCGCAGGACCTCTTCGTCGCAGGCATGCTCCCGTTCCTCAATCAGGCGCTTTCTGATCCACCAAACCAAGGGGTAGAACCAGAAGAGCACCTCGACTGTCATGTGAATGGCGGCCGTCAGATTGTCGCGGCGCCGGACGTGACACATCTCGTGCCTGAGAATCGCCGCCAACTGGGCAGGCGCAAGACGGTTCGTGATTCCGTCGGGCAGCAACAAGACCGGTTTATGAATGCCGAACACGCCTGGCTCCAGGCACGTTGAGGACGACAGCACCGGGACAGGCAAGTCGAAAGCTATCGGGGTTGCCGCGCGCCGGGCCGCCTGCATCTGTCGCCAACACCGCAGCCAGAAAAGGATACCGACGACTATGCCGCATATCCAGATGCCGAGGAGAATGGCTGGCAGCGGGCTCGCCGCCGCAGAAGGGGCGATATGGGGCGCCGAGGTCGAAGCGCTGAACGGGCGGCTCATCTGGTCAACTGCCGAAGACCACTGAGGCGGCGCGATCCCCGGAGCGGATCTGTGCGCGAGTTCAGTACCGGCGCTGACCAGCAGGGAAAACGGCAGGAGGAACTTCACCGACGCCGCCAGCCAGAGCCGGTACCGCACCGCTGCGCGGTTTCGCCGCAAGGGGAGCGCCAGTATCCACATCGCGCCAGTGAAAACGGTCGATTGCCAAAGGTGGTTTGCCAACGGCGCAAGATCCCCGGATGTCATTGTGGGTTGTCCTTTCTGCGAGGCTTCTGGAGAACTCTCTCGGCTTCCTTGATGTCGGCCAAAGTGAGGTGACCTGATTCCACCAGGTGTGACATGACCAGCCTGGCCCGGCCACCGAATACCGCCAGCAGTTCGTCCACAAAGCGACGCTGCGCATCGTTGCGCGAGATCACCGCCTCGAAAATGTTAGCGTTGCTGATTCGCTTCACGCAGCGGAGCGCTTTCTTCTTTTCCAAGCGGTAGACAACCGTTTGGACGGTTGTATAAGCCGGCCGGCCTGGCTGCGGAAACGTCTCCTGAATCTCGCGAACAGAGCAGGCGCCTTTCTGCCACAGCGCTTCCAGGACTTGGAGTTCCAGTTTCGTAAGCCGAGGTTTGGGCATATCCGATTTGACTACAACTAAATTTATTCTACTATGATGATAGTTGAGTTGAAAGCCTGCTCTCGCAGTTACTTCAACGGAGCCCGGGCAAGCAGCGAAAGGTTAAAGACACTTCGGGCTTGGTTCCCGGAGGATCATTGTTTTTTGAGGCAGATTATGCGGCGATATTCGACCTCACGGCGGCGGGATTTCCGCAGCATCGTTTGAATTTGAGGCCGGAGCGGCAGGGGCAAGGCTCGTTGCGGCCGACTTTGTGAGCCGAGGCGGGGATTGAATTTGCGGGTTTACGAAACGAACTCGCGTTCTCGCGAATCTCGGCGCAGAGGTGTTTATCGGCTTGCGCCATCAGAGCTTCAAGCGTCTGCATCGTGATTGATTCGCGCGGTTTGGCGTCGCCGGTTGCGCTGTCGGGCCCGTCGTTACGTACCGGCGCGAAGTTCAGGGCACGGTGGATGGCGAGCGTGTCGGCGAGGCCGAGCGTTACGCCCTCGGTTCCGAGTCGGGCGCGAATGGCGCGTTCGGTTTGCAGGCGGCGGAGTTCGGCGGACGAGCGGCGGATGATGTGGTGCGAGTGGGCTCGGGCGCGATCGACGGCGCGCTGCGCTTTTTCGTCGGGTTCGGGGGCGTCGGCGAATTTCGCTTCGACGAGGCCGCAGCGGCGCAGACGCCATGTGGCGGTCATGATTTCGTCGGCGAGCACTTCTTCAAGGACGCCTTCGGGCGAGAGTTCGATCATGAGAGCGGTGCGCTGTTGCGCGAATTCGTCTTCCTCGGCGGGAAGGATGTAGTTGCGTTCGGCGTAGAAACCGTGTTTGGTGGCGTTGCGGGAAGAACGGGCTTTGCCTTCCTCGGTGCGGGGACCGGTGGGTCCGGTTGAGATGGGTTCGGTCATGATGGCTCCTGGCGGTTCGAGGATAACGGTCGCAAGGACAGCTTTTGAGGGTACTGCGGCGAAGTGGTTCAGGGGATTGGGAATAACGGTGGAATGTTTTTGGAACGTTCCTGGTAAGGAACTGACATGGACTATGACGTGGTGATTGCGGGCGCGGGGCCCGTCGGCCTGCTGCTTGCGTGCGAGTTAGGGCTTGCAGGCGTGTCGGTATTGGTGTTTGAAAAGCTTGCGGATCCGAATCTCCCTATCAAAGAGGGCGCGATTGGAGGCCGGGCTCTCAACATCCCGTCGATGGAGATCTTTTACAGACGTGGCCTGTTGGCTGAACTGAAGAAGGCAGCGCTCTGGTGGACGGACGCGTCGATCACCGGCGCAGGACTCGAGGCTGCCGTACGGGGTGTTGCTCCTTCCGCCGAATCCGTCGCCGCCGCGAAGGCAGCCAAAATACGCCCCGCGTCTGTTGGCCATTTCGGCACGATGTCGCACTCGAACGCGGTTGACTATACGGACCCCGAATTCGGCAACCGAGGTCCCGCGGCCGCGGGCGGCGCCATCTCAATGCAGAATCTCGAGACTTTGCTCAGCGAGCGCGCTTTGCAGTTGCAGGTGGACATTCGACGCGGCGCGGGTCTCACTGACTTCTCGCAAGACGCCTGCGGCGTTACGGTTCACGCAGGCGGGACGGCCGTCCGCTCGGGTTGGCTCGTTGGCTGCGATGGCGGGCGAAGCACAGTCAGAAAACTCGCCGGTTTCGCGTTCCCCGGAACCGATCCTCAGGTTACCGGCTACTCCGCAATGGTCGAAATCGCCGATCCTCAAAAGCTTTCATTCGGCTGGAACCGTACCGCCAACGGAACATACGTGAACGGGCCCATTCCAGGCAGAATTCTGACCGTGGAATTCGACGGCCCGCCTGAAGACGCGAACGCACCTATCACTCTCGAAGAGTTGCAAACACGCTTGAGGAAGGTCTCCGGAACCGATGTCAGGCTCACAGCCGTTAACGCGGCCACGCGTTGGACGGACAATGCCCGTCAGGCCAGCAACTATCGGATCGGGCGAGTTCTGCTGGCGGGAGACGCGGCGCACGTTCATGCGCCCATTGGCGGTCAGGGGCTGAATCTTGGTCTGGGAGACGCGGTGAACCTGGGCTGGAAACTCGCCGCGACCGTGAATGGATGGGCTCCTGACGGGCTTCTCGACAGCTATACGGCGGAGCGTCATCCTCTCGGCGCGTGGGCCCTCAAGTGGACCGGAGCACAGTTGGCGTTGATGCGCCCCAGGCGTCGCGGACCTGCGCCCATGTCGGCTATAGCCGACGTTCTCGGGACTGGCGACGGGCCGACATATTTTGCGAAGAGAATCTCCGGCGTATGGCAACGCTACGAATTGCCTGGCGATCACCCTTTAATCGGGCGGAGCGCCCCTGATCTTGAATTCGAAGACGGCAGGAGGCTCGGCGAGTACTGCCATGACGGACGCGCTCTCCTGTTCCACTTTGGCGATGACGCCCGGGTCTCCGCGTTGGGCGCACTCTGGCGCGACCGGCTCAGCGTCGTCGTCACGAGACTGAAGGAGAGATCGGATTTGACGACGCTCTTCGTGCGGCCCGACGGCTTCGTCGCCTGGGCGGCAAACGGACAACCTGACCTTGATCATGCCGCTTCGGCCCTGTCGACATGGCTTGGGAACAGCGCCTAGTGTCCTGATTCCGAAGTGCCTGTACTAATCCGGCAGCGAAAACCCACAGGCTGAAGCCTGTGCCACCATCGTCTGGCTCGACCACCTTCCTGCCAATAGGTAAAGAGATTTCAGAAACATCACACTAGAAGCCTGACACGGTCGCGGATTTCCCGTTCATTTACGCTCCTATTTATCGCCTCTTTTTCTGCAATTGTGCATTCCACTACCGGAAACGGTAAAGGACCTTTTGCACTTGATTTCCCGATTTTGCCTCGCACTTTTCACGGGGTCGGCGAATTAGCGCCTAACTACACATTTCCCTTGCTTTCATATTCCTGCGGGGATACTATCGGGCCCTATATCGTTTCCATTGACCGAAAAGGAGATAAAACCGCCATGGCAGACGTTTCTGATTTTGCTCGTTTTCCGTTTATACCGAAACCGATAGCCGACTGGATTGACATGGAGTTCGTTCTCCGGGAAGTTGACGAGTCTATCCGACCGGCGCTTCTCGCCGCTCACTTTGAAATGGTGGCCAACGTGTTCACCGCCCAAGCCGCGACCGCGCAAAAGATGATGAATATCGTTAGCAGGGGGAAACAATAGGGTGGACAGCATTCTTCCCGGGATACTCAGTGCGCCGCCCCCGGGCGCGCCGGTGAAGCATGGCGCGATCGCGGATATAGCTCTTGTCGGCTATCAGGATCAAGGCAATCTCGGGATGGGATATTTGTCCGCCGTGCTGCAGCAGCGCGGGCATACCGTCCAGATGATCGACGTTCGAGACGGACCGGAAAAGATTGCAGAGCGGCTCGTATCGAAGCAACCACTTGTGGTGGGCTTCTCTCTAATCTTTCAAGTCTTCTTACCGCAGTTTCGAAAAGTCGCCAGCCGGTTGCGGGCTAAGGGAATCACGTCACACTTTACGATTGGCGGGCATTTTCCCAGCCTTTGCCATGACGAGACGCTAAAGCATTTCCCCGAACTGGACAGCGTGGTGCGGTACGAAGGGGAGCACACGCTTGTCGACCTCGTTGACCGGCTTCTCAGCGACAGAGACTGGCGCGAAACGCCTGGCCTGGCTTTTCTCGATGGTGGTTGCGTCAAAGAGAGCGAGCCGCGACCTCTGGTGCAGGATCTTGACTCGCTGCCGTATCCGTACCGGCCTTTCGAAGCTCAGCAGATCGGCGGTTTCCCGACATTACCTCTGCTGGCGAGCCGTGGGTGCGCGCGCCGCTGTTCGTTCTGCTCAATACACACCTTCTATCGGAATGCTCCGGGCAAAGTTGTTCGTGTGCGCAAGCCCGTTCACGTGGTTGAAGAGATGCTGTACCTGCTCCAGCAGCACAGCGTGCGCGTGATCCTTTTCCAGGATGACGATTTTCCCCTTTGGGGCCCGGCTGGGCGGCGTTGGGCGGACGAGTTGGTGGGGCGCATGTACGATGCCGGGCTGGTCGATCGCATGATCTGGAAGATCAGTTGCCGCACCGAGTATGTGGAGCGCGAATTGTTCCGAAAGCTTCGCGATGCCGGTCTCTTCCTTGTCTATATGGGCATTGAGTCGGGTACTGAACAGGGACTCAAGGTTCTGAACAAAGAGATGACTGTGGAGGAAAACCTGGCGGCGGTTCGAACCCTGAAAGAGCTTGACCTGAACGTCTCCTATGGGTTCATGCTGTTTGATCCGTCTAGCACATTCGAATCCGTCCGGGAGAATCTCGTCTTCCTGAAGAACATCACTGGCGACGGGCGCGCCGCGGCGACGTTCTCCCGAATGCTGCCCTACGGCGGCACTCCGATCCGAGAGGCTCTAAAAAATGAGGGTCGCCTGCGCGGGGACCTGACACGGCCGGACTATGACTTTCTGGACCTTCGTCTGAACGAATTCCACCGCCTACTTACCCCGACGGTCCGGCCGTGGATTCACAAAGAGGGCCTTACCTACCAGCTGGATTACGCCTGGGATGAGTTTACGACCGTGACTCGGCTTGCGCGCGGTCTGGAAGGCGCGGAGGAGTATCGCGGGGCGCTGCAATCCCTGACGAAGGAAAGTAACGAGCGCCTGTTTCAGCATGTCGAGGAGTGCCTGGACGGCTTTGAACAAGGGGACCGTTCTAAGCTGAGTGTCGGGCCCGCACTGGCCTACTGTGAGGCCGGCGGCAGACAGCTTCTCACGCACCGTAACAATTTCATCGCGCGCAATGTGGACCGACTGGTCGATGCCGTCAACGCCGATTGCAAGAGCGGCCCCGTCCTGATGCCGCAGATTCACTAAGGGCCTTTTGCAAGAGAGCGGGGCAGCGATTTATCAAGACAAAGGCGCACGGATGGCGCGGCCTGGCGCAATTCCGTCAACGAGCTTGCCGTCGCGAATGACGAACGTTCCATTCACCAGCAGGTAGCGTACGCCTTCGGATGCCTGTTTGCCATTCTCGTAGGTCGACCGATCGCGAATCGTCTCCGGGTCGAAGACGTTGATATCGGCGTCCGCGCCGACCTGAATACGGCCTTTGTTCTTCATCGCGGGGACGCGCGCTTCGAGGCGCCGGGCGGGCATCAGCGTCATTTTGCGTATCGCGACATCGAGCGGCAGGACGTGGCGTTCGCGGACGTAGACTCCCAAAATCCGCGAATACGTACCGGCTGACCGGGGATGGCTGTTGCCGGTTTCATAGCCGAAGCCGTCCGTGGCGATCATGGGCAGCGGATCCCTCAGGATGAGGTCGATCATGTCCTCGGTGTTGTTGAACAGGATCACGAGACCACCCTGTTTCCGATAGCGCTGGAAGCTCTCTTTCGTCAGCCGCTCTCCGGTGGCGACCCACATCAGGTTGTGATAATCAGCCTCGGGCCGGTCCACCCAGCTGTCGAAGCGCGCGGAGTCCAGACGCGTCTGGCCGGCGATGTAAGGGTACATTTCGGTAGTTACATCGATGCCGTGGGAGCGCGCCTCCGCGATCATCTGCAGCATATGCGGCGCGTGGCTCAACGACGAGGAGTTGATGTGCACGACCTGAAGGGGCGCTCCGGTCACCGCACTCGCCGCCAGCACTTCCTCCAGACCTTCCTCCGGTTCGCCACTTTCCGCGTTGCCCCGCAGGTGCACATGGCAGGAGGCCTTAAATCGCGCCGCCACGCGGAACATTTCGAGGATCTCCCAGCGGGTGGCGGCGGGAGTGTACGTAGGGCCGAGGCCAGCAGCGACGGCGCCTTCTTTGAAGCCGCGTTCCATCATTTGCTTCATTTGTGAGATCTGTTCCGGGGTCGCGACCTGATGTGCGCCCGGACCGGAGGGTACGAAGTCGGCGGGATCCTTCATGACCTTCATCCGAACCTGAATGTGGCCGATCGAGACGCCGTGATTGATCAGCGACTTTCCTTCGCGGGCGGCATACCACCCGGCGACGTCGGACGTTCCCACCTCGAGTTCAAAGCTGCTGGTGACGCCATCACGCGCCTGGAACGTGTAGGCTTCGGGGTCTTGCCCGTGTTCGTGCAGGTCAATAAAGCCGGGAGCGACGACCAGGCCCCTGGCATCGATGATGGTTCTGCCCTGCAAGGCCTTTGTTGAGACGGCCCGAATTGTTCCGCCGTCGATTCCGACCCATCGAACCGCGTCGAGATTTGTTTCGGGATCGATTACGCGGCCATTCGCGATGACGACGTCATACGTCTGGGCCGACAGCGCGGCGGCGAAGAGAAATAAGAACGGATGCCTCAAGCGGTCCTCTTATTGAACGCGCAAAGCCGCGGCCGCATCGATTCGAGAGGCCCTTAAGCAAGGGATCAGGCTTGCCGCAAGCGAAATGGCGACGAGAGTCGCAACGCTGATTGCGATGGCCGCCGGATCATAGGTGGAGACACCGAAGATCAGCGCCTTAATCGTTCTCGCGCTGAGAACTGCGATCGTCAACCCGGAAGTCAGCCCGAGCGCCAGAAGAATCGCCACTTCGCGCAGTGTCAGCCACGCTATCGATCCTTGCGACGCGCCCAACGCGACGCGAACACCGATCTCGGCCGTTCTGCGCGATATCGTATAGGAAAGAAGTCCAAACAGTCCAATCCCGGCCAGCAGGAGCGCAAAAGCGCCGAAGAAACCAGCCAGAAGCGCCAAGACGCGCTCGACAGAAAGGGCGCGATTCAGTTCGGCGTTGACCGTCTCGATTTGCAAGGGATGCTCGCGGCCGAGCGATTCGATCTGGCGGCGCAAAGAGTCCGAAAGACGTACGGGGTCACCTTGTGTTCGAACAATGGCGTTGGCGTAGCTGAGATATTTCGGCGCCTGAAGAATTGCGCCATAGAACTCTCCGTTATCGGTGACACGCGGGTCTCTTTGCGTATTCCCGACGATTCCGATAATTTCAAATTCTCCGTCCTCGCCGGAAACCTTCAAATGCCGTCCGATTGGATCAACTCCCATCGCGCGCGCCAGGGTGGCGCTCACGAGGGCGACGTGAGGACCGTCGCTGCCGTCGTTGAGATTAAAGTCGCGTCCCCGAAGAATCGGTATCTTCATTGTTTCGAAGAATCCCGGCGTTACGAATTGAAGATTAGGCGAAGCCCCAGAGGGCTGCACGGTTGCTTTTCTCGTGAAGCCGATCGGGCGCTCGTAGGTGATCGCCGCCGATTGGGCGCCCGGAATTTGATGGAGACTTTCAAGAAGCTGGCGATAGTAGACGGATTTATCGAACCCGCTGTAAGTCGAACGAGGAAACAGCTGCGCGACCAGCAGTTGCTCTGAAGCAAATCCGAAATCGTGCCGGATCAAGCCAATGAGGCTGCGAGCGAACAGCGCCGCCGAGCAGACGATCGAGAAAGACAACGCGATTTGGATCGCGACCAGCGCCCGACCAGTGACGCGGAAGCCTCCGGTGACACGCGAGCCCGACCCGTGGAATGCCCGACCGGTTCGGAGGGCGGGAATCAGGCTGCACAGGATCGCAGTTCCGGCGGCAAGAGCCAGCGTGAACAGGCCGACCCGGAGGTTCGGCGCAACCGCAAGCTTCACGGAACCGTAACCGGTCCACATGAACCTGGCCAGCGCCTGACTAGACCACGCCGCGAAGGCGAATCCGGGTACGGCGCCTCCGATCGCGAGAATCACAGATTCGGCAATAGACAATCTCGCTAACCGCCAGCGGCTGGCTCCGAGGGCCGCTCGGAGAGCGTATTCAGGAGTCCGACTATGCGCGCGCGCCAGGGCGACGCTCGCCAGGTTGACGCATGCAAGCAAAAGAAGAATGGCGACAATGCCGGTGAGAATGAAAAGCGGCCGCGTAAAGCGCTGGCGAAGGTATGAGATACCGCGAGCAGCCGGCTCAATCCTGATGCGGCGGTTGAGGAATGAAGCGCGGTCCGCTCCGTCCGGGGCGAACTCTGCCCGGACCGAGGGCCAAACAGTATCGATCCGGGCCTGAGCTGCTGACGCGTCGATTCCCTTCCGAAGGCGGGCGATGACGGTGTAATAGGATGCCTTCCGATCTCCGATGCGCTCGCGCGCGACGGGGATCGTGGCGAGCGGCTCAACTTCGCGGATCAAGCCGGTGAAGGATTTCGGATGTACGCCAAGGATCGTGTAAGGCTTGCCGGCGATCAGCATGGTCTTGCCGAGCGCGTCCGGTGATCCCTGGTAAAAACGCTGCCATGCGCCGTAACCGAGCACGGCGACATTTCCGGTTTCGCCTGCGCCGAGGAAGCGACCGAGAGCGGGCTTGATACCGAGCGTTTCATAATAATCGCCAAAGACTTCATCGACTGAGTCCGCCGCCGGCGCGCCATTGACCTCAAAGGCTTCCATGCCTCCACCAATAAACGCGAAGATGCCTGAGAACACCGACGTCCGTTGCTGCAGGGCGCGCATAGCCGGGATCGAAAGGCCGAGGGTCGCGCCTTTCGCGTCAATGGTGGAAATCGTGATCAGGTTTTCCGGCTGAGGGACTGGGAGGTTCGCCAGAATGACAGCGTTGACGACGTTGAAAATCGCCGAGTTCGCGCCAATCGCGAGCGCCAGCGTAGCTATCGCCGTCATGGCGTAACCCGGACTCCGGCGGAGATAACGACAACACTGGCGAATGTCGCCGGCCAGCCCGCTGAGCATGCGGATAGCTTAACAACTGGCGGCGTACCCCGCAGGTGATGATTCCAGTTCAATAATGGTCTGGATGAACGTTGAAGCTCACTGGGAAGCCGTGTATGGCGCCAAGCGCTTCGATCAGGTCAGCTGGTTTCGCCCGCACCTCGAGACATCGATCGCATTGATCGAGCGCGCGACGCAGGATCGTTCGGCGCGTATCATCGACGTGGGTGGCGGAGAGTCAACACTGGTTGACGATCTCATTGCGCTTGGCTATCGCAATCTCACTGTTCTCGATGTCTCGCAGACTGCGCTCCGAGTCACGCAGGAGCGACTGGGCGAACGGGCGAATCACGTCGAATGGATAGCGGCAGACATTACCACGGTGAATTTTCCATCGGCTGCCTACGACGTGTGGCACGACCGAGCCGTGTTTCACTTTTTGACGGATCCGGATGATCGCGCTGCCTACATCGACAGAGTCACGAAGTGCGTCAAGCCTGGGGGTCATGTCATCATTGGAACCTTCGGAGTTGGGGGACCGTTGAAATGCAGCGGTCTGTACGTGCGGCGTTACGACAGCGAATCGCTACACGGTGAGTTTGGAAAACGGTTTCGCCTCATGGACAGCGTTACCGAACTGCATGAGACACCGTTCGGAACGACCCAGCGATTCCTATACTGCTTTTGTCTCGTTGAGGAATGGAAAAACGCGGGCCGTTCGTCAGTAGTGGCTCCTATTCTTGATCATCCTGTCGAGGAGGCTTCCGCGTTCACAGCAGAGGCGCTGATGAGCGATGCGCGGCAACTGAAAAAGACGGGCACGGAAGCGCTCCCCTCCATCTGCTTTCTGGATTTCGATGGAGATCTCACCGATTGGCTTGTCGAACGAGGGATCGCCAGACCCTTTGATTCGTGGGCCTGTTTTCACACCACGATGTTTTGGCTGGATCTCGAAGGAGTGAGGTGCGGAATTGTTGCGCGTACCATTGGTGGGCCGTTTGCCGTGCTGATTGCGGAGCAGCTAAGAACAGCCGGAGTCAGTCTGATCGTCGGACTGACATCCGCCGGGAGAGTTGCGCCCGAGCTTCCACTTCCCGGACTCGTTGTGGCAAGCGCAGCGATTCGCGATGAGGGAACTTCGTATCACTATCTCCGGCCGCAGGAAGAAGCGACCTGCCCTTCAGATGTGACCGAACCTATCGCGCGCGAGCTGCGCGACTCCGGATTCGCAGTGCGAACAGGAAAGGTCTGGACTACTGACGCGCCCTATCGCGAAACAAGCGGGCAACTGCAGAAATGGGCGGAGGAGGGCGCGCTCGCGGTTGAGATGCAGGCTGCTTCTTTATTTGCTTTCGGGCGGGCGCAGGGGGCGAAGGTAGCGGTCGTCGCCCGCGTCAGCAATGCGGTCGATCATGATGGGCAGCAGTTCGATACCGGTTCGAATGATGAGGGGCTGATGATTCTCCAGGCATTGGCGCGTGCAGGCCTCTCCATTCTCCAACTCCGAACACAGGATTGATGAGGCGTTGACACCGTACAGAAGAATCCGTTCCAATCCTTGGCTTTTCTCGAAGGCACCTGGGATGCAAATACAACCGGGAAATCGGGCGTTGATGCGCACGGTCAATACGAATTCGCGCTTGAGCTGAGAAACCACATCATGGGCCGCCATACGATCAGCAAGGACTCCTGCAAAGGGCCCGAAAACTTCGACTGCGATCACGGTGATCTTCTCTATATCTACCCTCACGGCCCTGAGCAGGTTCTGCATGCCATCTACTTCGATAACGAGGGTCACGTCATTAAGTACGGCGTTTCAACTCCGACACCCACAACAGCGGTTTTTCTTTCCGATAGTTCGCAAGCCGGACCACAGGTTCGTTTTGCTGTATGAACGGAAAGCCAACACGATGTCTGGCAGATTTCAGATGCGCATGCCCGGCGAACGCGAATGGAAGTCCTATCTCGAATGGAGCGGCAACAAGAAGTAGGCCGAAGGCGGTTCGCACCATTTAGCGCCGGAGCGCCAGAGGATCTCGGGGATTGCCTTCACAACCCCCTCCTGCATTTTCGCCGCACTCTCCTTGACGGCTCAGGAGTCGAGTGTTACCCTCCTAATCAAATCAGGAGAGAATACTTCCTGTGAACGAACAGGCCGAACTGCTCCCGGGCACGCTTGATCTGCTGATTCTCAAAGCTGTTTCGCTTGGCCCGCTGCACGGCTACGGCATATTGCTGCGCATCGGCCAGATCTCGGGACAGGCCCTGCTCGTCGAACAGGGCGCTCTCTACCCGGCGCTGTTCCGGCTCGTGCGCCAGGGGGCGCTGCGCGCGCGCTGGGGCACGTCGGAAAACAACCGGCGGGCCAAATTTTATGAACTCACCGCCGCGGGGCGGCGCCGCCTCAGCAGCGAAGCCGCAAGCTGGGAGCGGCTTGCCGATGCGATGGCTCTGGTCCTCAAAGCGCGTCGGGAGGAGTTATGAGCTGGCTGTCATTTCCCCGCCGTCTCGCCGCGTTCTTTCAACGTGCGGGCACGGAACGGGAGATTGAAGAGGAACTCCGGGCGCATATTCGCGAACGCGCCGATGACCTCGTCCGGACCCAGCATCTTGAACGCGCCGAAGCCGAGCGGCGCGCGCGCGTCGAATTCGGCGGGTTCGCGCGTTTTAAAGAGGATAGCCGCGACGAGGCTGGCGCCCCCTGGCTCGAAACCGCTCTTCGGGACCTCCGCTTCGCCCTGCGGCTCATTCGCAAATCGCCGGGCTTCGCCCTCGTCCTGGTCGGCACCCTTGCGATGGGCATCGGGGCCAATAGCGCTATCTTTTCCGTTGTTTACGCGGCGCTCATCCGGCCTCTGCCGTACGCCGATCCCGACCGCCTCATCGCCCTTACCGAAATCCGCGCGCAAACGCCCGATGCGCCCTACTGGAACTCCTCTTATCCCGACTATCTCGACCTGAGGCGGCAGTCCCGCGCCTTCTCCTCGCTCGCCGGTTTTAGCGGTGACAGCTTCCTGCTGCGCGGCTCCGGCGGCTCGGAACTTGTCGCGGCGGGTCAGGCCACCACGAATTTCTTCTCGACTCTCGGGGTCAAGCCTTTCCTCGGGCGCGATTTTCATGGGGGCGAAGACACAGCTGTGGGCCCCGACGTCGCCATCCTCACGTACGGGTTCTGGCAGAGCCATTTCGGGGGCGACCGGAACGTCCTTGGCCGTGCGCTCGGGCTGGACGACCGCTCAGTTCGCATCGTTGGCGTTCTCCCGCGCGATTTCGAGTTCGCCCCAGGGGGTGGCGCGGAGTTCTGGGTCCCGATGCACATCTCCGACGGGCGCCTGAACCGCCGTAGTCTCCGGTGGATGCCCGTCATCGGCCGGCTCGCGCCGGGCTCCGGCTTCGCCCGCGCAGAGGCGGAAATGCGCGTCCTTACCGCGAACCTCGCGGCCGCCGACCGGCAGGCCAACGGTACGATCCGAGTGGTCATGAATCCGCTGCGCGACCGGATCGTCGGCAAGGTGCGTCCTCTGCTGCTCGTGCTCTTCGCCGCGGTGGGACTCGTTCTGCTGATCGCCTGCGCGAACGCCGCCAATCTCCTGCTCGTGCGCGCGACCGGCCGCGCCCGCGAGTTCGCCATCCGCACCGCCATCGGCGCCAGCCGCGCTCGCCTGCTCTCGCAGATGTTCGCCGAGAGCTTCATTCTCGTGCTGGCCGGCGGCGTCGCCGGCTTCTTCATCGCGCGGGAAGGAACGGCGCTGCTCATCGGCGCGATCCCCGATTCGCTCCTCACTTCCCTGCCCTTTCTCGCAAACGCGCGCGGCAACCCGCTCGTGGTCGCCGCCACGTGCGGCATTGCCTCCTTAACCGCTCTGCTTTTCGGGTTCGCCCCCGCGCTGCACGTTTCGCACTCCCGCGCGGCCGAAACTCTCAAAGAGGAGGGCCGCTCTTCCGCCACCGGCCGCCGCAGACGGCTGCAGGACATCCTCGTTGTCGCCGAGATCGCGTTTTCCGTCATCCTGCTGGTCGGGGCCGGGCTCACCGTGCAGAGCCTCTCCGCGCTCCTCCGCCGCGACCCGGGGTTCGACACGCGGAACCTGCTTACGTTTTCCGTCAATCTGCGTTCGCCCGCCTACGAGAAGCCCGAAAAGGCTGCACGCCTCGACCGCGATTTCACCGCCCGCCTGGCGCGCCTGCCCGGGGTCGCCGCCGTCGCGGAAAACAGCGTCATCCCGCTCACCGGCGGCGGCAACACGATTCGGTTCGTCGTCGAAGGCCATCCCTCCGTACCCGGCAGTGAAGACGAAACCAATATCCGCGAGGTCTCCTCCAACTATTTCTCGACCCTCAAGATTCCTCTTTTCGCGGGTCGCGTCTTTAACGATGTTGACGACTCCCCCTCCGCGTCACAGCACGTGATCGTCAACCGCGCCTGGGTTGCGCGATTCCTGAACGACCGCAATCCCATCGGCGCGCGCATCCGATTCACTTACTCGGCCACTGAGCACTGGCGCGAAATCATCGGCGTGGTCGAAAACGCGCTCGACTCCGGTCTGGACGCCGGCGAGGAAGCCAGCATCTTCCTCCCCACCGCGCAAGACCCCAGCACGTTCATCACATATCTGGTTCGCGCCAACGGGGACCCGGCCCATCTCTTAACGCCCGCCCGCAATGCGATGCGTGAACTCGACCCCGATCTCGCCCTCATCACTCCGCTCACGATGGACCAGATCATCGCGCAGTCGCCGTCCGTTTTTCTACGCCGGTATCCCTCCTGGCTCATCGGTTGTTTCGCTGCGCTCGCGCTCAGTCTCGCGGCGGTCGGGCTCTACGGGATCGTTTCGTATTCCGTCTCGCAGCGGACGCACGAGTTCGGAATCCGCATTGCCGTGGGAGCGGCGCCGTCCGACGTGATGCGTCTTGTGCTCGGCGAGAGCGCCCGCCTCACCGCGCTCGGAACGCTCATTGGCGTTTTGTGCGCGCTGGCGCTCACGCGCCTGATGCGCAGCCTGCTGTTCGGGATCAGCCCTTCCGATCCACCCACGTTTATCGTCGCCACCCTGATGCTCGGCTCGATCGCCCTTGCGGCCGCATCCTTTCCGGCGCGCCGCGCGGTCCGGACCGGTCCTGCGGTCGCCCTGCGACGCTACTGATCGACCTTGATTGCGCCGGGTCCTAATACAATGGTCCCGGCGCTTCGCCTCTCCTACATCGATGAAGACACTCCCGGGCTTGGTTCTTTTTGCGGCTTCGCTTTCTTTTAACTTTTCG
Source organism: Bryobacteraceae bacterium (assembly GCA_035262625.1). Lineage (GTDB taxonomy): Bacteria > Acidobacteriota > Terriglobia > Bryobacterales > Bryobacteraceae > BOG-234. The sequence goes on from DATFSM010000096.1 coordinate 118,837, forward strand.
CTTTGCTACGCGCAGAGCTTCCGGCCTCCCGCCGTGCCGCTGATAGCGCACGATCCGTATTTCAGCATCTGGTCTACGGCGGACCGTCTGACCGATGAGCCCACGAAGCACTGGACGGGGACCGATCAGCCGCTGACTTCCCTGCTTCGCGTGGATGGCCACACCTACCGGATTATGGGGCGGGATCCGCGCAATGTGGAACCTCTGCCGCAGACCGGCGTGGAGGTTCTGCCCACGCGCACGATCTATCGGTTCGAAGGCGCGGGGATTCATGTCGACCTCACATTCCTGACACCCGCGTTACCGAAGGACCTTGACGTTCTTTCGCGGCCGGTGACCTATCTGGTCTGGAACGCGCGATCGACGGATGGCCGGCAACACGAGGTGGCGGCGTATTTCGACGCGTCCGGGGCGCTGGCGGTAAATACGCCCGAGCAGAGTGTGGAGTGGTCGCGGTTCCGGGTCGGCGACATGAGCGCGATGCGGCTGGGATCGCAGCAGCAGCCCGTGCTGGAAAAGGACGGCGACAACCTGCGGATCGATTGGGGGTACCTCTATGTCGCGGCGCCTGGCGATGCCCACGCCAGCGAAGCGGCTGCCAGTCTGGCCGCGATGCGCAACGCTTTCGGATCGACAGGCGCAATTCCCGTGGCTGATGACACCGATACTAATCGTCCGGTGAACAGCCGCGGCGCGGCGGGGCTCGCGGTGGCGATTCCTCTCGGTTCCGTTGGCGCCGATCCGGTGGAACGGCATCTGCTCATCGCGTACGACGATGTCTGGTCGCTGACGTTTCTGGACCGGCGCGTGCGGCCCTACTGGCGGCGAAACGGCGCGTCCGCTGCCGATCTTCTTACAGCGGCCGAACACGATTACGCGTCGCTGGTGAAGCGGGCGGAGGCGTTCGATCACGATCTGATGAGCGACCTGCGTAAGGCGGGCGGCGAGCACTTCGCGCAGATGACGGCGCTCGCGTACCGGCAGTCGATCGCGGCGCACAAGCTGGCCATCGACGCGGACGGCAAGCTGTTGTTCTTCCCCAAGGAGAATTTCTCAAACGGCTGCATCGATACGGTGGATGTGTTCTATCCGAGCGCGCCGCTGTATTTGCTGCTGAATCCGAAATTGCTGGAAGGGTCGGTCGCGCCGATTATGGAGTACGCTTCCCTGCCCCGCTGGCGCTTCGACTTCGCGCCACACGATCTGGGGCGATACCCGCATGCCGATGGCCAGGTTTACGGCGGCGGGGAAAAGACGGAAGAGAATCAGATGCCGGTCGAGGAATCGAGCAACATGATTATCCTCGCGGCAGCCATGGCGCGCGCCGACGGTAATGCGGAACTGGCGAAGCGTTATTGGCCGGAGCTCGAGAAGTGGGCGACCTATCTGAAGAGCAAAGGGCTGGATCCCGAGAACCAGCTTTCAACCGATGATTTCGCGGGCCATTTGGCGCATAACGCGAATCTGTCGATCAAGGCCATTGTCGCGCTGGGCGCGTTTGCGCGGTTGGCGCAGGCGACCGGGCATAAAGCGGAGGCGGATTCGTGGCGTAAAACGGCGCAGGAGTTCGCCGCACGATGGGTAAAAATGGCGAGCGACGGGGATCATTATGTGCTCGCGTTCGACAAGCCGGGCACATGGAGCCAGAAGTACAACCTTGTGTGGGACCGAGTGCTCGGGCTGGATCTGTTTCCGCCGGCAGTGGCGCAGAAGGAGATTGCGTTTTACGAGGCGCATCAGAATGCGTTCGGGCTGCCGCTGGATAACCGGTCGCAATATACCAAGCTGGACTGGATCTACTGGACAGCTTCGCTGGCGGATTCGCGGAAGGATTTCGATGCGCTGATCGAGCCTACGTGGAAGTTCGCGAACGAGTCGCCGTCGCGGGTTCCGTTGACGGACTGGTATTGGACGCAGGACGCGAAGCAACGCGGGTTTCAGGCGCGGTCGGTGGTCGGAGGGTTATATATGAAGATGCTCACCGATGAGGCGCTCTGGAAGAAGTGGGTTGCGGCGACGTATTAGCGTTCAGAGCGCGGCCCTGGCCTCACTGGCCAAATGCCCATCGGATCATCAACGGAAATTCCAGTCGCCACATCTCGGCGTCGTGCCCCGCGGCCCTCTCTCTCATCACCACATCCGCCTTTGCATCCCGCAATGCGGACGCCCACCGCGCCGCGTTAGCAAGGAAGAAAGGTTCCAGCGTGCCGGCCACGAGGTAGGTACGCGGTAATCGATTCGGCATTGCGGCGGGCGGCTGGTACCCCGCGCCGGGCGACGCTGAGAAGATCGCGCCGTAGAGGTCGGGATGTCGCAGCCCAAGCGCGAGCGCGAGTTCACCTCCAGCGGAAACACCAAACACGGCCGTATTCTCGGGGGGCAGCGTGACGTCGAAACGCGATCGCAACCACGCGGCAACGTCCTCGACGAAAAATCTTTCGTGTGCGGCGAACCGTTTCGGGTTGAGGTTTGGCGAATACTCGTGAAGCCGTAGCGTCTCGTCCGCCGCGCGATGCACGCCAACGATCATGGTCGCGGGCAGACCCGCCGCTTCGAGAAACCTTCCCCACTGGGCGATCATCTGACCGTCGCCGGCGAACACGATCGACTTGGACGTGACTGGCGGGACGTATACGGTGACCTGCCGCCCATCGTCGTAATCGAATGTTTCCGTGACCAATTTGCCGGCGATTGCATCGGCCGGGGACGCTTCTAGCCGTGTCTCAGAGAATTCATTCATCCGTTCATTCTTACGGGGTCACGCGAGCCGCCAGTTGCGGATTGACGTATCTCCGGCCGGTATCCGTTCCTTAGGCATGCCACAATCGGCTCCGGCGTTAATACCGTCGCGGTCCCATCCGGTTTGGCACTTCGCCCGGCGTATCCTTCCGGCGTCCAGAGCAGTATTGCATCGCCCCAGACAAGATACGGCTGGTCCTCGATCCGAACAAAGCAGCCATCCGGCAATGAGTTCATCGCGGCCTGGTACGTAACCTTTTCGCGCTTATGGATCCGCGCGGAATGCAGGGCTAAATCCATGTCATCGGCGAACGGGAGGTCTTGAAGGTTTTTCGCGCGCCGCCATGCCTCCCTGAATGCATTGAACTTGTCGCGCCTGCATTCCGCGCAAGGCCGATGGCCTGCCGCGAAAGCCGTGGCTTCGTCCAGAAAGAACAGCTCCGTGTACCGCCCCTCGGTCATAACGATTCGCCGGCGGCCCTTGAATTCCAGAACGCAGGTGATCCAGCGCCGGCTCTTGTAGGGACGGACGATTTCCCGGTTGATGTGCAACACGCCACCGCGATTGCCCATCATCGAGCCGTACGCGGGCGTCCGGAACAGATTACCGAAGGGATCGACGCGGTTTTGGAGGGACATCGAAACTCACATCATGACAGTTGGGCGGCTGCAATGCCGAATACTGTCACGATGGCAAACGCGGGTTCTATGTTCGGTACAGCGACTCCATCGAAGTTCAGTAGCCTGATGAGGCGGACCTCACGGACAAGATCGCGTAAACACAGGATCTTCGATAAGCATCGGTGAATTCCGACATCGAATGAATGCGTGGCGGCCGCACGAGCCGCGCTGTACTAATCCGGCAGCCGAAAACCCACAGGCTGAAGCCTGTGCCACCATCGTCTGGCTCGACCACATTCTCAGAAACATCACACTAGTACATCGTACAGTTAATCCTTTTTAGTATTTCGGGCTGCCCGCCGTTTTGGCTGTTTCGGGTGGGCGGCCTGGTATTCTTTGGTTGCTTCGATGATTCGCTGCAGTTGATCGGGTCCTTTGGTCCAGGTGAACGGG